>CAXTSJ010000001.1:0-102312 GCA_964246995.1 uncultured Hydrocarboniphaga sp.
AACTACGGCGTGTTCGACGAGCGTCGGCATTTTCTGCCCGGCCGCAGCGGTACCGCGGTGTTCGATCTCAAGGGCAGCCGCGTCGGCCTGTGCATCTGCGAAGACGTGTGGGGCACCAACCCCGCCGCGCTGGCCAAGGCCGCCGGTGCCGAGCTGCTGCTCAACATCAATGCCTCGCCCTACGATCTGCACAAGCACGCCAGCCGCGGTGCGGTGCTGGGTGCGCGTGCCAGGGAAACCGGTCTGCCGATCCTCTACGTCAACATGGTCGGCGGGCAAGACGACGTGGTGTTCGACGGCCGCTCGCAAGCGATGAATCCCGACGGGCTGGAAGGCTTCCGGGCGCCGGCGTTCGAGGACGGGGTCTATGCCGTCGAATTCGCCACCGGAAAATTCAGCGGCGTGATCACGCCGGACCTGAGCAGCGAGGCGGCGGTCTACGGCGCCCTGGTGCAGGCGACGCGTGACTATGTCAATCGCAACGGCTTTCCGGGTGCCCTGATCGGCCTTTCCGGCGGCATCGATTCGGCGCTGGTGGCCGCGATCGCGGCCGATGCGCTGGGCCCGGAACGCGTGTGGGGCGTATCGCTGCCCTCGCGCTACACCGCCGACATGTCCAACGACGATGCGCGCCTGCAGGCCGAGGCCTCCGGCATCCGCTATTCGAGCATCCCGATCGAGTCGGCCTATCTGGCCTTCGAGGGATTGCTGTCGCCCAGCTTTGCCGATCGCGCGCCGGATCTCACCGAAGAGAACCTCCAGTCGCGCTGTCGCGGCGTGCTGCTGATGGCCTTGTCCAACAAGTTCGGCCAGGTGGTGCTGACTACCGGCAACAAGAGCGAGATGGCGGTGGGTTATGCCACGCTCTACGGCGACATGTGCGGCGGCTTCGCGCCGATCAAGGACGTCTACAAAACGCTGGTCTACAAGCTTGCACGCTATCGCAACACGCTGGCGCCGCCTGGGCGGCCGGTGATTCCGGAGCGTGTGATCAGTCGCGAGCCATCGGCGGAATTGCGCCACGAGCAAAAGGATTCGGATTCATTGCCACCTTACGAAGTGCTCGACCCGATCCTGGCCGCCTATGTCGAGGACAGCCGATCGATCCCGGAGATCGTGGCGCTGGGTTATTCGGAAGCGGATGTTCGCAAGGTTGCGGGCCTGGTCCGACGTTCGGAGTACAAACGCCGCCAGGCACCGCCGGGGCCCAAAGTCTCCCACCGCGCCTTCGGCCGCGAGCGCCGCTACCCGATCACGGCGCAATACGGAGATCTGTAGAAGTTTTTTCTTGTGTTGAAAAGCGGTGCCAAGGAGGGCGCCGGCTTTTCACGGGGTTGCGCGCCAGCCGCTTGTGTCAAAAAGCGGCGCCAAGGATGGCGCCGTCTTGCCACAGGGAGGTGCACTACGGCGGCTTGGGAGCGTCGCCCTTGGGCGCCGCCTGCGCGGTGCGGACGCGATCCGACGCCGGTTGCGCATCGAGCAGCTTGCGTGCGTCGGCCGCCGATTCGCCGAGCCCGGCCTTGCGGTAGCTGGATTCCATCAGGCTCAGCGCCTCATAGCTGGCCGGCGATCCGGGGAACTGCGCGACGATCTGTTCTCCGCGCTTGGCAGCGGCGAGGTAGGCGCCGCGATCGACATAGAAGCGCACTACCCACAACTCGTGCTCGGCGATGATGTTGCGCAGATAGATCATCCGCTCGCGGGCGTCGGCGTAATAGCGGCTCGTCGGATACTTCTGCACCAGCAGGGCGAAGTCGTCGAAAGACCGGCGGAAATTGCCGACGTCGCTGCGCGCCACGCTGATGCCGATGGCGGCGCTGATCGACGGATCGCGCGTGAAGTTGGTCAGGCCCTTCATGTACTGCACGTAGTCGATGGCCGGATTGCGCGGATGCTCGCGGATAAAACGATCCGCAGCGCCCAATGCCTTCTCGGCGTCGTAGCTGCGGTAGAGCGCGTAGATGCGGTCGATCTGGCCCTGGGTCGCGTAGTCGGTGAAGGGATAGCGCTTGTCGATCACGTCGTATTTTTCGATCGCGCCGGTGAAGTCGCCGCTGTCCAGATTCTTGCGCGCGACCTTGTAGACTACGGCCGCTTCCGCACGCAACTGGGCTTCGCTCTTTTCGGACGCGTTGAACGCGTCATCCTTCTTCTTCGAATTGGAGCAAGCAGTGCCAGACAGCACGAATACGGTGGCCAGGGCCACCGACAGAAAGCGTTGGAATGTCGTCATGCTTGGGAGTGCAACAAGGGCGGTGCAAGCGAAAGATGGCCGCTTCTGCGGTCTAGGGATGACAGCGGTGGCGGAGTATAGCCCATGAGCACGGAGGCGCCGGACGATGCAGATGACCTCGAAATCGCGTCCGAGGTTCCTCTGGCGCAGATCGGGACAGCGGTCCCGGCGCAGCTCGCCGGCCTGCGGCTGGACGCGGCCGCGGCCAAGCTGTTCCCCGACCATTCGCGTTCCCGCCTGTCGCAGTGGATCGAGGACGGCAGCCTGTTGCTCAACGGCGCACCCGCCGCCCGCGGGCGCGATCCGGTGCGCGAGAACGATGTTCTGGAGCTGCGCGCGGAAGTACCCGAAGCGCGATGGGACGTGCTGGCCCAGGATCTGCCGCTCGACGTGTTCTATGCCGACGAGAGCCTGGCGATCATCCGCAAACCGGCCGGGCTCACGGTGCACCCCGGCGCCGGCCAGCCCGACGGCACGCTGCAGAACGCGCTGCTGCACCACTTTCCGCAGACGGTCGTGGTGCCCAGAGCCGGCATCGTCCATCGCCTCGACAAGGACACGTCCGGACTGCTCGTGGTGGCGCTGACGCCCACCGCGCACACCCACCTCACCGACGCCCTGGCCAAGCGCGACATCGGCCGCGAATACGACGCTCTGGTGACCGGCGCCATCGTCGCCGGCAGCACCATCGACCAGCCGATCGGCCGCCACCCGCGCGATCGCCTGCGCATGGCGGTGGCGCGCAGCGGCCGCCGCGCCGTCACCCATTACCGGGTGCAGGAGCGCTTTCGTCATCACACGCATCTGCGGGTCAAGTTGGAAACCGGTCGCACCCACCAGATCCGCGTGCATCTGGCGCATGTGAAGTGGCCGATCGTCGGCGACGCGCTCTACGGTGGCCGCGTTGCGCGCGGTGTCGGCATGAGTCCCGCGCTACGCGCCGCGCTGCTGGCCTTTCCGCGTCAGGCGCTGCATGCGCGCGAATTGCGGCTGGAGCATCCGGTGAGCGGCAAGCTGATGGTGTTCACGGACGAGCCGCCGGAGGATTTCCAGGCGCTGCTGGAGTTGCTGCGCAATAAGGAGCGCAGGTTATAGGTTGAAGTTGTAGGTTGGGGTGAGCGGAGCGAACCTCAACAAGCTCACCTGATTACCAGCTCAACGTTGGGGTTCGCTTACGCTCACCCCGACCTACAGAGGCAGCAGCGCCCCCAGGCCCTCCGCCGACTCGAACTCGGTGATCAGCCGCGCCGGCATCGTCGAGTCCGGCCTGCGCATCGCCACGACGTGCCCGATGCCGTAGGCGCGCGCCGCGCGCAGCACCGGCAGGCTGTCGTCGGCGAATAGCGCGCGCTGTCGATCGAACGGATGCTGCGCCTGCAGCGCGTCCCAGAAGCGCGCGTCCTCCTTGGGCGCGCCGTAGTCATGCGACGACACGATCGCATCAAACAGCGTGGCGAGTCCCACCTGTTCCAGCTTCACCTGCCAGCTGTCGCGATGCGCGTTGGTCACCAGCCACAGCGGCCGGCCCGATGCTTTTATGGCCTCAAGAAACCCCAGGCTGCCGCCGATGAAGGCGACGCGCTCGCGCACCTCGCGCTTGAGCGCCGCGAGATTCAAACCGGTGACGCGGCTCCAGTGATCGGTGCAATACCAGGGCAGCGTGTGCTCGATGGCGACGAACTGCGGACGCAGTTCGTCCATCGCCGCCTGCACACTCAGGCCGCGCGCCAGGGCATAGCGCTGCGGCACCAGCTCGGCCCAGAAATAATTGTCGAAGGCGAGGTCGAGAATCGTGCCGTCCATGTCCAGCAGCACGTGATCGATGTCCTGCCACCGGGGTTTGAAGTCGCTCATGTCCGTATCATAAGGCGCCACCATTAAGAGCCTTTTGCGATGAATCCTGCCGACCTGCTGGAATCCGTCTTCGACATCGCCCTGCAGGCGGGCGCGCGCATCATGCAGGTCTACGCCGCGGCCGATTTCGGCGTCACCCACAAGGACGACCAGTCGCCGCTGACGCAGGCCGATCTGGCCGCGCACCACTGCATCGTCGCCGGCCTGCGCGCGCTGACCCCCGAGCTGCCGGTGCTGTCGGAAGAAGACGCCGACATTCCCTTTGCCACGCGCCACGCGTGGACGCGCTACTGGCTGGTGGACCCGCTGGACGGCACCAAGGAGTTCATCAAGCGCAACCACGAGTTCACCGTCAACATCGCGCTGGTGGAAGACGGTTATCCGGTGCTGGGCGTGGTGCACGCGCCGGCGCTGCAAGTCAGTTATCTCGCGGCCGAAGGCGCGGGCTGCTTCGAGCTGCGCGACGGCGAGCGGCGGCTGATCAGCACCCGCGGCGCACCGGTGAAGCCGACCTTCGTCGTCAGCCGCTCGCACAAGGACGCGCGGCTCGAAGCCTTCCTCGCCGCCGCGCCGCCGCATGACGCGCTGAGCCGTGGCTCCTCGCTCAAGTTCTGCCAGATCGCCAATGGCGAAGCCGACCTGTATCCGCGCACCGGCCCGACATCGGAGTGGGACACCGCAGCAGGCCAATGCGTCGCCGAACAGGCGGGCGCCCGCGTCATCCGCCTGCCGGAGATGACGCGCCTGCGCTACAACCAGAAAGACTCGCTGCTCAACCCGCTGTTCGCCGTCATCGGCGATCTGGACCGCGACTGGACGCCCCTGCTGAGCACCATCAGCACGTGACGTCCAGCCCGGCCCGTCCCACCGTCGATGCGCTGCTGCAGACGCTGGGTCTGGACCCCGCCGGACTGAGTCGACGCGGTCTGCGCCGCCATCCCGATGCGCGACAACTGGTCCCTGTCGGGCTGGGCACCGATGGTCGCGACAAGCTGCTAACGCCAATCGCTGCGCAAGCCTGGCTGGCGATGCGGGCCGCGGCCGCGGGCCAGGGCATCGAGCTTCTGCTGGTCTCCGCTTTCCGCAGCGCCGAGTATCAGATGACGTTGCTGGAGGCGCGTCTGAAGCGTGGCGAATCGCTTGAGCAAGCGCTCACGGTGATCGCGCCGCCCGGCTACAGCGAGCACCACAGCGGACGCGCCGTCGATATCGGCACGCCCGGTTGCGGCGCTTTGGACGAGGCGTTCGAGAGCACGCCGGCGTTCGCCTGGCTGCAACGCGAGGCGCCAGGCTTTGGCTTTTCGATGAGTTACCCGCGCAATAACCCGCAGGGTTTTCGCTACGAGCCCTGGCATTGGTGCCATCGTTAGGTTGATAGGTTGGGGTGAGCGCAGCGAACCCCAACAGCGACGCCTTGATTGACCGCGCAATGTTGGGATTCGCACCCCAATCTACGGCAGCGCGATCTCGGAAAAATCACGCGCCTGCGCGTGTGCCGGCGCCGAGATCGTCGTGTCGTCGCGTAGCAGCTGGCAGGTATGCAGTCCCGCCGCGCGCGCCGCATCGAGTTCTTCGCCGATGTCGGAGAGAAACAGCACCTGATCGCCGCTCAAGCCGATGCGTTCCAGAATCTTGCGGTAGGACGCGACCTCGCGCTTGCCGCCGATGCGCGTGTCGAAATAACCCTCGAACAGCGGCTGCAGATCGCCCGCGTCGGAGTGGCCGAAGATCAGGCGCTGCGCCTCCACCGAGCCCGAGGAATACACATACAGCTGCAGGCCCAGCGCATGCCAGCGGCGCAGATACTCCGGCGTGTCCGGGTAGACATGGCCTTTGAGTTCGCCGGCGGCGTAGCCCAGATTCCAGATCATGCCCTGCAGGGTTTTGAGCGGCGTCGCCTTGCGATCCTCCGCCATCCACTGCTCGAGCACATCGGCGGCCTCGTCCAGCGAAAGATCCCAGCCGATCGCGGCTTCCACGTCGTCGACCAGCGCCTGCACCTTGGCGTCGCCGGCGTGCTCGCGCAGGAAACGCCGCAGATGCAGCCGCGCATAGGGGAACAGAATCCGGTGTACGAACTCGATCGAAGAGGTGGTGCCCTCGATATCGGTGACGATGGCCTTGAGCATGGGAAAGGCAGCGTGATCAGGCGGCGTCGTAATGTGGCGCCTCCAAGCGCGGGAACTGGTCCGCGATCTTGTCGCCGGTGAAGCTCGCCACCCAGCCTTCAGGTGTCGTGAACAGGCGGATCGCCTTGAGTTGCGGCGACGGGCCCATGTCGAACCAGTGCGGCGTGCCGGCGGGCACGCTCAGCAGATCGCCCCGGGTGCAGCGCATCGCGTAGACGCGGCCGTCCTTGCGCAGGTTGAACAGGCCCTCGCCTTCGACGAAGAAGCGCACCTCGAAATCGTCGTGCGTGTGTTCGTGCAGAAATTTTTCGCGCATCGCCTCGCGCTGCGGGTGGTCGGCGTACAGACTGATGACGTCGACGCTCTTGAAACCATAGATCTTCATCAGGCGGTCGATCGAATCACGATAGGCCTCGATCACCTCGTCCTGGCTGGCCTGCGGGTGCAGCTGCTGGTTGGCGCGCCAGCGTTCGAATCCGACGCCGATGCGGTCCAGGGCACCGCGGATATCGTCCTCGTCAGCGAAGACCGCTAGCGGCGCGTCTGGCGCGGTTTCGGAATAGATGCGCAGTTCACTCATGATGGTTCTCCATTTCTCTTTCCTTGAGTTCGCACTCGAACATGAACTCCAGGGCTTCCAGCCGGTGGCGTGCCTGCGCCACCGTGGCACCCCAGGCATACAGACCGTGGCCGGCGATCAGGTACGCCGGCATCGGTGTGTTCTTCATATGGGCATCGATCGCCGATGCCAGACGGGCGATGTCCTGATCGTTCTCGAAAACCGGTATGCGGACCTCGGTGGCGTGGGTGTTGATGCCGGGCAACAGCTTGAGCAGTTCGTAATCGGCCAGGCGGATGCTTGGGTATCGCCGTGACAACACGGTGTTGGCGACCGAATGCGTATGCAGCACCGCGCCGATCGACGCGTCCTGCCGGTAGAGCTGGCAGTGCAGCAGGGTTTCGTAGGACGCCTTGCGGCTGCCGTCCTGCGGTACCCCGTCGAGACCCGCCAGCAAAAAGGCTTCGGCTGTCAGCTCGCCCTTGTGCCAGCCCGACGCGGTGATCAGCATGGTGTCGGACGACAGCCGCGCGGAAAAGTTTCCTCCGGTGGCCGGCACCCAGCCGCGCTGATGGAACAGCCGCCCGGCTGCGATCATGTCAGTGGTGAAGGAGTCGACGCTCAAGGGCTTGGACGAGTAGACGAGGCGTGGCGGGACGGACCGATTTTGCGCGTGACGGGTGAATCTGTCGCGTCAACGAAAGCGGCCGCTAAATGAGGAACACGGCCGCCAGGCCCAGGAAGATGAAGAAGCCCATGCTGTCGGTGATGGCCGTAAGGATCACCGACGAGCCCATCACCGGATCGCGGCCGAAGCGTTGCAGCAGCAGCGGAATGAAAACGCCGGCCAGGGCCGCGACCAGCAGCTCCAGCATCGTCGCGCCGCCGATCACCAGGGTCAGCGGCAGGTTCTGATAGAGCAGCAGCGTGAACAGGCCCAGCGCGCTGCCCCAGACCACGCCGTTGAGCGCGGCGATCGCCAGCTCCTTGGTCAGCATCTTGCGCAGCTGCGCCGCGCCCAGCTGCCCCAGCGCCAGGCCGCGGATCACCAGGGCCATGGTCTGGTTGCCAGTGTTGCCGCCGATGCTGGCGACGATCGGCATTAGCACCGCGAGCGCCACCAGTTGCGCGATCACGTCCTCGAAAGCGCCGATCACCCGCGAGGCGACGAAAGCCGTGAGCACGTTCAAGCCCAGCCAGGGCCAGCGGTTCTTGGCGCTGGCGAGCACCGGCGCGAACAAATCTTCTTCTGCCGACAAACCCACCTGGCGCAGGCTTTCGCTGGCGGCCTGGTCTTTGATCTCGTCGACCACGATGTCGACGGTGATGCGCCCGACGACCTGGTTGTGCAGGTTCACCACCGGCGCGGAGAGCAGGTCGTATTTCTCGAACGCGGTGATCGCCTCGCGCATGCGGTCGTCGGTGTAGAAGTAGATCGGCTCGCGCGTCATCTCGGCGCCGACCAGATTCTCCGGCGCCGCCAGCAGTAGGCGCGAAACCGACATCAGCCCGCGCAGATGGTTGGTCCGATCGACCACGAACAGCTGGTTGGTGTGCGCCGGCAGCGTGCCGCGGCGGCGCAGCAGGCGCAGCACCGCCTCCAGAGACGCATCTTCGCGAACCGAGACGAAGTCCAGGTCCATCAGCGCGCCCACCGAGCCGTCGGGGAAGGACAGCATCGAGCGCACTTCGGCCTGGTCGGCCTTGTCCAGCAGGGCCAGCACGTCGTGGCCGATGTCCGCCGGCAGGCTGCTGACCAGATCGGCGATGTCATCGGAATCCAGCGGTGCGACCAGGGCGGCGATGTCGTCGGCCGGCAGGTCGGCGACCAGGGCGCGGCGCATCGCGTCGGAGGTTTCCAGCAGGATCGCGCCGCGGCGTTCGGGCTTGACCAGGCCCCAGGCGATATCGCGCGCCTCCGGTTCCAGGCTCTCCAGCACGAAGGCGATGTCGGCCGGATGGAAACTCGACAACCGGGTTTCCAGCGCCGCCTGGTGCTGGCGCTCGACGAGCTGCGCGACCACGTCCTGACGGCTGCCTTCGGACACCGAACGCTGCAGCAGCTCACGCTCCAGCGCCTGGCGCGACAGCAGCTCGATCACCTGCGAACGGGCGTGCTCCAGGTGCCGGAAATGCTGCTGCTGGTTGCTGGACACATTATTGGACTGGGCCGGACCGTTCATGAGTTGATGTTACGCCCGGGTAGGCTACAAAAATAAAAACCCGCTGCTCGCGGGTCGGCTATAAAAGACAAAACCCGCTGAGAGCGGGTTCTGGTATCGCCACACACCAACTCTGCGCTACTTGATCTTGGCTTCTTTGAACGCGACGTGCTTGCGCACCACCGGGTCGTACTTGCTGAACTCGAACTTGTCCGGCGTGTTCTTCTTGTTCTTGGTGGTGGTGTAGTAAAAACCCGTGCCCGCGGTGGACACCAGCTTGATCTTTTCGCGTTCTTTTTTCTTGGCCATGGCTTAGACCTTCGCGCCGGCTTTGCGGATGTCGGCGAGCACCACGTCGATGCCCTTCTTGTCGATGATGCGCAGGCCGTGATTCGACACGCGCAAGCTGATGAACTTCTTTTCGCCCTCGACCCAGAAGCGATGGGTATGCAGGTTCGGCTCGAAACGGCGGCGACGCTTGTTGTTGGCGTGCGAAACCGTGTTGCCGACCAGCGGCTTCTTGCCGGTGACCTGACAGACTTTGGACATGACGAAAACCTCGGTGAAAAAGCCGCGACGACGGGCCGGCGAAGATGACGTTCCCGGGCCAATGCCAGCCCGAAGGGGCGCGCAAGATACCAGCGTCGCCGCGAGCCGGCAACCGGGGCCAGGCTAGTTGAGCCGGCTCTGCCCGAATCCGACAACGATCAGCTGTCGAGCTTGTCGCCGCGCACGAAGCGGACGAAATCCTCCAGCCGTCGCCCCTGGCAATCGTCGAAGGTCCGATCCGCACTTTCGAGCTGGTCGATCCGGTCCAGCCGGAACTGGCGGAAGTCCTCGCGCAGCTCGCACCAGGCGGCCAGCGTCCAGGCCGCGCCCCAGAAATACAGGCCCAGCGGCCAGACAGGGCGCTGACTGCCCGCGTTGCGCTCGTCGCGGTAGTGCAGGCGCACCACCTGCCGCTCGGCGATGGCCCGGTGCAGCTGATCGAAGACGCCGCCCGGCACCGTCGTCGCGAATGCGGGCGCGTAGAGCCGCGTGCGCTCCAGCTCGATCTTCGCCGCCTCCGGCAGCGCCGAGGCGATCTTCGCCAGCGCCGAACGCGCGGCCTGTGCGACCTCGGGCCCGGCCCAGACTTGGGCGATGCGCGCGCCCGCGGCCAGGGCCTGTAGTTCGGTGCGGTCGAACATCATCGGCGGCAGATCGAAGCCGGCGCGCAAGCGATAACCGACGCCGGCCTCGCCCTCGACCGGCACGCCGGAGAGGGACAGGTCGCGCACGTCGCGATACACCGTGCGCATCGACACGCCAAGCCACTGCGCCAGCTGCGCAGCGGTCGTCAGCCGCCGGCCGCGCAGATACTGGACGATGCGGAACAGGCGGTCGGCGCGGCGCATGCGCCAGCTTAAGGGGTCAACGGACCTGCGCGAGACTGAAGGCCGGGTTCTGGATCAGGCTCAGACGATTGCCGAACGGGTCCCGCACCGAGCCGACGCGGACGCCGTCGCCGACATCCTGCACCGCGTCGAGCGCGATTGCGCCCAGCTCGACCAGCCGAACGATTTCGGCGTCGGCGTCGTCCACGCCCCAATAGGCGCGAGTGCCATCGACGCCGGGCGTGGCATCCGCCACCAGGCCCAGTTCGAAGCCGCCGATGGTGAAGCCGACGTAATAGGGCTGGTCGTAGTAGGGCGCTACGCCAAAGACCTTGGCGTACCAGGTTTTGGCGGCGGCGAGATCCGGGGCGGGATAGATGGCGGTGCGTAGTCCGAGAATCATGAGTCAAGCTCCTGCAAGTGGGTGTCCGCCCAGTGTCGGCGGGTGCTGCTGACAACCTGCTGTCAGCAGGCTGCGCGGTTTACAGCCAGCCACGCTCCGCGAACGACACCGGGCTGGCGTCGCCGACGACGAAATGATCGAGGACGCGGACGTCGACCAGGCGCAGGGCGTTCTGCAGGCGCTCGGTCAACAGCCGGTCGGCGGTCGAAGGCTCGGCCACGCCACTGGGATGGTTGTGGGCAAAGATCACCGCGGCGGCGGACACCCGCATCGCCGCCCTGACTACCTCGCGCGGATAGACCGAGGCGCCGTCGAGCGTGCCTACCGACAGTTCCTCATAGGCGATCAGGCGGTGCTGGGTATCGAGAAACAGCGCGGCGAAGATTTCGCGATCACGGTCGCGCAGTCGCGCTTGCAGAAATCGGCGCACCGTCGCCGGATCATTGAGCCCTTCAGGCTGGCGAATCTGTTCCGCCAGATGGCGCCGGCTCATTTCCAGCACGGCCGCGAGCTGGGCGAACTTGGCATCGCCCAAACCTTTGGCCTCGCAGAACTCGGCGCGATCCGCGCGCAGCAAACCGCGCAGGCCGCCGAAGCGATTGAGCAGATCGCGCGCCAAGTCGACGGCGCTGATGCCGGGCAGGCCGGTGCGCAGAAAAATCGCCAGCAGCTCGGCGTCGGTCAGTGCTTGGGCGCCCCTGGCCAGCAGCTTTTCCCGCGGACGCTCCTCAGTGGGCCAGTCGCGGATCCGCATTGCGAAACTCCATTGAAAACCCCCGGACACTTTAGCCAGACCTCAGGCAGTAGAATTCGCGCCATGTCACAAACCGCCGCGCCTTCTGCCGAGCTGCACGGTCGCCGTATCCTGCTGGGCGTCACCGGTGGCATCGCCGCGTACAAGGCTGCGGACCTGGTGCGCCGGCTGATGGAAGTTGGCGCCGAGGTGCAGGTGGTGATGACGGACGCGGCCAGGCACTTCGTCGGCGCCGCGACCTTCCAGGCCCTGTCCGGCAAGCCGGTGCGGCATTCGCTGTGGGACGAGGCCGCCGAGGCGGCGATGGGCCACATCGAACTGGCGCGCTGGCCGCATCTGATACTGATCGCGCCGGCCAGCGCCAACATGCTGTCGCGCCTGGCCCAGGGCGCGGCTGACGATTTGCTGTCGACGCTGTGCCTGGCCACTGATCGCAAGCTGGCCGTCGCGCCGTCGATGAACCGTCTGATGTGGGCGCATCCGGCGACGCAGGCGAACGTCGCCATCCTGCAATCGCGCGGCGTGGCGATCTTTGGCCCCGGCGCGGGCTTCCAGGCTTGCGGCGAGACCGGCGAGGGCCGCATGCGCGAGCCACTGGAGTTGCGCGCCGACGTGATCCGTCTGCTGGCCAGCAGCTCGCCCGCCCGCCGTCCTTTGGACGGCGTGTCGGCGGTGGTCACCGCCGGCCCGACGCGCGAGGCGCTCGACCCGGTGCGCTTCATCAGCAATCGCAGTTCGGGCAAGCAGGGCTATGCGGTGGCCGAGGCGCTGCGCGACCAGGGCGCGCAGGTGACGCTGATCTCCGGCCCAACCGCTTTGTCCACGCCCGCGGGCGTGCAGCGCGTCGATGTCGAGAGCGCCGCCGAGATGTTGGAGGCAGCGCGGGCGGCCTGTGCCGGCGCACAGATTTTCGTCGCGACGGCGGCGGTCGCGGACTATCGCGCCGATGCCATTGCGACTCAAAAAATCAAGAAGAACGACGCCGAACTGAGTCTGGCTCTGTCGCGCACCGAAGACATTCTGGCGCGGGTGCGCGCCGAGTTTCCCGCATTGTTCGTCGTCGGCTTCGCCGCCGAAACCGAAACCCTCGAAGCCAATGCGCGCGGCAAGCTGGCACGCAAGAAGCTCGACCTGATCGCCGCCAACTGGGTCGGCGCGGGTCGTGCTTTCGATCAGGACGACAACACCTTGGAGCTGTACTGGAACGGCGGCGGCCAATCGCTACCAACCGGCTCCAAATCCTCGCTCGCCAAAGCGCTGGTCGACGTCATCGTGGCTCGGCGTGCGGGTGCCTGACCGTGGCTGAGCTAAGGGTCTCGACCGACAAGGCCGAACTCGACCTTGCGCTAATTCATCGCTTCCTGGCGCAGGAGTCGGGCTGGGCCAAGGGCATTGGGCTGGCCGTCGTGCAGAAGGCGCTTGAGCACTCGCTGTGCTTCGGTGGCTTTGCCGGTTCTGCGCAGGTCGCCTTCGCCCGCGTCATTTCCGATTACGCCACCTTTGCCAACTTGGTCGATGTCTTCGTGATACCCGAGCATCGCGGCAAAGGATATGGGAAGCGCATCGTGCAGGCGGTCGTTGATCACTTCGATCTGCAAGGGCTACGGCGCTTTACGCTGGCAACAGCAGATGCTCACGGCTTGTATGCGCATTTCGGTTTCACTGCGCTGCACAGGCCGCATACTTTCATGGAGCGCTATGCGCCCTCTGTCTATACGGATTACGCGGGTGCATCGGTCTAAGGAACCGGCGGCCTGCCCATCAAGATTTAACTCCCCGACCTCTCTCCATGTCACAAAAGATTCAGCTCAAGCTCCTCGACCCGCGTCTCGGTCGCGATTATCCCTTGCCCGGCTACGCCACCGACGGCTCCGCCGGCCTGGACTTGCGCGCCATGCTCGATGGCCCGCTGGACCTGGCGCCGGGCGAGACCACGCTGATCAAGACCGGCATGGCGATCTATGTCGCCGATCCCGGCCTGGCCGCGGTGATTCTTCCGCGCTCGGGCCTGGGGCATAAGCACGGCATCGTGCTGGGCAATCTGGTGGGGCTGATCGACTCGGACTACCAGGGGGAGCTGATGGTGTCGTGCTGGAATCGCGGCCATGCGGCTTTCACCATCGTCGCCGGCGAGCGCATCGCGCAGCTCGTGCTGGTGCCGGTGGTACGCGCCGATTTCGAGTTGGTGACCGAGTTCAAGGCGACCAACCGTGGCACCGGCGGCTTCGGCCACACGGGCCGTCACTAAATGAGCTCACCGATGCCGATCGAACCGACCAGCGCCCAGACCACCGCCCGCGTCCTCACCGAGGCGCTGCCCTACATCCGCCGTTTCGGCGGCAAGACCATTGTGGTCAAGTACGGCGGCAACGCGATGAAGGACGACGACATGATCGCGTCCTTCGCCCGCGACATCGTGCTGATGAAACGCGTCGGCATGAACCCGGTGGTGGTGCACGGCGGCGGGCCGCAGATCGGCGCGCATCTGGAAAAGCTCGGCAAGACTTCGCGCTTCGTCGAAGGCATGCGCGTGACCGACGACGAGACCATGGACGTGGTCGAGATGATGCTCGGCGGCCTGGTCAACAAGGCCATCGTCGCCGCGCTCAACCAGCAGGGCGGTCAGGCGGTCGGGCTCACTGGCAAGGACGGCGGGCTGATCCGCGCGCGCAAGCTGGAGGTGCATGGGCAGGACATCGGCCAGGTCGGCGAGGTCGAGGCGATCGATCCGCGCGTGGTCAAGCACCTGGAAGCCGGCGGTTTCATCCCGGTGATCGCGCCGATCGGCGTGGGCTCGGCGGGCGAAGCCTTCAACATCAACGCCGATCTGGTCGCGGGCAAGCTGGCCTCGGTGCTGGGGGCGGAAAAGCTGATGCTGCTGACCAACATCGCCGGCGTGATGAAGGACGGCAAAGTCCTCACCGGCCTGACCATCAACCAAGTCAACGCGCTAATCGCCGACGGCACCATCTATGGCGGCATGCTGCCGAAGATCCAGTGCGCGCTGGATGCGGTCAACAGTGGCGTGAAGAGCGCGGTGATCATCGACGGCCGGGTCGAGCACGCGGTGCTGCTGGAGTTGTTCACCAACGAGGGCGTGGGCACCCTGATCAAGGGTTGATGCGGCTCAGCGGTTGAAGATCAGGTAAACCGCGATCAGCACCGTCGTCACCACCGCCAGCCAGACCTCGTAGATCAGCCGCCATTTGCGCGGCGCGTGGCGCACTTCCATGAAGTGCATGACCACCAGCCTGATCTTGATCATGGCGATCAGCAGAATGGCGATCGTGCCCACCACGGCCGACACGCCGTCCTTGGACAGCCACCAGGTCGTGGCGCAGGTCGCGAGCATCAGCACGAGCCAGACCAGGCTCGCGCCGCTGAGCAGCAGCGGCATGGACTACCTCAGCAAGTACAGCAGGGGGAACAGCAGGATCCAGATCAGATCCACCATGTGCCAGTACGTGGCGGCGCTCTCCAGGCCGGTGCAGCGCTCGCCGCTGTAGGCGCCGGCTTGGGCGTTGTGCCGCACGATGCCAAGTACCACCGTGCCGGCGATCACGTGCAGAAAATGGATCACCGTGAGCACGAAATAGAACATGAAGAAATCGTTCGTCAGCATGGACAGGCCATGCTCGAACTTCTCGGTGTATTCGGCGATCTTCACGCCGCCGAACGCGACGCCGCAGAGCATGGCCAGACCCAGCAGGTGCGGCACCCATCGGGTCTGGTGGGTCCTGGCGGCTTTCACCGCCAGGACCACCAGCCATGAACTGGTCAGCAGGATCAGGGTGTTGATCCCGCCGAAGTCGGCATTCAGCAGTTGCCGGCTCTGCTCGAACACCCCGCGCTGCTTGCCGCGCTCGAACAAAAACGAGGTGAAGAACGCCGCGAACATCGTCATGTCCAGCGTGACGAAAATCCAGATGCCTTCCAGTCCCGGAAGGCGTCTGGTCGACGCTTGCAAAAAACCGCTACTCACCGATCGCGGATAGCGATCAGGCGGGGCGGGCGGCCGGATTCCAGGCGCCGGTGCCGCTCGACTGCTTGTCGCTCACTTTCGAGGTTCCGGCATTGTCTTCGGCGTGGATGCGGTGGACCGCCTTGATGCCGTAGAACGACACCGCGAAGACGAAGATGTACCAGGTCGGGAAGGCGATCCAGAAGTTGATGAAGCCGTGGAAGGCGAACGGCCCGGTCTTGAAGAACGGGATCAGGCTGACCGGGAAGAACGCGATGCAGGTGATGTAGCCCCACCAGCAAACCCAGGCCGGTACCAGCTTCTTCTCGCGCGTGTCGCGCAGGAAGATGGTGGAGATCGCGTAGATCTGGAACGTGGTGACCATGTAGGCGAGGTCGATGATCATCCAGCCCATGGTGTAGAGCACATGGATCATCCAGTCCGGCACCTTGCCGACTTCGAGCGCGCCGGTGAGCCACATGCCGCAGGCCACGATCGGGAACACGGCGGTGACGCCGGCGCCCATCATTTCGACGTTGGAGAGAATGCCGTCAGAGCCTTCGATGCGGCGCATGATGCGCGATATCGCGGTGCCCCAGGTCATGTAGCAGGCGGAGCCGACCATGCAGACCGACATGCCGACGATCAGGGCCATGCGGTGTTCCATGTAGTGCGCGGCGATCTGCGCCGCTTCCAGGTCGGCGCCGGCAGGCGGCATGTTGCGCGCGAGCACGCCCCAGAACACGGTGAAAATAGCCATGAAGAAAAAGCCCGTCCAGGCCATGATCAGCCAGTTCATCTTGTCGAATGCGTTTTTCGGCATCATCAGTCAATCCTCCTCAAGCAATGGAACCCGTTCGTGCAACGGCGCGTAGGATTGCGCAACAACACGACTGTGTCCAGACGACATGATCAGCACGGGTGTTGATCGAACACCTGCGGTATCTACGACACAAAAAACCATGCCGCCAAAAAACAAGAAGCACGAGCCCGACCGGACGCTGCACTACAACCAGTTCCTGGATTTCTTCTACCAGGTGCATTACCGCCTCGGCATGAGCCTGGAAGCGGCGATGTGCGGGGGCATCGTTTCGCGGACCCAGGCGGCGATCCTGTGGATCCTGGCTTTCGAATTCGGCGAGGCCGCGCACATCCGCCGGAAAGATGTCGAGCTGTGCCTGCGCGACTGGTTCGAGACCAGCAACTCGAACGTGTCGAAGCTGCTGCGTGATCTCGCCAAGCCGCCGCTGCTGTTCATCACGCAAAAGGAGAGCCCGCACTCCGGCCGCGAGAAACTGATTTCGCTGACGCCGGCCGGTCATGCGTTCGTCCGCGACATGAAGTTGCGCGGGTTCCAGTACTTTGAAGAAGCGCTCGCGCACATGACGCTCAACCAGATGGAGCACGGCGGCGAATTCTTCGGCACCTTGTTCAGCAGACCGCTACCGCGGCGAAGCACCGCGGAAGGTCCGGCGCCGCGGCGGCACGGTGCGTCGCTCAAAAAACGACGCGCGGTATAGAAAGTGCCGAGCCGCTGCCGATCAATCGGCGGCGCTTGAATCGCTGATGCCGTAACGGGTCTGATAAACCTGGATCGAATCGATCGTCGCCGCGTCGGCGCCGTGGCGGGTAAGGTGCGTCAGCAGATCGCGCACGGTAACCAGTGGATGGACCGCCATGCCCGTCTGCCGTGACAGCTCCTGGACCGCGGAGCGTCCGTCGGGGCCGATCTCCTGGCGATCGAGCGCCGTCATCGCCGCCGCCGGTGTTGCGCCCGCGGCGAGCAGCAGCGCGCAGGACTGGCGCAAGGCGGTGCCGGCGGTGAGCACGTCGTCGACGATCACCACGCGTGCGCCGGCCACGGAAGCGCCCACCAGCACGCCGCCTTCGCCATGATCCTTGGCCTCCTTGCGGTCGTAGGCAAACGGCAGATCGCGGCCGCGCTCGGCGAGCGCGCAGGCGATGGCGGCCACCAGCGGAATGCCCTTGTAGGCGGGGCCAAACAGCAGATCGAACTCCAACTCGGAGGCGAGCAAGGCGTCGGCGTATGCGCCGGCCAGGCGACGCAAGCCGGCGCCACTGGCGATCTTGCCGAGGTTGAAAAAGTACGGGCTGATGCGCCCGGACTTCAGCGTGAAGCGGCCGAAGGTGAGCACCTCGTATTCCAGTGCAAGTTCGAGGAAAGCGGTCTGGTAGGGCTTCATGGCGAGGCGGTGTTTGTGGCGATCGGCGCATTGTCGCCGATCGATCTGGCCGCCAGGTTTGCGGCACACTGGGCGGATGAAACGGATCATCAGCCTCAACTGCAACGGCCTGCGATCGGCCGCCAAGAAAGGGATGTTCGGGTGGCTCGCCCAGCAGAACGCCGACGTGCTGTGCCTGCAGGAGATCAAGTGCCAGGTCGCGGACATCGAACACGACGCGAGCTTTGCACCATCGGGCTGGCACGCGCATTTCAATCCGGCTCTGCGCAAGGGCTACGCCGGCGTCGCCGTGTATTCGCGCGACAAGCCCAATGCCGTGCTCACGACCCTGGGCGCAACCGAGTTCGACGACGAGGGCCGGTATCTGGAAGTGCGTTTCGGCGACCTGTCCGTGGTCTCGCTGTATCTGCCTTCCGGCTCGGCCGGGCCGGAGCGTCAGGCGTCGAAGGATCGGTTTCTCGATTTCTTCATGCCCAAGCTGCGCGAGATGATGGGCGAGGGCCGGCAATACGTTCTGTGTGGCGACTGGAACATTGCGCACACGCAGAAGGACCTCAAGAACTGGCGGTCCAACCAAAAGAACTCGGGCTTCCTGCCGCACGAGCGCGCGTGGTTCGACACCGTGTTGGGCCAGGTCGGCTGGGTCGATGCGTATCGCTCCCTGCATCCCGACGCGGAAGGCGAGGGCTACACCTGGTGGTCCAATCGCGGCGAAGCGTTCGCCAAGAATGTCGGCTGGCGCATAGACTACCAGTTGCTGACGCCGGACTTGCGCGAGCGTCTGCGCGCGGCGGCGGTCTACAAGACCACGCGCTTCTCCGACCACGCGCCCCTTATCGCCGACTATGAGTTCTGAAGCTTCGCCGCGCCGCGCGGATTGGCGCGACGTGCTGCGGTCGCTGTCGCAGCCGCAGGTGTTGTCGGCGCTGCTGCTGGGTTTCTCCTCGGGCCTGCCTTTCATGCTCGTCGGCAACACGCTCGGCTTCTGGCTGCGCGAGAACGGCGTCGCGTTGACGGCCATCGGGGTGCTGTCCGGTGTCGGCCTGGCGTATTCGCTGAAATTTCTCTGGGCGCCGCTGATCGACCGGGCCGACGCGCCGTTGCTCGGGCGTTTGCTCGGTCGCCGGCGCGGCTGGATGGCGCTGTCGCAGATCGTGGTGATGACGGGACTCGCGGCAATGGCGCTGCTCGGCCCCGGGCACGGCCTGCTCGCCTTCGCCCTGCTGGCGCTGGTGGCGGCGTTCGGATCGGCAACGCAGGACATCGTCATCGACGCCTGGCGCATCGAGAGCGCGCGCAGCGATGAAGAGCAGGGCCTGCTCACCGCGGCGTTCCAGTGCGGCTACCGCGCGGCGCTGCTGATCGCCGACGCGCTGATCCTGATGATCGCCGGCGCCATCGGCTGGTCGCTGTCGTACGGACTGATGGCGGCGCTGATGGGCCTGGGCCTCTACGCCACGCTGCGCGCGCAGGAACCGCTGCGCGGTGCCGGCTCCGTCGACGTCGCGCCGATCTGGACGCCGCGCGGTTTGTTCGATGCGGTGGCCGGCCCGTTCATCACCTTTTTTCGCGACCACGGCCGCTGGGCGCTGCTGATGCTGCTCGCGGTGGCCTTGTATCGCTTGCCCGACTTTGCGATGGGGCCGATGGCCAATCCCTTCTACAAGGATCTTGGCCTGACCAAGGAAGCGGTCGGCGCCGTGCGCGGATCGGTGGGGCTGGTGGCGTCCATCGCCGGCATCGCCAGCGGCGGCGTCTGCGCGGTGCGCTTTGGTTTCGTGCTGACTTTGCTCATCGGCGCCGTCGTTGGCCCGGCGTCGAATCTCGCCTTCGTCGCAATGGCGTATCACGGCCCGCAACTGCCGCTGTTCTCAGTGGCGATGATGATCGACAACTTCGCCACCGGCTTCGCCGGCACCGCGCTGGTCGCCTACATGTCGAGCCTGACCACGATCGGCTACACCGCTACCCAATACGCGTTGTTGAGTTCGTTCTACGCGCTGCCCGGCAAGCTGGCCAAGGTCGCTTCCGGCGGCATCGTCGAAGCCCTGGTGCCGGCACACGGACTGATGCCGGCGTATGCCATGTTTTTCACCGGCACCGCGCTGATCGGGATTCCTGCGCTGTTGCTGTGCCTGGTTCTGGTGAAGCGCAAGCCGGCTTAGTCAGTCCACCGCCGGCGCGCGTCCCAGCTTGAGCAGGATCTCGCCGAAGCGGCGCGCCTGGCTGTTGTGGTCCGGCACGTCGCGCGGACGGTGATACACCGGCAGCGACAGCCGGTCGATGTTCGCGGCGCGGCCTTCGAACTGCCCGCCGAGGGCCTTGATCTGCGCGATGAAGCGATCGTTGTGGCTGGACACGTCGTAGAAAAAGCGCCGGATTCCTGCGCTGTGCGCGGTCACGTGCAGACAGGCGTGCAGCAGCATGCCGGCGCCGCGGCCGTGATACTCCTTGAGCACGGTGATGGCGACATCGGCCGCGCAGCGGTCGCCATTGACGCGCTGATAGCGCGCCACGCCGACGCCCGGTTCCTGCGGCCGTTCGCGATTGACGCAGCCCCAGGCGGCACGATCGATCTGGTCGAGCTGGTCGAACTCGGCCAGACGCTGTTCGGCGAGGCCGGGTGTGTCTTCCAGCGAGCGGCGACGTCGCGCCAGAGCCTGTATCTGCTCGAGCCCCGCCTTGAGCCGCGGCGCGTCCTCGGCGCGGATCGGCCTCACCTGCACCGGCGTGCCGTCGTCCAGGCGAAACAGAAACTCGGGGCGCAGCTGCGGCGTGCGCCAGCTTTCCAACAAGCGCATTGTCCTGGCTACCTCGGTTTAAGGCACGTCATCGGCGTGCCATCGGTCGAGGGCGCTTTCGTGTGGCGCCGATGCGATGGCGTCGACCGCCAGATCCTCGGTGTCCAGATCGAGCGCGCCCGAGAAGTCCTCCGGCGGCGCACAGACCTGCGCAGCAAGTTCGCTCCAGGCATCGAACTCCAGTTCTTCGAGCGCGCCGTCGAAGTGCTGCACCAACACCAGCTCGCTCGCCACGTCCACGCCGACGATTTCGAAGCTGTCGCCATAAGCGGCCTCGTACCATTCGCCGACGTTGAGTTCCTTGAGCCATTGCGCCATTGTCGATCTCCTGATCCGCGTCCGCGTGTGCCTGCACCTGAAGTTCTACGCCGCTTGCCAGCGCGCATCAAGCTGCCGACCGCCGCCAATCAATTGAGCGCAGGCACCGCCGCGCGTTGCTGATCGCGGCATTGCAGCAGCAGGTCCAGCGCCGGTTGCAGGATCGCCTCCATCGCCGCGGCCATCTGCACGCCAGGCACCACCAGCGTTTTCGGATTGGACTTGAACGCCCCGGGAATCACGCGCTGGTAGCGGTCCAGGTCGCCAGACAGCCGCGACCGGTGATTGAAATGAATTACCACCAGGCTCTCTTCGTTGCCGGGGATCTCCTGGATCACGAAGGGATTGGAGGTATCCACCAAGGGCACACGCTGGAAGTTGACATCGGTGCGCGAAAACTGCGGCGCGATGTGGTTCACGTAGTCCGGCATGCGCCGCAGGATCGTCGCCGCGACATCGGCCGGCTCATGCCCGCGCTCGTCGTTGTCGCGCCGGATCTTCTGGATCCATTCGAGGTTGACGATCGGCACCACGCCCACCAGCAGGTCCATGTGACGCGCAATGTCGGCGTCCTCGCCCACATAGCCGCCATGCAGGCCCTCGTAGAACAGCAGATCGGTGTCGGCCGGCAGTGGCTCCCAGGGGCCGAAAGTACCGACGCTCTGGCCGGCGGCGATGGCCTCCGCCTCGGTATGCAGATAACGGCGGCTGATGCCCTCGCCGCGCTGGCCGTATTCGCGCAGCAACACTTCGAGCCGTCCCAGCAGATTGCCGGCCGGACCCAGCAGCGAAAAATTCTCGCCGCGGATGCGCGAGCGCGCGATGGCGCGGCGGTTGCCGTCGCGGTCGTAGGCATGAAAGGCGTCGCCTTCGACGATCGCCGGGCGGATCGACAGCCGCTCGCACAGGCGTTCGAAGGTGCGGATGGCGGTGCTGGTGCCCGCGCCGCTGGACCCGGTGACGCCGATGATGGGATGCCTTGCCGTCATGAAGGCGCTCGGAGTGTGGGATGGATGAGGCCGGTCGGTTGATGATGCATGGGCATGCACACGCGCGGCGGCCCCGCCGCGTTTTTCTAGCAAGCCGAACCGGGGCGGTCGACCGCCGCGCGGGCTAGCGGCGCTGCAACAGCAGGTCGAAAACCGCGTGGCCGAGGCGTTCGCCGCGCGCTTCGAATCGTGTCTTGGGGCGGCTCTCCGGCCGCGATGCATATCCCGAGCCCGCGCAGTTGATCAGCTCCGCTTCCGCTTCGACGACCTGGAGCATGTGCTGCGCATAAGGCGCCCAGTCCGTCGCCAGACGCAACAGGCCGCCGCTGGCGAGTGCGCGCGTCACCAGCGGCATCAGCGCACTCTGGACGAGGCGGCGCTTGTTGTGACGGCTCTTGTGCCAGGGATCGGGAAAATAGATCACCAGCTCGGCCAGCGACGCCGGCGACAGCCAGTCGCGCAGCACCTCGACCGCGTCGTGGCTGGCGATGCGCAGGTTGCGCAGCCCCAGCTTGCGGGACTGGATCAGGACCTGCCCGCAGCCTGGACGATGCACTTCAACGCCGAAGAAGTCGTGCTGCGGCTCGGCCGCGGCACGCGCCAGCAGATGCTCGCCATTGCCGAAGCCGATTTCGAAGATTCGCGGCGCTTCACGTCCGAACACGGCTGCGAGGTCCAGCGGAGCCTGAGGGACGTCGATCCCGTACAGCGGCCAGAGCTCGTCGAGCGCCGCGCGCTGGCCGCTGGTGATGCGCCCCTCGCGCCGCACGTAGGAGCGGATGGGCCGCAGCGGCGGGGCCGCCTCGCCGGTCGTCAACCCGCTCCGCCCAGCGTGCCTTCCAGCGGCGATGATGCCGACGCATAGCGCCGCCGCGGCATGCGCCCGGCGAGGAAGGCCTCACGCCCGGCGATGATGCCGTGACGCATCGCGCTGGCCATCAGCACTGGATCGCGGGCTTCGGCGATGGCGGTGTTCATCAGCACGCCGTCGCAACCCAGTTCCATGGCGATGGCCGCATCCGAGGCAGTGCCGACGCCGGCGTCGACGATGATCGGCACCTGTGCGTTCTCGACGATCGACAAAATGTTGTAGTGATTCTGGATGCCCAGCCCCGAGCCGATCGGCGCCGCCAGCGGCATCACCGCCACGCAGCCCATCTCTTCCAGGCGCTTGCAGATGATCGGATCGTCGCTGGTGTAGACCATCACGTCGAAGCCGTCCTTGACCAGAATGCGCGCCGCTTCCAAGGTCGCCGGCACGTCCGGGTACAGCGTCTTGGCGTCGCCGAGCACTTCGAGCTTGACCAGCCTGTGGCCGTCGAGCAGCTCGCGCGCTAGGCGGCAGGTGCGCACCGCGTCGTCGACGTTGTAGCAGCCGGCGGTGTTGGGCAGCAGCGTGTATCGCGAGGCCGGCAGCAGATCGAGCAGACCGGGCTGGCTGGCGTCGTGTCCGCCGGGGGTTTGAAAGAAGGGCGTCCGGCGGATCGCGACCGTGACGATCTGTGCGCCGCTGGCCTCCACCGCCGCCTGGGTCTGCGAAAGGTCGCGATATTTTCCGGTACCCACCAGCAAGCGCGAGGAATAGGAGCGGCCGGCGATGACGAGTGCGGGATTTGGAGTCTGCATGGGCCTAGTGTGCGCGCTGTTCAACCGCCGCCGATGGCCTGGACGATTTCCACGCAATCGTTTTCTCGCAGCAGGACAGTCTCGAAGCTTGAGCGCGGGACGATCTCGCCATTGATTTCAACCGCCAGCCGGCGGCCGCCATGCCGCAATTGCTCGAGCAGGGTCGACACGCGGCATTCGCCCGGCGTCTCCCAGGGCTGGCCATTGAGCAGGATCTTCATGAGGATCGGCGATGAACGAAAGTGGGTTTGAAACGCTGGCAGGGCCGTTACAATGGCGCACAGCGCGGGTGTAGTTTAATGGCAGAACTGGAGCTTCCCAAGCTCCTGGCGTGGGTTCGATTCCCATCACCCGCTCCATCAGACATCAATTGCTCTTGCGTCCCCCAGGGTGACTCAAGGCCCCAGATCTTCCTTCCGCCGTTCGAGCCAATCGGGCCTTGCCGGACGGTCGCGGATGGAGTTGGCTACCTGCTGACGCCGGCGTCGTCGCGCCGCTGCCAGCCCGAACAAAAATGCGGCGACGCAGAGAGCGCCGATTGTCATGGCCGCGATGTCCATCATCCAGTCCAGCATCGGCAGACTCCTTGTTCGAGCCTGCCGATGCGCAATCCGGACGGATTACCTCAGCTGCAGGCTGTCGCCGACAACGCGAACCGGCGTGCCGACAGCCAGGCCGGCTGCGCTATCGACTTTCGCCGTCTGGTAGCTGCCATTTTCCATGCGCACGCCGACCGAGTAATACGTGGTGGAGCGAGCGCTGCGTTCAACCTGATGGCCGGCATAGCCACCCGCGGCGGCGCCTGCGACCGTGGCCACGTCCTTGCCGCGACCGCCACCGAACTGGTGGCCGGCAACGCCTCCGAGTACCGCGCCGGCGATGGCGCCCAGACCGGTGCCATTGCCTTTGGCCTTCACTTCGTTGATCGAAGCAACCGTGCCGCAGTCATTGCATACGGGCGCCGCCGCCGGAGCCGCAGGCGCGGCGCTGGCCGACTCGCGTTCACGCCGGGCCGAGCGTTCCGCCTTGGAGGCGCGTGCCTGAGCGGCGTCGAGTTCCTCCTGCTTCTTACTGGCCTCCTGCTCGGCTTTGGCCAAGTCGGCCTGCGCCTTGGCGAGATCGTCGGTCTGTTTGGCGACGGCGTCGGCCGACTGCTGCGCCTCCTGGTCAGCGGGTGGCGCGCAAGCGGTCAAGCTCAGGGTGAGTGCCGCCAGGGCTGCACAAAACTGCATGTGGATCTTCATTGTTTTCTCTATGGAAAGACGTCAAGCGCGGTAGGCAGCGCTTTTTGCCGCGCCTATCTTTACCGGGCAGGCTGAACGGCAACTGATTCGCCGGACTGCAATTTGCGTGTGCCAAAAAAACATAAAGCGTGCGCGAGATTAATTAATTGTCAGCATTGAGCCAAGCTTCTTCGGCGAACGACGCTGCCGCGGCCAGCGCTCGATCCGCCTCTGGCAAAAGCACCGGCACGGCCTGCCAGACGTGCCAGAGCCCCGTCCATATCTCCAGTTCCACGCGGACGCCGGCCTCTTTTGCGGCGTTGGCAAGACGTCGTGAGTCATCGAGCAGGATCTCGGTGCCGGCGACCTGGATCAGCAGGGGTGGCAAGCCAACCAGATTGGCGAACAGCGGCGATGCCAGAGGCTGCCGCGGGTCCTGGTCGCCCAGATAATCGGCGACAAAGCCTCGCGCCGCATCGACCGTCAGCACCAGATCGGCGGCGGCCAGACCGGTGATCGAAGCGCCACTCAGGGTGAGGTCGACCCAGGGTGAGAAAAGCAGGATCGCCGCTGGTTGCGGCAAGCCCGCGCTCCGCGCGGCGAGCGCACTGGCCAGCGCCAGTCCGCCGCCAGCGGAGTCGCCGGCCAGGACGATCTGCTGCGGCAGCGCGCCGCCGCCGAGCAGCTCGCGATAAGCCGCCAGAGCGTCTTCAACGGCCGCCGGAAGGCGGTGTTCGGGAGCCAGGCGGTAAGCGGGGAGGTGCACGATGGCGCCCGTCAGCGCAGCCAGACGCCGCGCCATCGAGATGTACAAGCGCGGATCGCCGACCACGTAACCGCCGCCGTGAAAGTAGA
This sequence comes from uncultured Hydrocarboniphaga sp., assembly GCA_964246995.1. Classification (GTDB taxonomy): domain Bacteria; phylum Pseudomonadota; class Gammaproteobacteria; order Nevskiales; family Nevskiaceae; genus Hydrocarboniphaga. The sequence goes on from CAXTSJ010000001.1 coordinate 25,448, forward strand.
GCATCCGCCGCCCGCGTTTCGCTCCTGCGGCAGGGCTGACCTGTAACGCCGGCCGGCCGCCGAGCCGGCTCTGTAATACGGTCGCGCCCCTCGCCTGCAACCATCCGAACCACCAGCCGCAGCGGATCAGTGCGCGCCGGCGCTGGGCGGGCGGCAGCGATCGTCCCATTGCCCGGCCCAGCGTGAGCCGGATCAGCGGACGCAGCCATTGGGCTCGCCGGGAGATTCGAAACTGCGACTCCGCGTTCTTGCGCCGTTCGACAGACATCGGACTCAACCCGTCGCCAGATGGGCGAGATGACAACGCGTCGTCTGCTGCTGGAAAGTCCAGGGCTGCGGGACGCGGTCGCTGCAGCATGCCAGTCGCTGGCCGCAGCGGGGATGAAACGCACAGCCCGCTGGCCACTGCCCCGGCAAGGGCGGCAGGCCCGGCAGCGTGGCTCGCCGGTTGGCACCCGGCAGGCGATCGAGCCTCAAGGCGGTCAATGCCTGGCTGTAGGGATGACGCGGCGCGGCCAGGACTTGCGTGGCTGGGCCGCTCTCGACGATTTGCCCGGCGTAGATCAACGCCACGTCATCGACACATTCGGCCACCAGGGCGAGATCGTGCGTGATCAGCAGCAGCGCCATGCCGGACTGCCGACTGGCGTCGCGCAGGGCCGCGGTCAGGTGCGCGCGGCTCACGGTATCGAGCGCTGCGGTCGGCTCGTCGGCGATCAGCAGCCGCGGCTCGCAGGCCAGCGCCATTGCCAGCACCACGCGGTTGTTCTGACCGCCGGACAGCTGGTGCGGAAACGCCTGCCAGCAGCGTTCCGCGTCGGCCAGGCCGAGGCGTTCGAACCAATCGAGGCCGCGCTGCATGGCTTGTCGGGTGGATAGATCGCGCAGGCGCCGGAGAGTGGCCCCGACCTGATCGCCGATGCGGCGTACCGGATTGAGCGCGTTGCCACCGTTCTGCGACACCAACGCGATGTCGCGGCCGCGCAGCCGACGTCTTGCGCCGCTGCCCAGCTTGAGCAGATCACGCTGGTGGTAGCGCAGCTGTTCGGCGCGCAGCCTGGCACCGGGCGGCGGCAAGCCGATCAGGGCCGCCGCGGTGAGCGACTTGCCCGACCCGGATTCGCCGACCAGTCCCAGGCGGCCGGCGACGGCGATGTCGAAGTCCAGGCCGCGCAGCACCTGGCGCCCGCCGGGAAGAATCAAGTCGAGGCCGTGCACCTGCAGCAGCGGCGCGTTCAAGCCGTGCTCCGAGGATCGAGCCGCCGTTGCCAGTGGTTGGCGAGGCCGCCGACTGCCAGCGTCAGCAGGCCCAGGGCCCCGGTCGCCGCCAGCAGGTTGGCGTATTCGCCGGCGCCAATGTCCTGCGCCGCCTGCGCCAGCATCAGCCCCCAGGACACGCCGCCGGAGGTGCCCAGTCCCAGGAACGACAGCAGTACTTCGGTCTTGATCGCGGCAACGAAGATCAGGCTGGCCTGGGTCAGCAGAAGCGGCAGGCACTGCGGCAGCAAATGCCCGAGAACGATCCTCGTCCGGTTGAGCCCCGAGGCGCGCGCGGCCTCGATGAAGGGCTGGCTCCTCAGCCGCAGCAGCTCCGCGCGCACCAGGCGCGCGGTCCCGGTCCAGAAGCTGAGCATCATCGCCAGCGGCATCGCCGCGGTTTGGCCTTGCAGGGCGGCGGCCAGCGCGATCACCAGCAGGTAGAAGGGAATGGCGTCGAAGCTGCCGGCGATCCAGTTGACCACCGCGTCGGCAGCCCGGCCGCCGAAGCCGGCGACCGCGCCCAGCGCGGTACCCAGCAGGGTCGAAGTCAGCGCCGCCACCAGGCCGACGCCGAAAGCCGATCGCGCGGCGTACAAAGTACGCGCAAAAATATCCTGGCCGTTGCGATTGGTGCCGAACCAGTGCGCCGATGAAGGTGCCGCATAAGCGGAGTCTCCGATGAGATCCCAGTCGGCGCCGACCACGCCGCTCCAGGCGCCGAGCGCAGTCAGCGCGTACAGGCCGATGAGCCCTGCGCACAAGGCTGCCAGCAGCGATCGGCGAGGCTGCGTCATCGCAGTTCCAGGCGCGGATCGGCGGCGCGATAGAGGCCGTCGGCCAAGCCCATCGCGACGGCGAACGATACCGCGCCCAGGCTCACCAGCGCCTTGAGTACGGGCTGGTCGCCGGCGGTCACTGCGTTGAACGCGGCGGCGCCGATGCCGGGAATGCCGAAAGCGGTCTCCACCACCAGGCTTCCCGATACCACCAGCAGGGGCAGGCTGAAGACCAGGCGGGTCGTCAGGGCCAGCCGCAAATTTGGCATCACCTCGCGCAGCAGAACGGCGGTATCGCCGGCGCCGAACAGGCGCGCGGTGCGCACATAGGGTTCGGCCAGCTCGGCCACCATCAGGCTGCGATAGAAGCGCAGGTTGTAGACCGCGCCCGCGAACGTCAGGGCCGCGGTCGGTGCCGCGACGTGGCGCAGATAGGCACCCAGGCTGCTGCTGTCCCAGCCGCGCACCGGCAGCCAGTCGAGGCCGTCGGTCGATGACAGCAGTGCCTGGCAGCCGATCACCAGCACCACCAGCGACACGCTCATGCCGATCGCCGCCGCCGCGCACAAGGCGTGATCGAGCAGCCCATGCGCGCGCCGCGCCGCCAGCAGCGCGCCGACAAGCGACAGCGCATGGCCCAGCAGGAATCCGGGAAGAATCGCCGCCAGGGTCACCGGCACCGCACGCGCCAGCAGGTCCGTCACCATTTCGCCGCTGCTGGTGGAGGTGCCGAAGTCCAGGGTCGCGATCTGCCGGACGAATTGCAGGTAGCGCGCCCACAGCGGCGCGTCGTAGCCGAGCGACTGGCGCAGGTCGGCGATCTGCTGCGGCGTGGCGCTCTTGCCCAGCAGATCGAAAGTGGCGTCGGGCGCCAGTACCGTCATCAGCACGAAGCTGATCAAGCTCACGCCCAGCAGCAGCGCCAGCGCCGACCCGAGCTTGCGCGCAAGCCGCCTCACTGCAGCGCCACGTAACGCAGCCAGAAGCCGTTGCCGATCTCGCGATCGGGCAGGGCGATGACCGAGCGCTGCCACAGGTTTACGCGCGTGCGTGCCATCGCAAAGATCCCGGCGCAGTCGTCCACCAGCAGGCGATTCATGCGGCGGTACAGGTCGGTGCGCGGCGGCCCTGGCGGCAGGGGCTCGGCTTCCTCGAACAGTCGGTCGAACTCCGCGTTGGCATAGTTGCTGGTATTGGCTCCCGGCGCGGCGTTGGGTCTATAGAACAGTTGCAGGGTGTTCTGCGCGTCGGGGTAGTCCAGCTCCCAGTGCTGCAAAAACAATTGCGCCTGCCCGGTCTTGGTGGCGCGATCGAAATCGCCGAAGCTGGCGACGCTGCGCAGCCCGATGCGTGACGCCGGCCAGCCCAGATCGCGCAGAAAGCCGGCGAACTGCTCATGCATCTCGCGATAGATCACCGCGCTCATTGCGGTTTCCTGCAGCGTCGGCAGCGACGCTGGCGTATAGCCGGCTTGCGCGAGCAGGCGCCTGGCGCCGTCGAGGTCGCGCTGCGGCGGCGCCAGATCGCCATCGAACTCCGGCATCGCCGGCGTCAGCACACCGGAAAACACGCGCGCGATGCCGCCGTAGAAGCGCTGGTTGCGCGCCTGCCAGTCGAAGCCCTTGACCAGCGCGCAGCGCAGAGCATGGGCGCGGGCCTTCGATGGCTCATCGTCCCCACCGCCCAGCGCCGGATCACGAAAATTGAAGGCCATCATTCCCAGGCCATCATCGACGCTCACCGCGCTGTGATAGCGCTGCGCATATTCCGGCCGCAATGCCACCGGCTGACGCGAGGCCAGAACTTCGTCGTAGCGCTCCGGCGGCAGTACCGTGGTCTGGATTTCATCGCGCTTGATGAACGAGTTCCAGCGCGTCATCGGCTCTGCGATCCAGTCGATCTCGATGCGATCCACCAAAGGTGGTGAGCGACCTTGCAGTGCGCCGATGCCGTAGGCCGCGTGCAATACCGGATCGTAGCCTTCATCGCGCAGATTCAGCGGCTCGGCGCGAAAGCCGGCATTGCGCGTGAGCACTGCGCGGGCGCTGTCCAGGCTCAGTAGTTTGAACGGCCCGGATCCGACCGGATGACGCCCGAAACCGCGACCGTAGCGCTCCACCGCCTCGCGCGGCACCACCGCGGAAAACGCCAGCGTGAGCGTGTGCACGAATTGCGGGTACGGCCGCAGCAGCTTCACTTCCAGGGTCTGCGCGTCACGTGCGCGCAAGCCCTCGACCGCTTCATCGTAATGCGCGCCGCGCGCCTTCCAGGCGTCGAGGCCAGCGATGCGCTGTTGCCAGAGCCAGGCCCCTTGCGAGCGCGCGTCGGGGTCGAAGTGCCGCTTGAGCGAATACACCACGTCGGCGGCGGTGACGTCGCGTCCGCGCCCGCCGGTGAATGCGGCGTCGTCGATGAAGCGCACGCCCGGCTTCAGGCGGATGACATAGGTCAGGCCATCGGCTGACACCTCGGGAAGGGCGCGCGCGAGGTTGGGCTTGAGCACATAGGGCCGCGCCAGATACTGATAGGCGTAAAGCGTGTCGTAGCAATTGCGCACCAGCATCGCCGACTGCGCATTGGCGGATTGCAGCGGGTCGAGCGAGGTGGGCGCGCCGTCTTCGGAATGACGAAAGACGCGTGTCGCCCCGACCTCGGGCGCTGGCTTGCCGCAGGCGCTCAGCAGAACCGGCAGGCACAGCGCGAGCGCGAGCAATGCTTTCCCGTCCATCACCTGACTCCCCTCCTACACTCCCCCCGCAACGCGTTTTGTAGCACAGCGCTTTGCGGCTGATCCAAACTGCGTGCACACCTTCACGCGGAGCGTCGCCATGTCCCTCACTGCTTCGAGCTTTGTCGTGCCGCGCGGCGCTGTAGCGCCGGATTTCACTCTGCCGGACACCATCAGTGGTACCGCGGTGAATCTGCACTCGCTCCGCGGCGACGGCTGCTGCGTGGTGATGTTCATCTGCAACCACTGCCCCTACGTGCTGCACGTTCTCGACACGCTGCTGCGGCGTGCGTACGAATATCAGGCGCGCGACGTGGTGTTCATCGCCATCAGCAGCAACGACGCCAAGCGTTATCCGCAGGACGGCCCCGATGCGATGGGTGCATTGGCCAAAGCCCGAGGCTTCGGCTTTCCCTACCTGTTCGACCAGACCCAGGCCGTGGCGCGTGCCTACGGCGCCGCCTGCACGCCGGACTTCTTCGTCGTCGGCCGCGATGGCCGCCTGGCTTGGTCCGGCCGCTTTGACGATTCGACGCCCGGCAACGGCCGTCCGGTGACCGGTGACGATCTCGCCGCGGCGCTCGACGCCGTGATCGATGGCCGGCCTTGCGATGACCAGCCCAAGCCAAGCATGGGCTGCAACATTAAGTGGATTTAAGGAGGATTTAGGGGGATTCGAGCCGTTTCAGCATCCGGTCGCGTCGTCGGCGGTCCGAAACTGGACTACAATAAGAATTGTTCTCATTCCTTGAAGTCCGCGATGCGCTTGTCCGAACTTTCCCGCGGGGTGACCGCCGTCGTCAGCGGGGTCGACGACGCCGCGCAACCCGACCCGATCGCCGGGCGGCTGCGCGACCTCGGCTTCGTCGCGGGAGAAATCGTGCGCATCGTTGCGCTGGGTCCGTTTGGCGGCGATCCGCTGCTGGTTCAGATCGGCTATACACAATTCGCCTTGCGTCGCACCGAGGCGGCGCGCGTGCGGTTGCGGGCCGGGGCTGCGTGATGGACAGCCTGCGCGTCGCGCTGGTCGGCAACCCCAATTGCGGCAAGACGGCGCTGTTCAACCAGCTCACCGGCAGCCGTCAGAAAGTCGCCAACTACGCCGGCGTCACCGTCGAGCGCAAGGAGGGGCATTACCTCTCGGCCTCGGGCCGCAATGTGCGGATTCTCGATCTGCCGGGTGCCTACTCTTTGGCGGCGACCAGTCCGGATGAAGCGATCACGCGCGACATCTGCCTGGGCCGCTTTGAGCAGGAGGCGCGTCCGGATCTGCTGATCTGCGTCGCCGATGCCACCAACCTGCGCCTGCACCTGCGTTTCGTGCTCGAGCTGCAGCGCCTCGGCCTGCCGATGCTGCTGACTCTCAACATGAGCGACGCCGCTGCGCGCCGCGGCATCGCCATCGATCGCGCGCGGCTGGAACGCCTGCTCGGCATTCCGGTGGTGGAAACCGTCGCCGTGCGTCGCGGCGGCGCGCGCGACCTGCTGTCCAGGCTCGACGCCGCGCTGCCGCCGGTGTCGGCGGCGCTTGCCGACGACGCCGACCTGCACGCACAAGTGGTGCGCCTGCTTGCCGCCTGTGTGTCGATGCCGCGGCGCATCGCCGAATTCGACGACGCGCTGGACCGCGTGCTGCTGCATCCGGTGTGGGGCTTGAGCCTTCTCGCCGCGCTGATGTTCCTGATGTTCCAGGCGGTGTTTTCCTGGGCGGCGCCACTGATCGACGCGATCGCCTATGTGGTCGACGTCACCGGCGCGGGCTTGTCCAGAGCCTTGCCGGCGGGTCCGCTGCAGAGCCTGCTGGTGGACGGCGTGGTCGCCGGTGCCGGCAGCGTGCTGGTGTTCCTGCCCCAGATCCTGATCCTGTTCCTGTTCATTCTGACGCTGGAGGAATCGGGCTACCTGCCGCGGGCCGCGTTCCTGCTCGACCGCATGATGATGCGCGCCGGTCTCACCGGCCGCTCCTTCATCCCGCTGCTTTCGAGCTTCGCCTGCGCGGTGCCCGGCATCATGGCGACGCGCAGCATTCAGGACCCGCGCGACCGACTCGCCACGATTCTCGTCGCGCCGCTGATGACGTGCTCGGCGCGGCTGCCGGTCTACGCGCTGCTGATCGGCGCCTTCATTCCGCAGCGCCAGGTCGCGGGGTTTTTCAACCTGCAGGGGCTGGTGCTGTTCGTGCTGTACTTCGCCGGCATCGCCTCGGCGCTGATCGTCGCCTACGTCATGAAACTGTTCGGCCGCGACGTCGGCGGCCAGCAGGCGCTGCTGCTGGAACTGCCCTCTTACCGGTTGCCGCATCTGCGCGATCTGAGCATCGGCCTGTGGGAGCGTGGCTCGATCTTCGTGCGCCGCGTCGGCACCATCATCCTGTCCCTGAGCGTGCTGCTGTGGTTCCTCTCGAGCTATCCCGCGGCGCCGGTCGGCGCGGTGGGCCCGGCCATCAACTACAGCTTCGCCGGCATGCTCGGCAGCGCGCTGCAGGTGATTTTCGCGCCGATCGGTTTCAACTGGCAGATCTGCATCGCCCTGGTGCCAGGCATGGCGGCGCGCGAAGTCGCGGTGAGTGCGCTGGCGACGGTGTATTCGCTGTCCACGACGGGCGATGACGCGGCTTCGCAACTGATCCCGCTGATCACCGCGCAGTGGTCGCTCGCCACCGCGCTGTCGCTGCTGGCCTGGTATGTGTACGCGCCGCAGTGCCTGTCGACGCTCGCGGTGATCCGCCGCGAGACTAACTCCTGGGGCGTGGTGGCGATTTCCGCCGGCTACCTGTTCGCGCTGGCTTACCTGGCGTCGCTCGCCACCTACCAGATCGCAAAGGTGCTGACGTGATCACCGCAGCCGGCTTGCAACAACTGATCGTCGTCGCCTGCGTGCTCGCCGCGACACTCTACCTGCTGCGGCGCTGGATTCCGCGGCGATTCACCCTGCGACTGAGGGCTGTCGCCGCGTCCATGTTTGAGCGACTGGGCCAGTCGGATCGCGCGCAGCGCCTGCGCGAACCGGCAACGTTGGCCGCAGCGGCCTGTGGCAGCGGATGTGGCAGTTGCGGTGGCTGCGACAAGCCCAAGCCCGTCCCGGCAACCGAACAGCGCGTGCACTTCCATCGGCCGAAACCGGCGACGCCGCGCGGTTGACCGGCGCGGGAGCGCGGCGGATGATCCGCCCCCTTTGGCCCTGAGCGGCCGACGCCTGGAAGCTTTCATGCCCGCCGCATCGTCCGATCCCGCTTCGCTGCCCGGTGCAGACGATCTGGCGACGGCGTTGCAGGCGCAAGGCCATGTTTTCCTTAATGGCGAGCGTATGCAGGCGTTGCTCGAGCCGAACCGTCCGCTTGCAGACTGGGCTGCATTCGCCGCGAGCTGGGACGGCATGCCGGTCGACGCTTACATGGCCGACGGCGGACGCTACCGGCGTCGCCGCTACGGCGTGTTCGAAGCGACACCGGCCGGCATTCGGCGCATGGCGCATCAGGCGCATTACCAGAGTCTGGAATACAACCCGCTCAATGGTGGCCTGGCACGGTGGTTCGAGCCGATCGACGAGCCCATCGCCCAAAGCGAGACGCTGCGGTCGGTGCTGCGGTTCTGCCATGCGCTCTTCGGCGCTCTGGAGACGGCGGTTGCCTGGAAAGTCCAAGTCCACCAGTTCCGCATCGAGGCGGCGGCGGGCGCGGAAGGCATGCCGACGCCGGAAGGCTTGCATCGCGACGGCGTCGACTACGTGCTGGTGATGCTGGTGCGCCGCCGCAACATCGCCAGCGGCACCACCACCATCCATACCCCACAAGGCGCGCCGCTAGGCAGCTTCACGCTGACCTGTGCCTTCGATGCGGTGCTAATCGACGACCATCGCGTTTACCACGGTGTCACACCGGTGCAGCCGATCGATACCGGCGAACCGGCGTATCGCGACGTACTGGTGGTGACATTCCGCAAGCTTTGACTGCGTCCAAAAACAAAAAAAACGGCGCCGCTTGGGCGCCGTCTCGATGGTGCGACCGCAACTATTGAATGAACGCAGGCCCGTGCAGCTGCGTGCCCAGCGACTGCCCTTGCACGCTCGCAAGTTCCGGCCCCATCAGCACGGTGTAGCGGCCGGGCTGCAGATTGGGCGCGACCAGCACGCGTGGGTCATCACCCGCCTGCCATGTGGCGGCGACCGTTTCGCCCTTGTCGGACAGCAGCTTGATGTTCTGCATCGCCGCCGGATCGGTGACCTGCTGATCGAAGCGGATCACCAGGGTCTTCTGATCGGCCGCCTGTCCGACATATTCAACGCCCAGACGCTGCGGTGACTCCGGAGTCTGCCACCAGGCACGCAGCGCCTCGGCAGCCGGCGGCTTGGCCGGGGCCAGAAGCTTGGCTTTCTGATGACGGGCGGGCGAGGCCACGGCGACCTTCTGTTTATCGTCGGCGGGCGCGCTCATCGCCATGTCGGCGGCGGTGGGCTCGGTGCTCGCAGACTCCATCTCACCAACCTCCTTTTTCGCCGGCTCTTTTGCCATCGCCGTTGGGCTGCTGGCCACAGCGGCAACGGCAGGTTCTTCAGCCGGCGCGACGGCGGCAGTTTGCGAAGAAGCATTGCCAGCGCTTGGCTGGCTGCTCATCGATGCGGCGGCAGAACCGGCAGCCGGATCGATTCCGGAACTCGCGGAAGCTGCGGGCTGCGACATCTGTTGGCTGCCGGCAGCGGCGGTCTCGGTGTTCATCGTGTTGTCAGCGGGTGCCGACGACGTAGTGTCCGCAGCTGCGGCCATCGCCGTTTGGTCGGTTGCCGCCGTGACCGGCGCCTTGGCGTCGTCTTTCGATGAGGTCATGGCGTAAGCGGTGACGCCGAAGGCAACGGCGACGGCGGCGAGGATGGCCGGCTTCAAAAAGCGCGGGCCGGTTTGCATTTCAAGTCCGTTTGACATGTCTTTCTCCTGGTTGGCCGATAAGGGCCTGGGACCATCTTGGAGATCGGCAGTGAACCCGCTCTTAACCCTCGCTGAGGCTGGAATGAATCACGGTATTGCTTCGAAAGCGCAAAAAAAGAGCGGCGGCGCCGCTCTCTTTTCTGCGTCTTTTTCTCTTCGCCGGCGTCAGTTGATGTATGCCGGCCCGTGGATCTCGCGACCCATCGCCTGGCCCTGCGTACTGGCCAGCGCGCGACTGACGATCACCGTGTAGCGGCCCTTCTTCAAATCAGGCAGCAGCAGCACGCGCGCGTTTTCGCCGGTCTGCCAGGCAGTCGCTATGGGCTTGCCTTCGCGGGTGTAGACGCGGATGTTTTCCGCCGCGGCGGTAGCCGCAACGTCCTGGCTGAATCGGATCACGAGCGACTTGCCGGTAGACGCCTGTCCCACCGATTCCACCACCAGAGGATCGCCCGCCGTGACGTTCCACCAGGGTCTTAGTTCGTCGGCGGCAGCCGGTGCGGCGGCAGCGCGAGCGGTTTTTTTCTTCGCCGGCGGGGTACTCACCGCGGTATAGGCCGCTGGGCTTTCGGCGGGCGCGGTAACCGCCTCGGCCGGGGCTGACGACATCATCGCCGGCTCCGCGGGCGTTGCCGGTTCCGGTGCCGGCTCTGGCGCAGGCGGCGGCGCGCTGGCCGCAACTGGCGCTGCCGGGGCTGCAGCGGCGGGTGCCGGCGCGGGCGCCGAAGCGAGTGGAACTACTGTTTTGACGGTCGTGCCGGCCAGGCTGCCGTCGCCCAGCGTCCGGTTCTTGGGCACCGACGCGCCGGCGGCGGGATCGATCGGGCCGAGCCCGCTGCCGTCATCAACGCTGGCGACGGCCGTCGTCTGGGCCGCGGCGGTTTCGGCGGCGGGCGCCTTCTTGTCGTGCGACGACATCTTGACGTAGGCCGCGGCACCGGCGGCGATGACGATGACGCCAATGATGGCGGGCTTCAGAAAACCCGGTCCGCTCTGCATCTCCAGTCCCTGCTTCACTGTTGTCTCCCCTCAATCCTTGATTTTAGAAAAAACACTTTGGTGGTGACGCACTTTTCTCGTCCGCGCATGTTAACGCCGGCGATGGCTTTGAGCGTGTTTCAACCGGCGCGCCGTCCGAGAATCAGCAGATCGCGCTCGACGCCGTCCAGGCGTGCGACGCAGGGTAGACAACCCCAGCGCGCGAAGCCCTCACTTTCGAATAGGGAGAGGCTCGGGTCGTTGTGGCCGAAGATGAAACCCAGCAGCGTGTGCACCGAAAACTCCGGCGCCCGCGCGATCGCCGCGCGCAGCAAAGCGCGGCCGAGGCCCACGCCGCGATGTTTCTCGTCCACATACAGGCTGACCTCCGCGGTGGCGTCGTAGGCGAGGCGGCCATAGAACGAGGTAAAGCTGAGCCAGGCCGCCAGACCGGAATGCTCCGGAGAGTCGACCACCCACAGCGGCCGCGACGCCGGGCGATGCGCTTCGAACCAGGCCAGTCGATCTTCGACGCTCACCGGCTCCAGGTCGGCGGTGACCATGCGGCCCGGGATGGTGGCGTTGTAGATCGCGACGATGGCGGGCAGATCCTCGCGCGTGGCGATGCGGAAATGCGGGTTCATGGCCTGGAGCATAACGAGGCGGCGCTTAAATCCACCAGATGATCCGGTGTCACCGCGATCACTCGATCGCCGGGCGCCGGATTGATCTCGTAGCCGCCGGTGAAGCTGCCGAAGGACGGCAGCAGGGCGTAGTCCGCACCCAGCCAGAACACCGGCAACCGCAGCTTGTCGCGAGCGCCGCGCATCACCACCACCGGATGCACATGCCCGCCCAGCGCGTAGCCCTGTGAGGACGGCCGTGCATGGTGCATGAACACCCATGGCGGCTCGATCAGCGCCTGCTCGTGCCAATGCAGACGCCAGTGCGCCGGCACCGGTGACGGCCGGTCGTGGTTACCGCGCACGATCTCCATACGCAGCGTCGGATGCGCGGCGCGAAACGCGTCGAAGTCAGCGGCCCAGGGCTCATCAGCGGCCAGCGCGGCGTGGAAGAAATCGCCGAGCACCAGCAGGCGCCGCGCCTGATGGCGACGCAGCAGCAGGTCCAGACGCGCGAGATCGGTGCGAGTTGAACCGCTCGCTACCGCCAGCCCTCGCCGGCGCAGAACGCTGCCCTTGCCCAGGTGCACGTCGGCGACGATCAGCGTCGCGTCGCGCGCGACGAACATCGCGCGCTCGGCGTCGAGCAGCACCGGCTCGCCGGCGATGTCGATGAGCAGGGTATCGCTCATCGCAGCGGCGCCCGGCGTCGTCGCGGCGGCGGCTCGCTGGCGGCCGCCTCCAGTTCCAGCAGCATGCGCTGGATGCGCTCATGCATCGCCTCGGTCGACACGCGATTGCGGTTCATGCGGTCGGCCCACAGCGGAAAGGCGAGCGGCGTGAAGCGCTCGACGTCGACGATCTCGATTCTCGCTGCGCCCACCTGCGTCAGCGTGTCGCGCAGACGGCGATAGTCCAGCTGCTGTTCGAGCGCCTCGCGCAGCGCCTGGTCCACCAGCAGATTGCCGGCGTCGTAGCGCACCAGCACGTCGTAGATCAGGCCGCTCGACGCCTGCACTTGCCTGGCGGTCTTGCCGGCGCCGGGATAGCCCTCGAACACCAGTCCGGCGATGCGCGCGATCTCGCGGAAGCGGCGCCGCGCCATCTCCGAGGCATTGAGGCCGGCCAGCAGATCGCGCTCCAGCGCGTCCACCGACAGCAGCACGCGCAGGCCCTGCGCATCGAGCGCGGGCAACTGGCGTGCGAGGATTTCAAAGCCGTAATCGTTGACCGAGAAGCTGCAGGTGAGCGGCGCGATCTGCGCCAGCCGCCAGGCCATCAGCGCCGACAGGCCTTCGTGCACCTGGCGCCCGGCCATCGGATAGACGAACCAGTGCTGGCCTTCGCGCGAGCGCGCACGCTCGATCAGCAGCACGCCCGGCGCCGGCAGTTGCGACCAGCGCGCCTGCAGCTCCAGCAGCGGCGCCAGCGCGCGCAGCTCGGGGATCTTGTCGCGCGTCACCGCCGGCAGCGCCAGCAGCGCCGTCAGGTGCTGCGCCAGTTCGGACGACAGCGGTATGCGCCCGCCCATCCATCGCGGCACGATGCTGCCGCTGGTCGCCGGCTGCACTGTGGCGGTCATGTCGCGCACCCGCACCAGCGTGACGCGGCGTCCGGCGAAGATGAAACCGTCGCCGGGCTTGAGCCTGGCGATGAAGCTTTCCTCGACTTGCCCGAGCGATCCGCCGCGGCGATACGCGACGCGCATCATCTGGTCGGAGACGATGGTGCCCACGGCCATGCGATGGCGCCGAGCCAGCGTCGCATCGTCGACGTGCAACAGCCCCATCCGTTCCACCACTTTGCGATATTGCGGGTACGCCGCCAGCGCCGCGCCGCCACGGGTGACGAAGTCCAGCACCCAGTTCCACTGCGCGTCCGACAGATCCGCATAGGCGTGCGTCGCGCTGATCTCGGCGCGCACCTGTGCCGCGCTCATCTGCCCGGTGAGCGCCAGGCTGACGATGTGCTGCGCCAGCACGTCGAGACTGTTGCGCAGCGGCTGGCGCGATTCGATCAGCCCCTGTTCGGCGGCGCTGCGCGCCGCGGCGAACTCGGCCAATTCCAGCGCCAGGGTCGGCACGCAGACGATGCGGCTCACGGCGCCCGGCTGATGCCCGCTGCGTCCGGCCCTTTGCAGCAGCCGCGCCACGCCCTTGGGCCCGCCGATCTGGATCACCTGGTCCACCGGCGTGAAGTCCACGCCCAGATCCAGGCTCGACGTCGCGACCACCGCGCGCAAGCGGCCTTCCTTCAGGCCGGTCTCCACCTGCAACCGCAGCTTGGCGTCCAGCGAGCCGTGATGCAGATCGATCGGCCAGTCGGGCAGTGCGCCGCGCAGCGCTTCGAACCAGCGCTCGGCCTGCGAGCGCGTGTTGGTGAATACCAGCGAGCTGCGCGCCGCATGCAGGGCGGCGACCACCTGCGGCAGTTGCGGCAAGCCCATGTGCCCGGCCCAGGCGAAGCGCTCGATGCGCTCCGGGATCAGCGTCTGGATCAGGGTCCGGCGCGGCACCACACCGGCGACAATGCGCGCCGCGCGGCCGGCGCCGACCAGCACCTGCGCAGCCTCGGCGAGATTGCCCAGCGTCGCCGACAGGCCCCAGGTGCGCAGCCCCGGCGACAGGCTGCGCAGCCGCGACAGGCACAGCTCGGTCTGCACGCCGCGCTTGCTGCCGAGCAGCTCGTGCCACTCGTCGACGATGACCGCCGTCACCCCGCTGAACTGCGGAATCAGATCGGCGTAGGACAGCAGCAGCGACAGCGATTCCGGCGTCGTCACCAGCGCCTGCGGCAGGCGCTTGCGCTGGCGCGCGCGCGCCGCGCTGCCGGTATCGCCGGTCCGCAGCTCGACTTTCCAGCCGGCCATCAATTCGTCGCTGGCCTGCTGCAGACCCGCGGCGGTATCGGCGGCGAGCGCGCGCATCGGCGTGATCCACAACACGCGCAGAGGCTCGTCTTCGCCACGCGCCTGCAGCAGCGCGCCCAGCCACGCCGCCAGCGTCTTGCCGGCGCCGGTGGGCGCGTGCACCAGCCCGGATTCGCCGGCGGCGTAGGCGTCCCAGCATTGGCGTTGAAAGTCGAACAGCGTCCAGTTGCGGCGCGTGTACCAGGCCTGGAGTTCGGTCAGCGTCGGCATTGTCCGCAGTATGCCTCGCCATGATCGGGGCCGAGCCTGGATTGCGTGGAACCCTGCACGCGATTCCAGCGTGTCATCCGATCGAGGCCGCTGTCGGCCGCAGACGATTAACATCGGCCATGCAAGTGTTCGGGGCAATGGGAGCGCGGCGCCAGGCCGATCGGTTCGATGCGCTGTTGCGGCCGCACCTGGAGCGGCTCTATCGACCGGCCTACCGCTTCACCGGATCGCGCGACGACGCCGAAGACCTGGTGCAGAACCTGCTGATCAAGCTGATCCCGCAACTGCAAAAACTCGAACAGGTCGACATTCTCGGCCCCTGGCTGGCACGCGCGTTGTACAACCTGTTCGTCGACGACGCGCGCCGCCGCGCCCGCGAAGTTTCGGCCATCGGCATGGGCACCAGCGACGTCGCGATTCTCGACCAGCTGATCGACGAGTCCAGCGAATCTCCCGAACAGGGCGCCGAGCGCCTGCTGTCGCAGCGTCGTCTCGCCGCGGCCTGGCAGCGGTTGCCCGCCGAGCAGCGCGCCGTCATCGCCTGGCACGACATCGAGGGCTACAGCCTGGACGAGCTGGCGGCGGCGCACGACCTGCCGCTCGGCACCATCAAATCGCGCCTGCACCGAGCCCGCGCGCGCATGCGACGTTTGCTGACGGAACCGGCGACTCGCCAGAGCGTGTTAGATGACGCGTCTTACAGGAGCAAGCCCATGATCGTCGTCGCTTCGCCGGTTTTCGCGCGCACCGTCTGCGGCTTGGTACTGGCGTTCGGGCTGGCCGCTTGCGGCGACGGCGGCCCGGTTCGGTCACCGATCACGAAAGTTTTCAAAGGCAGCGGCGCCCTGCGATGCGCCGGCAACGGTGTCCCGCTAGCGACGATGTCGATGGACTTGACCTCGGCCGGGATTGACGTCATCTGCGCGCAGAAGGCATTCGACGGCCTGGTGCGGTGCGCTGCCTGCGGCTGCGCCTCAGGCGAGATCAATGTCTACAGCATCCATTCGCAGAACCTGTCCGACGCCGAGGCGCGCGGATTCCTGGCGGTGGACGAGCTGCCGGAATATCAAGACACCGCTTGCATCTGAGTGATCACGAAAGGAACACGATGATCAAGCAAGGACAAATCGGAGTTGTGCTGTGTTTGCTCTTAGCCGGATGCGGCTCCAGCGAAGGCGTGACATCCGCCCGTGAGGTCATGGACCAGGCATTCGCCGATCTCGGCGCGGTAGCAGAGAGAACTGCGGGACGCGCGGCCATCGACTGTGGTGTCGCGGAGCTTGGGGACGACCATTCGCCAGTCAATTGCTGTCTCGCCGACAAGCATTTACACGCCCTGCCCGCCTACGCGATCTATCAGCTACAGGGTATCGATTCGCTTGGCGCGATCGCGTTGACTACCGACCGCTCGGGAACGGTCTTCAGCATTCACATCGACGGACAATATGGAAATTTCGAGGAGCACGGCGAGAATCGAATCGTCAGCAGCGAATGCAAGTCTCCCAGGTTGCAGGACAACACTTGCAGCGATCCCGAAGGCTTTCCGTTCGACTGTGATCTCGGCGTCCGGCCAAACTGACCCATGAACTGCGATGACTTCCGCGAACTGCTCGATGAAGCGCCTGACGCCGAGCGCCAGGCGCGGATGTTTGCGCATGCGGAGGATTGTCCGCAGTGCCGGGCGCGGCTCGAATTCGAATCCCTTCTGCAACGCCAGCTGCGCACGTTGCCGATCCCGGCGCCGCGCGCCGGCTTCGCCACGCGGGTGCTGGCGAAGGCGCATCGCGTCGATGCGCGTGCCAGGCCGCAGCACACGGCGCAGCGTCGCGCGGTGCTGTGGGCGACGGCGGCGAGCCTGATGCTGGCACTGGGTCTGTGGTCGACGCGCGACCGCGAGCCGCAGGCCGGCCGGCCGATCCATATCGCCCTGGTCGCCTCCGGTCGTCCCTCGCAGGTGCAGTCGGTGCGCCTGTTGTTCCGCAGCGACAAGGCACTGCCGGGCGTGACCATCGAACTGCATCTGCCCGACGGCGTGGAGCTGGCTGGTTATCCCGATCAGCATCGGCTGATCTGGCAGACCGACCTGCGGTCCGGCCCCAATCTGCTGGAGTTGCCGGTGCTCGTCAGCCGCGGCGGCACGCTGACCGCGAGCCTGAAACTGGGCGATGAACGCCGCCAGTTCTCGGTGCGCGTGCAGACGGCGCCCGATGGAATGCCGCGTGTCTAAGCTCGGCAATGGTCTGTGCGCCGTGGCCGTCGCGAGCTTGCTGTTCGCATCGCCGGCATGGGCCAAGGGCCCGTTCGATGGCCTGGAGATGGACGTGATCGCTCCGGGCGAGACGCCCCAGGGCGCGACCTCGCGCATCGCGCTGCCGACCGCGGTCAATCGGCCCGGTTCCGCGCCTCTGTCGATGGATGGCGCATCGGGTTATCAGGACGCCATCGCCGATTCCCTCCTGCGGGGCGACGGCGGGCAATCCCGCGCCGCCCTGACGACCGGCGTCCCACCGCCACCTGTTTCGCCAAAGCCCTGAGCGATGAAATCTCTCCTACTGTCGACGATCGCCGCTTTGATACTGATCAGCTGCGCGGGTCACCAGTCCGACCCGCCCATACTGGATCAGGAATTCGATATCGGGTTCGGCGAGCAGGTCACTCTGGACGGCGAGGATCTGCGCCTGGCCTTTACCGACGTCAGCGACTCGCGGTGTCCGATCGGCGCCGCATGCATCGTGGCCGGTCGAGTCACGGTGACGCTCATGGTGTCCAAGGGGAACTCGGTCGCAGAGATGCGGGTTCTCAGCATCAATGACTTTGGCAGCGTCAACTTCGCCGAGTACATGGACTACGGCATCACTTTGCTCGAACTCAATCCCTATCCCGACACGGCGCATCCGCTCGATCGTTCGCAGTTCGATCGATATAAAGCGACCTTGTTGGTGAGAAGGACAGAGCGCCTGGAGTAGGGGCCTTTCCGCAAAAAAGGCGGGCGCCTCGCCTGGCTTGTGCCATCCCGCGTCGGTAGTGGCTAAAAACCACGAGAACAAGGCACTCTATGGGCTCCTTCGCGTTGGTTGTGCGCCCGCTTCAGGGATCAGAGCCTGGCAGATCGCATCCGTCCCCGGCACCGCTGGCTGTGGTCGACCTGGCTGCTTGCAAGTGCGGTGGTGATGTCGTGGTCCGTACCGGCAAGGGCGGACGATCCGTCCGCGGCAACGGGGCTCTTGAACGCCGGGATCGCGGCCTATCGCACCGGTGACTATGGTCTGGCGCGGGACTGCTTTCTCCAGGCGCAAACACAGGGTGATCAGAGCGAGACGCTGCGCTTCAATCTCGCACTGAGTTACTACAAGTTGCGCGACTACGCACTGGCGCAGGCAGCTTTCGAGAGCCTGCGCGCAAGCGCGAGCTTGGCCGCGGCAGCGGAATATCACCTCGGCCTGGTGGCCGCGCAATCGGGCCACCCGGAGCAGGCGAGAGCGCACTGGCGCACCACGCAAGCGATCAGTGATTCCATCGAATTGCGCCAGCTCGCCGAACTCGCGCTGCGAACGCTCGACGCGCCGCCGGCGATTTCGAAATGGTCGGCGCTGGCCAGCGCAGGCGGCGGTGTCGACAGCAACCGGACGCAGTCGTCCGACACCGTGCGCATCGCCGACGTCGATCGGCGAGCCGCGTTCGCGGAGGTATCGGCCGCGGCGCGCTATCGGTTGGACGAAGCGGGCGATGGCGAGTTGAACGGCAGTGTCTATCGTCGCGACTACGAGCCCGATCAGGTACTGGACCAGACCAGCGCGCAGCTCGGCTTGCGTGGCAACGCGCGTTGGTCCGGCTGGCACTTGGGCGCCGCGGTCGAAGCCGAAACGGCATGGCTGGCCGCCGATGATTTCCAGAACGCCGCCGGCCTGAATCTCGACGCCGAGCGTTCGATCGGCGCGTCGAGCTTTGGTCTGCGCTATCGACCAAGCCGGATCAAGGGAGCAAGGGATACGGCTATGTGGATGGCCACAGCCAGCGCGGCGAGCTGAGTTACCGGTACACCGCCGGGCTTTGGCGCGTCGCGTTCCAGTACGAAGCGGAGGTCGATGATCGCCGCGGCCTGCGCCTGGGCGACGAGTTTTTCAGCGAGTCGCCGACGCGGCACGGTGTCGACGCGCAGCTCACCTATTGGCTAACGCCGTCGCTCTCCGTGGACTGGGCCGCGCGGTATCGCCACAGCCGGTTTGCGGGCGTGAACCGCCAGGTCGAGGGTGTAACGATTGTCGGGCAGCGGCGCGTCGACCAATTGGCGCAGGGCGCAGTAGCGGCTGCGCTGAGGCTGGACACCGCCTGGCGCCTCCGGTTGGACTATCGCTACAGCGACAACCGGTCGACCGTGGAGCGCTACGACTACGATCGCAAGGTGCTGCTGCTGCGTTTGGACCGGACATTCGATTGATGCGGCCCCAGAGCTTTCCAGTGGTCGAGACCGACTACGGCCGCATCACTGGAACAGAGCATGGTTCGCCCCGAAACTGGCGGCTTCGCGTGCGCTTGCGACACATGCGGGATGGCGATGTCCTTGATCAACTCGGTTAACGCCGAGGCGGTGGCTCCCGCGATGCGCGACGGCGGGCAGAATCGCCGTTGGCGGACTTCGATCAGCCGGCGCGGCATTTGTTCTTTGACGCGTCTGAAACGCAGTCTTGAATGATCGCGAGAGTGCGCTGATATAGTCGATTCATGGATCTCCCGGTGATCAATCGCTTGAGCTCGGCGCTGCGCACGCGCAGCGTGGTGCGCGAGTTCAACATCGATGCGCTCGCCAAAGTGCTGGAGGAATACCTGCCACCGGAGCAAATCAACGAGGTGCGGCGCGCGCACGAGTTCGGCGCCAAGTATCACGCCGGGCAGAACCGCAGCTCCGGCGAGCCTTACATCTATCACCCGCTGGCGGTGGCGCGCATCCTCGCCGAGATGCGCATGGACGCGACCACGCTGATCGCCGCGATCCTGCACGACGTGATCGAGGATACCGGCGTGTCCAAGGATCGCGTGGCGATGGCGTTCGGCAAGGACGTGGCGGACCTGGTTGAAGGGGTGACCAAGATCGGCAAGGTCGAAGGCCTGTCGCGCGCCGAGTTGCAGGCCGAGAGCTTCCGCAAGCTGCTGCTGGCGATGACGCAGGACTTGCGGGTGATCCTGGTCAAGCTCGCCGACCGTCTGCACAACATGCGCACGCTTGGATCGATGGAGCCCGACAAGCGCCGCCGCATCGCCAAGGAGACGATGCAGATCTACGCGCCGATCGCGCAGCGCCTCGGCATCAACACCATCCGCACGCAGCTGGAGGATCTGGCGTTCGCCAACATGTATCCCGAGCGTTACCGGGTGCTGGAAAAATCCGTCGACGAACAGATCGGTGATTCCAAGAAACTGATCCGCGATGTTGAAACCAAGATCGCCAAGGCGATGCGCGAAGAAGGCATCGGCGCCACCGTGGTCGGGCGCGAGAAGAATCTCTACAGCATCTATCAGAAGATGCGGCGCAAGAAGATGCGCCTGTTGCAGGTGATGGACCTGCTGGGTTTCCGCATCATCTGCGCCAAGCTCGACGACTGCTATCGCGCCCTGGGCGTGGTGCACCACGTCTACAAGCCGGTGCCGGGCGGCTTCGATGACTACATCGCCAACTCCAAGGGCAATGGCTACCAGAGCCTGCACACGACGTGCATCGGCCCGCAGGGCCACAAGATCGAAGTGCAGATCCGCACGCGCGAGATGCACCACATCGCGGACTCGGGCATCGCCGCGCACTGGCAGTACAAGCTCGGCGGCGTCAAGGACGGCGCGTCGGCGCCGCAGGTGCGGGCCAACGAATGGCTGCGCGGGCTATTCGACACCATCGGCACGGCGGGATCGCTCGACTTCATCGAGGGCGTCAAGGTCGATCTGTTCCCCGACGAGGTCTACGTGTTCACGCCCAAAGGGCTGATCCGGCGCCTGCCCAAAGGCGCGACGGCGGTGGACTTCGCCTACGCGGTGCATTCCGAGCTGGGCGATCGCTGCGTGGCCGCGCGCGTCGACGGCAGCCTGGAGCCGCTTAACACGCCGCTGCGCAGCGGCCAGACCGTGGAGATCATCACCGCGCGCCATGCGCGGCCCAACGCCGCCTGGCTCAATTTCGTCAAGACCGCCAAGGCGCGCAGCCACATCCGCAACTTCCTCAAGAACCAGCGCGAGGACGAGGCCGTGCGCCTGGGCCGGCGCCTGCTGGAGATCGCCATGCGCGATCTGGGCGTGCCGCTGGGCAAGCTGCGCGAGGAAGCCGTCGAGCCGGTGCTCAAGGCCTTCAACCTCAAGGACATGGAAGAGCTGTTCGCCACCATCGGCAGCGGCGAGCGCCTTGCGCCCCTGGTGGCGCGGCACTTTCTGACCGAGAAGCCGGGCGCGATCAAGACCGATTCGTCCACCGCCGCGCCGCTGGCGATCGAAGGCACCGAAGGACTGGTCGTCGATTACGCGCGCTGCTGTCGGCCGATCCCGGGCGACGACATCCGCGGCAACGTTTCCGTTGGCCGCGGCATCGTTATCCACCGCGTCGACTGCAAGCACGCCAAGGCGCGTCCGCAAGACTGGATCCCGCTGATCTGGTCGGAGAAGGTAACGGGCGATTACCTGTCGGAGATGCGCGTGTTCGCCGCCAACAAGCGCGGTCTGCTCGCGCGCGTGACGGCCGACATCACCAGCGAAGAATCGAGCATCGAAAACGTGCACATGCCGGACCGCTCCGGCGGCGAATCCACCGAGATGCGCTTCATCATCACGGTGCGTTCGCGCACGCATCTGGCGAAGATCATGCGGCGCCTGCTGCGCCTGGAGGGCGTGGATAAAGTCGTGCGCAACTAGCGCCACGTCGCTATGATTCCGCGCCGCGTCGTCGTCAAGGTTTTTGGCTCACTGGTTGCAGCAGCGCACTCGCGATGCTTGGATCCGTCGACCCATAAAATCCAGCCTCACACTTCGCCCCGAGGTCAGTTTCTGAGCAAGGGCCTTTAGCTCAATGGTTAGAGCAGTGGACTCATAATCCATAGGTTGCCGGTTCAAGTCCGGCAGGGCCCACCAGAAGCACTGCATGTTCTCGTCGATATATTTTCGGTCCAGCGCGTACTGCCAAGAAACCGGCAGCTCCGTCTATGCGATTTTCGTCCGCCACCTATAAAAAAACAAACAGTTGTATTAATGTGGTTGCGTGACAGAAGAAGGTAGCTGGTTTTCTGGAGAGGAGCCGGTATGGGTAGCGGAACGGGGAGCGCGCCGGCCGAGGCCGCTCTGGATGTGGAGCCGTCGATCGCAGCGGTTCTGGCGAACAAGCGGCTCAAGCGGGGAGGGGCGGCCTATCGGCCGCGGACCGAGGCTGAAGTGCAGGTGCTGCTGCAGGCTTTCCTCAAGCAGCAGCAGGGCTATGCCGGCCATGGTGTCGAAGAGTTAGCGCGGCTCGCCGGTGGCGCCTCCAAGGAGCAGTTTCGCTACGACCTGGTCGCGGCGGATGGCAGCCGTGAACGTCAGGTATTGCGCATGGACCCGCCGGAGTCGGTAGTCGAAACCAGCCGCTGCCGGGAATTCGAGGCCTTGCGCGCGTTCGAGCACACGGTGCCGGTGCCGCGTGCGATCTGGCTCGATGCCGACGGCACTCACTTCGGCACGCCGGCCGTCATCACCTCCTTTGTAGGCGGCGTTACCAAGCCGGCGGGTGCCCCAGGCGGCAATGTCTCCGGTTTGGGGATCGATGTCGGCGCGGATTGGCGCGAGACGCTGACCGCGCCTTTCATGCAGCACCTGGTGGCGATTCACGCCTTCGACTGGCGCCGTGCCGAACTGCCGTCTTATGCGGTGCCGGACGCCGACCCGCAGCAGGCGGCGCGTCGCCAGATCGACTGGTGGACCCAGGTCTGGCTGGACGACGCGGTGGACCCGAACCCGCTGATCGCCGCAGCCGAAGGCTGGCTGCGTGACAACATGCCGAGCTGCACCGATTTCGTTTTCTGCCACAGTGACTATCGCACCGGCAATTATCTGATCGACGAAAGCCGCCGCACGATCTCATCGGTGCTCGACTGGGAGCTGGCGCATCTGGGCGACTTCCACGATGACGTCGCCTGGATCACCTGCAAGGTCTTCGGTCATCTCGACGAGCAGGGGAAGTTCCTGGTATCGGGCCTGATGTCGCGCCAGCAGTTTCTGGATCGCTATACCGCCGCGACCGGTCGCAAGATCAATCTGAAGACTCTGCATTTCTACGAAGTGCTCAACAGCTACAAGGTGTCGATCATCATGCTCGGCAGCGCCTATCGCACCGCGGTGGCGGCGCACAACCATCAGAACGTCTTGCAGACTTGGCTGGTCCCCTGCGGGCACGTGTTCGTCTCCGAACTCTGCCGCCTGATCGAAGAGGGACCGCTCGAAGAGCGGTCGTGCGCATGACGCCATCCATAGCCTTTCGCATCGACAGCATGATGCAGGCGCTCAGCGACATCGTGCTGCCGGCGATCGGAACCGACAAAAACCTGGCGCGTGAACAGGCGCAACTGGTGATGGCCCACCTCATGCTGATCCGCGGACAGCTCGACCGGGCGGTGGACTACGACCGCATGGAACTGCTCGCCGCCACCGCGCTGGCCGATCGACTGCTGCCACTCGCGCAAGGTGGGCCGCGGATCAGCGGTGCCGCGCAAGCGACGCGGTCGGTATTGGGTGAAATCGGCGAGATCGAAGATCGCCAGGATGCGATCCGCCGCATCAATCAGGCGATGGAAGATCTGATGCGCGCCAGCCGTGTTGATGGCGACACGGCCAGCCAAGCCGCCATCTCATCGGCGGTATTTGCGCATGCCAAGGAGCATTCCTTGCGAAATCGCGTCTGGTTCGGCGCCAACAACTTCGACGCCGATCGCGCGAGCCTGCCCGACATCGCATCCCTATTCAAAACAAGTTTCAAAACAGGTAAAGGGGAATCTTAGTGCTGACCGCCATCGACGCCGAGTTTCATCACACCAAAGACTCGCCCTGGGATTGGGCCGAAACCAATCTGTTCGCCTTCAATATCCCCGAGGCGCGCATCAGCGGCACGATCTACGTTTGTGCCAGGCCGATGGTCGGCGCGGCGATGGCCGATATCACCATCCAGGATCGCATCACATCGAGTTGGCACGACCAGTTGTATGTCGACAACTGGCAGCATCTGCCCTGCCCCAAATCGCTGCTCGACTACAGCCTGCCCAACGGGCTCAGCATCAAAGCGGTCGAGCCGCTCAAGTATTACCGCATCGACTACATCGGCAACGACAACACCGAGCTGCATCTCGATTACCGCTTGTTTGCCGGTCCCTTCGACATCAACGATCCCGAGATGGATCCAATGGCGGCGCGGCGTCCCGGCGCCGCCTGGGATCAGGCGATGAAAGGCCACTACGAAGTAACCGGCCATGTGACCGGCGACGCCATCATCCGTGGCAAGCGTTACAAGGTGGATTGCGTGGATACCGGCGACCGCAGTTGGGGCCAGCGTAGCGAATCGGGCAATCGCAACACGACCTGGCTACATGGCAGCTATGGCCGCGACATGACTTTCCATCTGTTTGCCGAGATCGACCCCGCGCATTCGGAAAGCTACGGCGAGCTGATCAGCGGCTTCGTGCTCGAAGGTGATCAGTATTACGGCCTCACCGAGATCAAGGGACGATCAGAGCGGCGCTATCACATCCCGATGAGCACCGAATGCGAGATCGTCGATGTGCGCGGCAAGCGCTTCCACTTCACGGGCGCGGCGATGAACGCGTCGGCCTGGGCGCCCTTCCCGGCGATGGTGTACTACCAGAGCCTGATGCGCTGGAACCTCAACGGCCGCATCGGCTACGGCTCGCAGATCGACAGCTCCAATATCGAGTACATCACCAGGAACCGCGATTTACTGCTGACACGGTAGACATCCGGTTCGGTGCACGAAGCGGTCGTGATCCTACCGCCTTGCAGCAAGCGCTTGATGCCAATGGTGGCCTGCGACGCTCGCGTTCGTCGCATCATCCATTCACGTGCAGGCAGCGCTTGATGCCTGGCGCCTATCGATTGCCGATACCGTTTGGAGCCACGATTGGGAACGACAGGCCTGGCAAAAAGGGGTTTCCAGCGCCCAGGATGTTCAAGCCTAATGCCGGGGTGATGTCAGGTATCACCGGGACCTGGCCTGTCAGCTTCCCCAGAACCGGTAACTCACCCAGATAGACATTGCCGAGCGCTCCAAAGGGCGTCTTGATGCCGACCAATATCTTGGTGAATTTTGTGATCGCCGCTTCCTGGACGGCCGCTTCGGCCAGACCACAGAACACCACAGACGCTACGCACAAGGCGCCGATAACAAAACGCTTGGTTCGCATTTCTCGCTCCTGAAGTCTTTAGAGATTGATCGTCTATACGCGATCCAGAACACCATATATTCTTCACTGCAAAAAAACAATTGGTTGTTTTTAATGTGACAAAGGCGTCATCCTGTTCGCGGGACGACACCGCCTAAAAAATTTTCTCGGATTTGCGCTTGACGACGGCATTCAGCCGCTCTAGAGTCAAACAAATAGTTGTTTGGTTATGCGATAAGGGATGATGCTGGCCTGCAGCAAATTCGGTCGATCAAGGTGGTCATCATTCACCAGGGACGAATCGAACCGAGTCTGATCAAGCACTGTGGATCGGTACTAAATATTTCGCGGAGTGATTGCAGCCGTTGTGCGGTTTGCCCTTGAGTTCAAGCGAGCGCATGCAGCCGACGTCTGAGTCAGTGCTCCGACTATTAAGAATGAAGTACGCGGAGGAGAGTCTGTGATGAACAAGTCTTTGCAGCTTGCTGTGTCGTTGCTGTTGGTCGTCCCAGCACCGGGCGTGCTTGCTCAGCCAGGGGCCGCGGCCGGAGGTGAAGCCCCTGCTTCTGCCGCATCGGTCGATCCTGTAGAGGCGGATACCGCCGCGGTGGTATCGGACGATCCGGTCGCGACCCAGACCAGAGCGCCAAGAGGCGGCCTTGTCGAAGAAATCATCGTTACTGCCCAGAAGCGCGAAGAAAAATTGTTGAACGTGCCGATTGCCGTGCAGGCTTTCAGTCCAGAGGCTTTGGAGGCGCGGGGTATCACCAATCAGGCGGGGCTGCAGCGTGCAACGCCGGGTCTGGATATCGCATCGAACGCCGGCTTCACCACGATCTTCCTGCGCGGCGTAGGCACCGAGGCGTTTCTTACCGCCGACCCCAGCATCGCCAACTATATCGACGGCGTCTACTACTCCTTCTCGCCGTCCTTTAGTCAGGAGTTCGGCGCGGTGAAACGCGTCGAAGTGCTGAAAGGCCCACAGGGAACTCTCTTTGGCCGCAACGCCGTGGGCGGCGCGATCAATGTGCTCACCAAGGAGCCTGATTTTCAGGAGGCCTCTACCGACGTATCGTCCACCGTCGGTGACTTCAACCTGATCAAGTCGTCCATATACACCAATGTGCCGATCAATGATCAGCTGGCCTTCAATGTCAGCGGCTTCTATTCGACCTCTGATTCGCCGCTTTACAAGCACAGCTCCGCTGCCGGCAAGCCGCTGGAAACTGAAGTCGCTTCTGGCTTCAAGCTCAAGGTCCGTCTGGCTCCCATCGACGACCTGGACATCGTGCTCGGATACACCAAGTCGCATGGCCAGAGCAACAGTGATTTTCCGAGCAACCTGTTTCCCAGTCCGTTGGGACAGGCGCTGGGCATCAAGACGCCTCCCGGACATAAAGGGTATGAGTCACACGTCGATGAGAATCTGTATCTGAACTCCAACATTCAGGTCTTTCAGTTTGAAGGCCGGTACGCGACGCCTTATTTCGACACCAAGCTGCTGTACAGCGAACAGAAGGACCGTCAGCCGTTCAACTACGATTTCGACGGCTCTGACAAGCCGCTGGTGTCGTTCAACATCATCGGCCACTACGCGCTGATCAAGGAGGCGGAATTCCAGATCCTGTCGAACGCATCCAGCCCGTTTTCCGAGTGGCTGACCTTTACCGGCGGCGTGTTCTACTACCAGAACAAGCAGGGCTTCTCGCCGATCCGGGTGACGGTCGGCAACCTCGATCCGGCGAACCTGGTGGGCACTGACGGACTGCCCTTGGTGCTCCCCCCCGAGTTCACGGCGGTACTCGATAACGTGTTCGGCCCCAACGGCGATCTGGCGCAGCTGAGTTCGCGGTTGCCGGCTGGATCCACGGCGATCAAGAACCCGTTCTACACGGTCGAGGACGAGGCGCTGGCCGGCACGTTCTCCACATCTGAATACTTGCAGCTGACCGGCCGTTTCACCGATTGGGTATCCCTCACCGTCGGCGCCCGCTATCAGAACGAAGAGCGCCACGTGGTGAACTCCACCACCAGTCTGCAGGTCGACGGCGGCTTGTTCGTACCGCTCCTGCCATGGACTGTTGCCCGTACCCAGGACGGCGAGATCATCCCCAATCATGACCGCACCAAGCGCCTGACACCCAAGGTCACGCTTGACTTTCATCCCTTCCTGGATGACACCCTGGTTTACGTGTCCTATCAGGAGGCGGTCAAGGCCCACGCCTACAACACCTATGCGATCTACCTGCCTCCGGAATATGTGAAGCCAGAGAAGACCACGGCCTATGAAGTGGGCCTGAAATCGACGCTGTTCGACAACAACCTGCGCCTGTCGTCCGCAGCGTTCTACTATCGTATCGACGAGCTGCAAACCCAGTTCGTCTCGCTGGTCAACGGCGGCGCGGTGTCTTTTGAAAACGCCGGCAAGGCGGAAATCCGCGGCCTGGATTTCGACATCACGACCAAGGTCTTTCCCAGCCTGGTCGATGGTCTGGAAGCGAGCTTGAACGGCTGCTGGCTGCAGAAGGCCGAATACCTCAACTACACATCGGCTTCGGGTTTCGACGGGAAGACGGGCCTGTTCTCAAGCGCCAACGACTACACCGGCAACCGGATCACCCGCTCGCCGAAAGTCACCAGCGCGGCTGCGTTCACCAAGCTCTTCGAAATCACCGGTGGCCCGCTGGAAGTCGGCGCGGATTACTACTTCAACTCCGGCTATTTTCTGGGTGCGTCCAATACCGAGCCGCTCCACCAGCATTCGTACAACACGGTCGGCGCTCACGTCAGCTACTTGTATGAACCCTGGAGGCTCAAGGTGACGGCCGCCGGCACCAATCTCACCGACGAGTTTTATACCGCGGGCGTGATCGGCACCGACTTCGGAACCAACTACCGAGTCGCGCCACAACTCCAGTACAACCTCAGGCTGGATTGGTCCTTCTGATCGTGAGACCAAGAACTGCGATCACTAAGACGGGAGAGAAATAATGCAAATCAAAACGATGATTCTGGCCGCGGCGTTCGGCTCCGCAACGGCCCTGATGATGGCCGGCAGTGCGTGGGCCGATGACGCCGCCACCGCCGATGCAGCAGCCACCGATGCGACGGCCACCGAGAAGACGCCGTTCACCAACGGCGTCTACGTGGCACCGATGGGCTTCTATGTGGGCTCCGACGACAGCGAGCAGAAGAACGGCGGCGAAGGCGATCTGCTCGTCGGCTATCGCAAGGGGTTCTACGGGTTCGAGGTCGGCGCCATCTACGGCGGGTATCCGGGCGGCGGCAGACGCAGGGGCGTCGTGGTCAACGGCCTGCTGTATCCCTTCAAGGATGCCTTGCCGGGCCTATACCTGATCGCCGGCGTCGGAACTCTGACCTACAACGGCTACCCCGACCTGAGCCGTCACTTCCACACCGTGACGACCGCCGCTGGCGCGGGATACCTGTTGCCGATCCAGTTCGGCAACTACGAGTTCGGCGTGCGCGCAGAGGTCGAATACCGCTACGGCAAGCGCGAAAAGTTTCTCGATGATTCCGACATCGACTTCGACGCTCCGCGCTACTTCAACGATGTGATCGCCGGTATCGGCTTGCAGCTTCCGCTGTCGGCCAAGATGCCGCCGCCACCGCCGCCCGAACCCGCCGCTGTCGTCGATGTGGCCAAGGACAGCGACGGTGATGGCGTGCCGGATGATCGTGATCAGTGCCCCGGAACGCCGGCGGGTACCGCGGTCGATGACAAGGGTTGCCCGCTGCCGCCGCCGCCGCCGCCCTGCAAGGCACCCGCTGCCGGAGAACGCATCTCGCTCGCAGGGTGCGCGACGGGCGACGTGATCGTGCTGCGCGGCGTCAACTTCGAGTTCGACAAGTCCAAGCTCACCGCCAACGCCAAGACGATTCTCGACAACGTCGGCGATGAGCTGAAAGCCTATCCGTCGATCAAGGTCGAAGTGGCCGGGCATACCGACGCCAAGGGGTCCGACGAGTACAACCAGAAGCTGTCGGAGTCGCGTGCCGCCTCGGTCATGGCGTATCTGGTCAAGCTCGGAATCGCCGATGAACGTCTGACGACGGTGGGCTATGGCGAGGCGCAGCCGATTGCCGACAACGATACCGACGAGGGACGTGAGCTCAACCGTCGTGTCGAGCTACGCATCCTCAGCGGCGTCGTGGACGCTTCCGCCCCGGCGGCCGAGCTGGCCGCACGGCCTGCAGACGCGGCCCCGGCGCCGGCCGACACCGCTGCCGAGCCCGAAGCTGCGGCAGCGCCCGCCGGCGACATTCCGGTCGAGGAGCCAGCCGCGGTGACGACGCCCTGAACCTTCTTTCGTCTGGCGGCTGGCCCTCTCTCCCACCAACGGCCGTCCAGACTTTTTTCTCAAAGGCCCCCGCATGCAGGGCGGGGTGGACCTTCGATGACGGGTTTCGCTCTAAGATCGCCAGAGTCTCCTTCTCCTGTCTCACCGAGCAAGCCCTATGACGAACCCGGGCGATCAGCCAAAAGTCCCGAAAGGCGAGGAGATCGAACGCGCGCGCAGGCACCCGCCGGGCTCCCCTTCGAGACTCCGGCGGAATGCAGTACCCGCTGGCGCCGCGCGTGCTCGATGCGCGTCTGGAGCGGCGGCTGAATGATGGCGATGGAGGCGGTTGATCTCGTCATCGTCGGCGGCGGGCTCGCCGCGACACGCACCGCGGAAGCTTTGAGGCAACGCGGATTCGCGGGCTCGATCCTGATGCTGTCGGAGGAGTCCGTGCTGCCCTACGACCGGCCGCCCCTGTCGAAAAGAATCCTGCTCGGCACGGAGTCCGTCGAGAGCATCGCGCTGACGACGGAAGAAAAACTGCGTGCCGCCGACGTCGCAATCCGGCTGTCGGCAAAAGTCGTCGGGCTCAATCGTTCCGCTCGCTTAGTGCGTTTGCTCGACGGCGAGGTGATCTGCTATCACCGCTTGCTGGTGGCCAGCGGCGCCCGCCCGCTGCGCCTGCCCATGCTGGCCGCGTTCTCCAACGTGCACGTGCTCAGAAACTGGGACGAGGCTCAACGCCTGGCGTTGGCGCTGTCGCATCAGCCGCGAGTCGCCATCATCGGCGCCGGCTTCATCGGGCTGGAAATCGCAGCATCGGCCAAAGCCCTGGGCTGCGAAGTGACGGTCATCGAAGCGTCGCCAACCCCGCTGTCCGCGGTGCTGGGCACCGAACTCGGCGCGGCGATTCAGCGCTGGCACGAGCGCCGCGGGGTGAGTTTCCATTGCGGCGCAAAGCTGATCCGCGGGATCGGCGCCGATACGGTCGAAGCCTTGGAGCTTGAAGGCGGCTGCGTGATGCCGGTCGATTTGGTCGTCGTCGGCATTGGCCAGAAGCCCGATGTGCAGTGGCTGGCCGATAGCGGACTGGAGCTGCATGCCGGCTTGGTCTGCGATGACGCGGGCCGCAGCAGCGACCCGCAGATCTTCGGCGCCGGCGATGCCGTGTGCATCCACAATGCCGCGGGCTGTACGCCGACGCGGCATTGGACCGCGACCACCGTGCAGGCGCGCCGGGTCGCCGATGCGATCGCCGGGCTGCCGCCTGCCGAGCCCGCGGCGGACGACCATTACTTCTGGTCCGACCAGCATGGCAGCCGGCTGCAGTTCGCCGGCACGACCGTCGGGCTGACGAGCATCCGCTACACGCTGGGCGGCCCTGACGAGGATCGCTTCCTGGCGATGTGTTTGAAAGACGAAACCCTCGTGGGCGTCTTCGGCCTGGCCTGCCCGCGCGACTTTCTGGTCCACAGCGCTCCGCTGCGCGGCTGAGCCAGTCGCGGATCGCGCTCAGCCGTCCGAACCAAAAGCCCGAGCCAGCGCGGCAATGTACCCGGCCGAGGCTCGTCGACTGATCGCCGCGCCGGGCACCAGCAACTCGAAGCCGTGGAAGGCGCCGGGGTACAAATGAAATTCCACCGGTACACCGCTCTGTGCCAGGCGTGCGGCGTACTCGAGGTTCTCGTCGCGCAGCAAATCCAGATCGCCGACGCAAAGATAGCTGGGCGGCAGGCCGGCGAGATTCTCCGTTCGCAGCGGCGCGGCATAGACGGGGGGCCGCTGCCGGTCGATGCCTTGCAGATAGAGCGCCCAGGCCTTCATCGAACCCGCGCGATTCCACAGCCTTGGGTCGGTGATCTGCTGGCTCGAAGGGCTGATGTGACGATCATCCAGGCAGCCATAGAGCGGCATCTGGAACATCAAGCGCGGGCCGCCGCGATCGCGTGCGAGCAGGCTCAGGCCTGCGGCGAGCCCGCCACCGGCGCTGGCGCCGGCAACGGCGATGCGGCCATCGAGCCCCAGCTCCGCGGCAGAAGCGTCCATCCAGACCAGAGCGGCATAGGCATCTTCCAGCCCGGCGGGATAAGGATCTTCGGGCGCCAGCCGCCAGTCCACCGACACCACCAGACAGCCGGCCTCCTCGGCAAAGCGCTGGCAGAGCCCGTCGTCCATCGTCGGGTGTCCGACGACGAAGCCGCCGCCATGCAGCCAGAGCAGGCCGGGCAGGGGCTGGCTCCTTGCTGTCGGACGGTAAAGGCGCAAGCCGACCTCGGGCGCGCCGCTCGGGCCGGGTATGCGGCGGTCCTCGATGCTGACGCCCACGCGCGCGGCGGGAGAGAGCGCGGCGAGCTGCTCCAGCAACAGGCGGCGGGCCAGGGGGATATTGGCCGTCAGATCCATGGGCGGCATCTGTTCCAGCACCGCCCTCAGCTCCGCATCCAGGTGCGCCAGACTCATGGGGCGCTTGTACCGCCAGGGTCGATCGGCGGAACGACTTCTGCCGGCGGCGGCGGTGCGGCGGGCGGCGCTTTTTTGCCGAACGGCAGTTGCAGGCCGATGCTGATCAGCACGTCGTCGAAGTGCCGCGCCGCATCGACCGACTGGCCAGGGACGTCGGTGATGTCGGCTTCGCGCCGGTCAATGCGATAGCGTGCCTCCGCGCGGATCGCCCATTCATAACGCTCGCCACCGAGCGCGAACAGATGACCGATGCCCAGCTCCAGAATGCCGAGGTTGAAGGCTTCGGTGTCGTTGAATTTATCCACTTCGACGCCGCCGACCGCGGCCACCGCGTAAAGCTGCGGCAGCCCAATGAATGGAAATACGAGCGCGCCCAGGGAAGCGCCCGCCACGCTGGGATCGCGCTGGCCCTTTTCTGAGAGGCTGGCGTATAGGCCGCTGATTTCCAGCGCCCAGAACTCCTGCCGATAGCCCAGCGCCAGGCTGCCGCCGATGCCGTTGTTCGAGGCGAGCTGGTTGTCGGCCAGCACATACGAAGCCAGCGGGGCGACGTAGCCGCCCTTGAAAAGAGGGGAGAGTGTGTCCTGGTCCTGCGCGACCAATGTCGGAGACATCGCCGTCAGCACGGCGACGCTGATCAGCATGGTGGCGGAGCGCGCGAGTCGGGTATTCGTCATGGTCATCGCTCCTCAGAAGTCCCAATTGAAGCGAACGCCGTAAGTGGACAGCGGAGCGCGCGCCTCGCCCGTGCCGAAGTCGACGATGAACTGGCTGTAGTTGTAGTGGGCGTTGGCGATGTTCTTGCCGAAGAGCGTCACCCGTAAATTCCATGGGTCGTAGAGGTAACTCACCCGCGCTCCGACAACACCGTAGGCGTTCTCCTCGTCTGCCGGAAGGTTCTGCGCAAGATAGAAGTATCGGCTGGTGTAGTAGTAATCCACGGCCAGTTCGAGGGCGCCGTTGGCAGTGGCGAAGGTTTTCGACAGCGCCGCCGTCCCCGAGAACCTGGGCGAGCGCACGATCTGGTTGCCGGTGTAGTCGTTGCCAGTAGTGCGGATGCCGGTGACGGGGTCGAAGCCGGTGCCGTCCGGGAACGAGGTGTAGCGCGGGTTGAGGATGGCGGCGCCGGCCGTGAAAATCAGATCGTCGGTGAGGCTCGGGAACAACTGGATCAGGCTGTCGAAATCGAAGCCGGTGATCTTGGCCTGGCCGCCGTTCTCGAACGCTACCGCGCCGCCCTGCAGCAGCGACACCACCTGCACCTGCGGGTGATCGAGGGTGTATTCGAACGCCGCGGCATTGAAGCTCATCAGGCCGTCGAACAAGGTGGTCTTGATGCCCAGTTCATAGGCCTCTAACTGTTCGCCTTCGGCCTTGTCCGGCGGGTCGTAGATATTGATGATGTTGAACAGCGAGCTTTTCTCCGCCTTCTGCCAGCTCAGGTAGATCAGCGTGTTCTCGATTGGCCGGAAATCCAGCGACACCTTGGGCTTGAAGCCCTTGGTGGTATCCCGATACCGCGGATCATCCAGCCCGCTGTAGTTCTGGCCGGGAATCTGCGTCACCGAGCCGTCGAGGTTGCTCAGCCCGGCGGTGGACGACAGCAGGATGCGCTCCTCGTTCTGGTAGCGGCCGCCCAGAGTCAGCGAGAACCAGTCGGTGAATTTGTAGGAGAGCTGGCTGTAGTAGGCGATCGACTTGGTTCTGAGCGTGCCGACGAACTCGACGCTGCCGGTTGCGATCGGCAGCCGCGTGTTGCCGAGGGCGGCGATGAACGCCTCCGACCCCGGCGGAAGCAGTTGCCCGAACAGCTCGCCGCGCGCCAGGTCGGTGCCGCCGACCGAGAGCACGCCGCGATCGATGCCGGTATCGGACCTGAATAGGTAGGCGCCGACGATCCATTGAAAGCGTTCGGCGTTCCAGGAGCCGTCGTTGGACAGCAGTTGCAGCTCGGCGGTCTGGATGTCGCCCGAGATCGGCAGGATGTCGAAGCGTGCAATCGGCAGCTTGGTGCCGTCGAAGTCGATGTTGGAGATCGACTGGAGATACTGATCGCTGCCCAGCAGCTTGATGTCAAGCCCGTCGAGATAGAAGCCGAGCTGGCCGTAGTAGGTGCGCGAGTCATGCACGAAGAAAGTCGGCTCGTTGACCTCGCCCTTATAGGGATCCTGCGGGCCCTGGCCGAGCAGCTTCAGCAGCAGGCTAGGCTTGGTGGTCGGCAGGTAGTTGGTGCCGGCGCCCTGCTGGTCGATGTCCTGTACGGTGAGGTTGAGATCTGTCCATTGCGCCGGGCGCCACAGCAGCTTGATGCGCCCGGCCTTGGCAGTTTCCTTCGGCAGCGGCTTGCCGCCTGCCTTGCCGTCGATGTGGTTGTCGGCGTCGTTGAACACGATCGACGCGCTCAGGGCCAGCGTGTCGGTCAGCGGCACGTTCCCGTGGATACGAGTTTGCAGCGTGTCGTAGTCGGCGAAGCTGATCTGGGCCGAGCCCTTGATGCGATCGAACGAAGGCGCCTGGGTGACGACGCTGATCGCCCCGCCGATGGCATTGCGCCCGAACAGAGTGCCCTGCGGCCCCTTGAGCACCTCGATGCGCTCGACGGCGCCAAAGTCCTGGATCAGGCCGTTGGAGAACGGGAAGTAGATGCCATCGACATAGCTCGCCACGCTCGGGTCGCCGAGCAGGAAGGCGTCCGAGCCGACGCCGCGCAGGAAGATCGAAGTGAAGTTGACCTGGGTCGAGACCGTCAGTCCGGGCGTGGCCAGCGGCAGATCCTTGGAATCCAGAATGCCCTTGGCGTCGAGCACGTCGGCGCTGAAAGCCTGGATCGAGACCGGCACATCCTGCAGCCGCTGCTCACGCTTCTGGGCGGTCACGATGACCTCTTCGATCAGCCGGCTGCCGCTGCCTCGCCCCTCGGCGTCGGCCGGGTCCACGGCTTGGCCCCACGCCAGCGGCAGGCTGGACATCAACAACCATGGCGTAGTCGCCCAATAGCGTTTGATCATGCTTTCTCCTCCTGCACCATCGGCACCAGCCGCGATCTGCTGTCGCGATCCGCCAAAACAGCCTAGAGCGATCAGGCGCGCCGCTCTTTCGTTTTTGCGAAGTGACGACGATACATGCACGAAGTCGTAAAACAAATGAGCGTTTTATCCAGCCAGGGCTTGTGGCATGCTGGCTCTCATTAAAGAGCCGGCTCGACCGGCCAGGCCGATGATGGATTGCGGAGAGAGCTCTTGAACGCATTGTCTTTGCAGCAGGTGGCGCCCCGGCACCATGTCGATAGCGCCGAATCATTCAGCTCGACGACTTCGGAGTTGTTCTGCATGAACCTGTCGGTGGAGCACGCGCCCGAACACGGCGACGGCCCGTTCCGCTTGGACAGTGCCTCGCATCAGGGCGTCACCGTGGGCCAGGCCACTTTTCCGCCGCTGACCTGTATCAACTCACCTGCGCAAACACCGCCAGAGCGCGTTCGCTACTTCACTTACTTCACCAACCAGAAACATATCGTCGCCGCCGAGGGCGCCGATCCATTCTGTCTGCAGGCCAATGAGATCGTCCTGCTGAGCACCCGTCAGCCCTGGAAGCTGCATTTCTCCAAGCCCTACACGATCACCACGCTGGCGATCGACGGCGAGTTGGTGCACGACTATCTGCCCGATCACGAACGCCTGCTCGCCAGGCGGCTACCGTTTCCCTGCAATCTGAACAAAGTGCTCACCGGCCTGGTGCAGTCGGCGCATGCGATCGCCAAGGCCGGTTATTTCGAAGAGAGTGCGCAGACGCTGGCTCGATCCTTCTTCGGCAGCCTGTCGCTGACACAACTCGGGCGTAGGCGTCTTGATCGCCTGGAATCCGGCTTGCCGCTGGAAATGCGGCGCCTCCAGGTGAAGAGCCATATCGACCGCCATTACTCGCGGCCCGGACTCACGATCAGCGCCATTGCCGAAAGCCTCCACTTGTCCGCACGCTATATCCAGATGGCCTTTGCCGACGATGCGACATCACCTGCGGAATACCTACGTCAATGCCGCCTCAAGGCCGCCGCCCGCCTGCTTGCCGACCCTCGCTGGAGCGCCCATAGCGTCACCGATATTGCCTTCAGTTGCGGATTCAACAGCTCCAGCTATTTCTCGACCCAGTTCAGAGCCGCCTTCAAAGAATCTCCGGACTCTTATCGAAAGCGGGTCGGCCCGGCCTGCGCGCGCGGCTTTCTGGTTCACCGCCCTGGGCTGGATGGCTGAGCTCGCAGCTCGTCTTTTCGAGCCTGCGCGCGCGTCGAATCTGTCATCCTGCGTGCCTTGACTTGGAAGCGGCTTCAATGTAATTTCGTAAAAACAAATGGTTGTTTGAAACCATAAAGAAACGATCCACGCGTGCGCAATGGAGGCTGTACCGGATGAGTATCGAAACTTCCACATCTCCTGTTACCGAAGCGGCACCGAGGCTTGAGCCGGGTGCGCCGACTCGCGAGGAGATGATCGCCAAGTACGGCCGTGACATGTTTCGCGATTTCGACTTCGACGATCCGGCCTGGAACTCGCAGCACTACGATATTCAGGACACGCTGCTGGCGCACTGTCCGGTGGCGCGCAGCAACGTTGGCAAGGGCTACTGGGTCGTCAGCCGCAACGAGGACGTGCGTCGCATCGGCCAGGACTGGAAGACGTTTTCCAGCGCCAAGGGCTACATGCCCAACCGCCCCGAGGGCCTGCCGCTGCTGATGCCGGAAGAATCCGATCCGCCGTTTCACACCGCATGGCGCGACGCGCTCAACCCGCACCTGAGCCCGAAGACGGTCGCCAATTACGACGAGGCGATCCGCCTCGACTGCAATGTGCTGATCGACCGGTTTATCGAGAAGGGCGAGGTCGAGTTCGTCAGTGAGTTTGGTGCGGTGCTGCCGGGCTGGGCCTTCTTCAAGAACATACTCGGCGTGCCGATCGGCGACTTGGAGTTCCTCGTCGCTGCGGTCGAGAACGGTACCTTCGCCCAGCCGCCCGAGGATCGTGCCGTGCACTTCGCCGGCATCTTCAAGTACATGGAAGATTATCTGCGCACGCGCCAGCAGGAGCCGCCGCGCGACGACATCGTCAGCACCATCGTCAAGAACGTGACCTACCCGGACGGCAGCCAGGCGCCGTTTGATCACCAGGTCAGCATCCTGGTGGACATCACCTTCGGCGGCATCGCCACCACGACCTACGTCATGGCGTCCGCCATCCGCTATCTGGCCGAGCACGCCGCCGAGCGCGAGGCGCTGATCGACAACCCGGACTACATGGCCACGGCGATTGAGGAATTCGCGCGCATCTACGCGCCGGTGGTAGCCCTGGGCCGCACCTGCACGCGCGACACCAGCGTGGCCGGCACCGCGATGAAGGAAGGCGACTTCGTGATGCTCAACTATGCCGCCTCTTCGCGCGATCCCAAGGTGATCGAGAACCCGCAAAAGATCGACATCACGCGCAGTTCGGTACTGCATTCGGCGTTTGGCGTGGGCCCGCACCGCTGCATCGGCTCCAACCTGGCGCGCCTGGAAATGCGCTGCTTCCTGGAGGAATGGCTGAAACGGATTCCGTCGTTCGGCATCAAGCCCGGCACCACACCGCGCTACGAGACCGGGTTCCTGCGCTCCATGCGTCGCCTCGACCTGGTGTTCTGATCATGTCGCTCGTCGCCGAGGGTTTCGAGCAGTATCGCGAGCGCTACCAGAACATCCGGCTTACGCGCGACGACGGCATTCTCACCATGACTTTTCACACGAACGGCGCTGACTTCGTGTGGAGCGCGCTGGCGCATGAAGAGCTGGGCTTCTGCTTCACCGACATCGGTGCCGACCGCCAAAACAAAGTCGTCATCATGACCGGCACCGGCGCCAATTTTTGCTCCGATATCAACGGCGCCAGTTTCAAGCTGAGCACGGCGCTGGACTGGGATTTGACCTACTACGATGGCCGGCGCCTGCTGCGGAACCTGCTCGACATCGAGGTGCCGATCATCTCCGCCATCAACGGCCCGGCGAGAATTCACCCGGAGATTCCGATCCTCTCCGACATCGTTCTGGCCTCCGACACCGCGCTGTTTCAGGACGCGCCGCACTTCATGTCCGGCATCGTCCCCGGCGACGGCGCTCATATCGTCTGGCCGCATGTGATCGGTGCCAATCGTGGCCGCTACTTTCTCATCAGCGGCCAAGAACTCGATGCGAAAACCGCGATGGAATACGGCGCGGTCAACGAGGTGCTGGCGCCCGACAAGCTGATGCCGCGTGCACTTGAGTTGGCCCGCTTCATCGCCGCCAAACCCGAGCTGACGCGCCGCTACACGCGTGTGGTGCTCACACAAAGACTCAAGCGTTTGATGGATGAAGGTCTCGGCCTGGGGCTCGCGGTTGAAGCCCTGGCTGCCATCGCCGGTGTACCGACTGAAGGAAGACTGGGAGACGCCCAATGAAAGTCAAAATCGACGCCGGCCTTTGCACCGGGCACGGCCGCTGCTGGGTCTACGCCAAAGAGGTCTATGACCTCGACGACAACGGCTACGCCGCGCAGCGCGGCAACACCTTGGACGTACCAGTGGAACATGAAGCGGCGGCGCGCCTTGGCGCGAGCAACTGCCCCGAGCGCGCGATTCAGATCATCGAATCCTGATCATCGGCTAGCGAGCGAACCATGGGCAGACTGAGCGGAAAAGTGGCCATCATCACCGGTGCCTCTCAAGGCATGGGGACGGCGCACGCACAGATGTTCATCGAGCAGGGCGCTAGCGTGATTCTTACCGACATCGCCGAAGCGGCCGGCCAGAAGCTCGCCAGTGAGCTGGGGCCCAACGCCCTGTTCGTCGCGCATGACGTCGCCAGCAAGGCGAGTTGGAATGACGTGGTCGCCCGCGGCGAAGAACGCTTCGGCACGATCAATGTGCTGGTCAACAACGCCGGTGTCCTTGGGGCGTTGTCCAGCACGCTGGAGTTGGCAGAAGAAGAATTTCTGCGCGTCTGCGCGGTGAATCAACTGGGCGTGTTCCTGGGCATGCAGGCGGTGCTGCCGTCGATGCTCAAGCTGAGGCAGGGCTCGATCGTCAATATTTCTTCGATCGCCGGCATGGTCGCCATTTACGGCGCGCCGAACCTCGCGTATGTCGCAAGCAAGTTCGCGGTGCGCGGCATGAGCAAGCAGGTCGCCGTCGAGTACGGCGCACATAACATCCGCGTGAATTCGGTGCACCCGGGTTTCATCCGCACGCCGATGATGGCGGCTGCGACCGATGGAAGTGGTGGCAATGCCACCTCCATCATTCCGCTGGGACGCCTGGCGGAATCCAGTGAAGTGTCGAATCTGGTGGTGTTTCTGGCGTCCGACGAGTCTTCGTTCATCACCGGCACGGAGCACGTTATCGACGGCGGTATGGTGGCGCAGTAGAGCGGTCTAAAAAGTGCTTGTCTGTCGCAGATGGATTGGCGCATTCCTTTTGATGAAGAAACCTGGTGCGAGGGCTGAGCAATGAATAAAGAAATGATTCGGATGTCGGAGTACGGGGTGGCCTGGATCGGCCCTGTTTTTGTCGTGACCTATTTTCTGTTCTGGGGCGTGTTGGGGCACAACATTCCGCCGCCGAACATGATGGGCATATCGGCCGAACAATTAGTCACCGAATACTACGGAAAGTCTTCCACCACCATCGGTCTGGTGGGTGCTAGCGTGGTGGGCTTGCTGTACCTGCCTTGGTCCTGCCTGCTGGCGATGATGCTGCGCGACGACGAAGGCAAGATGACCGTTTTCAGTTACATGGAACTGACCGGCGGTACGCTGACCGCTTTCGTCCTGGCATTCTGCCCCGCGATCATGCTGGCCTGCTCGGTGCTCGTTGATAGCGCTCCCGCTTCGACGCTCAAGGCGCTGCATGTGGTGTCCTGGTGCATTTACGATTGCACCTACATGGTCACCACCGTGCAGTTGACCGGGCTCGGGCTCTACACAATCTTGAACAAGAAGCAGAAAATCTTTCCGGCCTGGACAGGTTGGGCGGCGATTGCCGTCGGCATCATCTTCATGCCCCTGGTGCTGATCCCGTACGTCAAGGAAGGTCCGTTCATGGTCGGCGGCTCCTGGAATTTCTACATTGTCTTCGGCACCTGGCTGTTCGGCTTCTTCAGCCCCTATAGCTACTTCATGCTCAAGGCGCTGTCTCCCAAGGGGCAGAAGATGGAGCTGGCAGCGAGCTCTGGTCGATAATCCGTAATCGGTAATCCACAAAGGCGGCAAAAGAAAAGCCACAGCATGACTGTGGCTTTTCTTTTTGGCACTGGGGTACTCTGATTTGTCACAGCAATTAATAGAGCCGGTACGAGTGTCAAACAATGCCAGGGAGCGCTTGCCCGGGACCGAGGGCCTGTGGATTTTCGTCTTCATCGACATGCTGATCTTCGCCATGATTTTCTTCGTCTTCATGAGCGAGCGGCTGGACCACTACGAGCTGTATCGGACGTCGCAGAAGCATCTCAACGAGATCATCGGCTTCATCAACACCCTGGTGCTACTCACCAGCTCCTGGCTGGTAGTCGAAGCGATCCAATCGGCCAAGCAGTTGCGGCCGGAGCGCGTGTCGATGCAGTTGACCCTGGTGCTGCTGCTGGGCCTGGTGTTTTCGGTCAACAAGATTTTCGAGTACTACAGCAAGATCGAAGCCGGCATCGGCGCCAGCACCAATTCGTTCTATTCGTTTTATTTCTTCATCACCTTCGTACATTTTCTACACGTACTGGGAGGGATGGTGGCGATCTTCATCTTCAGAAATAACAGCCGCGCCTGTCTGCGGCCGGGGTCTTATGTGACGGGTCTGGAAAGTGCCGGACTGTTCTGGCATTACGTCGATATTCTGTGGATCTTCATTTTCCCGCTGCTCTATCTCATCTAGAAAAGCCAATGGCGAAGCCCAGCTTTCAGTCGCCCCTGGCGATTTGGCTTTATTTGATGGTGCTGACCAGCGCCGCTTTCGCCATCTGCGAGGGCAAGCTGTTTGCCTCCTTTTCCACCCTGGCGATCATTTTGCTGGCTGCTTTCAAGGCCCGCCTGGTGATCCTGTATTTCATGGAGGCCCGGCATGTGCCGCGGCCCTGGCGGCTGCTTTATGAGACCTGGAATTTCGCCGTGGCGGCCATCATCGTCATTGGCCACTACGTCACGATTCAGGCTGCGTGATGAAGCTACAGGCAACTAAACGAACGTTAGTGTTTAAGCTGGCGTTTGCAGCATCTGTGGCAAAATAATGAGCTAAGAGTTGGTCAACCAGGTCTCACATGCAAGCGGACAAAGCGAAAGGCGCCAAGCCCAAAGAAGCCAGGCCCAAAGAAGCCAAACCCAAAGAAGCGATTCTCGCCACGGCCGCCAAGCTGTTTAGCGAATACGGTTATGCCGGGACCACGATGCGCGAGATCGGCAATGCCGTTGGCGTCCTGCCCGGCAGTCTGTATGCGCACATCGAGAGCAAGGAGACCTTGCTGTATGACGTGGTGGAATTCGGCATCAAGAAATTCCTGGAGCTGGAGAGCCGCATCAATGGCTCGGCCGGCTCCCCCGAGGAGCAGTTGCGCACGGCCATCAAATTCCATGTCGGCGTCGTTGCCGAGAATCCGCAGTACACTCAGGTGGTGTTCCATCAGTGGCGGTTTCTGAGTGGCACCAATCGCAAGCGGGTGGTGACGATGCGCGGCCGTTATGGCGATCTGTTTCGCAAGATTTTCGATCGCGGCATGGCCGACGGCAGCTTCAACCCGAAGCTGGACACGCGCCTGGAAGTGCTGACCTTGCTGGGCGCCCTCAACTGGATTCCCGAGTGGTATTCGACCAAGGGTGAATACAGCGCCGGCGAGATTGGCGAAAAGATTGCGGACACCTTGTTCTACGGGCTGCGCAAGCGCGTTTAGCATTCAAGCTCGGTCGAGAACCGCCAGCATCGCTTCAACATCGGTGAATTTTTCGCGCGGCTTGCCGGCCTCTCGGCCGATGCGAGTTTCCTCCGCGTCGATCTTCTGCCAGTCGGAGTAGCTGAGCGCACGCAGGCCGCGGCCGTGCATCAGACCGAGCAACGCCTCCGATCCTGGCTTCGGGCGGCTGTCGAAACTCTCCAGATCCTTGAGCAAGCCGGCTACCGTCTCCACCGCGCAGGCGCGGTTGGTGCCGATGATTCCCGAGGGGCCGCGCTTGATCCAGCCAGCAGCGTAGACGCCGGCTTCTCCGAGCACGCGGCCCGCCGCATGCGCCAGGACGCCGTTGCGTTCATCGAAAGGCAGATCAGGGATCGGTAC
This sequence comes from uncultured Hydrocarboniphaga sp., assembly GCA_964246995.1. Lineage (GTDB taxonomy): Bacteria > Pseudomonadota > Gammaproteobacteria > Nevskiales > Nevskiaceae > Hydrocarboniphaga. The sequence goes on from CAXTSJ010000001.1 coordinate 67,343, forward strand.
CCCTTTGTAGCCGATGCTGCGAAACACCAGCCCGCAAGGCAGGGTGTGGCGCTCTCCACTGATTGTGGCGGTCTGCGCAAAAGGCTCCCCCTGCAAGTGGTTCTTTTCCACCACCAGGTGTTGAAGACACTCACTGCCGAGCAAGGCCACCGGGCTCTTCAGAAAATGAAAGACGAGTCTGCGCGTCTGATCTTGTGGCGGACGCGCAGCCCAGCCGCGCAGCAGCACCACATTTTTCGCCGCCGCAAAATTTTTCTTGTCCTGCAGCTCGATCAGGCTTTCGGCGTTCAACTCCAGATCGGCGGGATCGAGTTCGACCTGCACGCCCGGTATTTCCCCGAGTTCGCGCAATTCCTGCGGCGTGAACTTGGCCTGCGCCGGACCGCGCCGGCCGATCAGATGGACCTCGCGGACGCGGCTACCACGCAGCGCCTCGACTGCGTGCGAGGCCATGTCGGTGCCGGCCAGCAGGTCCACCGGCGTCAGCAGAATGCGGGCGACATCGGCGGCGACATTGCCCTGGCCGATGATCACCGCAGTCTCTTGCGAGAGATCGAAATGCCGGTCGGAAAAGTCCGGGTGGCCGTTGTACCAGCCGACGAACTCGGTGGCGGTATGACTGCCGGGCAGCGATTCACCCGGGATGCCCAGCGAGCGATCGGACTCGGCACCGGAGCTGAAGAGGATGGCGTGGTAATGCTCGCGCAGCTCGGCAAGGCTCACGTCGCGGCCGACGCTGACGTTGCCGATGAAGCGGCAATGGGGATGCTGGGCAATGCGGTCGAAGACCAGCGTCGCCATCTTCAGCTTCGGATGATCCGGCGCCACGCCGAAGCGCACCAGCCCAAAAGGCACGGGCAGGCGCTCGATCAGATCGACGCGGACTTCCAGGCCGGATTCCAGCAGCGCCTCAGCCGCATAAAAGCCACTAGGCCCGCTGCCGACGATGGCGACGCGCAGCGGGTTGGTGGCAGTGCCCAAGCTATCCATGCGGCTGGCTCAAGCAGACTGCGCGATCACAGCCCAAGCGCGGCTCGCTTGTCATCGGCGGTCGGCAGCGGTGCTTCGGTCTGCTTGATCACCGGCAGCCGCGCCGAACGCTCGGCGTTGATGGCGACCCAGGGCTCCATCTCCGGCGGCATGTCGTAGATCGAATAGATCGCTTGCACCGGGCAGGCCGGGATACAGGCGCCGCAGTCGATGCACACGATTGGGTCGATGTAGAGCATCTCGCCGTCGGCATGGAAGCAGGCGACGGGGCAGGTGGATACGCATTCGGTGTAGCGGCACTGCTGACAATGGTCGGTCACAACATGAGTCACAGCGAGGGTCCTCGTCAGGCCAGCTTGATGGGGTAGAAGTGTTCCATGCTCGGACGCTCAGCGAAACAAGGCCCCGCCAGCGTGCGAAAGGTATTCATGCCCTCGGTCTGAGTGAACGCCACATGCGACTCAACCGAGTCCCAGTCGATCTGCAGCAGGTACGTTGCCGGGTTCTCGACGCCGCGTGCGAGTTGCAATGCAAGACAGCCCGGGCTTTGCAGAAACACCGGCCGCGTCACGGCGATGGCCTGCTCGAACTCCGCCTCCTGGCCCGGCTTGATGGACAGCACGACGTTCTCAATGACCATGGCGACTCCTCAGGCGACAGATTGCTGTGCGGCCTGCGCCAGACGCTCTTTCGCGTAGGCGGCGAGGCGAAATTTTTGCGGCCGGCCAGTGGCGGTCATCGGCACATCGGACTCGCTCACGAACAGCACATGCCGCGGCACCTTGAAGCGCGCCAGGCTGCGGGCGCACAGCGCGATCAGCTCCTGCGCGTCGGGCCGACCTTGCGCGGCGGGCACCACGCAGATGCAACCGATCTCGCCCATCTTCGCATCCGGCAATCCCACTGCGTAAGCGGCGCTCACCAGCGGATGCTCGTTGAGCAGCTCTTCGATCTCGCGCGGAATCACCATCTCGCCGCCGCAGCGGTAGGTTTCCTTGATGCGCCCGGTCAGCTGCAAATAACCGTCGGCGTCGAGGATGCCAACATCGCCGGTGTGCAGCCAGCCATCATCAGTGAGTGCAGCGCGGGTTTCCTCTGGTTTGTTGTAATAGCCGCGGGTCACGATCGGCCCGCGCGCCATCAACTCGCCGGGACTGCCGAAGGGCAGATCGGCGCCGGTCTCCGGGTCGATCACCTTGTACTCGGCGAGGATACCGCCGAGTTTGGGGTCGCCTGCGACGCCCGCCGACTTGAGCTTGCCGTTGCTGTTGAGCAGTCGCTCGTCCGGCCCTTCCGGGAAGGTGCAGGTGGTCGACGCGGTGGTTTCCGACATGCCATAGGCAGTGAGGACTTCCTTGGCGCCGAGCAACTCGCGGATATCGCCCCAGATGCTGGGTGGCGACAGGCCGCCGGAGTTGAACATGGCGATGAAATGGCGACTGTCGAAACCTTGCGCGCGCACCACGTCCAGAATTTTGAGTGTCATCATCGGCACGCAAACCATCTCGCTGGCGCACTGTGCCTGCGCCGAAGCGACCATGCGTGCAGCATCGAACGCGGTATGTGGAATGATCGCGCCACCCACAAAAGTGCAGGCGACCAGGCACTCCACGTAGCCGAAGACGTGGTACATCGGCAGCGAAAACAGGATGCGCCGGCCGTCTTCAAAAGCCCGGGTGTAGGCTGAGGCATAGGCGGCGCGCAGGACCATCTCGTGCGTCAACATCACGCCCTTGGGATTGCCGGTGGTGCCCGAGGTGTAGACGATGTCGGAGCGGAAGTCCGGGTCGGCCTGATTCTCGCGCAGCGTGACTTCCTCCGCGTCATCGGCCGTGCCGGATGCGGCCAGCGCTTCGAGTTGCGGAGCATCCTGACGATAGTCGCCGTCGGCGGAGAACACGACGATGCCGAGCAGCTTGGGAAATGTATCGCCGCCACCGGCGGTTTCCCAGTTCGGCATCAGCTGATCGAGGTCTTGCAGATAATCGCGCTCGCCGAAGCGGTTCATGGTGATCAGCAGGCGGGCATCGCACTGGTCGAGGATGTAGCGCAGTTCGCGCTCGCGCAGCAGGTAGTTGATCGGCACCGCCACCGCGCCGACTCGCGAGATCGCGTATTTGACCGCCACGAACTCCGGGTAGTTGGCCATGATCAGCGCGACGTGATCGTGGGCCTGCACGCCCAGACTCACAAGGCCGGCGGCGATCTGCCGAGACCAGGCCTGAATCTCCTGATAGCTATAGCTGCGCTGGTCGGTGATGACCAGCGGGCGCGCCGGGAACTGCGCTGTCATCGCGTCGAGCTGCTGCGAGATCGTCATTGGCGTCCAGGCGACGATGCGTTCCGCCAGCCGCGTCCGCCGCTGCGCAGGTGCCATCAGGCCCGCCTCGCTGGTGCTTGGAACTACGGCCGACATCGCTCCTCCTTATCCTGGCTTCGAAGGGGTCTAGGCCCCCGTTTCCTGCATTGCCTGTTGCTTGCAGCGCGCCGACTCTGAGAACCTATCTAAGTCGCCTGGCGTCATCATTCCAGGCCTCGCCATATGACCATAAGGCCAACGCCTGCGATTGACAAAACAAACAGTTGTTAGGCAATCTATGGTCCCATTCGATGCTTGTCAAGACCGCTGTCGGCGCTTAGCTTGCGGGCGCTCGGCTAACGTTGGACTGCGCGCCTGTTCATAACAAAAACCTGGAGGTTGTGTGGATTTCCAATTCAACGACGAGCAGCGCATGTGGCACGACCTGCTGCACGCTTTCATGGAAAAAGACGTGGGCCGTGAATACACCCGCGAGCACGACGCCAGCCGCGAATTCCCCAACGAGGTCTATCAGAAGATGGCCGACGAGGGCTGGCTCGGCCTGCTGACCCCGGAAGAATACGGCGGCATGGCCTGCGATCCGATCATGTTCGCGATCTTCTGCGAAGCCATCGGCAAGTACAGCCTCGATACGGCCGCCTGCATCATGACCTCGATGTTCACCGTGCTGAACATCATGAATCACGGCACCCGCGAGCAGAAAGATGCGCACATCAAGCCGTTTCTGAGCGGCAAGGCCAAGTTCTCGATCTCGATCAGCGAGCCCACGTCGGGCTCCGACGCTGCCGCTTGCCGCACCAAGGCGACGCTGGAGGGCGACGAATGGGTGCTCAACGGCAACAAGGTCTGGTGTTCGGGAGCGCAATTGCCCAACACCACCATCGTGCTCCTGGCCCGCACCGGCGAGCATCGCTACAAGGGCCTGAGCCTGTTCCTGATTCCCGGCGACCATCCGGCCCTGCATCTGAAGAAGATGAACACCATCGTGCGCAAGAGCCTGGGCACGACCGAGTTCTTCCTCGACAACCTGCGCCTGCCCAAATCAGCGCTGCTTGGAGTCGAGGGCGAGGGCTGGAAATACATCGGCGAGCATCTCGAACACGAGCGGCTCAGCATCGCAGCCAGTCAGGTCGGCAACGCGCGCACCGCGCTCGACGACACCGTCCATTATACCCGCGAGCGCACTGCGTTCGGCAAGAAGCTGTCGGACTTCCAGGTACTCAAGCACCGCATGGCCGAAAACGAGATCGAGATCAACGCCGCGCGCTTGATGGTGTACTCCGCCGCCGCCAAGATGACTCGCGGGGAACGCGCCGTGAAGGACGTGTCGATGGCCAAGGTGTTCTCGGCCGACGTGCTGTTTAAGACCGCGTTCAACGGCATGCAGGCCCTGGGCGGTTATGCGCAATTGCCCGAATACGACATGGAGCGCTACTTCCGCGAAGCCAAGCACGGCATGGTCGGCGGCGGCACCCGCGAGATTCAATGCGGCATCATCGCCAAGGAAATGGGGCTTTAAGACGTCACCACCATCTGCGCTTGACGGGCACTACCCGCTAGACTAAATTCAAAAAAACAAACGCTTGTTCTGAGAGGAGCCTCGGTGAGCCGAACCTGGAACGATCCAGCCCCCAAAACTTTCGACGATTTCCAGCTCGGCGACGTGATGATCACCCGTGGCCGCACGGTGGATATCGGTGACATCACCGTCTTCGCCGGCCTCACCGGCGATCACTACCCGCTGCATACCGACGAACACGCCAGCAGCAAGACCCGCTTCGGCACGCGCATCGCCCACGGTCCGCTGACGTTTGCCTTCGCCGTCGGCCTGGTCGGTTCCAGCGGGTTTTATGGTGACGCGATCGTGGCCTTGATCGAGATCAAGAGCCTGCGCGCGCTCAAGCCGGTGGTGCCCGGTGACACCGTATCGGTACACGCCACGGTGGCGCAGATGGAGAGTGGCAGCAATCCCAAATACGGAACCCTGCAAGTGGATTACTCGGTTCGCAATCAGAAAGAGGAAGAAGTCATGGTCTTTCAGCAAGTCATGCTCGCGCGGCGCGCGCTCAAAGGAGAACCCGGCAATGGCTGACACCTGGCCGCTTTTTGTCGAGAAGAATGCCCCCAACGATCCGCTGTTCGTCGGCATCGGTGAAATCCCGTCGGGCCGCTATCCCAACCGCAGCTTCGTGGGTGATCTGACCAAGGTGGGCCTGCTGGCGCTGGCTGACGCCGGCATGGTGCCGATGGATGTCGACACCATCATGCTGATCCCGAACCTGCACGGTGGCGAGGACCAAGCCGACCTGATCTTCTCGCGCATGGTCGAGGAGCTGGGCGTTGCCCGCCACGCCAAGTCGAGCTTCATGGTGCATTCGGGCGGCTCCACCAGCGACAACGCGGTGCGCGCCGCCTCGGGCTTGATCGCCTCGGGTCATGCGCGCACGGTGCTGGTCCTGCACTGCGAGCGCTGGGGTTCGGCCGATCTTCGGTCCATGGTCAACATGCTCAGCAAGAACGGCATCCCCGGCGAATGGGAGCTGCCGACTGGCGTGCAGTTCAACGCCATCGGCGGCCTGATCACACAGCGCTACATGCACGATTCGCATTCGACGCCTGCAGAAATGGCCTCGGTCTGCGTGACTCTGCGCAAGTGGGCGCGGCTCAATCCCAACGCCATGTACAAGGACAAGCCGCTGAGCATCGAACAGATCCTGGCCTCGAAGATGGTGGCCGATCCGCTGCACGCGATGGAGTGCCCGATGCTAGCCGACGGCGCCGTCGCCTTCGTCATGACCAGCGCCGAGAACGCCAAGAAGCGCGGCCTGAAAACCGGCGTGCGCGTTGCCGGGTCCGGGGGCTGTGTCAGCCACTACAGCATCGGCCAGGAAATCGCCCTGTCCAAGCTCGGCTGGGAGACCGCGGCCAAGCGCGCCTACGAGCAGTCCGGCTGGGGACCGAAGGACGCCGACGTGCTGGAAGTTTATGACTCCTACGCGGCGGTGACGGCCATCGCCATCGAAGGCCTGGGCATCTGTGAACCGGGCGAGGGCGCGCGCTGGTTTGCCGCTGGCCATGGCGATCCGGGTGGAACCGTGCCGATCAACACCAACGGCGGCCTGCTGTCGGCCGGCCATACCGGCGTCGGCGGCGGCACCGCGCTGCTGGTCGAAGGCGTGCGCCAATTACTCTGGCGTGCGGAGGCTCCGCGACAGATCGAAGACTGCCAGCGCTGCATCATCGGCGGCACCGGCGGCAGCTATATGGATGCCCAGGTCTTGCTTCTGGAACGTACCCTGATCGGAGGCGCCTCATGACATCCCCCATCGTCAAAGCCTTCCGCGAAGGGCTCGCGGCCGGCGACTTGCTGATCCAGAAGTGCAATGCCTGCGGCAAGCCCAACATGTATCCGCGCTACGCCTGCCCGTTCTGCCAGTCGGAAGATCTGGGCTGGCAGAAGGCATCCGGCAGCGGCACCTTGATGAGCTTTACGGTGCTCCGCGCTGGCGCGCCCGATGGCTTCGAGGACGATCTGCCCTACGCCCTGGGCGTGATCAAACTCGACGAAGGTGTGCAGATGCTGGCGCGCCTGGTGAAAGACGCCGACGGCGAGTGGAACAGCTACCGCTGCGACATGAGCCTCCGTTTTGCCCCCGTCTCCGCTGAGCAGATCGCGCTGCATCCGGCAGCCTGGTTCAAGGCTTAGAGGCCGGCCAGAGGACATGAACACCTGCGCATTCCTGCAAAAAGCGGCTCTATATAGCCCGGATCGCCCCGCGATTATCTATGGCGCGGAGACGATCAGCTACGCGGAGTTCTATGCGCGTGCGCGCTCGATCGGCGGCAATCTGCTGGCGCTGGGGCTCAAGCCGGGGGATCGCGTGGCGTTCTGCCTGGCCAACAGCCCGCCCATTCTGGAGATCATCTACGGCTGCTTCGCCGCCGGTTTGATCGTGGTGCCGGCCAATGCCCGGCTGCACGCCAAGGAGGTCGCGTACATCGTGACCAACTCCGGCGCGCGCGTGCTGATTCACGGGCCGGAATACCAGCAGGGGATCATCGAGAACATCGACAGCTTCGCGACCGTCGAACATCGTTTCTGCACGCAATCCGTTGAAGGCGCCGCACCTTATGCGGACCTGCTCGATAGCGCGGCGCAGTTGGCAGCACCGGCCGAGGTCAGCGCTACCGACCCCTGTTGGTTGTTCTACACCTCGGGCACCACCGGCAAACCCAAGGGCGCCACCTGGTCGCATCGCACGATCCGCGTGTTGTCGATGAACTACCTCGCGGACCTGCACAACATCCAGCCCGGCGAGATGGTGCTGCACTGCGCGCCGCTGTCGCACGGCAGCGGCATCGTCGCGCTGCCGGCGATCGCGCGCGGCGCCACCAATGCGATCTTCGACAGTGCCAGCTTCGATCCGCTGGCGCTGTTCGAAACCGTGCAGCGTTTGAAGGTTGCACACATCGCTTTCATGGCACCGACGCAGATCATCAAGATTCTGGAAGACTTCAAGCCCGGCGCTTATGACCTGTCGAGCCTGAAGGCGATCTGCTACGGCGGCGCGCCGATCTATGTCGAACATCTGCGCAGCGCGATCCAGGCTTTCGGCCCGATCTTCACGCAGTTGTACGGCCAGGGCGAAGCGCCGATCACCATCAGCGGCCTGCGCGCGTCCGAGCACTGGCGCCTGATCGAATCCGGCGACAAGCGCATCGGCTCGGCCGGCACCATCCGCACCGATGTCGATGTGCGCATCGTCGATGAGCAGGGTCAAGAGCTCCCCAGCGGCGGTATCGGCGAGATTACCGTGCGCGGCGACATCGTCATGCCCGGCTACTGGAACAACCCCGAGGCCACCAATGAGGCGATCCGTGACGGCTGGCTCTACACCGGCGATATCGGCATGTTGGATACAGGCGGATACCTGTTCCTTCTGGACCGCTCCAAGGATGTGATCATCAGCGGCGGCAACAACGTGTATCCGCGCGAAGTCGAGGAGGTCATCGTCCAGCATCCGGCGGTGGCCAATGTCATCGTCGTCGGCGTCCCCGACGAATACTGGGGCGAGGCGGTCCACGCCGTCGTCATTCTCGAGGCGCAAGCAAGCTTGACAGCGGAGGAAGTCATCCGTTTCTGTGCCGCGCACATGGCGGGTTACAAGAAACCCAAGGGCGTCGATTTCGTCACCGAATTCCCCGTCAGCGGCTACGGCAAGGTCTTGCGCCGTGAGATACGGGACCACTACTGGAAAGGTCAGGCCGGCCGCATCGGCGGCGGCGCGCCCAGCAAGCGCAATGCGTAAAAACTCGAATGAGTGACCGGAGTCACCGATGATAAAAACCTTTATCGCGGGAGTGGGTTTGACCCACTTCGGACGCTTTCCCGGCCGCGGCATCCGCTCGCTGGCGGTGGAAGCGATCGACGCCGCGCTCGCCGATGCCGGTGTGCCGGCGAGCGATGTCACCAAGGTGTTCTTCGGCAACGCCGCGGCCGGTGTGATCACTCAGCAGGAAATGATTCGCGGCCAGGTGGCGCTACGCCATCACGCGCTGGCCAGTACGCCGCTGATCAATATCGAGAACGCCTGCGCCTCCGGCGGTTCGGCCCTGCATCTGGCCTTCGAATCGGTAAGTGCCGGCCAGTCCGAGGTGGTGTTGGTGGTCGGTGTCGAGTACATGAATCACGCCGACAAGTCGCGGCCGTTCAATGCGCTGCACGGTTCCACCGATGTCGAAGAGATCGGCGAATACATCCCCGGCGAGATTGCGAAGCATTCGGTGCTGATGGGTTTCTACGCCGGCGTGGCGCAGCGGTATCTCAATGAGTACGACGCCACCGCGGCGGACTTCGCGCGGGTCGCGGTGAAGAACCGCCAGCATGCGGCGCTCAACCCGATTGCCCATTTCAAATCCCCGCAATCGCTGGAAGAAGTGCTCGCGGCGCGGGTGATCGTCGATCCGCTGACCCTGCCGATGTGCGCGCCCACCACCGACGGCGCCTGCGCCCTGCTGGTCTGCTCGGAAGCCTATGCGCGCAAGCTCAAGAGCATGTCCGTGGAAATCCTCGCCTGCCAGATCGCCGGGAGCCCCGATCCCGGCACCAGCCCGGTCGAACCGGCTTCGCAGCTGGTATACGCGGCGGCAGGCGTCGGCCCCAAGGACTTCGACCTGATTGAACTACACGACGCCGCGGCGCCGGCCGAGTTGTTCCAGTATTCCGAGATCGGCTTGTGCGAAAAAGGCCAGGCGCATCATCTGCTGCGCAGCGGCGCCACCGCGCTCGGCGGCTCGATCCCGGTCAACACCAGCGGCGGCCTGCTCAGCCGCGGCCATGCGCTCGGCGCCACCGGCTGCGCCCAGGTGGCCGAGCTGTGTCTTCAGATCAGGGGGCAGGCTGGGGGCCGACAGGTCGAGAACGCGCGCCTGGGCCTGGCGATCAACGGCGGTGGGTGGTTGAGCGATACCTATGCCCTCACCGTTGCTACCATCCTGCAGAAAGCCGGCTTCTGAGGGCTGGGGATTCTCATGAATAGTCGCGTCGAACTTGAAACGATTTTCTTCGAGCCGGTCGCCGACGGCGTGGTGGCTTTGACGCTCAATCGCCCCGAGTTCGGCAACGGCGTGGTGCCCGAGATGGCGCGCGATCTGATGGCCTGCTTCGATGCCCTGGAGGCGGACAAGACGGTGCGCGTGCTGGTCGTCACCGGCGCCGGCAAGCAGTTCTGCGCGGGCGCCGATCTGTTCGCCTTCAAGCAGTATCTCGACGAACGCCTGGCGATCGAGCAGGAGCCATTCAACGCGCGCGTGCTGTTCCCGGTGACGCAGCGCTTCGTCTTCTGCCGGTTGCCGATCATCGCCGCCGTCAACGGCGGCGCCACCGCCGGCGGCCTCGATCTGGCGCTGGCCTGCGATATGCGCATCGCCTCGACCAAGGCGCGCTTGGGCGAAACCTATATCAAGCTGGGTCTCAATCCCGGCAACGGCGGCACTTACTTCATGCCTCGTCTGATCGGTTCGGGCATGGCGGCGGAGCTGGCCTTTACCGGCGACATTCTCGATGCGCAGCGCGCGCTGGACATCGGTCTGGTGAATCGCGTCGTCGAACCCGACGCCTTGCTGCCGACGGCGATCGAATTGGCCGCGCGCATCGCCCAGTATTCGCGGCTCGCGCTCGAAGCCACCAAGCATCAACTGCGGCAGAGCTGGCACATGGACCTGGTGGGCTCGATGAACACCAGCTTCTGGGGCGCCGCGGCGATGTATCACGGCCGCGATCTGAAGGAGGGCGTCAACGCCGCCATCGAAAAGCGTCCGCCGCAATTCAATACGCTCGATAAAGACCCGACATGATCAGCACGCCGGCCGTGCAAATTCCCTGAGCCATGCTGCAGACCACTTATCAAGGCCTGCGCGTACTCGACCTCGCCACCAACATTGCCGGCCCTTTCGCCGCGATGATGCTCGGCGACATGGGCGCCGACGTGATCAAGGTCGAGCGTCCGCCGATCGGCGACGACACCCGCGCGCTGCCGCCACGTTTCGGCGACGAGGCGACGGTGTTTCTGGCGATGAATCGCAACAAGCGCAGCTTGGTGCTCGACATCAAGTCGACGGAAGGCCGCAAGGTTTTGATGAAGCTGGCCGAGAACGCGGACGTGGTCGTTGAAAGTTTTCCGCCCGGCTTGGGCGCCAAGCTCAAGCTCGGCTTCGAGGATTTCCGCGCCCGCAATCCGCGGCTGATCCTGTGCTCGGTCTCCGCCTTCGGCGACGGCGAACTCGGTGCTACCATGCCCGGCTACGACGCCCTGGTGCAGTCGGTGTCTGGCCTGATGAGTTTCACCGGCCACGCCGGCGCGGCGCCGGTGCGCCTGGCGCCCTCGGTGCTCGATCTGACGACCGGCATGTGGGGTGGCATCGGCATCATGGCCGCGCTGACGCGGCGCGCGGCCAGCGGCTTTGGCGAACATGTCCGCACGTCGCTGCTCGATTCCGCCTTCACCCTGATGGGCCACCAGGTGCAGGGCTACCTGGCGACCGGCGATCTGCCGCAAAAACTCGGCTCCGGCGCGCCCAGCGCCGCGCCTTATCGCGTGTTCAAGGGCAGTGATGGCGACTTCATGCTGGCCACCGCCAGCGATCCGCAGTTCGTCCGCCTGTGCAAGCTGCTCGGTCTCGATGCGCTGCTCAGTGATCCGCGTTATTCGACGATGCCGGCGCGACTGCAGCATCGCGAGGCGCTCGATGGAATGCTTGAAGAACGCTTCGCCGGCGAACCGATCGCACATTGGTTGAAGAAACTCGGCGACGCCGGCATCTCGGTCGGCGCGGTGAATGATCTGGCGCAAGCGCTCGACATGCCGGTGACACGCGAGCGCGGTTTGTTCGTCAGCCCGCAGCAGATCGGCTGGGCCGAAGGCATGCCGCTGATGCGCCTGCCGATTGATAACCAGGGTCAGGGCATACGCCTTCCGCCGCCAACGCTGGGCCAGCATTCGCAAGAAATTTTGCAGCAAGCCGGTCTGAGCATCGAGGCGATACAGCGCCTGACTCAGGCCATCAAACCCGATGCAGGCTGATCGACAGCCCGCACACACACACGCGAGAGGAGAAGATCATGAGTGGAAGACTGAGCGGCAAAGTGGCGATCGTGACCGGCACGGGTTCGGGCATCGGCAAGGCGATTGCAGAACGCTTCATCGCCGAGGGCGCCAAAGTCCTCGCCGTCGATATTTCAGGCAATCAGAACGCCGTCGCCGAAGCACTCGGCCCCAACTGCATGCCGTTCCATGCCGACGTTTCCAAGTCGGCGGATGTGCAGGCGATGGTCGCCGCCGCCGTTTCCAACTTCGGCGGCCTGCATGTCATGTGCAACAACGCCGCCATCGAAGGCCACATGGCGCCGGTCGCCGAATATCCTGAAGAGGAATGGGACAAGGTCATCGCCGTTAACCTGCGCAGCGTGTTCCTCGGCATGCGCTACGGCATTCCGGCGATGCTCAAGAGCGGCGGCGGCTCGATCGTCAACACCTCGTCGATGGCGGCGATGGTCGCCTTCCCGCAAATGTCGGCGTACTGCGCAGCCAAGGGCGGCGTCAAGCAATTGACCAAGACCGCGGCGGTGGAATACGCGGCCCAGGGCATCCGCGCCAACGCCATCTGCCCGGGCACGATCAAGACCGCCATCACCGAGGCGCTGCCGCCCGCGTATATCGAGGCGATCATCAATGCCAACCCGGTCAAGCGCATCGCCGAAGCCTCGGAAGTCGCGAGCCTCGCGCTGTTCCTGGCCAGCGATGAGTCGGCCTTCATCACCGCCACCGAAATCACCATCGACGGCGGCTACACGGCGCTTTGAGGGGCGCTCCGAAGTCGGCGATCCCGCGGCATGCAGCGGGCGTTTCGGTATCGTCGGCTGGCGGCGTATGGTCTGCTATGGCCGTGGATGACGAATGCGTGGCCGACTGCATCAAGGCGCTGCTCGGCGACCGGGCGGCCTCGGCGTCGATCTGTCCGTCGGAGGTTGCTCGCGAACTGGCGCCTGACGACGAGCAGGCGTGGCGGGCGTTGATGCCGCAGGTTCGTGCGACGGCGGTAGGCCTGGCTCAGGCTGGCGTCCTGCAAATCACCCGTGGCGATCGCGTATTGCTGCCCTCCAACATCGGCGGCGGGCCGATTCGCTTGCGGCGTGGTTCCGGATTCACATCCGCATGATGGTGCATCTGATCGACGGCACCTACGAACTGTTCCGGCATTTCTACGGCCTGCGGCGATTCACCAAGGGCAAGGATCCGGAGTTCGGTGCGGTGATCGGCGTGGCCAACACCGTGCTGAAAATGATGGAGGAAGGTGCGACGCATATCGGCGTCGCCACCGATCACGTCATCGAATCCTTCCGCAACGATCTCTGGCCCGACTACAAGACCGGCCAGGGTATCGAGCCGGCACTGCTGCGCCAGTTCGAGCCACTGGAAGAGCTGCTCACCGCGATGGGCATCAGGGTCTGGCCAATGGTGAAACTGGAGGCCGACGATGCGCTCGCGTCGGCCGCGAAGATCGCGGCGAGAGATCGCCACGTCGACAAGGTCAGCATCTGGACGCCAGACAAGGATCTGGCGCAATGCGTGGTCGAAGATCGCGTGGTGCAGGTCGATCGCAGGAGCGGCGTGATCCGCGATGCGGCCGCGGTCAAGGCGAAGTTCGGGGTGGTGCCGGCACTGATACCGGACTACCTCGCACTGGTGGGCGACGCTGCGGACGGCTATCCCGGAATCACCGGGCTGGGTGCCAAGACGGCGGCAAGGCTCCTCAACGCGCACGGCCCAATCGAAAAATTCCCGGACGAGGTTCTGGGAACGGCGCGGCAGGACGCGCTGCTCTTCAAGAAGCTCGCGACCCTGGTCGTCGACCCGCCGGTGATGCGCAGGGTCAAGGAATTGCAGTGGCGAGAACCGACGGCGTCGTTCGAGGCGCTGGCGACGCGCATGGATCCGCGCCTGGTGGCGCGTGTGCAACGGATCGCCGAGTCGGCGCAGTCCGCAAAGTGAGCCCGCGGCTCAGCGCAACTGGCTGTCCTTGCTGCCGCGCCGGTTGTAGCCGCTGAACACGGTGACGTCGCGGTCCTGAGCCTCCTGGCAGGAGACGCACAAACGCACGCCGGGAATGGCTTGTTGGCGACCAGCCGGAATCTCCGAGTCGCACTCCGCGCAATGCGTCAGGCTCACACCCGATGACAGATGGCTGCGGGCGCGGGCCACGGCGTCCGCAACCGTCGATTCGATCTGTTCCGACACCGCGCCTTCATTCGCCCAGCCTGTTGCCATCGCCTGTCTGCTCCTCGCTCTATTCGCTCTCGCTCGCCGCGGTGCGGAGCACGCCTTTGCGATCCTGCTGCGACCAGCCGCCGCGTCCGGCCAGGAACGACCACCAGCCCATCGCCGCGCCGCTATGCCGCAGAAGCTGGAAAGTGAAGGGCTCGGCCAGCGCGGCCAGCAGCGCCGCGCCGAAGTTGGCGCGCCGGGCGTCCTTGATCCAGTGCCGGTACCAGCGCACCGATGCCAGATGGAAAGCGAGGTCGATGGCGATCTTGGCCGCGATCACGCCCGACACCGGCAGCAATACGCTCAAGCGCCCGCCGAACAGATAACTCAGCAGCAACACGAACGCGGTCAGACCGTAGAGCGGCTGCAGTGTGTCGATCGCTTTCACCGGCAGCATCAGCGTGCCGAGCAGGCCGTAGCGGCGATCACCGACCATGGCGCGATACCAGTACTGCGTCTGCAGAAAGCCACCGAACCAGCGTTGCCGCTGGCGCAAAAAAGCGAGGAGGGTGCCGGGTGCGTCGGTGCGCGCCTGTGCGTCGCCGAGCACGCGGAAGCGCCAGGGCCGCGGCTGGGAGAGCGAGTGCCGGCGCAGGCGATGGATCAGTTCGTAGTCTTCGACCAGGCAGTCCGGATCGAAGCCGCCGACGGCCAGCAGCGCGTCGCGGCGAAAGCCGGCGAACGCGCCGGAAATCAGCAGCAGGCTGTCCGCGCCCATCCAGGCATAGCGCGACAAAAAATTGCGGATGTATTCGTAGGTCTGGAACCACTGCAGCACCGATGCTCCCAGCGAGCCGCCGCAGACCGGCGTGAGCACTCCGGTGGCGGCGACCAGGTCCGGCTCCGCCGAAAACGCGCGCCGGAACGCGGCGATGGCGCCGGGCGCGAGCAAGGTGTCGGCGTCGACGGTGAGCAGAACCTCGGTCGCGCAGCGCAGCGCCGCGGCGTTGAGCGCGCGCGCCTTGCCGCCATGCGCAACGCGCAGCCAGCGCAGGCGCGGATGCGCGGGATTGGGTGCGCTGAGAACGTTCAAGGCGGGAGTCGGCAGACCGTAGCGCCGATTCATCAGCGCCTCGGTGCCGTCGTCCGAGCCGTCGTCGGCGATCACGATCAGATCGGGCCCGTCGGTCTGCGACTGCAGCGATGCGATCGTCCCCGGCAGCGCCGCGGCTTCGTTGTAAGCCGCGACGATCACGCCCAGGCTCAGCGGCTCGCCGGCCGCGACCGACGTCGCCTGCGGCCGCAGCAGCGTGCGCAACTGCCATCCCACGAACAGCAGCAGCAGCGTGTCGTAGACGATATAGGCGATGCCCACCGACCAGGCGTAGATGCCGCCGAGCATGAACGCGGCCGCCAGCAGCAGCAGCCACAACGCCAGCACGCTGGCGTGGATCAGGATGCTGCGCATCGGGGTCGGCGGAGGTGTGAGACGCGGCGAGCAGACGATCAGCGTCTGCGACAGGGCTTGCGAAAGAACTTCCATGCGAAGAAGGGCTGCCGGTGGTGCAGGATGGATCAGGGCGTCGACGCGGTCATCGCGCACCGCCAGTGACCTGCGGTACAGACCTTGAATACGGGCTATCGTTGCATCCGCGTTGTCCTCGCAAGTTCCTGTCCATGATCCCCACCCTGCATTACACCCGCACCGCCGTCGTGCTGCACTGGCTGGTCGCTGTTCTGATGACCGCCAATGTCGGCCTGGGCTTGAGCGCCGAGTGGTTCGGCGACGCCTGGGTGCGGCCGATCATCGACACCCACAAATCGATCGGCATCACCGTGCTGGGCCTGGGCCTCCTGCGCCTGCTATGGCGCGCCGGCCACGCGCCGCCGCCGTTGCCAGCGCAATACCGTCCTTGGGAACGCGCCGCCTCGCTGCTGGTGCACGGGCTGCTGTATCTGCTGATCCTGGGCCTGCCGCTGTCCGGCTGGCTGCACGACTCGGCCTGGAAGGACGCGGCGACGCATCCGATGCGCCTGTTCGGCCTGATCCCCTGGCCGCGCATCGGCTGGATCAGCGGCCTGGATCCCGCGGTGAAGGAGCCGCTGCATTCGCAGTTCGGCGCCTGGCACGTGGCGCTCGGCTATGCGCTCTACGCCGCCTTTGCCCTGCACCTGGGCGGCGCGCTCAAGCACCAGTTCGTCGACCGCCACAAGGAGCTGCAACGGATGACTTGGTAGCTCAGACGCCGCGGCCGACCACGAAGCTGCACACGGTGCCGAAAGCGCCGCCGAGATTGAACGTGCCGAAGCGCCTGGCGCCTTCGACCTGGTAGTCGCCGGCGGCTCCGCGCACCTGCCGCTCGGCGTCCGCGAGCATGCGCACGCCGGTGGCGCCCACCGGATGGCCGCCGCCGATCAGGCCGCCGGAAGGGTTCACCGGGAAGCGTCCGCCAAACGCGATATCGCCGCGCTCCATCAGCCGATGCGTCTGCCCCGGCGCCGCCAGCCCGGCGTGTTCGATCAGCAGGATCTCGGTCATGGCGAAGCAGTCGTGCAGCTCGATGCCGTCGAGCGCGTGGATGTCGGCGCAACCGGCGCGGCGCAGCGCATCGCCCATCGCCGCCGCCACGTGCGGGAACAGCGGCCCGTCCGGATCGGCGCGATCCAGCTTGCTGCGGAATGAGAGCTCCGCCGAGCGATGCCCCCAGCCGAGAATGCGCGGCAGATCATCCAGGGCGATGCCGAGCCGGCGCGCATGCCGCTGCGCAAAATCGGCGGATGCCAGCACCAGCGCCGCGGCGCCATCGGTGATCTGCGAACACTGGTTGCGGCGCACGCCGGGTTCGATCTGCGGATTGGCCTCGTCGTCGTCGGCGAAGCTGCCGGCGCGGAATGCCCAGCTCCGGGTCTGCGCATTGGGGTTGCGCCGCGCGTTGCGGAAATTGTTTTCGGCGATGGCATTGACCAGCTCAGGCTGCAGGCCGTACCGGCGTTCGTATTCCTGGCTCAGTTCACCGAACACGCGCGGCCACAGGTAGCGGCCGGGCATCGGCTCGTGGCCGACCCAGCCGGCCGCGTTCATGTTGACCGAGGCCTGATCGCCGGACGTGTTGCGCTCTTCCTCGGCGCCCAGCACCAGCACGCAGTCGTAGCGGTGCGCCTCGATCTCGCTCATCGCCGCCAGCGTCGCCACCGATCCGGAAGCGCACGCGGCCTCGTGGCGCATCGACGGAACGCCGATCAGCTCCGGCAGCACCGTCGCCGGCATCGCGCCCAGATGCGCCTGTCCGCGCTGCAGCTCGGCAAAGGCGTTGGCGACATGGATCGATTCGATCTGGCGCGCGTCGAGCCGGCCGGCGTCGAGCACGCCGAGCACGGCCTCGCGCACCAGGTCCGCGATGTCCTGGCCGTTGCGCGCCCAGGGCTTGGCGAAGTCGGTCTGGTAGCTGCCGAGGATGAAGACGGGAGCGGGCATGGGCTGCCTCCCCGCGGCCTAAGCGCTGGGTCCGAGCAGGTGCTGCAGATACGCCGTCGGCCACTGGAACTCCGACCATCCCACGCCCGGCTTGCCGTCGATGCTGCAGGTCATCACGCCCTCGTTGAGCGTGGTGTGCGGGCCCGGAATCAGCGGGAAGTGCGCGTAGTACTCACCCAGGACGCGGGTGCTGCGGCCGGCGGTGTCGTGCACCAGCGCGTCGATCCGGGTCTGGCGGTACTGATCGTCGACATCGAAATCAACCTCGACCGCGTCGACCTCGGCCATGCGGCCGTCGCGGAACACGTAGCCGCGCAGATCGGTGCGGCCGCGGGCGTTGATCTGCCAGAAATGCACGCAGGTCTCGGGCCCGGCCTGGGCGTGTAGCCACTTCCAGTGCTGCGGCGTCTGCCAGTCGCGCGTGCCCCAGGAATGATCGCGCGCGCCGGTGGTGTCGAAAGCCATGCGCCGATCGTCGACGCGCAGCTCGCCGCGGATACGGCCGGCCTGTTCCAGGCGATTGGTCGCCGCGTAGGTCGGACAGCCGTCGGGATGAAAACCGTAGGCGTAGGCCGGATGCGCGGCGTCGAACTGCAGGTCGATGCCCACACGCGCGCCGTCGACGTGCAGTTCCGCCCGTTGCAGCTTGAGGTCGTGCTTGAGATGCACCTTGCCGACGCGCCAGTCGTCGAAGTTCTGGCCGGCCGGTATCTCCACATCGTCGATCGCCTCGACGATCGGCGTCTCGCCCACGCCGGGGCCGAAGACCACGAACACCGAGCCGGCGCGGTTGGCGTTGTTGACCCAGGTGTAGGCGAAGCAACCGATCTGGTGCTCCGGCAGTGCGATGACGAAAGGCACCGACTCGCGCTCCAGCGGATCGGCTTTGAGGACGTGGCGACCGTCGTTGATCGGGTTGAGTTCGGGGATGGCTCGGTCAGGCATGCGGGTCTGCGGCATTTTTTTCTCCTCTCGTGTTCGCGTGTCGGATGATCTGGCTCGTGTCTTGCTGAACGGCTTGATCGCAGCAATGGTAGCAATGACGGTCGGGAGAAGGCGCGGGCGGGCCCGGTCTCCAAGCGTCTCAGCGCACCGACGCTGGATCGACCAAAGCTCATCTTGAGTCCCGACTTCCTCCGCGACGCATCGAAATGAAATCACCTGGCGAGCCTCTTCCACCCAGCGATCCCGCTCCGGGCCAGAACCCTGGGAGTGCGCCTGCTGCCGAGCCGTTGCTGCAGATTTTCGGCAAGTCGGAACTCAGCCCGATCTGGCGCGCGGTGCGCGAAGACAACGACGACGAAGAGGCCGATTAGAACGGCGCAGTTCTAGTTTTTCTCGTGCTCGCGGTCGGCGCGTACCTTGCCGGGGCCGACGCCCTCGACGCGCTTGAAGAAACGCCGGAATGCGGCTTCGCTGCGGTAGCCCATCAGCTCGGCGATCGCGGCCACCGAGAAGCGCCGATTCTTGAGCAGGCGCCGCGCCTCGGTGGCGCGCCAGTGCGCCAGATACTGAATCGGCGGCTGGCCGACCAGCTGGGTGAAGCGCTCGGCAAAAGCGGTCCGCGACATGCCGGCGACCTCGGCCATCGACTGGATCGTCCATTCCTCGCCGGGGCGTGCATGCACCGCCGACAGCGCTTTGGACAGGCGCTCGTCGGTGAGCGCGGCGAGCAGCCCGCGCGGCGCGCCGGCGGCGCGCACGTATTCGCAGACGGCCATGGTGAACAGCGAGTCGGCGAGCTTGTTCTGCACCATCTGCCGGCCCCAGCGCCGATCCATGGAAACTTCGATGAGCATCGACGCCAGCTGGCGGAACGAGTCGCTGCTCTTGCTGCTGCGGACGATGAAGTAAGGCGGCAGCGAGCGCAGCAAGGGGTTGTTGGCGCCAAGCACGAACTCCAGTTCGCCGCAGAGCATGGAGGTGCAATCATCGCGCGACAGCGGCGCCTGCGGGTCGTTGGTGGCCGACAGCGAGTGCCGGGTGCCGGTGGCGAACACGATCAGGTCGCCGCGTTGCAGATGTTCGGGTGCTTCGAGCACGTCGCCGCTGACCCAGCATTCGCCTTCGGTGAGCAAATGGAACTGGCCATGCCGCGTCGACGGTTCCGGGTCGAACCAGCTGCCGCAGTAGCGCACGTTGGCGGTGATCTCCACGCGCAGCTGATAGGTGCCGAGCACCGCTTCGAACACCGCGTCGATGGTCGGGCGCGGTTCGGAATCGCCGATCGCAGCTGACGGATTGCCGGCTACAGGCACGGTCAAAACGGCAGCCTGGGGATTGGTGGTTTCATCCAAGGGCAATCTCGGCCGGGCATGGGACGATCCGGCATATCGAAGGAACGTGAAGAGATACTACTCGCCACGCTGTTGCAGGAGTATGCGTGGCCAAAGCCGGCTTGTTCCGGTTCCAACGCTCCGGCTCCCCTATTTGAGGTTTGAATGAACATGCTTACCCGTGCCTACGCAGAATTCCTGAACATCGCCAAGCGTCTGGACTGGCTGGCGCCGCTGCTGATCCGCCTGGTCTTCGGCTACTTCTGGCTGGAGACCGGCTGGGCCAAGATGCATAACATCGACGGCTTCACCGAGCGCTTCATGCAGTGGGGCATTCCGTTTCCGGCGCTGAGCGCGTGGGTGAGCGCGGTGATGGAATTCGTCGGCGGCGCGCTGATGATCCTGGGCCTGGCGACGCGCCTGACCATGCTGCCGATGATCTTCAACATGCTGGTGGCGATGGTCCTGGTGGTCCTGCCGACGATCGGCACCCTGGACGAATTCGTCGAGCTGGACGAGACGCTCTATGTGCTGGTGTTCTTCTGGCTGCTGACCGCGGGCCCGGGCAAGGTCAGCCTGGATTATCTGATCGAGCAGCGCACCAAGAATCCCTAGCGGGCCAGGTCGTCGAGGCAGAGTTCGAGGGCGTGGTCCCACGCCGGCAGAGCCAAGCCCCAGTCGCTTCGCAGGGTTTCGCCGGACAGCACCGAGTACGCCGGCCGCTGCGCGGGCGTCGGGTAGTCCGCGGTGCCGATGGCGTCCACCGGCACCGCCGGGCACAGCCCGCGCTGCGCCGCGCCATTGACGATCGCGGCTGCGAATCCCTGCCACGACGTCTTTCCTTGCGAAGTGACGTTCACGGTCTGCCGGCAGTCGCTGGCAGCGGCCTTGGCCACCAGCGCTGCGGTGGTCTCGGCGATCATCCGGCTCCAGGTCGGGCTGCCGATCTGGTCGGCGACCACGCGCAGGCGGTCTTTTTCCCTGGCGAGCCTGAGCATCGTCAGCAGAAAATTCTTGCCGCGCGTGCCATACACCCAGGCCGTGCGCAGGATCAGATGGCGCGCGCCGCTGTCGCGGATCAGGCGCTCGCCTTGCTCCTTGCTGCTGCCATAAACCGACGCTGGCGCCACCGCATCGGACTCGCGATAAGGACGGTCGCCGCGGCCGTCGAAGACATAGTCGGTGGAGTAATGGATCAGCAGCGCGCCGAGCCTGGCGGCCTCCACCGCCATCGCGCCGGGCGCCAGCGCATTGATGCTGCGTGCCAGGGCGGCTTCGGACTCGGCCCTGTCCACCGCGGTATAGGCGGCGGCATTGACGATCACCTGCGGTCGAAGCTCTCGCACCAGCAGCGCCACCGCTTGCGGATCGGCCAGATCGAGCTGTTCGCGGCCCACGGCGATCACCTCGCCCAGCGGCGCCAGCGTGCGTCGCAGCTCCCAGCCGACCTGACCGTCGCGACCGGTGACCAGGATGCGCATCTAAGGATAGACCTCGGCGTCCTTGAAGCGCGCGGCCACCGCGTCCTTGGCCGACAGCGCGGGCGTCATGCCGTCGGGCAGCGGCCAGTCGATCGCCAGATCGGCGTCGTTCCAGAGGATGCAGCGCTCGTGCGACGGCGCGTAGTAATCGGTGGTCTTGTAGAGAAATTCCGCATGCTCGCTGAGCACCAGAAAGCCGTGGCCGAAGCCCGGCGGCACCCACAACTGGCGACGGTTGTCGGCCGACAGATGCACGCCGACCCAGCGGCCGAAATCCGGGCTGCTCCGGCGCAGGTCGACGGCGACGTCGTAGACCTCGCCGGCGGCGACGCGCACCAGCTTGCCCTGCGGCTGCTGCAACTGGTAGTGCAGTCCGCGCAACACGCCGCGCGCCGATCGCGAGTGGTTGTCCTGCACGAACCCGGTGTGCACACCGGTGCCCTCGGCGAAGACTTTTTGGTTGAAGCTCTCGTAGAAAAACCCGCGGGCGTCGCCAAAGACGCGGGGTTCGAGAATGAAAACGCCGGGCAGGTCGGTGGCGGTGATCTGCATCAGAACACCCGGTCGTTGAGCAGGCTCGACAGATGCGCGCCGTAGCCGCTCTTGGCCAGCGGCTTGGCCAGCGCCTGCAACTGCGCGTCGTCGATCCATCCCTGACGCCACGCGACCTCTTCGGGGCAGCACATCTTCAGGCCCTGGCGTTTTTCGATGGTCTGCACGAACTGCGCGGCGTCGATCAGCGACTCGTGCGTGCCGGTGTCCAGCCAGGCATCGCCGCGGCCGAGCTTCTCCACGTCGAGTTCGCCCAGCTGCAGGTAGTGATTGTTGACGTCGGTGATCTCGTATTCGCCGCGTGGCGAGGGCTCGATGTTCTTGGCGATCTCGACCACGCGCTCGTCGTAGAAATACAGGCCGGTGACGGCGTAGCGGCTCTTCGGCTCCTTGGGTTTTTCTTCGATGCTCAAGGCCCGGCCCTTGTCGTTGAAATCGACCACGCCGTAACGCTCGGGATCGACCACCGGATAGGCGAACACGGTGGCGCCGCGTTCCTTGGCCGCCGCGCGCTTGAGCCGGTCGGACAGATCGTGGCCGAAGAACAGGTTGTCGCCCAGCACCAGCGCGCAGGGCGAGCCGCCCAGAAACGCCTCGCCGATGATGAAGGCCTGCGCCAACCCGTCGGGCGAGGGCTGCACGGTGTAGTTCAGCGAAATGCCCCAGTTCTGGCCGTTGCCCAGCAGCTGCTGGAAGCGCGGTGTGTCCTGCGGCGTGGAGATGATCAGGATCTCGCGGATGCCCGCCATCAGCAGCGTGCACAGCGGGTAGTAGATCATCGGCTTGTCGTAGATCGGCAGCAGCTGCTTGCTCACTGCCATCGTCAGTGGATACAGGCGCGTGCCGGAGCCGCCGGCGAGGATGATGCCTTTCATCTTGAGCCCTTCATGCGGCGTCCCGTTTGTCGTAATTTTTTTCCATCCACTGGCGATAGCCGCCGCTGCGCACCGAGGCCACCCAGTCCGGGTTGTCCAGATACCACTGCACGGTCTTGCGCAGTCCGGTCTCGAAACTCTCCTGCGGCCGCCAGCCGAGTTCGCTCTCGAGCTTGGAGAAGTTGATGGCGTAGCGGCGGTCGTGGCCGGGCCGATCCTTGACGTACTGGACCAGGCGCGCATGCGGAGCGCCCTGCGGATGCAGCTCGTCGAGCACCGCGCACAGGGTGTTCACCACGTCGATGTTGCGGCGCTCGGCGGCGCCGCCGACGTTGTAGGTCTCGCCCGGCCGGCCGCGTTCCAGCACCAGGCGCAGGGCGCGCGCGTGATCCTCGACGAAGAGCCAGTCGCGCACGTTGTGGCCGTCGCCGTAGACCGGCAGCGGCTTGCCTTCGAGCGCGTTGAGAATCATCAGCGGGATGAGTTTCTCCGGAAAATGATACGGCCCGTAGTTGTTCGAGCAGTTGGTCATCAGCGTCGGCAGGCCGTAGGTGTGGTGCCAGGCGCGGACCAGGTGATCCGACCCGGCCTTGCTCGCCGAGTACGGCGAGTTCGGTGCATAGGCCGTGGTCTCCTCGAACGCCGGATCGGTGGGCGACAGCGAGCCGAAGACCTCGTCGGTGGAAATGTGCTGGAAGCGGAAACGCGTCTGGTCGGCCGGCGGCAGTTGCCGCCAGTACTCCAGCGCGGCCTGCAGCAGGGTCAGGGTGCCGACGACATTGGTGCTGACGAATTCGGCGGGGCCGTGGATCGACCGGTCGACGTGGCTCTCGGCCGCCAGATGCAGGATGGCCCGCGGCTGATGCAGGTCGAAAATCGCGCGCATGCGCGCCGGGTCGCGGATGTCGGCGTGCTCGAAGTGATGTCGCGGTGAGCCGCTCGCATCGCCGAACGACAGCGGATTGCCAGCGTAGGTCAGAGCGTCAACGCTGACGATGCGTTCCTCGGTCTCGGACACCAGCTGGCGGACCACGCAGGAACCGATAAAGCCGGCAGCGCCGGTGACAAGCAAAGTCATGGAGTACGGGAGGGTGGTCGCGAAAAAAAGCGAGGCTACACGATTATCGCGACCATTACTGCGACCGTTTTGGCTGCGCCGCCACGATCGGCCGGAGGCCTTGAATCAAACCGCGAAAGCTTCGCGCGACTGGCCCTCGGACTCGGCTTTCTCCAGCCATTTCGGCGTGCGGCCACGGCCGGACCAGGTATCGCCGGTCGCCGTGTCCCGATATTTGGCGGCGACTTTTTTTGGCGTCTTGACGGTCTTTGCCGCCTTTGATGTCGGCGGTTGCGCCGTTGCCGTGGATTTGAGATCGGCAAGGCTGATGCGGTGCGCCTTCATCATTTTCTGGATATCGGCGACGACCGTCTTGATCTCCGCTTTGCGCAGCTGCTCGGCCTGTTGGGTGAGCGTTTCGATTTGCTTGAGCAGGTCGGTGTAGCTGGTCATGTTTTCTTTTTCCCCTACGTTCGAATATCAGCCAGTAATCGGCTGATTATTAATGCGGCCACATAATCGGCGCGGTGCGATAATAAATCAGGATTATTTAGTAATACCAACTGCCGGAAAATATTTTCTTTTGCCTTATTGAGACAAGGCTCGGCCGCGGGACGGCCGGAATGATCCCTTATACTGCCGACCCGGTATCACCGCGCCTCCTGATGACACCCAAGCTTTATTTGCTCACCTACGGCTGTCAGATGAACGAGTACGACTCGGCCAAAATGGCGGACGTGCTGTCGCGCTCCCATGGTTTCGAGCGCACCTTGGTGGCGGAAGACGCCGACCTGTTGCTGCTGAACACCTGCTCGGTACGTGAAAAAGCCCAGGAGAAAGTGTTTTCGGAACTCGGCCGCTGGCGTGAGTGGAAACTGCGAAAGCCGGGGCGCGTGATCGGCGTCGGCGGCTGCGTCGCCAGCCAGGAAGGCGAGCAGATCAGCAAGCGCGCACCTTATGTCGACCTGGTGTTCGGCCCCCAGACCCTGCACCGCCTGCCCGAACTCCTGGAGCAGACGCGGCGCACCGCGCGGCCCGCCATCGACATCCGCTTCCCCGAGATCGAAAAGTTCGACTGCCTGCCGGCGCCGCGCGCCGAAGGGCCCAGCGCGTTCGTCTCGATCATGGAGGGCTGTTCCAAGTACTGCAGCTTCTGCATCGTGCCCTACACGCGCGGCCCCGAGATCAGCCGTCCGCTGGACGACGTGCTGGTGGAGATCGCGCAGCTGGCCGGGCAGGGCGTGCGCGAAGTCACCCTGCTGGGGCAGAACGTCAATGCCTATCGCGGACGCATCGCCGGCGCGGCCGACACCTGTGATCTTTCGCTGCTGATCGCCTACGTCGCCCGCGTTCCGGGCATCGGGCGGATCCGCTACACCACCTCGCATCCCGCCGAATTCACCGACGCGATGGCCGATGCCTACGCCGACGAAGCCAAGCTGGCGAGCCATCTGCATCTGCCGGTGCAGTCCGGCAGCGATCGCATCCTGGGGATGATGAAGCGCGGCTACACCCGCGCCCAGTTCATCGACAAGATCCGCCGCGTGCGCGCGGCGCGGCCGGGTCTGTCGCTGTCCTCGGATTTCATCGTCGGCTTCCCCGGCGAGACCGAGGATGATTTCCAGCAGACGCTGGACCTGATCGCCGAATGCGGTTTCGACGCCGCCTATTCCTTCGTCTACAGCCCGCGGCCCGGCACGCCGGCCGCCAATCTGCGCGACAACGTGCCGGCCGAACTCAAGCAGCAGCGCCTGGCGCGGCTGCAGAACCGCATCCGCGTGCTCGACGATGCCTACCGCCAGAGCCTGGTCGGCACTACCCAGGCGGTGCTGGTCGAAGGTCCTTCGCGCAAGGGCGGCGGTCAGATCACCGGCCGCACGTCGAGCAACCGAAAAGTGAATTTCGACGGATCGCCGGCGCTCGCCGGCCGCTTCATCGACGTGCACATCACCGAGGCGGCCGCCAATTCACTGCGCGGCCGCCAGCTGTCGCAGCTAGAGGTGGCCTGATCACATGGCCTCAACCAGCGAGGCAAGCGATCTGCTGCTGGAACCCGACGAGGATGGCCGCATCGCCAACCTCAGCGGGCCGTTCGATGCGCATCTGCGCCAGATCGAAGTGCGGCTCGGCATCGAGATCCGCAATCGCGGCAACCGCTTCCGGCTGATCGGCGCGTCGCCCGACACCGAGCGCGGCGCCGTGGTGCTGCGCGGCCTGTTCGAGCAGACCGCCAGCGGCCTGGTCACCACCGAACAGGTGCACCTGGCGCTGCTGGAGTCCGGCGCCGATCCGCGTGCCCGCGTTGAGCGCGACGACACGCCGCTGGCCCGCGACGAGGTCGTGGTCCGCACCAAGCGTGGCGTGGTGCGCGGCCGCGGCGCGCACCAGAAGCAGTATCTGCAGGCCATCGCCAGCCATGACCTGTCCTTCGGCATCGGCCCCGCCGGCACCGGCAAGACCTATCTGGCGGTGGCCAGCGCGGTGCACGCGCTGGAACGCGACCGCGTGCGCCGCATCGTGCTGACGCGGCCGGCGGTGGAGGCCGGCGAGAAGCTCGGCTTTCTGCCCGGCGACATGTCGCAGAAAGTCGATCCCTACCTGCGGCCGCTATACGACGCGCTGTACGAGATGCTCGGCTTCGAGCGCGTCGCCAAGCTGATCGAACGCTCGGTGATCGAAGTCGCGCCGCTGGCTTTCATGCGCGGCCGCACGCTCAACGAGAGTTTCATCATCCTGGACGAGGCGCAGAACACCACCGCCGAGCAGATGAAGATGTTCCTCACCCGTATCGGCTTCGGCTCCTGCGCCGTGGTCACCGGCGACGTCACCCAGATCGACCTGCCGCGCGCCGACAAGAGCGGTCTGAAACACGCGATGCGGGTGCTCGACGGCGTGCCGAAAATCAATTTCACGTTCTTCCAGAAAGAGGACGTGGTGCGGCATCCGCTAGTGCAGGCCATCGTCCAGGCCTACGAGGAATTCGAGGCGCACGAGGCCCCGCCGCCGTGAACGAGATCCTGGTCCAGCGCCGCGTGCCGGCCGCCGGGCTGCCCTCTGCGGCGACTTTGCGGCAGTGGGCCACAACGGCACTGGGCGCGGTCTCCGGTGACCTGACGATCCGCATCGTCGACGCGCAGGAGAGCCGCGATCTCAACCAGCGCTTCCGGCATCAGGACAAGCCGACCAACGTGCTGTCGTTCCCCTACGACGGCGAGACCCTCGACGTGCAGGTGATCGGCGACATCGTCATCTGCGCCGAGATCGTCCAGCGCGAGGCCGCCGAGCAGGGCAAGGACCCGCGTGCGCACTGGGCGCACATGGTGGTCCACGGCTGCCTGCACCTGTTGGGTTACGATCACGACGCGGACGCCGATGCCGAAGAGATGGAGCGCCGCGAGCGCGGCATCCTCGCCGGCCTGGGTTTTGCAGACCCCTACGAAGCTGGCACGGCGAGACAGGAGGAGACGCCGGAAAATGACTAGGCTCCGGGGATCATGAGCGAAGAAGGCGAAAGCAGCGAAACCAATGTCAGCCGCTGGTGGCGGCGCGTCACGCACCGGCTGGCGGGTGGTCCGCGCACGCGCGAGGATCTGCTGGAAGTGTTGCAGGAGGCGCGCGATTCCGAACTGCTCGACGCCGATGCCCTGGCGATGTTCGTCGGGGTGCTCGGCACCGACGAGCTGCAGGTGCGCGACATCATGGTGCCGCGCTCGCAGATGGTGGTGGTCGAGCGCGACTGGCCGCTGGAGCGCCTGCTGCCGGTTGTGGTGGAGTCGGGGCATTCGCGTTTCCCGGTGATCGGCGACAGCCGCGACGAGGTGCTGGGCATCCTGCTGGCCAAGGACCTGCTGCGCTTCGGCTCGGCGATGCCGACCGAGCCCCAGGCTTTCGATGTGCTGCGCGGCTTGCGGCCGGCGGTGTTCGTGCCGGAGTCCAAGCGCGTCAACATCCTGCTCAAGGACTTCAAGCGCGGCCGCAGCCACATGGCGATCGTGGTCGACGAATACGGCGGCGTCGCCGGGCTGGTGACCATCGAGGACGTGCTGGAGCTGATCGTCGGCGAGATCGACGATGAATACGACGACGCCGAAACCGCGCCGATCCTCAAGCAGGATGACCGGCGCTTTCTGGTCAATGGCCTGACCACGGTGGAACAGTTCAACACCTACTTCGGCACCGCCTTGCCGACCACCGACTTCGACACCATCGGCGGCCTGGTCATGCACCGCTTCGGCCACATGCCCAAGCGCGGCGAGAGCGTCAAGATCGACAAGTACAGTTTCAACGTGCAGCGCGCCGACAGCCGCCGCGTGCAGCATCTGCAAGTCAGCGTTTCGTCGGAATAGGCCGTGGCGGTGACGCACCTCGCGCGCGGGCTGCAAGGGTGGGCGCTGGCGGCGCTGTTGCTGATGCCCTTGTGTTGCGTGGCCCAGCCGCTAGGACTCGTCGACGGCGAGCTGCCGCGCGTGAGCCTGCTCACTTTCGCGCCCGGCGAAGTCTACTGGCAGCGCTTCGGCCACAACGCCCTGCTGCTGAGGGCTCGCGACGGCCGCGCGGTGGTCTACAACTACGGCATCTTCGACTTTCGCCAGAAGAATTTCTTTCTCAACTTCGCCCGCGGCCAGATGCTCTACCGGCTCGACGCCGAATCCCTGTATCGCACGCTCGAACAGTATGCGTCGGAGGATCGCTGGGTCTACGAGCAACAGCTCGACCTGGGCTTGCAGCAGCGCCGCGCGCTCAACGATCTGCTGGCCGAGAATCTGCGGCCGGAGAACATCGAGTATCGCTACGACTACCTCGCCGCCAATTGTTCGACGCGGGTGCGCGATGTCATCGACCGCGCCATCGGCGGCGCGCTGCGCCGGCAGCTGCAGGCTCGCGGCAGCGCCGCCAGTTATCGCTCCGAAGTCACCCGGCTGATGGCGCCCGATCCGCTACTGGCGATCG
The DNA here is from genome assembly GCA_964246995.1 of uncultured Hydrocarboniphaga sp. Lineage (GTDB taxonomy): Bacteria > Pseudomonadota > Gammaproteobacteria > Nevskiales > Nevskiaceae > Hydrocarboniphaga. The sequence continues at coordinate 96,082 of CAXTSJ010000001.1, forward strand.
GCATGGACCTGGGGCTGGGGCCGCGGGTCGATCGCGTGCTCGACGGGTGGGCGCTGAGCTTCATTCCCGAGCGGCTGATGCAGGGTGTGCGCGAAACGCGTATCGAGGAAGACGGTGTCGAACGCCCGCTGGTGAAAGCCGAGGGCTGGCTGTATCGCAGCGAACGCGCGGCGGCGCCGGTGGCGCCGCTGTCCCTGTGGGCGCCGCTGCTGGCGGCCGGCGTCGCCACCGCCGCCGCGATCGTCCTGCTGGCGCGCTGGCGCCAGGTGTTCGCGGCGCGCGCGGCGCTGACGCTGATCGCCGCGAGCCTGTCGCTGGCCGCCGGCCTGCTCGGCTTGGTGATGCTGGCTGCCTGGGTTTTCACCGAGCACTGGGGCATGTGGGACAACCAGAACCTGTTGCTGGCCAATCCGCTGCTGCTGTTGCTGATGGCGCCCTGGTTCGCATCGCGACGCGCGCCGTGGCGCCCCGGCCCGCTGGCCTGCGTCCTGGCCGGCGCCACCGCGCTGATGGCCGTCGCCAGCCTGCTGATCAAATGGCTGCCGGGTGTTCCGCGGCAGGAAAACCTTGCGTGGATCGGTCTCTTTCTGCCGATCCATCTGGCGTTCGCTATCGTCTTGTGGACACAGCGACGCCGCTTTCACCAAGTAACCTGAGTGGAGTCAACCGATGAGCGATGCCAAAGAAAAGAAATCCGCCGTCGACCTGCTGAAAGAGGCGCTGGCCAACAAGAACGCCGACAAGCAGCAAGGCCGCCAGAAGCTGCGTCCGGACATGGGTAATGCCAAGGGCAACAAGGACGCCGAGCGCCTCGCCGGCAAGTCGCGCAAAGTCCACTAAAAGAGGGGACCGATGCCGCGCTGCGTTACCATCGGCGCTTCTCATCGTTCTCCGTCAGGAGCCCGCATGGCCCGGCAAATCCTCTTCAACGCACTCGGCATGGCATTGGGGCTCGGCGCACTCGCCGCCGTCAGCGCCTGCCGCGTCACGCCCCCGGCGGCCGCTGCTGCCGACGTACCGGCGCCGGCCGCCACCGTGACTGATCCGGCCGCGTTCGACGCCTTCATCGCCACCCGGCCGACGCCGGATGCTTTCCGCGCCCGCTATCCCGGGCTGCGACTGGTGCTGCCCGGCCAGACCTCCAGCCGCGAGTTGCGGCTGGATCACAGCCGCTATTTCGCGGAGCTCGACGAGCAGCAGCGTATCGTCGGCGGCCGGTTCCAGTGATTCGATGTGGTCGCGTCCGATCGGCGGATTCGTGAGTCCCGGATCGGTTCTGCGCGGCCTGCTCGCCTTGTCGCTGGCGCTCGCCAGCACGGCTTGCGCTCCGCGGTTTTACGACCGTTCGACTCTGGAATTCGATGCTCCGGACGAGGACGCCGTGCAGGTCCGCTACGGCGAGCTCGACGGCTGTCTGCTGCGCCGCCAGGTTCCGGTCGAATACACCCTGCGCCGGCCGCGCTACACCCTGGTGATCAAACCGGTCGCCGGCCTGGATTCGCAACCGCGGATCGAGCTGCGACTGCGCGCGGACGCATCGCTGGAGCTGGTGTTCCCGGGCGTCGAGCCGCCGCCGGCTGCGCTTTTCGCCGAACAGGGCAGCCGTTACCTGATCGACAGCGCCGTACTGCCCGGACGGCTTTTGCATGTCGAAGTGCACCGTGGCACCGAGATTCTCGGCGAGGAGCGGCTGCGTTTTTCGGAGACGCATTGCCGGATTCTGTCGCCCACCGGGTAGTCGAGGGGCAAAAAAAAGCGGTGGATCGGGAGAGAATCCACCGCTGAAGGCCTGCCGACAAAGGGGAACGGCAGGAGGGAGAGACGTGGATGGCGCCGGCCGGTGGGAGCCATGGATGGATCCCGCCGTGTCGCTTCATCGTGGTTCCAGTGTCTCCCAGAAGAGAATCGAAATCGCCGCCCGGCGGCGCCGCCCGGCGGTCGCTTTCGTACCTCTTGTCTAGTCGCTGATCAGGGATGCCGTCGGGACCGCCAAGAGCTACCGCTCACGTCGATACGGGAGGACGGGAAACGTTTTTGGGCGCCGGAAAAGGTTGAGGCGACCGAGCGGGGGGACTCGGTCGCCTCGTGCAACGCGGCTGGGAGAGAGTGGGGGAGGCCGCGCTGCAGTGAACCGGTCATCGGGTGACTTGGAACTCCACTCAGCACCAAGCACCGGCTCAGGTTAAAAGCTGGCGATGAACTTTGACTGAACTCAACTGCAATAAAAAATACCCACGCAATGGCAACGCACAATCCTCTCTCTTGCTCGCGCGACAGCATCCGCCAGACCGTGCGACGCATACCGCCGGGCAGGGTTGCGACCTACGGCGAAGTCGCAGCGCTCGCCGGCCTGCCGGGTCGCGCGCGTCTGGTCGGCCGCAGTCTGGGGCAGGACGATGGACCGCCGTTGCCCTGGCACCGCGTGGTCGCCGCAGGTGGCCGCATCGCGCTGCCCGAAGGCTCCGACGCGCGGCGCGCCTCCAGTACGAGCGGCTCGCCGCCGAGGGCGTGACCGTCCGCAAGGGCCGGGTCGATCTCAAACGGTTCCGCTGGCAGCGCGGCTCGGACGCGCCGCTGATCGATTGAAACCCGGCGTGGCATTCACCAGATCTTGATGCGCTCCGCCGGTGGCCGGTAGAGCTTGTCGCCCGGCTTGACCGCATAGGCCTCGTAGAACGCAGGATGATTGATGACCACGCCGTTGCAGCGATTCTCGCTGGGTGAATGCGGATCGGTCTTGAGGCGGGTGAGCAGGTTCTCTTCGCGGTAATTGCGCCGCCAGACCTGGGCCCAGCCGGCGAAGAAGCGCTGGTCGCCGGTCATGCCGTCGATCACCTTGGCCGGCTTGTCCTTCAGCGACAGCCGGTAGGCCGCATGCGCGATCGTCAAGCCACCCAGGTCGGCGATGTTCTCGCCCAGGGTGAACTTGCCGTTGACGTGGTAGCCCTTGATCGGTTCGTAGGTATCGTATTGCGCGGCGAGCGCGGCGCCGAGAGCCTCGAACTTCTTTCGATCCGCATCCGTCCACCAGGCCTTGAGATTGCCGTCGCCGTCGTACTGCGAACCCTCGTCGTCGAAGCCGTGGCTGATCTCGTGGCCGATCACCGCGCCGATACCACCGTAGTTCGCCGCGTCGTCGGCCTGCACATTGAAGAACGGCGGCTGCAGGATCGCGGCGGGGAAGACGATCTCGTTCTTCTCCGGGTTGTAGTAGGCGTTGACGGTCTGCGGCGTCATGCCCCATTCCTCGCGATCGATCGGCTTGCCGAGCTTGGCGATGTTGCGGTCGTATTCGAAGGCCTCGGCGCGCGCGCTGTTGCCCACCGAATCGCCGGCGACGATTTCAAGCTTGGAATAGTCGCGCCATTTGCTGGGATAGCCGATCTTGTACTTGAACTTGGAGAGCTTGAGCTTGGCGGCCTTCTTGGTGTCGTCGCCCATCCAGTCGAGCCCGTCGATGGCGGTGTAGTAGGAGCGGATGATGTTCTGCACCAGTTCTTCCATGCGCGCCTTGTTCTTGGCCGGGAAGTGCCGGTCGACATAGACCTCGCCGACCGCCTCGCCCATCGCGCCCTCGATGCCGGCGACGCCGCGCTTCCAGCGCGGACGGTTCTCCTGCTGGCCATTGAGGGTCTTGGCGTCGAACGCGAAGTCTTCGTCGACCAGCGCCGTGGACAGCAGCGCGGCGCGCGCGTGCAGCACCTTCCACTTGAAGTACGCGCGCCAGGTTTCCACCGGCGTGCCGCGCAGCAGTTTGCCCAGCCCGGTGACATAGCTGGGCTGCGCCACCAGCACCTGCTTGAGCGATCCGTACCCGACGGCTTTCAGATACGCGGCCCAGTCCAGGTCCGGCGCGAGCCCCGGCAGTTGCGCGGGTTCATAGGGGTTGTAGGTTTTCACCGGATCGCGATTGGCCACCTTGTCCCAGTGCACCTGCGCGATGCGGGTTTCGAGCGCGATCACGTCCTTGGCGATACTCGCGGCGTCGGCCACGCCGGCCAGCTCGAACATCTTCTGCACGTGCGTGCGGTACTGGTCGCGGATGCCGGAGAACTTGGCGTCGTCGATCAGGTAGTAATCGCGATCGGGCAGGCCCAGGCCCGACTGGAAGAAATCGCCGGCGTACTGGGTCGAATCCTTTGCGTCCTGATGGACGAAGGGCGTCAGCGGCACGTCGATGCCGCTGCGCCCCAGTTCCGCCATCAGGGCGGGGATGTCGCGTCGATCCCTGAGCGCGTCGATCTTCGCCAGCTCGGGTTCGATCGGTTTGAGGCCGAGGCTGTCGGCGCGTGCCTGGTCCATGAAGGCGGCGTAGTAGTCGCCGACTTTCTGTTCGACGCTGCCGGGCTTCTTGTCCGGCTTGGCCGCCAGTTCTTCGATGATGGCGCGCAGCTGGATCTGTGCATCGTCGGCGAGCTTGGTGAAAGCGCCGAAGTTGCTTTTATCCGCAGGGATGGGCGTGTTCTTCAGCCAGACACCGTTGGTGGCGCGATACAGATCGTCCTGCGCGCGCACGCCGGGATCGAAGTTGTTCTTGTCGATTCCCGAAGCGGTGCCGGCCGACTCCGCGGACTTCCTGCCGCAGCCAGTCAGCAGGAAGGGAACCAGCAGCGCGCCGCAAACAGCGCCAGCCAAGATGCGTTTCATCGTCCAATCTCCACGGGGGTCGGGCCGATTGTGGCCCAGCGGGCATTCCAAGGTGATGGACAGCCGATCCGCCGACAAGGTCCGGCACACCGTGTCGCGGGTGGGATGATCTTGATCTGCGGCAGACTAGGACCAGCTTCACAGGCCAATCAATCGATTCAGGCAACGAGGATTTCATGGACAAGATCGTCAAGACCGACGCCGAGTGGCGCGCCCAGCTCACGCCGGAGCAGTATCAGGTGACGCGCCACGGCGGCACCGAATGCGCGTTCGGCGGCAGCCTCTGGAACGACCATCGCAACGGCGTCTATCACTGCGTCTGCTGCGGCACGGCGCTGTTCGATTCCGATGCCAAGTTCGAGTCCGGCACCGGCTGGCCGAGCTTCTTCCGTCCGGCGGAACATGCGCCGGTGGCCTCGCGCGAAGACCTCAGCCACGGCATGCGCCGCATCGAGGTCACCTGCGCGCGCTGCGACGCGCATCTGGGCCACGTGTTTCCGGACGGTCCGCGCCCGACCGGCGCGCGCTACTGCATCAACTCGGCGGCGCTCAAGTTCGAAGATCGCGAGCCGGGCCGCTGATGCGCGTGCACTGGCTGCAGCACGTGGCCCACGAGGATCTCGGCTGCATCGCGCCCTGGCTCGCCGCGCGCGGCGCGCAGGTCAGCTGCACCGCGATACACGCCGGCGAGGCGCCCCCGCCGATCGCGGACTTCGACTGGCTGATCGTGATGGGCGGGCCGATGAACATCGACGAGCACGACGCCCATCCCTGGCTGGTGGCGGAAAAACAGCTCATCCGCCAGGCGCTGGACGCCGGCAAGCGCCTGCTCGGCATCTGCCTGGGCGCGCAGCTCATCGCCGATCAGCTCGGCGGGCCGGTGACGCGCAACGCGCACACCGAGATCGGCTGGTGGCCGGTGCAGCTGACGCCAGAGGGCCGCGCCTGCGACCTGTTCGCCGATTTCACTGACAAGTTCCTGCCCTTCCACTGGCACGGCGACACCTACGCCCTGCCGCCCGGCGCGACTTGTCTGGCCCTTAGCGAAGGCTGCGCGCAGCAGGCCTTCGAGTTCGACGGTGGTCGCGTGCTGGGCTTGCAATTCCACCCGGAAGTGACCGCCGCCGATGCGCGCCGCTGGCTGCTTGGCGAGACGCTCGAAGCCGCGCGTTACGTGCAGACCGGCCCGCAGATTCTCGAAGATCTTGGCCGCTTCGCCAGCGCGAATCGCCTGATGGTGAGCCTGCTTGACCGGATGGCTTCGCGCGGCTAGGCGCGCACCACGCCAATGGCCGCGCGGCGTCGCGGGCGCGCGGTGGACTTGCGGCGCACGCCCACCAGCTCGCCGATGAAGCGATGCAGGGTTTCGATCGCCTCGCGGCGGCCATCGCCCGCGTGCTCCTGCATGTGCGAGCGGTAGAAGCTCTCGTTGCCGAGGAAGCGGTCGACGTCGCTTGGCGTAAGCGTCGCCAGATCGCCGCGCATGCCCACGCCCATGCGTTCGATCATGTGCGCGTTGAGCCGCTGTTCGAAAGCCTGCTCGGGCAGCGCCAGGATCGGCTTGCCGAAGTGGATCGCCTCGCC
>CAXTSJ010000001.1:102322-111625 GCA_964246995.1 uncultured Hydrocarboniphaga sp.
GCAGCAGCAGCTGGTTGCCGGCGGTGCAGATCACGCCGCGGCACTGCGCAAGATCGTTGACGAACCATTCGTTGCTCGGCGCGCGGAACTCCAGGTTGTCGCGGCGCCCGCGCAGCGGTGTGCCGTAGACCATCACCGGATAGTCGAGCAGGCGCAGCGCGCGCTCGACCGACGGGCGGAACTGGTGCTCGCCCTTGTTGAAGTAGGCCAGCAGATAGTCCTTCGATCGCGGCCGGCCGCCAGCGCTGGCGCGCAGCACCTGGTCGCGCAGCATCGGCCCGACGATGCGTGTGCCCGGCCGGCGCGGCTCGGCCGGATAGAAGCTCGAGATCAGCGTGCGGTCCGGCTGGCCCATCAGCGCGCGATAGCTCATCGCGTCGCGCATGCCGCTGAGCCACAGATCGGCAGGGAAGTGCGGCTTGCACCAGGCGATGATGCCGACATGGTCGAAGCTGATCCGCGGCAGCTTGAGCCGGGCCGCGGCGCGATGGCACCAGGCCTCGGAGTCCGAGATCACCAGCTGGATGCCGCGATCACGGAATTCGCGTTCGACCTGCTCCATGCCCGGGCCGCGCAACAGCAGGTCCGCCATCGGCCCGAGGTTTTCGCTGATCGTGCGCGGGATCGAGTGCCGGCCGAGCGCGTTGTGGTGATAGCCGATCATCGGGATGCGCACGGTGGGGAACAGCGGTGCGAGCACCTCGTAGGCGTCGCCGGCGGTGAACACGGTGACCTCGTGCTCCTTCATCAAATCGGGCAGCACGCTCAGGCTGCGCATGGCGTGGCCACGGCCGTAGCCCATGACGCCGTAGGCGATTCTCATAGCCCGTTCCTCATGTCCCGCTCCAAAACACAATGGCCCAATGTCAGTCTGCAGATGGTTTTTGCCGGCGGCGTGATGCTTCGGCGAAGGTTTCGTGACACCCGGGCGCAGCGGTTATGATCCGAATCCTCTCGTTCTTTCGACTCTAGACATGGAAGCCTTGGCCAACCCCGAACTGTGGGCGGCACTGTTCACCTTGACCGCCCTGGAAATCGTGCTGGGCATCGACAACGTCATCTTCATCTCGATCATCGTCGGCAAGCTGCCGGCCGAACGTCAGAACAAGGCGCGCACGCTTGGCCTGGCCGGCGCGTTGGTGACACGCGTGGGCCTGCTGTTCTCGCTGGCCTGGCTCGCAGGGCTCACCGAGCCGATGTTCACCGTCGCCGGCCTGGGCATTTCCGGCCGCGATCTGGTGCTGTTTCTCGGCGGCTTGTTCCTGTTGTGGAAAGCCGGCAAGGAGATCGCCGAAATGCTCGGCGGCCATTCCGAATCGGGCCAGCCGCATCTCAGGCCCAAGGCGCCGAGCTTCGTCAGCGCCATCGTCCAGATCATGGTGCTCGATATCGTGTTCTCGCTGGATTCGGTGATCACTGCGGTGGGCATGACCAACAACCTGCCGATCATGGTCACCGCGATCACGCTGTCGATCATCGCCATGATGTTCTTCTCCGGCCCGCTCGCGCGCTTCGTCGACCGTCATCCCACGGTGAAGATGCTGGCGCTGGCGTTCCTGATCATGATCGGCCTGGTGCTGGTGATCGACGGGCTGCACATCCACGTGCCGAAGGCCTACGTGTACGTGGCGATGGCGTTCTCGGTGAGCGTGGAAATGCTCAACCTGCGCCTGCGCAGCAATCTCCGCCGCAATGGGGAGCCGGCATGAGCGCGCCGACACGGTGTTCGCGCGAAGCGCGATGGGTGCGGGAGGTGCGCCTCTGCTCACGGAAACGTACCGACTGTCTTATCAACGATCAGGTGAACCAGTGAGCCGCCGCATCATCCACACCGACGACGCACCGGCGGCGATCGGCACGTATTCGCAGGCGGTGGCTTACAGCAACACCGCCAGCACCACCGTGTACCTGTCGGGGCAGATCCCTCTCGACCCGAAGACCATGCTGCTGGTCAACGCCTCGATCGACGACGAGATCCACCAGGTCTTCAGGAACCTCGCGGCCGTGGCCGGTGCCGCGGGCGGATCGCTGGCGCACGTCGCCAAGCTCAATGTGTATCTCACCGACCTGGCGCACTTCGCCAGAGTCAACGAGATCATGAGCGGCTATTTTTCCGAGCCCTATCCGGCGCGCGCCGCCATCGGCGTCGCCAGCCTGCCCAAGGGCGCACGCATCGAGGCCGACGCGATTCTGGTCATCGACTAGGGCCCGCGGTGAGCGTCCGCGCCATACCGCCTGTGCGCCGGCGCGCGGCTCTACCATCACCCGCCGCGACTCTGCACACGCGACTGGCCGACTGGCCGGCCGCGGGCCCCGCACTCGCCGCCGCGCTGCGCGGGCTGGGGCTGGAGACCATCGCCGGCCTCCTGTTCCATCTGCCGCTGCGCTACGAGGATCGCAGCCGGTTGACGTCGCTGTGCGATCTGCGCGCCGGCGAGGACGCGCTGGTCCGTGCGCGCGTGGAGATCGCCGACGTTCGGTACGGCCGACGCCGCTCGCTGCGGGTCGCGCTCGCCGACGGCGACCGCGCCCTGCTGCTGCGCTTCTTCTATTTCAATGAGGCGCAGCGCCTGTCGTTCGCGCCAGGGCGCTGGGTGCAGGCTTACGGCAGCGTGCGCATCGGCAGCGGCGGGCCGGAGATGGTGCACCCGGAATATCGCGTCGCTGACGATCCCGGCGCGTTCGAGATGCGCGATGGGCTGACGCCGGTCTACCCGCTCACCGCTGGCATCACCCAGCCGCGGCTGCGCCGGCTGATCGATCAGGCGCTGCGCATCGCCAAGTCCGATCTGCATCTGGCTTCGCAACTGCCGGGGCTCGATGCGCCCGATACCCTGCCTGCGCTGCGCAGTCTGCATGCGCCTTCCGGCGCCGGGGAAACCGCGCTGCTGGTCGCCGGCACGCATCCGGCGCAGCGGCGCCTGATCAGCGAAGAACTGCTGGCGCACCAGTTGTGCATGCGCCTGCTGCGTCGCCAGGTGCGGACGCGGCCGGCGCCCTTGATCGACGACATCGCCGCCTGCGCGGATGCGCTCGAAAGCGTGCTGCCGTTTCGTTTCACCGATGCGCAGCGCCGCGTGATCCGGGAGGTCGGGGCGGACCTTGCGGCGCGCCGCCCGATGCTGCGTCTGGTGCAGGGTGATGTCGGGTCCGGCAAGACCGTGGTCGCCGCGGTGGCGATGCTCGCCGCGGCGCGCGCAGGCTTTCAGAGCGCGCTGATGGCGCCGACCGAACTGCTCGCCGAACAGCATCACGCCAATCTGGCGCGCTGGTTCGAGGCGCTCGACATCGAAGTGGTGCTGCTCGCCGGCAAGCTCAAGAAAGCCGAAAAAAATGCGCGCGGCGCACGCGTTGCCTCGGGCGAGGCGCGCATCATCGTGGGCACCCACGCCGTGTTCCAGCAGAGCGTGAGTTTCGATCGACTGGCGCTGGTGGTGGTCGACGAGCAGCATCGCTTCGGCGTACAGCAGCGCGTGGCGCTGCGCGACAAGGGGCCGCGCGGCAGCTCGCCGCATCAACTGATCATGTCGGCCACGCCGATTCCGCGCACCCTCGCGCAAACGCTGTACGCGGATCTCGACGTGTCGGTGATCGACGAGCTGCCGCCCGGCCGCACACCGGTGGCGACGGTGGTGATCAACAACACGCGGCGCGACGACGTGCTCGCGCGCATCGCGCAAGCCTGCCGCGCGGGCCGCCAGGCTTACTGGGTGTGCACGCTGATCGAGGAGTCCGACGAACTCGACGCGCAAGCCGCCGAAGCCACCGCGGAACGCCTGCACCAGGAGCTGTCGGACCTGCGCGTCGGCCTGGTCCACGGCCGCCTGAAGGGCGAGCAGAAAGACGCGGCCATGCGCGACTTCAAATCCGGCGCCACGCAATTGCTGGTGGCGACCACGGTGATCGAAGTTGGCGTCGACGTGCCCAACGCCAGCATCATGGTGATCGAGAACGCCGAGCGCCTGGGCCTGGCGCAGTTGCATCAGTTGCGCGGCCGCGTCGGCCGCGGCGCCACCGCCAGCCAGTGCGTGCTGATGTACCAGGCGCCGCTGTCGGACGCGGCTCGCAGCCGCCTGGAAACCATGCGCGCCACCACCGACGGCTTCCGCATCGCCCAGGCCGATCTGGAACTGCGCGGCCCCGGCGAGATCCTCGGCCGCCGCCAGACCGGCGTGATCGGCCTGCGCATCGCCGACCCGGTGCGCGACGCCGCACTGGTTCCGCCGCTGCAGAAACTCGCAGACGAATGGCTGGAGCGTTTTCCGCTCGACGCGCAACGCCTGATCGCGCGCTGGGTGGGCGATGTCGAACAGTACGGGCAGGTTTGATCGAAACCTAGGCGAGCGCGGCGGCCCTGCGCACGGCCGCCTCGAAGGCCGGTGTCAGCTTCGCCAGGGCGGCCTCGGTGAACAGATCGTGGTGACCACCGGGCAGGCGCACGAGCGCGCGCATGTCGGGACAAAGCCCTCTCCACTGCGCTTCGACGCTCTTCGGCGTTTGTTCGCAACTGACGTAGAAAGTCTGGATGCCCAGCCGCTGGGGCCGCCAGCGCCGCGCGGCGCTGACGCGCCGGTAGCCGACGATGAATCGCTGCGCATGGCCGAGTTTTTCGGGCCACAGGCGTTGGATCGCGGCCAGCACCAGCCGTTGACAGAAATCCAGCCGGATGGCGAAAGCCATGAGTTTCTGTTTCCGGGTGTAGAAACCGCCAACCTGTTCCGAGTGGCTCATCAAGGTATCGAAAACGGCGAGCAGCTTGACGCTGCGGCCTCTGGAGACGAGCCGGCGCGCTGCCTCGAAGGCGACGCTGCCGCCGAGGCTGTAGCCGGCGACGATGACGGCGCCGCCCGGTGCCCGCCGTTCGATTTCGTCGGCTGCGAAATTTCCCAGCGATACCATTTCCTGAGACACGGCCGCGGGATGGTCGATGCCGGGGTAGTCGATCAGCTCGAAGCGCACTCGCCCGTCGAAGGAGCGCCGGAAACTGGCGAGCGTCGGCTCGTCGCCGTGAAGGCCCGGCACCAGGAAAACGACGGGCCCGGCACTTGTCGCCGACGGCGTGTCGCGGTGCCGCAGAATGCGCACGAGGTCGGCTGCGCTGGTATGCGGGCCGATGACGTCGAACGAGAGTCTGCAAGCCAGCGTTTCTTCGAGATCCAGTATCAGCCGCATGCATTGCATCGAATCGGCACCGGTGTCCTCCCATGACATGTCCGGATCGAAAGGCTCACCCGTGATGCACCGCCATACCGAATAGACGATGCTGGAGAGGTCTTGAGAGTCTGACGTCACGCGGAGCATGGCTTCGATCCAAAGAACTTCCGTTCTGCTATCGCCAGCAGCGCGAGACGATCGACTTTTCCGCCCGGCAGCAGCGGTATCGAGTCCAGCAGCAGAACGTGCGCCGGCACCATGAACGCCGGCAGTTTGGCGCGCAGATGCGCACGCAGCGCACTCACAAGCTTGCCTTGCGCTCCGCCGCGCGCCACGACGAAAGCCAGCAGCTTTGTCGATGGCGCGTCTCCGTAACCCAGGACTTCCGCCGCATCGACGCCCGGCGCCTGGCGAAGCAGCGCTTCGATCTCCGCCGGCTCGATTCGCTGTCCGTTGATCTTGATCATGCGATCGACGCGTCCCAGGACAACGAAGACGCCCTTGCCATCGTAACGGGCCAGGTCGCCGGTGCGATAAACGCTGCTGCCGTCGCCGCTCGGATGAGCCGCGATTCTGCCCGCGACCAACTGGCCGTCGATCCACTCGCCGAGCGCGTTGTAGGGACTGCGGATCCACAGTTCGCCGCTGCTGCCGTGCGCCACGGAGCGGCCGTCCGCGTCGACGATGGCGGCCCAGGTGTCGGGCATCAGAGCGCCGGAGGCGGCACGCAGCGGATCGTAATCGTCGTCTTCCCCCACATACCAGGCCAATCCGCTGGCTTCGGTCGAACCATATGTGGATCGGATCAGGCATCGGGGCTCAATCACGGCGCGTATGGCCGACACGTCGGATTTCATCAGCGGTTCGCCGTAGGTCTGCACGATGCGCAGCGCGGAAAAGCTGCTCTTGGTTCTGGGCAGACAGGCCAGCTCCCGCAGCATCGACGGCGCGGCCCGCAGGACCGTGACCGGTCGCGTCGCCAAGGTGTCGAGCAGGCCGTTCAAGCCGCTTCGTTTCACGTCCAGCATCTGCACGCAGGCGCCGGCGAGATTAAAGTTCAGCAGGCCGGTCAAGCCGCCCAGGGTTGACAGTGAGGACAGCGAAAGCGCTCTTTCACCGGCGTCCAGATGCATCGCATCCTGTCCGCTACGGGCCCAGTGCAGCATCGAGCGCTGGCTATGCACGATCGGCTTGGGACTGCCGGAACTGCCGGAGGTGCAAAGAATGAATGCGGGCTCGTCGAGTCCGAGCCGGCATCCTGCGGGAGGCTCCGACGCCTCCCTATTTTCATCGTCGAGCTCGAGCGTCACGCGGATCGTCCGAGCATCCGGCCAGAGCGCATTGTCTCTGGCGGAGATCAGCTGCAATCCGGTATTGGTCTGCGAGGCGATATGTGCGTTGCGTGCGGTCGGGTAGTTGTCGTCCAGCAAAACGCTTACACGGCCGGCCGCCAGGCACGCAAATAGCGCGACTGCGTATTCCGGTTTCGGAGGCAGTAACAGGGCAACGTGACCGACGGTTTGTGAATTCACAATCTTCGTCGCAAGACGATGGATCGCCTTCAGCAGTTGCGCGTAGCTCAGCGAGTGGGTGTCACTTTCGATCGCCGGGCTGTTCGGTTGGCGGCTCGTGATCGCTTCGAGGATCGCGATGATTGGCGGCGCAGACGCCGGGTCGATGAGGCGAGTGAAAGGCCGGCCGGCCGGACCTCGATAATCCGCCGCCAGATGAGGGGTTTTAATCCAGTGGGGTTGATTGAGCATCGCAATCTTGCCAGTCGATCTCGGCCCGCAATGGCCGCGTCAAAGTTTACGTGGATCATTTTGCTGCCGGCACCTTGTCGGTGCCTGGCTTGCTGGTCTGGAAATAAACAGATGAAACGATCACGACGAATGAAGCGTATTCGCTGATCGAGATCGCGTGGGTCTACCGGCCGGGCACAGGCCGGGTCAACATAGCAAGATGATCCGACTCCTTTCACCAATCGAGCCGAGGCTCTGGTGCTCCATGGAAACCGCGCAGCGCGGCCCGTTTCAGCAGTTTCTCGTCTACCTGCGCCTGATGCGCTTCCATCGTCCGATCGGTATCTGGCTGCTGCTGTGGCCGACGCTGTGGGCGCTGTGGCTGGCCGCGGACAGTGTGCCGCCGCTACACGTCTTCGTCGTGTTCTTTCTGGGCACGGTGCTGATGCGCGCGGCGGGATGCGTCATCAACGACATCGCCGATCGAGGCTTCGATCCGCATGTGAGCCGAACCCGCGACCGGCCGATCGCCGCCGGCCTGGTGACGCCGCAGGAAGCCCTGCGGCTGTTCGTCGCGGTGTCGCTGATCGCCTTTGGCCTGACCACATCGCTGCACAACACGCGCGTGCTGATGCTGGCGCTGCCGGCGATCGCCACCGCCGCCGCCTACCCCTTCACCAAGCGCTGGATCAGCATTCCGCAGGCGGTATTGGGCCTGGCGTTTTCCTGGGGCATCCCGATGGCGTATGCCGCCGTGCGCGACGTGGTGCCGGTGGCCGAGGTGCTGGCGCTGATGATCGCCAACCTCTGCTGGGTGATCGCCTACGACACCTACTACGCGATGGCGGATCGCGAGTACGACCTCAAGCTCGGCGTCAAGTCCAGCGCCATCTGGCTCGGCGATCGGGATCGCATCGCAGTGATCGGGCTGCAGGCGGTGGCGCTCCTGATCCTGCTGGCGATCGGGGTGCAGCGGCAGCTCGCGGCGCCCTACTACGCGGGGCTCGCCGGCGCCCTGCTGACGATGGCGTATCAGGCCTATCTGACGCGCAATCGCGAGGCCGCGGCCTGCTTCCGCGCTTTCCTCAACAACAACCTTTTCGGTGCTTCGATTTTTGTCGGCCTGCTGCTGGCGCTGCGCTAGAGAAGAGGCTTCAGGCTGCGTCCAGTCCCTGCATTCGAGCGTAGGGGATGGCTCGCCCAGGAGGACTCGAATGTCGCTGCGTCTGCTTTGCATGCTGTTGACTGTGGTTTTCGCTGCTACGGGATGTTCCATGCACCAGGGCAAGCCATCCGGTCCGTCGACATCGAAGGTGAAGACGGACTACCAGACGCGTCGCGACGTGGTGTTCACGCCGCCCGGCTGGCCACTCGAACTCAAGGCCGACGTTTACGTGCCCGACGGTCCGGGCCCATTTCCCGGCGTTGTGGTGATTCACGGCGGCGGCTGGAACAGCGGTGATCGCAAGCAGGTCAAGGGCATTGCCGAGCGGGTCGCCAAGCGCGGCTTCGTCGCGGTCAACGTCACCTATCGCCTGTCGCCGGGTTCGACTTTCCCCGCGCAGTTGCAGGACGTGCAGCAGGCGGTCTTGTGGATGCGCGTCAATGCCGCGGCTTATCGCATCGACCCAAAGCGCATCGGTGCCTTCGGTTATTCCGCCGGCGCGCACCTCGCCGCGCTGCTGGGCGGGGTCAACGAAACCGATGCCCTGGGCAAGCCCGGCGTTTCGGTGCGCGCGGTGGTCGCCGGCGGCACGCCGTCCGACCTGACCAAGTTCCCGGGCGGCACCCTGGTACCGCAATTCATCGGCGGCGGCCTGCCGGACAAGCTGGCGGAATACCGCGCCGCCTCCCCGGTGACCTACGTGACCGCCAACGATCCGCCGGTGTTCCTCTATCACGGCGGCTGGGATCAGCTGGTGCCGGTCGATCACGCGCTGGACTATCAGAAGGCGCTGGAAAAAGCCGGCGTGCCGAACGAGCTGTACATCCTGCGCGGCCGCGGCCACATCACCGCGTTTCTCACCGACGGGCCGGCCGTGCGCGCAGCGCTGGATTTTCTTGATCGCCATCTCAGGGGCGACGCGAGCTAAAGGCGAAGCGGCCCGCTTCAAGTCTATTGACGCGTCCATTGGCAGCCGACCAGATCCTGCGCGGCCGCCTCCGGTACCGCCGGCGAGAACAAGAAGCCCTGTCCGTATTCCAGCCCCAGCTCGCCGAGCAGACGGGCCTGGGTGGCGGTCTCGATCCCTTCGCCGACGACGTCCATCCCCAGATCGACGGCGAGATGGGCGATGGCGCGGATGATCTTGGCGCTGGCCGCGTCGTCCGGCAGGCGCGACACGAAGGCGCGGTCGATCTTGAGCGTGTCCGCCGGCAAGCGATGCAAGTAGGACAGCGACGAGTA
>CAXTSJ010000001.1:111635-220618 GCA_964246995.1 uncultured Hydrocarboniphaga sp.
GGGGAGCTCCTTGAGCCGCGCCAGCGACGAGTAGCCGGTGCCGAAGTCGTCCACCGCCACGCGGAAGCCCTCGTCGCGCAGGCTCTGCAGCACGCGACGGGCGTGCTCGAAGTCGCGCATCAGCAGGCTCTCGGTGATCTCCAGCTTGATCCGCCGCGGTGGGAGTCCGGCGGCGCTGGCCGCGCGAACAATCTGTGCGACCAGGTCCGGCTCGCCGAGCTGTCGGCCGGAGAGGTTGAGCGTCATGAAACAGGCGCCCTCCGGGTCCAGACGGCCGAGTGCGGCGCAGGCCTCTGTGAACACCCAGTGGCCGATCGCCACGATCAGCCCGGACTCTTCCGCCGCCGGAATGAAGGCGGCCGGGGTCACCAGGCCGCGTGTCGGGCTGTGCCAGCGGATCAGCGCCTCGAACCCGGCGCAGCGCCGGTCCGACAGACGCAGGATCGGCTGGAAATGCAGCTGGAACTCGGATCGCGCCAAGGCCAGTGCGAGATCCTGTTCGAGCGCGATGCGCGCCATAGCTTGAGCGCGATCGTCCTCGAAGCTTTCCAAACGAGGCGCCGGCGCGCCGTCGAGGGTGTCGCGGTAGCGCCGCAGAATCCCTTGCAGCAGCAGGCGCAGCATCGGGTCCGCGCGGTGGAGTCGATCGGTGATCTGCTCGCGCGTAATGCGGCGCAGGCGGACGCTGGTGAGCGCGCGCGCAGAAGCGGTGCGCGGGCGGCCGTCGATCAAGGCCATCTCGCCGAGCAGATCCCCTGGCTTCAGGCGCGCCAGCACCACGGCTGCGCTGCCCGATTCCAGAATCACCTCGACAACCCCGGCTTCGATGGTCCAGGCGCAGTCGCCCGATGCGCCTTCGCGGAACAACCATTCGCCGGGCTCCAGAGCCTGGTGGAAGTGGTCACCGGTCGTGGTATCGGAGTTCATGCGAGGGGGGAACTCACGGAGTTCGCGCCGCCGCCCAGACCTCGATGCGGCGCGCGCCGGCGCGGCGGCAGACGCGGGCCAGCTCGTCGAAGGTGGCGCCGGTGGTCATCACGTCGTCGACCAGGGCGACATGGAGGCCGCTCAGGTCGCGGCTGGCGCTGAAGGCGCCGCGCAGGTTGGCGCGACGCGCGGCGGCGGTCTGGCCGATCTGGTCGCGGCCCGCGCGATCGCGCACCAGGGCCTCACGCGCCATCGGAATTTTCAGTTGCTGCTCAAGTTGCCGCGCCAGCAGAACCGCCTGGTTGTAGCCGCGGCGCATCAGCCGCAAGACGTGCAGAGGCACCGGCAGCAGCAGGTCGGGCGGCGGCTCCTTGCGCACCCGCAGGGTTTCCGCCATCAGCACGCCGAGGGCGCGCGCGTCGGCGAAGCCGGCGTGGTACTTGAGGCGCAGCAGCCCGGAATGCACCGGCTCGGCGAGCACGAAGGCGGTCCAGGCCGAATCGAAACGTCGCGGCCGGCGGAGACAGCGCGGGCACAGCGTCGCGGCTGCGGCGGGCAGGGCACAGCCCGGGCAGGCCCGGCGGTTCCAGGGCAGATCGCCGCGGCAGCCGGCGCAGACGCCCGTGCCATCGGCCGGCGCGGCGCAATACAGGCAGTGCAGCGGGGCGGCCAGGTCGAGCAGCGCGCCGATCTTGTCAACTCTGAACCGCGGCAAGCGGTTGACAGTTTGGCTCCCGGGTCCGGACACTCGCGCCTCCCTTTAGCTCGTCGCCATTTATGCACGCCGAAATCCGTCACGACTGGACCCGCGATCAGGTCCAGGGTCTGTTTGATCTGCCCTTCATGGACCTGCTGTTCCGCGCCCAGGAACGGCACCGGCGGTATCAGAAACCCAACACCGTGCAGTTGTCGACCCTGTTGTCGATCAAGACCGGCGCTTGCCCGGAAGACTGCGCCTACTGCCCGCAGTCGGTGCGCTTCGAGACGGGTCTTGCCAAGGAACCCCTGATGGAGATCCAGGCCGTGGTCGAGGCCGCGCGCGAGGCATTAGCTGGCGGCGCCACGCGCTTCTGCATGGGCGCGGCGTGGCGCAGCCCCAAGGATCGCGATCTGACCAAGGTCGAGGCCATGGTGCGCGAGGTCAAATCCCTCGGCCTGGAGACCTGCGTGACTTTGGGAATGCTCAAGGGCCACCAGGCGCAGCGCCTGGCCGACGCCGGGCTGGACTACTACAACCACAACCTCGACACCTCGCCCGAGTACTACGAGAAGATCATCACCACGCGCACCTATGAAGATCGCCTGGAAACACTGGCGAACGTGCGAGCCGCGGGCGTCAAGGTCTGCTGTGGCGGCATCGTCGGCATGGGCGAGCAGGCAAGCGATCGCGCCGAGTTGATCCGCCAGCTCGCGATCCTGCCCGAGCATCCGGACAGCGTGCCGATCAACAACCTGGTGCAGGTGCAAGGCACGCCGCTGCATGGCGGTGCGGTGCTTGATCCGCTGGATTTCGTGCGCACCATCGCAGTGGCCCGTATCACCATGCCGCGCGCCGCGGTGCGCCTGTCGGCGGGGCGCACGGAGATGTCCGACGAGATGCAGGCGCTGTGCTTCATGGCCGGCGCCAACTCGATCTTCTACGGCGACAAGCTGCTGACCACCGAGAACCCGCAAAACGAGCGCGACCGCGCGCTGATCGCGCGGCTGGGGATCGAGATCGAGGGCCGCGTGACGACGGAAGTGGCCGTCGGCAAGGCCGAGGAATGCCATCGGCACATGGCGGAAGAGGCGGCTTGCGCCCATGACGCTCACGATCGCGCTACGGCCTGAAGTGAATGTGGCGACGCGCATCGAAGCGGCGGATTCGGTTCTCGATCGGCGCCTGAAACCGGTTCTGGAGTCGCTGCGCGAGCAGTCGCTCTATCGGGTTCGCCGCGCCGTGACGGGAGGCCACGCGGTGCGGATGACCGTCGACGGCCAGGCCTGCCTCAACTTCTGCGCCAACGACTATCTGGGCCTCGCCACCGATCCGCGCGTCGCCGGCGCCGCGCGCCACGCGCTGGCGGTCAGCGGCACCGGCAGCAGCGGGTCGGCGCTGATCAGTGGCTACAACGTCGAGCACCGGGCGCTGGAGGAAGAGCTGGCCGATTTTCTTGGCCGGCCGCGCGTGCTGCTTTTCAGCAGCGGCTGGGCCGCCAACATGGGTATCCTGAAAGCCCTGCTGGGCCGCGACGACGCGGTGATCGCGGACGAACTCAACCACGCCTCGCTGATCGATGGCGCGCGGGCCAGCGGCGCCGAATACCGGCGCGTGGCGCATGCCGACAGCGCAGGTTTCGCGCGGGCGCTGGCCCCGGGTTCGCCGGGTCTCAGGCTGCTAGTCACCGACGGCCTTTTCAGCATGGACGGCGATCTCGCCGATCTCGCGGAGCTTGCGCGGCTGGCGCATGAATCCGGCGCCGCGCTGATGGTCGACGATGCGCATGGCTTCGGCGTGCTCGGCGAAAACGGCCGCGGGACACCGGCGCTGCTCGGGGTGACCCCCGACGTGCACGTGGCGACGCTGGGCAAGTCGCTAGGCTGCGCCGGCGGCTTCGTCGCCGGCTCGGAAGCGCTCGTCGAATACCTGATCCAGCGCGCCCGCCCCTGGGTGTTCTCCACCGCGCCGCCGCCGGCGATCGCGGCGGCGGCGCGCGTCGCGCTGCGGATCGTCCGCGACGAGCCCGAGCATCGCGCGCGGCTGCACGCCAACATCGCGCACTTCGTCGAAGGTGCCCGCGAGCGCGGCCTGCCGATGGCGCGGCGCGCGGTGCTCACGCCGATCCAGCCGCTCATCGTGGGCGACGACGCGCGCGCGCTGGCGCTGTCGCGCGCGCTGATGCGTCGCGGCTTCTGGGTGGCGGGCATCCGGCCGCCGACCGTGCCGCGCGGCACGGCGCGTCTGCGCATCACCTTGTCGGCGGCGCATGAGCGCGAGCAGATCGAAGCCCTGCTCGACGCCTTGGCTGATGGCTGGCAGGCGCTGTTCCCCGCTGAATCGGGCGCATGAAGGCCGCGCCGATTTTCGTCACCGGCACCGACACCGGCGTCGGCAAGACTCTCGTCTGCGTCGCCTTGTTGAAGGCGGCACGCGAGCGCGGGTGGAAGGTCTGCGGCTACAAGCCGGTGGCCAGCGGCTGCGAGGTCGATTCCAGCGGCGAGCTGCGCAACCAGGACGCTCTGGATCTGGCCGCGGCTGCCGACGGCGAGCTGCCTTACGAGGCGATCAACCCGTATGCCTTCGCCGAGCCGCTGGCGCCGCATATCGCCGCCGCGCGAGCGGGCCGGACCATCGAGATCGCGCGCCTGGACCACGCCTTCGACCGCCTCGTCGACCACCACGACTGGGTGGTCGTGGAAGGGGCCGGCGGCTGGCAGGTCCCGCTGACGGACACCCAGACCTTCGCCGACTGGGTGGCGGCGCGCGGCTGGCCGGTGGTGCTGGTGGTCGGGCTGCGTCTGGGCTGCATCAACCATGCGCTGCTGACCGCCGAGTCGATCCAGAGGCGCGGCCTGGGCTTGCTGGGCTGGGTGGCCAACGAACTGCCTCCGGGCCAGGCGGCGGCGCAGGAGAACATCGATGCGATCCGGCAACGCCTGGCGTCGCCGCTGCTCGGCCAGCTGCCCGCCGGTGCGCACGCGAACGCCGCCGCCGCCTCGATTTTCGAACGTCTCCGGCCGCTCCTCGGGCGCGGATAAGCTTTGCCCGCGACCGGTCCATCCACTACAATCGCGCGGCTCCAAACTGCCGTTCGCGTTGAAGCGGCGATACCCGGATCACCCGTAGGGGACTGCATCGCAGGTTCGCCATGTTGACCACGCGGATTGTTATTGGCCCCAACGCGTCGATGGATGTTCGCGGTGCGGTTTGGTTTCTCGGGTCCTTGAGTGTGCTGGCTCTGACCGTTGCCGGAGTTTGCGTTTTCATGGGGTTCTGGCCGGTTTTGCCGTTCGCCGGGGCGGAGTTGATCGCGGTGACGGCGGCGGTGTGGGTCAGCCTGCGGCGCAATCGCTATCGTGAAGTGCTGACGTTGAGCGAGCAGAGTGTCTGCGTGGAATTCGGGCTCGCCCGGCAGGACGGCCGGGGTGGCGCGAGTTCGCGAACGGAGTTTCGCCGCGGCTGGACGCGGGTGGGTATCGAGCCGGGCGGCCACCGCCACGATCCCTCGAAGCTGGTACTCAGTTGTTCGGGGCAGCGGGTCGAGATCGGCCGCTGCCTGACGGATGATGAGCGTGAGGCCGTCGCCGCACGGCTCAGAGAATTGTTGTCAATGGAACCGGGATGGGACCGGACGCCCGCAAACGATGGGGCTCCGCATGAGGTCCCGACGAAGCCTTTTGGAGATTAGACGCATGCTGAAGATGCTGGGATGGGCGCGGATCAGCGCTCTGGTGGGGTCCTTGTTCGCCAGCGGGTCGGCGCTGGCCTATACCGGTGCCAAGTGGAATCTGCCGATGGGCGTGACCGAGATCAGCCGCGAAGTGCATGGCCTGCACATGCTGATCTTCTGGATCTGCGTGGCGATCGCCGTGGTGGTGTTCGGTTTCATGTTCTATGCCGTGTTCGCGCACCGCAAATCGCGCGGCGCCAAGGCGGCCTCGTTCCACGAATCGACCACCATCGAGATCATCTGGACCACGATCCCCTTTATCATCCTCATCGGCATGGCGATCCCGGCCGCCGCCACGCTGGTGCGCATGGACGACACCCGCAACGCCGATATGAGCGTCAAGGTCACCGGCTACCAGTGGAAGTGGCAGTACGAATATCTGGGCGAGGACGTGTCGATGTTCTCCACCCTGGCCGCGGAATCCAACCGCGCCCGCCAGCTCAACTCCGGTATTGACGTCAACAAGGTCGAGAACTACCTGGTCGACGTCGACAACCCGCTGGTGCTGCCGGTGGGCAAGAAAGTGCGCTTTCTGATCACGTCCAACGACGTCATCCATGCCTGGTGGGTCTCGGCGCTGGCGGTGAAGAAGGACGCGATCCCCGGCTACATCAACGAGACCTGGGCCAAGATCGATCAGCCCGGGACCTACCGCGGCGTCTGCGCGGAACTCTGCGGCCGCGATCACGGCTTCATGCCGATCGTGGTCAAGGCGGTGCCGGAGGCCGAGTTCAAGACCTGGCTCGCGGAGCAGAAAAAGAACGGCGCGCAGGTGGCATCCACCGGGCCTGCCGCAGCGTCGATGGTCGCCGCCGCCTCGGCGCCGGCCGGTACCCTGACCACGGCCGGCACGAGCGCACTGGATACTTCCGCGCCCGCCGCCATGCCCAACACCGGTGCCGCGCCATCGATGCAGGCCGCCGCTGCCGCGCCGGCCGCTGCCGCCGCCGACGCCGGAAAGGCGATGGGCAAGGACGAGCTGGTCGCGGCAGGCCAGAAGGTGTACTCGACCAATTGCGTCGCCTGCCATCAGGCCGGCGGCGGCGGCCTGCCGCCGAACTTCCCGTCGCTGATCGGCAGCAAGGTCGCCAACGGCCCGGCTGCCGCGCACATCACGCAGGTGCTCAAGGGCAAGGGTCTGATGGCGCCGTTCGCGCAGTTGTCCGATCAGGACATTGCCGCCGTCGCCACCTTCGAGCGTACCTCCTGGGGCAACAAGGGCAGCGTCGTGCAGCCGGCGGATGTTGCCGCCCTGCGCGGCAAGTAACTCATTTTCGTATCGCTAGATAGCTAAGAGTTTCGGAGTTTCCATGGAACACACCGCCGATCACGCCCACCACGACGACCACGTGCATCACGGCCCTCCCAAGGGGCTGATGCGCTGGATCAAGACCACCAATCACAAGGATCTGGGCACGCTGTACCTGATCTTCTCGTTCACCATGTTCTTCATCGGCGGTTTGATGTCGATGGTGATCCGCGCCGAGCTGTTCCATCCCGGCCTGCAGTTCGTCAATCCCGAGTTCTTCAACTCGATGACGACGCTGCACGCGCTGGTGATGATCTTCGGCGGCGTCATGCCTGGCTTCACCGGCCTGGCCAACTGGATGGTGCCGATGCAGGTCGGCTGCTCCGACCTCGCTTTGCCGCGTGTCAACAACTGGGGCTTCTGGATTCTGCCGTTCGCCTTCTGCCTGCTGCTGTCGACCTTGTTCATGCCCAGCGGCGGCCCGGCCGGCGGCTGGACCATGTACCCGCCGCTGGTGCTGCAGATGGGCGAGGGCTTCCCCTTCCTGATCTTCGCCATCCATCTCATGGGTATCAGCTCGATCACCGGCGCGATCAATGTCGCGGTGACGATCCTCAACATGCGCGCCCCCGGCATGACCCTGCTGAAAATGCCGCTGTTCTGCTGGACCTGGCTGATCACCGCTTACTTGCTGATCGCAACGATGCCGGTGCTCGCGGGCGCCGTGACCATGCTGCTCACCGACAAGTACTTCGGTACCAGCTTCTTCACCGCCTCCGGCGGTGGTGACCCGGTGCTGTTCCAGCACGTGTTCTGGTTCTTCGGCCACCCCGAGGTCTACATCCTGATCCTGCCGGCCTTCGGCGTGGTGTCGAGCATCATCCCGACTTTTGCGCGCAAGCCGCTGTTCGGCTACGACTCGATGGTCTACGCCACGGCCTCGATCGCTTTCTTGAGCTTCATCGTCTGGGCGCACCACATGTTCACCGTCGGCATGCCGCTGGCGGGCGAGCTGTTCTTCATGTTCAGCACCATGCTGATCGCCGTGCCCACCGGCGTGAAGGTGTTCAACTGGATCGCGACGATGTGGAAGGGCTCGATGACGTTCGAGACGCCGATGCTGTTCGCGGTGGCCTTCGTCTTCCTGTTCTCGATCGGTGGTTTCTCCGGCCTGATGCTGGCGATGGCGCCGGTGGACTTCCAGTACCACGACACCTACTTCGTGGTCGCGCACTTCCACTACGTGCTGGTGCCGGGCGCGGTGTTCTCGATCATCGCCGCGGTGTACTACTGGATTCCGAAATGGACCGGGCGCATGTACAACGAGCGGCTCGGGCAGATCCACTTCTGGCTGTCGGCGATCTTCATCAACGTGACCTTCTTCCCGCAGCATTTCCTCGGGCTCGCCGGCATGCAGCGGCGCGTGCCGGACTACAACGTGGTCTTCACCGACTTCAACGAGATTTCGACGATCGGCGCCTTCGGCTTCTTCCTCGCCCAGTTCATCTTCATCTACAACATGATGCGCTGCATGGCCAAGAAGGGCGTGCCTGCCACCGACAGAGTCTGGGAAGGCGCGCATGGCCTGGAATGGACGGTGCCGTCCCCGGCGCCGTATCACACCTTCGAAGTGCCGCCGCAGGTGGGTGACGAAGAAACTCCCAACATGCACGACTCCGCGCCGTTGCCGCATTGAACGCGCCCCTTGACACCGGGATGAGCAGCGGGACCGGCGTGGACGAGACCAATCGCAAGCGCGCGCGCCGCAACGTGATTCTGGCGCTCGTCCATGTCTTGCTGGCAATCGTGGTGCTGGTCGCTTTCGTCATCACCCAGGCGCATCGGTGAGCGATCGGCCGGCACAGCAACGCTTGATCCGGCGCAATGCGCTGGTGTTGGTGGCGTTCGTGGCCGGCATGTTCGGCTTTGGCTACGCGACGGTGCCGCTGTACAACGCCCTGTGCCAGATCACCGGGCTCAACGGCAAGGTTGCTGGCGAAGCGATCAAGGAGCCCGTGGTCGCCAGCGTCGATCGCACGCGGATGATCAAGGTGCAGTTCGTCACCACGGTCAATGGCGGGCGGCCCTGGCAGTTCGTCGCCGAACAGCCGGTGGTGAGCGTGCATCCGGGTGAGTTCACCACGGTGATGTTCCATGCGCGCAATACCGAGGACCATGACCTGGTCGCGCAGGCGGTGCCCAACGTGGCGCCGATCGAAGCCGCCAGGTATCTGCGCAAGTCGGAGTGTTTCTGCTTTCGCAACCAGCCGTTCAAGACCGGTGAGTTGAAGGAGATGCCGGTGCGTTTCGTCATCGACCGCGAGCTGCCCGCGGAAGTCGACACCGTGACCCTGTCGTATACTTTTTTTGACGTGACGCAAGCGGCCGCCAGAAAGGCCGCTTCCTCGCCCAGCAGCTAGATCAGAGCAACCAAGGACTCTCATGGCGACGCCAGCCACTACCCACGCCCACGCCCCGGACACCAGCAAGTATTTCGTGCCCGACCCATCGGCCTGGCCCTTCATCCTGACCGTCGGCCTGGTGGCCAGCGTGATCGGCGCCTGGGGCTATCTGGAAGACCAGAGCCTCGGGCCGATTCCGCCAATCCTCGGCGCGTCCTTAGCGATCTTCATCATCTTTCGCTGGGTGCGCGATGTCTGCAACGAGAGTGAGGCCGGGCGCTACAACGGCCAGGTCGACGGCACGTTCCGCATGGGCATGGCCTGGTTCATTTTTTCGGAGGTGATGTTCTTCGCCGCCTTCTTCGGTGCGCTCTGGTACACCCGCGAGATGTCGGTACCCTGGCTCTCCGGTGAAGGCGCCAAGCTGGCGACGCACACCACGCTATGGCCTGGCTTCGAGAACACCTGGCCGACCAATGGCCCGCTCGCGGTCGGCGGCAAGTTCGAGACCGTCGGTGCCTGGGGCCTGCCCTTCGTCAACACCGTGCTGCTGCTGACCTCTGGCGTCACGCTGGAAACCGCGCACCACGCCCTCAAGGAAAATCATCGCAAGGTCTGCATCTTCTGGATGTGGATGACGGTCGCCCTGGGCTGCATGTTCCTGTACTTCCAGGCCACCGAGTATGTGCACGCGTTCCATGTGCTCAACCTCAGCCTCAAGTCCGGCGTCTATGGCTCCACGTTCTTCATGCTCACCGGCTTCCACGGCTTCCACGTGACCCTGGGCACGCTGATGCTGGCGATCATCGCCGTGCGGCTGATGATCGGCCACTTCAAGCCCGACAGTCATTTCGGCTTCGAAGGCGTCGCCTGGTATTGGCACTTCGTCGACGTGGTCTGGATCGGTCTCTTCATCTTCGTCTATGTCGCCTGAGATCCTGGGCGGCTGACCAACAAGGCCCGCATCGCGGGCCTTGTTTTTTTGGCGGCTGATGCGCCGTGAAAGCTAGCCGCCGACCTGGTGCGGTTTGATCCAGCCCATGAAGAACGCCAGCATCAGAAACAGCAGCAGCATCACCTGCAGGCCGACACGCCAGGAGAGTGCCCAGAACACGCGGCGCTTCGTGCTGGGGTCTTTGACCAGAAAATATCCGCCGGCGAACAGCGATATCAGGATCGCGACCAGAAAAGCGCCGATCATCAGCTTGATGAACATGCGATCTGCGATGAAGGGTGGGACCGCATTCTAGCGTCACCCCAAAAGACCGCGACTCGGCCGAACCGATGCGGGCGTCGAATCCCGTGTTTTGACCGGGCTACTGAAGATGTCGGACGAACGAAAAAAAGAACGGGCTCAGGCTGCCGCCGAAGCGCGGGTTGATTTCAAGAATCATCGGCAGGCCGTTGGCGACCTTGTAGTTGAAGCAGCACAGACCGTTGAAACCGATCGCGGCGAGTATCGAGGAGAAGACGTCTAGGTAGGGGCAGGAACAGACGGCTTTGTAACGCAACCGGTCCTTGCCCTTGATCGCGCTTCGAGTTTCGAAAACGTACTCGATGTTGAGCGAGCACATGATCTTGCGATCCTTGAAGATCACGTGCGTGGCGTATTCGCGATGGCCCGGAATGAGTGCCTGCGAAAAGTAGTCGGGGTCGGCCAGCTTGTCGGCGACGTCCTGTTCCGCCTCACGGCTGGCAACGACAACCGTATGAGCTCCCAGGCATCGATTTTTTTCTTGAGGATGTAGGGAGGCGCGAGCCCGGGCCCGACGGTGGGCACCAGGTGTCCGAAGCCCGATGAGAGGAGCGCCTCGTTCAGGCGGCCCTTGTCGTCGCACAAGGCGACGCGATCCGGCTCGGGAATGGGCAAGGGGTTGTTCCTCACCAGATGGCGCAAGCCATTCAGATGCTGCAAATCGTTTATGGTGAGGGGCACCACGAGATCACAGGCGCGTATCGCGTCGGGGCTCAGGTTGTCGAACGACAGTCGATGGCGTGTCGCGCCGAAGCCTCTTTCGATATCCCCCCTCCACTCCGGCATGCTGTTCGAGAACAGAATGTTCCAAGCGGGGCTCGGGTCGATCCGCGATCTCCACTGTGCGCTGCCGACGTGGAGACGTTCCTTGAAGCCGGCCAGCCTGGCCTCGAATGCAAACGACTTTGTGCTCTGCCCCGTCATCCTAAACTCCATGACTACAAGCGCATCCGCGGCGCCGCAATCACTCGCAGCCAGCGGACAGCCCGTCATCCCGAAGCGAAGGCGCGCGATGGATCCCTATCGACCTTCCGCCAAACCGACCACTGCGCAAACCCTGCGTGGCTCTTCCCGTGGCTGAGTCTATCCCGGGTCTGCGATTCAAAGCACCCTGGTGGGCCTGGCTCGGAATTTTGCCGATGCTCGGTCTTCTGATCGGGCTCGGCAGCTGGCAGATGCAGCGCGGCCTGACCAAGGTCAGGCTGCAGGCGGCGATAGATGTCTCGATCAGCCAGGCGCCTCAAGCATTGGACCGTCACTCGCCAGCGGCGGGCGCCGATGCCATCGCGCACGTGAGCGCGCGCGGGCACTACGACAACGCGCGGCAACTGCTGCTGGACGATCAGGGCCATGAAGGCCGGCCGGGCTATCACGTGTGGACGCCATTGCGCCTGGACGATGGCGGCCTGTTGATGGTCGATCGCGGCTGGGTGCCGCAGGCCGGCGACCGTCGCGAGTTGCCAACGACGGCGGTGAATGGCGATGGCCGCACGGTAACCGGTTTGTGGCGGCCGCTGCCGCGGCCCGGCGTGCGCTTCGCCGACAATGCCTGCGTGGCCGGCGGGTGGCCGCGCGTGGTCCAATATCCGGTCGCCGCCGATCTGCGTTGCTTGTATGGTGAGACGCCGATGGCCGGCTTGCTTCTCCTCGATCCCGACGCTGGCGATGGCTTCGTTCGCGACTGGCGCATCAACGCCAGCGTGCCGCCGCAGCGGCATTACGCTTACGCCGTGCAGTGGTATCTGTTCGCCGCCGTGCTGCTGTTCTTCTTCATCAAGCTCAACCTGAGACGCCCTGCATCATGATCGCCGCTCCGCCGTCTTCCGGCCCCCGTTCGCGCCTGTCGGGGCGCCTCCAGTTTCTGCTGCTGGCGGTGCTGTTCTTCGCGCCCTTCGTGTCCGCCTGGCTGCTGTATTTCTATTTCCCCGCGCAGCGGCCGACTCGCACCACCAACTACGGCGAGCTGGTCCTGCCGGTGCGTCCGCTGCCGCAGTGGACCTGGGCGCAGCCCGATGGCAACCGCGCGCCGAGCCGCAGCCTGCGAGGCAAGTGGCTGCTGGTGCAGAGAGTGCGCGCGGATTGCGACACGGCTTGCGCGGACCGCGTGCTGATGACCCGCCAGTTGCGCACCGCGCTGGCGGCCGATCGCGACCGCGTGCAGCGCGTGCTGCTGGTCGACGATCCCGCCAGGCTTGCCGGGCTTTCGCAGCGATTCTCCGCCGAACACCCCGACCTGTTGCTGCGCGCCGCCAGCGAGCCTGGCGCCGCGGCGGCTTTTTTCGAAAATGATGATCCCCAGGCGCTGTTCCTGATCGACCCGCTCGGCAACTACCTCATGACCTACCCCGATCGCGGCACGCAGCCCGACTTCAAGGGCATGCAGACCGACATGCGCAAGCTGCTCAAGCTGAGCCACATCGGTTGACTCCCGACCAGCGCCTGGATACTCGACCGGATACGCGCCTTGTCCATGACGGCTAAAATCATCGGCTCCGGCGCGGCCTGCAGGCCCGTCGACACCTCATCTCCCGTGCTTCAAATGCCCTGGTTTGGTCGACTCAATCTGGCCGCGACGGTTCTGTGCTTCATCGTCGTCGTCTTCGGTGCCTATGTGCGGCTGAGCGACGCGGGGCTCGGCTGTCCGGACTGGCCGGGATGCTATGGGCAGGTCGGCGTGCCGGACGCGGCGCATGAAGTTGCCAACGCCCAGGCCGCTTTCCCCGATCGGCCGGTGGAAGCACCGAAAGCCTGGAAGGAGATGATCCATCGCTACCTGGCGTCGACGCTCGGACTGCTCATCGTCAGCCTCGCCTTGATGAGTCTGTTCGTGCGCGGTGCGCCGCGCGTGCTGCCCTGGGTGCTGGTGGGCCTGGTGATGTTCCAGGGTGCGCTGGGCATGTGGACGGTGACGCTGCTGCTTAAGCCACTGGTGGTGACGGGGCACCTGATCGGCGGGCTGACGACGCTGTCGCTGCTGCTTTGGCTGCTGCTGTCGACGCGCCCGGGCGTCGCCGCGCCAGCGCCGCGGCGCTTGCCGGCTTTTGCCGCGATTGCGCTGGCGGTGCTGGCCTGCCAGATCTTCCTCGGCGGCTGGACCAGCACCAACTACGCCGCGCTGGCCTGCCCGGATTTCCCCACCTGCCAGGGGCGCTATCTGCCGGAGACGGACTATCCGACGGCCTTCACCCTGTGGCACGGGCTGGGCATCAACTACGAGCACGGCATTCTCGACAACCGCGCGCGCGTCACCATCCACTGGACGCATCGCCTTGGCGCGATGGTCGTCACGCTGACGCTGGCGCTGCTCGGGTTGGTCTTGCTGCGCACGGGGCAGACGCTCTGGCAGCGTTTCGGCGTCGCGGTGCTGGCGCTTCTCGCCCTGCAGTTGGCGCTCGGAATCAGCACGGTCTGGTGGCAGTTGCCGCTGGCCTTGGCGACCGCGCACAACGCCGGTGCCGCGCTGTTGCTGGCGACGCTGGTGGCGCTGAATCAGCGCGTGCGCAGCACGCCCTCGGCTGCGCCGATGATGGTCCTCCAATGAAAGCCGTCGCGACCGTCCAAAGCAGCCTGTGGCTCGAGTACTACGAGCTGTGCAAGCCGCGCGTGGTGATGCTGATCGTGTTCACCGCGGTGGTCGGCATGTTCCTGGCGGTGCCGGTGCTGCCGCCGCTCGCGGCGCTGGGCTGGGGCACCATCGGCATCGCCCTGCAGGCGGCGTCGGCGGCGGCGATCAACCAGATCATCGACCGCAACATCGACGCCAACATGGCGCGCACCTGCGGACGGCCGCTGGTCACCGGGCGCCTGGGCATGACCGAATGCATCGTCTTCGCCACCGCCATCGGCCTGGTGGGTTTCGTGGTGCTGTGGTTTCTGGTGAACCCGCTGACGGCCTTGCTGACGCAGTTCACGCTGGTCGGGTATGCCGGCATTTACACGATGTTTCTCAAGCGCGCGACGCCGCAGAACATCGTCATTGGCGGCGCCGCCGGCGCTGCGCCCCCCGTGCTCGGCTGGGCCGCCGCCACTGGCGAAGTGCACGCCGACGCGCTGATCCTGTTCCTGATCATCTTCATCTGGACGCCGCCGCATTTCTGGGCGCTGGCGATTGAGCGCCGCGACGAATACGCCAAGGCCGGCGTGCCGATGCTCCCGGTGACGCATGGCATCGAATTCACCCGCACCCAGGTGCTGCTGTATACCGTGCTGCTGACGGTGGTCACGCTGCTGCCTTTCGTCACCGGCATGAGCGGCTGGCTGTATCTGGCCGGCACGCTGGTGCTCGACGGCATTTTTCTGGTCTACGCGATCCGTCTCAAATTCCGCCCGGTCCCCGGGTTGCCGATGAAGACCTTCGGCTATTCGATCGTCTATCTGATGGCGCTGTTCGCGCTGCTGCTGGTGGATCATTATCTGCAGCTGCTGTTGTAAGCGCCGCTCGTTCGCGGCGTCTCCGCCGGGCCTTTCCATTCGTTGTTCCGAGTGCTCATGACTGTCCATCGCTCCGCCGCCGTTGCACCCGCAACACGCCCGAAGATTCCGGCGGATGTGCTGTACCAGACGCCAGCGATCGCGTGGCCGACGCTCGCGGTGTTCGCTCTGGCGCTGGCGCTATGGTCGTTCGCGCTGGTCGGCGCGCTCGGCGGGTGGCTGCCGCCGTTGCTGGCGATCGCCTTGCAGACGGTGGCGGCGTTCATGCACTTCACCGTATTGCATGACGGCGTGCATCGCTCGCTGTTGCGCGGCCATCCCCGGGCCAACGAGATCATCGCCACCGTCGCCGGCAGCTTCCTCGGGCCGATCGTCACCGGCGCGGCGTTCCGCCATGTGCACTTCGGCCATCACCGCCACACCAACCATCCGGATCGCGATCCCGACCTGTGGAGCGGCGTCGGGCCGAAGTGGCGGATGCCGCTGCAATGGGCGACGGTCGATCTGATGTATGCCGTGGTGATCCTGCGCGAATGGTCGACGATCGCGCTCAGAGCTCGAGTGCAAATGATCGGCGTCGCCGTACTGCTGCTGGGCGCCTACGCGGCTTGCTGGATTTACGGGTACGGCATCGAGGCAACGCTTTACTGGCTGCTGCCGTCGCGCCTGGCGATCGCCTGGCTGGCATTCGCCTTCAATTTCCTGCCGCATTATCCGCATGAGGTTTTGCAATCACATAACCCGTACGCCGCGACCAACATGCGACGCGGCGGCGAGCCGCTGATGAAGTGGCTGTTCCTGTACCAGAACTATCACGTCGTCCACCACCTGTTCCCGAGCGTACCGTTCTATCGCTACCAAAGAATCTGGCGCGCGCGTGAAGCGGAGTTCGTCGGGCTTGGAACGCCGGTGGTGGGGCTGCTGGCGCTGGGATGAGGATCGGCCGAACGCCGATGTGAATGCATCGCCGTTCGCTGGCTTAGGTAAGCTCGAGCTTTCACTTCGAGACTGACGACGGCATGAGCGATTCCCGACTGCGCGTGGTTCTGGGCTGGCATATGCACCAGCCCGAGTACCGCGACCCCGACACCGGCATTTCGACGCTGCCCTGGACTTATCTGCATGCGATCAAGGATTACGCCGACATGGCAGCGCATATCGAGGCCGAGCCCGACGCGCGCGCGGTGGTCAACTTCGCGCCGCTGCTGCTGGAGCAGATCGAGGCGCGTGCCTGGACCATCCAGAATCATCTGCAGAATGGCGCGCCGCTGTGCGAGCCGCTGCTGGAGGCGCTGGTCGCCGAGCGCTATGCGGTGGACGCCGCCAGCCGCGGGGCGCTGATCGCGGCGGGCCTGCGCTCGCACCCACAGCGGCTGATCGAACGCTACGCGCCGTACCACAAGCTGGCGCAGACCGCGGCGCGCATCGAGGCCGAGCCGGACTTTGCCGCGGATCTCTCCGACGGCTTCATCGCCGACGTGATCACCTGGCTGCATCTGGCGTGGATGGGCGAGACCATCCGCCGCGGCAATGGCCTGGTGCAGGAGCTGGAGGCGCAGGGCCGTGGATTCAGCAGGGACCAGCGACGATGCCTGCTGGCACTGATTGGCGAAATCATCAACGGCATCATCCCGCGATACCGCGCGCTGTCGCAGGTGGGCAAGGTGGAGCTGACGGTGACGCCCTACGGGCACCCGATCGTGCCGCTGCTGCTGGACCTGGCCTCGGCCCGAGAGGCGATGCCGGAGGCGCCGCTGCCCGAGGCCCCGGCTTATCCCGGCGGAGAGGCGCGCGCACGCTGGCATTTCGAACGCGGCCTGCAGGTGTTCGAGCGCTGCTTCGGTTTCAGGCCCCTGGGTTGCTGGTGCTCGGAAGGCTCCCTGAGCGAGGCGACCTTGGACCTCCTTCCGGACTTCGGTTTCACCTGGACCGCCACCGGCGGCAATGTGCTGGCGAACAGCGCGCGTGCCGCGGGGCAGGCGTCGCCGGCTCATCATCCGATCCGCTTCGGCGCGCGCACGCTGGCCTGCCTGTTCCGCGACGACGAGCTGTCCGACGCCTTGGGGTTTCAGTATCAGACCTGGCATGCCGACGACGCGGTCGACGATCTGCTGCGCCGCCTGGAGCAGCGCGCCGACGAACTGGAGCCGGGCAGCGTCGTGCTGATTTATCTCGACGGGGAAAACGCCTGGGAGTTCTACCCGATGAATGCCTATTGGCTGCTGTCGACCGTCTACCGGCGACTGGCCGCGCATCCGCGCCTCAAGCTGACGACGATCGGCGAGGCGCTGGCCGAAGCGCTGCCGCGCAAAAACCTGCCGCGCATCACCGCGGGCAGTTGGGTCTACGGAGATTTTTCCACTTGGATCGGCTCGGTCGACAAGAATCGTGGCTGGGATCTGCTGGCGCACGCCAAGCAGGCCTACGACCGCGCGCTGGCCAGCCGCACATTCAGCGACTGGCAGCGCGACGCCATCGACCGCCAGCTTGCGGTCTGCGAAGGCTCGGACTGGTTTTGGTGGCTCGGTGACTACAACCCCGGGCGCGCCGTGAGCGACTTCGAGTCGCTCTATCGCCTGCACCTGCGCCGGCTCTACGAAATGCTCGGCGAATCGCCGCCGCCGGCGCTCGCCGCGGTGCTCAGTGCCGGTCACGGCGATCCCGCGGCCGGCGGCACCATGCGGGCGCAGGCATGAGCGCGAGCGCGAAGACCGCCGCGTCCAAGGAGGCGACGGAACCGGTGCTCGCGCGTCGCCGCGCGGGGGTCCTGGCGCACATCACGTCACTGCCGGGCGCGCTGGGCAACGGCGACTTCAGCCACGACGCCTACCGCTTCGTCGAGTTCGCCGCCGCGAGCGGCTTTTCGGTGTGGCAAGTGTTGCCGCTGACGCCCACGCACGCCGACGGCTCGCCCTATTTCAGTTTCTCGACCAACGCCGGCAACCCCCTGCTGATCAGTCTCGACTGGCTGGTCGACCACGGCTGGCTCGCCGGTTACGACGCCGGTGTCGGCGCAGCGGAGGCGCAGACGCATCGGCTGGAGTGCCTGCGCGCGGCCTACACCGGCTTTGTGACCGGCGCCGATGCCGAATGGCGCAGGCGTTATCAGGCGTTCTGTCGCAAGGCCGCCGACTGGCTGGATGATTTCTCCGCCTTCAGCGCGATCAACGATGCGCAGTCGGGCGCCTCTTGGACCGATTGGCCCGCGGCGCTACGCGATCGCAACGGCGCGGCCTACGAGCAGGCGCTGGAGGCACTCGCGACTGCGCGCGATCAGGTGCGTTTTCAGCAATTCGTGTTCTTCACGCAATGGGCCGATCTGCGCGCCTATGCCAACCGCCACGGCGTCCATCTGTTTGGCGATCTGCCGATTTTCGTCGCCCACCATAGCGCCGACGTCTGGGCCAGCCGTAGCCTGTGGCAGCTCGATCGCTCCGGGCATCCCACCGTGGTGGCCGGCGTGCCGCCGGATTATTTTTCCGAGACCGGCCAGGTCTGGGGCAACCCGCTGTATCGCTGGCCGGCGCACCGCAAGCAGGGCTACGCCTGGTGGCTGCGGCGGCTGGCGACGCAGCGTGATCTGTTCGACCTGCTGCGGATCGATCACTTCCGCGGATTGGAAGCCTGCTGGGAAATCGCCGCCGGCGAGACCACCGCCATTAACGGCCGCTGGGCCAAGGCACCGGGCGCGGAGCTGCTTTCAGCGGCCCAAAGCCAGCTCGGCGATCTACCGCTGGTGGCCGAGGACCTGGGCGAGATCACGCCCGAGGTCGATGCGCTGCGCAAGCGCTTCGCCATGCCTGGCATGCGGGTGATGCAGTTTGGCTTCGGCGGCGGAGCGGACAACCTGCATCTGCCGCACAACTTCGGCATCGATTTCGTCGCCTATACCGGCACCCACGACAACGCGGTGACGCGCGAGTGGTATGAGGCGCTCGACGCCGACCAGCGCGCCGAGGTCGCGCGCTACCTGCCGCAGGCCGCGACGCGCATGCCTCAGGCGATGATCGAGGCGGTCTACGCATCGGTTGCGAAGCTCGCCGTGATCCCGATGCAGGACGTGCTCGAACTGGGCGCCGGGCATCGCATGAACACGCCGGGCACCATGGGCCACGACAACTGGCGCTGGCGCTTCGAATGGTCACAGCTGAGCAGCGCGCGCAAGGCCGAGCTCAAGGAACTCGCCGTTCTCTACAACCGCGCCTAGCGCCAAACAAAAACGCCCCTCTTGCAGGAGGGGCGTTGGTTCGGCGGCGTGACGATTATGCGGGAATCGCCTCGATCGCCTTGCGCAGCTTCTTCATTGCCGCCGATTCGATCTGGCGGATACGCTCGGCCGATACGCCATACTCGTCGGCCAATTCCTGCAGACCCGCTTTCTGCCCTTCCTCGGACAGCCAGCGACGCATTAGGATCGTCCGGGCGCGGTCGTCGAGCGCGGCCAGTGCGCTGCGCATGGTGGACTCGCGCTGCTCGTGCCAGCCGGCGTCGTCAATCTCGGCGTAGCTGCGATCTTCGGTCGCCAGATAGTCCTCCGGCACGTAGCTGCTTTCGTCGCCCTCATCCGGCGTGGCGCTGAAGGACACGTCGTTGCCGCCGAGGCGCGACTCCATCTGCAGCACCTCTTCGGGCTTGACCTTGAGATCGCGCGCGATGGCATCGACTTCGGCCTTGGACATCCAGCCGAGGCGTGTCTTGGCGGACCGCAGGTTGAAGAACAGCTTGCGCTGCGCCTTGGTCGTGGCGATCTTGACGATGCGCCAGTTCTTGAGGATGAACTCGTGAATCTCAGCCTTGATCCAATGCACGGCGAACGAGATCAGGCGCACACCGACGTCGGGGTCGAAGCGCTTGACCGCCTTCATCAGGCCAATGTTGCCCTCCTGGATCAGGTCGGCGAGTTGCAGGCCATAACCCATGTAGCCACGTGCGATATGAACTACGAAGCGCAGGTTGGACAACACCAGGTGCTGAGCGGCCGCCAGATCCTGGTCGTCGTGCAGCCGGCGGGCGAGGCGGGTTTCCTCGGCCGGGTCGAGCACCGGAATCCGGCTGACCGACTGGATATATGACTCCAGACTGCCCGACAGCGGCGACAGCGCCGTTGCGGACCGCATGGTCAGAGCCTTCGAACTCATTTCAATCTCCTGATCGACAGCCTCGCGGCTGGCATGGAAAGGATGGTAGCAGTCGCAAACGTAGAGTGCTAAAAGCCGGCGGGAGTTCCCTGTCCAACGTTATAAAATGTCCAATAGCGTGACGAAAGCTATCTATTGGTCGCAGGAATGCGCAAAGTAGGGCGCGTTAACCGGCGGGTTTGGCCGTCCGATGGCACACTGCCTGCGCTTTACGAATTTATTCGACCGCGGCGTGTTCGAAGGATTCCTTCTCCAAGACTTCGAGCCTCGTATGAGTCAATCGCCAATGCGCCTGCCGGTCCACGTCGAGCAGCGCCTGTTTGAAACGTCAGACGCCGCGGCCCGTGGGCTGGCGCAGAGCGTCGCACACGATCTTCGCCAGGCACTCGCGGAACGTCCGCAGGCTTCGCTGCTGGTATCCGGAGGCCGCAGCCCGATCCCGTTTTTTCAGGCGCTGTCAGTCGAAAAGCTGGATTGGTCCAAGGTCGTCGTCAGCCTGGCGGATGAGCGCTGGGTTACGCCCTCGCAGCCTGACAGCAACGGCCGCCTGGTCGAAGAAAACCTGCTCCGCAATGCCGCTGCGGCTGCGCATTGGCTGCCGCTGAAAACTGCCGATGCCACGCCCGAGGATGGTATCCCGGCAATCGAACGCGCGATGGTGGCGCTGCCCTTGCCGGTGGACGTGTTGGTTCTGGGCGTCGGCGAGGACGGCCATACCGCATCGCTGTTCCCCTGTGCCGACGAAACCCCGCTGGCGATGACATCCGACCGCCTTGTCGCGGCGATCCATCCGCGCACCGCGCCGCACGCCCGCGTCACCTTCACCCTGCCGATCCTGCTGCAGGCGCGAAGCACCTTTGTCGCCATCGCCGGCCAGAGCAAGCGCGAGGTGCTGGAGCGGGCCGTCGCCGCCGTGCCGCCACTGCCCAGCGGCGAAGTGCTGCTCGCAAGCCGGGGCGCGGTACACGTCTTCTGGTCGCCGTGAGCGGCGACACCGACATCATCGATTGCAAAACCGAGTCTCCGCATGCGTCGTAACCGCAACGCCAAGATCGTCGCCACTCTGGGTCCCGCCAGCGCGGACCGCGAAACCATCGAAGCCCTGTTCCGCGCGGGTGCCGACGTCTTCCGGCTCAACTTCAGCCACGGTGCTCATGAGGACCATCGTGTCCGCGTCGAGTTGATCCGCGCGATCGAAAAAGACCTGGGCCGGCCGATCGGCATCCTCATGGATCTGCAGGGCCCCAAGCTGCGCATCGGGACCTTCGCCGCGGGGCCGGTGGTGCTCAAAGTCGGCGAGGCGTTCCGGCTTGACCTGGAACGCAACGACCCCGGCGACGTGCATCGCGTGGCACTGCCGCACCCGGAGATTTTCGCCGCGCTGACCGAAGGCACCGAGCTGCTGCTCGACGACGGTCGCATCCGTCTGCGAGTCGAGCGCTTCAGCGAACGCTACGCCGAGACCCGCGTGCTCACCGGCGGTCTGCTGTCGGAACGCAAGGGCGTCAACGTGCCGGGCGTGACGCTGCCGATCTCGGCGATGACCGAGAAAGACCGCCGAGACCTCGCCTTCGGCCTGGAACTGGGCG
This sequence comes from uncultured Hydrocarboniphaga sp., assembly GCA_964246995.1. Taxonomy (GTDB): domain Bacteria; phylum Pseudomonadota; class Gammaproteobacteria; order Nevskiales; family Nevskiaceae; genus Hydrocarboniphaga. The sequence continues at coordinate 133,057 of CAXTSJ010000001.1, forward strand.
TGGACTGGGTGGCGCTGTCCTTCGTGCAGCGTGCCGAGGATATCGAAGAGGTCAAGGCGATCGTGCAGAAGCGGGCCGGTATCGTCGCCAAGCTGGAGAAGCCGGCGGCGATCAATCATCTCGACGCGATCGTCGCGGCCACCGACGCGGTGATGGTGGCGCGCGGCGATCTCGGCGTAGAACTGCCCGCCGAGCATGTGCCGGCGATCCAGAAGCGCATCGTCCGCAGCTGCCGGCGCGCTGGCAAACCGGTGATCGTCGCCACGCAGATGCTGGAGTCGATGATCACCGCGCCGGTGCCGACGCGCGCCGAGGCCTCCGACGTCGCCACCGCCATCTACGACGGCGCCGACGCGGTGATGCTCTCGGCCGAATCCGCCGCCGGCCAGTACCCGATCGAAGCGGTGCGGATGATGGACCGCATCATCACCGAGACCGAGTCCGACCCCTACTACCGCGAGGTGATCGAAACCGCGCAGACGCCGCCGCTCGCCGACATCGGCGGCGCCATCGGCTTTGCCGTGCGACGCATCGCCGGCCTGTTGAAAGTCGCAGCGATCGTGGCCTACACCAACTCCGGATCGTCTGCGCTGCGCATGGCGCGCGAGCGGCCGCAGGCACCGATCATCGGCATGACGCCCGAGCCGGCGACGGCGCATCGCCTGACCCTGGTCTGGGGCGTACATTCGGTGCTCACCCACGACGTGGGCAGCGTGCCGGAGATGACCAACTTCGCCTGCTGGACCGCGACCGAAGAAGGCTTTGCCAAGCAGGGCCAGACCATCGTCATCACTGCCGGCATGCCCTTCGGTTCCAGCGGCACCACCAATCTGATCCGCGTCTCGCAGATCGGCGGCGAAGTGATCCGCTAGGGTCGATAGCGATTCAAAAATTCCAGCGCCGCGTCGATCGGCGCCGTCGGTAGGAACGCCATGATGTAGCCGCGACCATTGAGCAGGAACAGCTCGTCGGGAACACCCGCCGCGTCTAGCGCCGACTTGAATGCAGGGACGCAACAAAAAAGCCGGAAGACTAGCGTCGTCCGACTTTGTCGATGAAGCAATAAATGGTGGGCCCGGAGGGATTCGAACCCCCGACCACCTGGTTCGTAGCCAGGTACTCTATCCAGCTGAGCTACGGGCCCACTGAAACCCGTTTTGACGCGTGCCGCCAACGAAAACTGGCGGAGAGAGAGGGATTCGAACCCTCGATAAGGCTATAAACCCTATACGCCCTTAGCAGGGGCGCGCCTTCGTCCACTCGGCCATCTCTCCGAATGCCGAGGCAGATCCGCCGCCGGCGAGGGCGCGCATTGTATCCACCCAACCCCAACGCCACAAGCGAAACCCGGCAGCCTGACGAGGACCGGCGCTCATCATTCTTGCGGCCATCGTCAGCCGTTGACGACAGAGGGCAGATCATCGTTCTCGCGACGGATGCGGTCGTAGATTTCTTCGCGATGCACCGGGGTGTCCTTCGGCGCCTTGATGCCGACCCGTACCTGATTTCCTTTCACGCCGAGGATGGTGACCGCCACGTTGTCCCCGATCATGACGGTTTCACCGACCCGTCTCGTCAATATGAGCATGTTGCTTCTCCAGCTTCGCCTCTAGTGTCCACCGGATTGATGCTGCGCACCACATGCATCGAACGCGCCTGTCGACCGTGATGCGCCGGATCAGGCTTTGGAAGGGCCTTCCAGCCCGAAGGCGTGGTGTAGCGTGCGTACGGCCAACTCAAGATATTTGTCCTCGATCACTACCGAGATCTTGATCTCCGACGTGGAGATCATGCGGATGTTGATGTTCTCGGCTGCCAGCGCCTTGAACATCTGGCTGGCGATGCCGGCGTGGCTGCGCATGCCCACGCCTACCAGCGACACCTTGGCGATATCCACCGCGGTGCGCATGCCCTTGGCGCCCAACTCCTGCGCCAGGGACTTGATCACTTCATGCGCCCGCTCGTAATCGTTCTTGTGTACGGTGAAAGTGAAATCGGTGGATGCGTCGGCCGCCACGTTCTGCACGATCATGTCGACTTCGATATTGGCGTCGCCGATGGGCCCGAGAATCGCCGCGGCGATGCCGGGGCGGTCGGGTACGCCGGCGATGGTGAGCTGGGCCTCGTCGCGGTTGAACGCGATACCGGAGATCAATGCGCCTTCCACGTGTGCTCCTTGCGAATCTTCATCTAGCGTAATCAGCGTGCCGGGGCCATCGACGAATGTCGAAAGCACGCGCAGCGGCACCTTGTACTTGCCGGCGAATTCCACCGACCGGATTTGCAGGACTTTGGAGCCCTGGCTCGCCATCTCCAGCATTTCCTCGAAGGTGATCCGGTCGAGCCGGCGTGCCTTGGGCTCGACGCGCGGATCGGTGGTGTAGACGCCGTCGACGTCGGTGTAGATCTGGCACTCGTCGGCTTTGAGCGCCGCGGCCAATGCGACGCCGGTGGTGTCCGATCCGCCGCGGCCGAGCGTGGTGACCGATCCCGTCTCATCGATGCCTTGAAAGCCCGCGACCACCGGCACGATGCCGGCCTTGCAGTCTGCCAGCAGGCGTTCGGAATCGATGCTCTGGATACGCGCCTTCATGTGCGCGCTGTCGGTGCGCAGCGCTACCTGCCAGCCGGTATAGGAGCGGCTTTTGACGCCGGCCTTCTCCAGCGCGAGCGCGAGCAGGCCGATCGTCACCTGCTCACCGGTCGCGGCGATCTGATCGAACTCGCGCTGATTGCCGCGCGGATGGATCGAGCGCGCTAGCTTAAGCAGGCGATCGGTTTCCCCCGACATCGCCGAGACGACGACGACGATCTGGTGCCCTTGGCTCTGCCAGCTCGCGACCTTGTTGGCGACATGCTCGATGCGCTCGACGGAGCCCATCGATGTGCCGCCGTATTTTTGAACGATCAGTGCCATGTGTTGAGGTTTGCCACTCAATTGGCGAGCTTGCCGCTCACCCAGGTTTCGACGCTCGCCAGTGCCGCATCGAGCTTGTCCGGCTCGGTGCCGCCGGCCTGCGCCATGTCCGGCCGCCCGCCGCCTTTGCCGCCGACTTGTTGCGCGACGAAGTTCACCAGTTCGCCCGCTTTCAACTTGCCGGTGAGATCGGCGGTGACGCCGGCAATCAGGCTCACCCTCCCGCCGCTGACGGCGCCGAGCATGACGATGCCGGAGCCGAGCTTGTTCTTCAGCTGGTCGAGCAAACCGCGCAGATCGCTGGCTTCGACGCCGTCCAGTTTTGCCGACAACAGCTTCACGCCATTGACCGTCTTGGCCTGAGCGGCAAGATCGCCACCGGCTGCGCTGGCGAGCTTGCCTTTGAGCGCGGCCAGTTCTTTTTCGAGCTGCTTGCTGCGGTCGATCACCTGCTCGATCTTGTCGGCCAGATCATCTCGGCCTGCACGAACCAGATCGGCAGCATGCTTGAGCTTGCTTTCAAGATTGCCAACATAGGCCAGTGCATTCTCGCCGGTGATCGCCTCGACCCGGCGCACACCGGCGGCGACGCCGGATTCGCTGAGAATCTTGAACAGGCCGATGTCGCCGGTGCGCGTCACATGCGTGCCACCGCAAAGCTCGGTCGAAAAATCACCCATCGAGAGAACGCGTACTTCGTCGCCGTACTTTTCGCCGAACAGCGCCATCGCGCCGGACTCGATCGCCTGATCGTATTTCATCGAGGTCGCTGCGACCGGCACGTTCTCCAGCACCGCGCGATTCACCCGCTGCTCGATTTCCGCGAGTTCTTTTGCAGTGACCGGCGCGCCGTGCGAGAAGTCGAAGCGCGTGCGCGCCTCGTCCACCAGCGAGCCCTTCTGCGCGACGTGCGTGCCCAGCACTTCGCGCAAGGCGCGATGCAGCAGATGCGTCGCGGAATGATTGCGCTGCGTGGCGCGGCGCAGGTCGGCATCGACATCGGCCTGCACCGTCTGGCCGCGTTGGAGCGTGCCGGATTCGAGCTTGCCGCGATGTCCGTAGCCTTTGCCGACCTTGATCGTGTCCAGCACCTTGAAGCGCGCGTCACTGCCGCTGAGCACGCCGCGATCACCGACCTGGCCGCCGCCTTCGGCATAGAACGGCGTGTGGTCGAGCACGATCACCGCCTCGTCGCCGGCACCCAGAGAATCCACCGGCTGGTTGTCGCGATAGATCGCGGTGATCGACGAGCGCTCGTGCGTCAACGCATCGTAGCCGTGGAAGGTCGAGCCCTCGCCGTTATGCTTGAGACTGTCGGCGCCGCCGAACTTGCTGGCCGCGCGCGCGCGATTGCGCTGCGCATCCATCTCGCGTTCGTAGCCGGCTTCGTCGAGCTTGAGTTCACGCTCCCGCGCGATGTCTGCGGTGAGATCGAGCGGGAATCCGTAAGTGTCGTAGAGCTTGAACACGACGTCACCAGGAATCGTGTCGCCGTCGATTTTTGCGATCGCCTCATCGAGCAGCTTCATGCCCTTGTCGAGCGTGATCGCAAAGCTTTCTTCCTCGGCCTTGATCGCCTTCTCGATCACGGACTGCTTGTTGCGCAGTTCCGGATACGCCTCGCCCATCGCATCGGCCAGCGGCGCGACGAGCTTGAAGAAGAACGGCTCGTTCAGCCCCAGCTTGTAACCGTGACGGATCGCGCGACGCATGATCCGGCGCAGCACGTAGCCGCGGCCTTCATTGGAAGGCAGCACGCCGTCGATGATCAGAAAGCTCGTCGCGCGGATGTGATCGGCGATGACTTTGAGCGAGGCGGTTGAGCCCGGATCGACACCCGCCAGCTTCGCTGCCGCGGTGATCAATTGCTGGAAGACATCGATGTCGTAATTGTTCTGCACGCCCTGCAGCAGCGCGGCGACGCGCTCCAGACCCATGCCGGTATCGACGCTCGGCGCCGGCAGCTTGGACATCGTGCCGTCCTTGGCGCGCTCGAACTGCATGAACACCAGATTCCAGATTTCGATCCAGCGATCGCCGTCTTCCTCGGGCGACCCCGGCATGCCGCCGTAGATGCCTTTGGAGCCGTCGGGATCGTGGTCGTAGAACATCTCCGAGCACGGTCCGCAGGGGCCGGTGTCGCCCATGCTCCAGAAATTGTCGGAGGCGAACGGCGCGCCCTTGTTGTCGCCGATACGGATGATGCGTTCGGCCGGCATGCCGATCTCGTCCTTCCAGATGCCGTAGGCCTCGTCGTCGGTGTGGTAGACCGTGACGCACAACCGCGACGGATCGATGCCCAGCCAATCCTTGCCGGTGATGAAATCCCAGGCGAAGTGGATCGCATCCTTCTTGAAATAATCGCCGAAGGAGAAATTCCCCAACATCTCGAAGAAGGTGTGATGCCGCGCGGTGTAGCCGACGTTTTCGAGATCGTTGTGTTTGCCGCCGGCGCGCACGCAGCGCTGCGAGCTGGCAGCGCGCTGGTAGGGGCGGGTATCGCGGCCGGTGAACACGTCCTTGAACTGCACCATACCGGCGTTGGTGAACAGCAGTGTGGGGTCATTGCCCGGCACCAGCGGCGATGACGCAACGATGGTGTGGCCGTTTTGCGCGAAGAACGCCAGGAACTTCGCGCGGAGGTCGTTGCTGTTCACGTTTGCGACCGTCGGACCCGAATAAAAGGGCGGCATGATAGTCGGATTGCCCTTGTGGCGGCTAGGTTTCAGCCCCTTTGAACCACCACTTGCAAGGGTTCAGTCGTCCGAATCGCCCTTCAAAATCCGTGCGATCTGGCCGCCGGTAAAGCCGCGCGCGGCCATGAAGCGGTATTGCTTCTGGCGTTCGCCCCTATTGCGGGGCTCGTCGAAGCGGCGCGACCAGACGCTGTGCGCCAACGCGTCCCAGTCGACTTCGGCGGCTTCGATGGCCTCGCGGATTTCATTGTCGCCGATGCCGGCGACGCGCATCTCCGCCTCGATCCGCATGCGCCCATAACCCTGGCCGATGCGCGACCGCACCAGCAGCTCGGCGTAGCGCGTGTCGCTCTGCCAGCCCTGATCAACGAGATCGCCGACGATCTGTTCGGCCTCCTCGCCTTCGAGCCCGCGGGCACGCAGCTTCGCTTTGAGTTCTCGCGCCGAATGCTCGCGCCGGCCGAGCAAACGCAGGGCGGCGTCGCGCGCCTGCGGTGCTTCTAGCGGCGGCTTATTGCTCCGTTGCCGCACGGCCGCGTGGCGGAATCAGCTTGGCGCGCAGCGCGGTCTCGATCTCGCCCGCGATCTCAGGATGTTCGCGCAGGTAAGTGCGGGTGTTGTCCTTGCCCTGGCCGATCTTCTCGCCCTTGTAGGCGTACCAGGCGCCGGATTTCTCCACCAGCTTGTGATCGACGCCGAGGTCAATCAGCTCGCCTTCGCGGCTGATGCCTTCGCCGTAGATGATCTCGAAAATCACCTGCTTGAACGGCGGCGCCAGCTTGTTCTTGACGACCTTGACGCGGGTTTCATTACCGATGACTTCGTCGCCCTTCTTGATTGCGCCGATGCGGCGGATGTCGAGGCGCATCGAGGCGTAGAACTTGAGCGCGTTGCCGCCGGTGGTGGTTTCCGGGCTCTGGCCGGGCATCATGGCGCCGATCTTCATGCGCAGCTGGTTGATGAAGATCACCGTGCACTTGGAGCGCGAAATGTTACCGGTGAGCTTGCGCATGGCCTGCGACATCATGCGTGCCTGCACGCCGACGCTGGCATCGCCCATCTCGCCTTCGATTTCGGACTTCGGCACCAGCGCGGCGACCGAGTCGACCACGACGATATCCACCGCATTGGAACGCACCAGCATGTCGACGATTTCCAGCGCCTGCTCGCCGGTGTCGGGCTGGCTGATCAGCAGATCGGGAATGTTGACGCCCAGCTTCTCGGCGTAGCTCACGTCGAGCGCGTGCTCGGCGTCGATGAAGGCGGCGACGCCGCCGACTTTCTGCGCCTCGGCGACGATATGCAGAGTGAGCGTGGTCTTGCCAGAGGATTCCGGGCCGTAGATCTCGACGACTCGTCCGCGCGGCACGCCGCCAATCCCTAAAGCCGCATCGAGGGTGATCGAGCCAGTGGAGATCGACTCGATCTCCGGCCGGTCGTTGGCGCCCATGCGCATGACTGTGCCTTTGCCAAACTGCTTGTCGATCTGGCTTAAGGCGGCTTCGAGGGCTTTCTTGCGATTTTCGTCCATGGGACTTGAGTCTCCTGACGAGCCGCGAACGGCCCGACTTGGCGATGCTGATATCAGCGGAATGGAACCAGATTCGGGGTGGGCGTAGCGCGCGGTTTGAAGCTGTTTTGCACGTCGCCGGACAGGCCTAATTGTCCCATAGATCGCGTTGCGGAGAGTGAAGCGGTTCGCGCTTTCCTGCGGTCAACGGCCAGCGGCCGAGCACCTCGTAATGGAACTTGAAGCCGCGGCCGGTTTCGCCCCGCAGCAACACGAATTCGCGGACGTCCCAGGTCAAGGGCGGCAGCACCGGGCGAGCCGGCAACGCTCTGCCAGCGTCATAGATGAGGGTCAGGTGCGCCGAGAAACCGTCGCGTCCCCAGGCGAGGCGCTGCATCTTGAGCTGGTCGCGCAAGGGACGTCGGAGCTCTTTGATTTCCGCGGGAGCGCTGGAGGGCGACAACCACCAGGGCGTGGTGTTTTTGGCCTTGTTGAAAAAGCCGGCTGCCTGGTCCAGGCGCAGTTCAAACGGCGGCGCCCGCACTCGCCCGGCAATGTCGATGGCTCGATCGATGAACTGTTCTTGCGCTGGCAGCGCTTGCAGGCTCAGGTGATAAAGCGAGGGGTCGAGCCAGCGGTCCGGCGTCCCCTTGTGTTCTGCCTTGAGTCGTTCACAACGCTCGACGATTCCCTGCCGGACTTCGGCATCGGGCAACACCGCGAAGAACAGGCTCTTAATGCCGCCGTTCTCAATGGCCGATGCGTTCGAGCAAACCCAGCAGCGATTGCAGCGCAGCCGCTGCTCGCACGGCCTCGCGATCGCCTTCGAAGTGGAAGCGTTTTGCGCTCGCGGCTTGGTCCCGCCGCGCCCAGCCGAGCCAGACGGTGCCGACCGGTTTATCGTCGCTGCCGCCACCCGGGCCAGCGATGCCGCTCACCGAAAGCGCCCAGTCCACCGGAGCGCATCGCAACACTCCTTCCGCCATGGCGATCACGCATTCGCGGCTGACGGCGCCCGTTGTTTCGAATATCGAGGCCGGCACGCCCAGCAGCTCCTGCTTGGCCTGGTTGGTGTAGGTAACCAGACCGCGCTCGAACCAGGCCGAACTGCCGGCGCGATCGGTGAGCAGCTTGGCGATGAGCCCGCCTGTGCAGGACTCGGCCGTCGCCAGGCGTTCGCCGCGCGCGAGCAGTTGCTCTGCGATGGCCGCCACCACGCGGGACGGATCGCGCGCCTCGTCCGTGATCTTCATTGCTTCACCTCTGGCCCCGGGATTGCCTACGATAGCTCGCCGGCCTTTCCGCAACCGATCGCGCAGCGCATGAACATCATCCTGATCAGCATCGTGCTGTACATCGTCTCGCAACTGGGCTTCGCCTGGTGGTTCTCGCGCCGCCGCCGCATGAGCAACGAGGCCGACTATCTGCTGGCCGGCCGCAGCCTCGGGCCCTGGCTTGGCACCTTCACCGTCTTCGCCACCTGGTTCGGCGCGGAGACCTGCATCGGCGCGGCGGGCGAGGCTTACAGCCACGGCGTTTCCGGCGTCATCGCCGAGCCGCTGGGCTATGCGCTGGGCATCGTGCTGATGGGCGCGTTCTTCGCCATGGGCCTGTGGAAGCGCGGGCTGGTGACCCTGGCCGATCTGTTCCGCAACCGTTACGGCCTGGGCGTCGAGCGGCTAGCGGCGATCGTGATGATTCCCTCGTCGGTGATGTGGGCCGCCGCGCAGGTGCGTGCCTTTGGCCAGGTGCTGGCCTCGGCGAGCGAGCTGGGCCTGTTCGTCGCGATCACGTTCGCGGCGGTGGTGGTGATCCTGTACACCGCCATCGGCGGCATGTGGGCCGACGCGGTGACCGACCTGATCCAGGGCATCGTGCTGATCGCCGGCGTGTTCGGTTTGTTGGCGGTGTTCGTGGTGATCGGCGGCACGCATGCGCTCGCCCACATGCCGACTGAGCGCCTCAACCCGCTGCACGAGCGTCAGTGGTTGGGCGCGCTGGACACGCTCGCGGTGCCGGTGTTCTCTACCATCGCCGCACAGGAGCTGGCCTCGCGCGTGCTGGCGATGCGCGGCGCGAGGCTCGCGCGCAGCGCGACCATCGGCGCGGGGTTCCTGTACCTGGCGATCGGGCTGGTGCCAGTGGCGATCGGCCTGGGCGCGGTCGGCTTCATTGGTGCCGACGCCGATCCCGAGCAGATGCTGCCGCGTTTCGCTCAGGCCTACCTGCCGCTGCCGCTGTACATCCTGTTCCTGAGCGCCCTGGTGTCGGCGATCCTCTCGACGCTCTCGGGCGCTTTGCTGGTGGCCGGCTCGCTGGCGGCGCACAACCTGGTGGTGCCGCTCCGTCCGGGTCTGAGCGAAGCCAGCAAGCTGCGCACCAACCGCATCGCGGTGGTGGTCTTCGGCGTCGTCGCTTACGCGCTGGCGCTGGGCAGCGACAGCGTCTACGACCTGGTGCAGGAATCGTCGAGCTTCGGCACCGCCGGGATTCTGGTGCTGCTGGTTTTCGGGATGTGGGCGCCGCGTTTCGGCGGGCGCTTCAGCGGCTATGCGGCGATCGTCGTCGGCACCGCGAGCTACGTGCTCGTCGAGCACGGCCTGGGCTGGGAATCGCCCTATCTGGTTTCGGTCGCGGCGTCGTTCGTCGCTTACGCCGCTGCCGCGCCATTCGGTCGCGGCCTGGATCAGCGGGCGGCGACGGACCGGGCGACCAGTTCCGGCGTCAGCACCTGAGGCAGCACTTCGGCTTCAGCGCCCCCACGCGACACCAGATATAGCGGCACGCCGCTGCGGCCATAGCGCGCCAGGGTGGCGGTGATCGCCGGGTCGCTGCGCGTCCAGTCCGCGACCAGGGTCACGACCTGATTTCCGGCGAAAGCCCGGGCCACCGCCTGCGAGCGCAGGGCCACGCTTTCGTTGACCTTGCAGGTCAGGCACCAGTCCGCGGTGAAGTCGACGAACACCGTGCGCTTCTGCGCGCGCAGCTGGTCGAAGCGCGCGTCGGAATATGCCTCCCATCCGGACCGGGTCGCGGTCGTCACGGTGGACGCGGTTCTCACCAGCGGATGAAACAGCAGCGCCACAGCGCCGATCATCGCGGCCATCGCGATCAGGCGGGCGAGGGCATGGCGTGCCGACCCGACCAGCCACAGCCCGAAGGCGAGCGCGACCACGCCCATCAGCACCAGCGCCATGCCATTGCGGTCGGTGAGCCCGCCGAGCACCCATAGCAGCCACACCGCCGTCAAGTACAGCGGAAACGCCAGCGCCTGCTTGAGCGTTTCCATCCAGGCCCCCGGACGCGGCAGCCAGGCGGCGAGCCGCGGCACGAAACCCAGCAGCAGGAAGGGCGCGGCCAGGCCCAGGGCCAGCGCGAGAAACACCGCGAGCGAAGCTGTCGCCGGCTGGGTCAGCGCGAACCCCAGGGCCGTGCCCATGAACGGCGCGGTGCAGGGGCTTGCGACGACGACCGCGAGGACGCCGGTGAAGAACGATCCGGAGAGTCCCGGCCGCGCCGCGAGATTCTGGCCGGCGCCCATCCAGCTCGCGCCGAACTGCACCAGCCCCGAAAGCGAGAGCCCGAGCGCGACCATCACGTACACCAGCAGCCCGACGAACAACGGCGACTGCAACTGGAAGCCCCAGCCCAGCGCCGCGCCGCCGCTGCGCAGTGCGATGAGCAAGCCCGCGGCGAGCAGAAAGCTGGCGACGACGCCGGCGGTGTACGCCAGTGCCTGGCGCCGATGCTCGCCGGGCGCCTGCTCGCGGCCCTTCATCACCGACAGCGCCTTGAGCGACAGCACCGGAAACACACAAGGCATGAGGTTGAGGATGAGCCCACCGCCGAAAGCCAACAGCAGCGCGAGCAGCAGGCTCGGCGCCGCGGCGCCGCTGCCGGTTGCGCGACTTGCCGCCAAGGCGGGGACACTGCCGGGCGTCGCGGTGATTTCGAAAGCGCGCGCTACAGGTCCTTCGCCCACCAGCAGCACGCCCTCGACGCGCTGCGGCGCCTCGACGAAGTAACTCGACAGCGGACGCGACAGCCGCGCCGCGCGGCCGTCGAATTGCTGACTCGGCGCGCCGGCGTAGGCGATCAGGTTCGGCGCGTACGGAAAGAAGGCCAGCGTCTGCGAATCGCCGGGGATCGGACCCGTCGCCAGGCGCAGCTCGCTTTTGTCGATCTGAAAGCGCGTGGGAAAGTCCGCGGTCCGCGGCAGTTCGGCGCGGGTCTTGGCGAACAGTGCGGCGCGGGCCGGGTCGGCGCTCGCGGCGCCGACGTACATCGGCCGGTCGAGTACGAGGTCCGCCTTGCCGGGGATGCAAATGTCCGCGCAGACCAGCCAGGACGCTTTCGCCATCAGCGGCCCGCCGGCACCCGTCGGCAGGGTCAGCAACAAGGGCAGCAAGGTGTTTTCGCCGTAGCCGTAATTCACCAGCCCGCCGAGGCGATGCTCGCGCGGATAAGGCCACTGCAGTTCACCGGCCTGGGCCCCGGCGGGCAGGTTCTGCCAGGCGAGCTTGGTCGGCAGGCCCGAGTCACCGGGGTTGCGCCAGTACACGTGCCAGCCGGCTTCGGGCCGGATGCGCAGCCCCACCCAGTTGTCGCCGGCGGTGAGCGTGGTGTTCTCGGAAACGAGTTCGGCTTCGACGTGATCGGTCTGCACCGGCGCGGATCGCGCCGTGACGGGAAGAGTCATCAGCCACGCCGCGATGGCGAGCAGCAGACCCGGCATGGTTTTCATTGAATTCGACAAGTGATGAAGGCGGCCGTGCGGTGCCTCGGGATGACGCATCATATCGACATCATTTCGTCGCCCGTCGTTCATCGGATGCTTGGCCCCGTTTTCCGCTGGCTGTGGATGCCGCTGTTGTTGGCGGGTGCATGGCCGCTCTGCGCTTCGGCATCCGATGCACTGCGCTGCGGGTCGCGGCTGGTGAGCGTGGAGGATCGTGCGGCGACTTTGATCAACGTCTGCGGCGAGCCCTCGTATCGCGATCGCTGGTCGCCGCAGGATGGAGGCGGCGCAGGTTTCATCGGCGATACCGAAGAGTGGACTTACAACTTCGGCTCGTCGCAACTGCTGCGCATCGTGCGCCTGCGCAACGGCCGCATCGTGGACATCACCAGCGACGGCTATGGGTTCCGCGAGCCTCCGCCGAATGACCGGCACTGCGCGCCGGAGCGCGTCGTCGATGATGTTTCCAAATACCGCTTGCTGTCGATGTGCGGCGACCCGGTTTCGCGCACGGCGATTTCGGTATTCCGGTCGGACCGGCCGGGCGGGTATCGGCGCGGCGCTGTCGTCGCCGTGTATCGCGAGGAATGGGTCTATGACTTTGGTCCAAATCTGTTGATGCGCGTCGTCACGCTCGAGAACGGACGCATCGTCGACGTCGAAAACGCGGAACGTGGGCGACGATAGCGGCGAAGATGGAATACAAACTGCAAGGCAGCAGTCATCGCACACGGGACAAAAAAATGTTGAAGACGCTGATTTGCAGATACCGCGACCAAGTTCGCTGTTCATCCGCAGGGCTTGGCCGATGAGTGCGCTTTGGTTGGCGCTGTCGGCGGCATACGGGTTGCTTGGAGTCATCGTTGGCGCCTTCGGCGCGCATGCGCTGCGCGCGCGGTTGACGCCGGAACTGATGGCGGTATGGCACACCGCGGTCGAGTACCAGTTCTATCACGCGCTGGCGCTGGGGCTCACCGGGCTGTTGCTGCGCGGTCACAGCAGTCGTGTGCTGGAATTCGCCGGCGGCTGCTTTGCGCTCGGCGTGCTGTTGTTCTCTGGCAGCCTTTACGTCCTGATCCTCAGCGGCGTCAAACAACTCGGCGCGATCACGCCCTTCGGCGGTCTGTTGTTGATGGTCGGCTGGACACTGCTGTTGATCGCCGCGCTGCGCCCGGCACGCTGACTCCGCAGGATCTAGGCTCCGCTGCTTTCCTGGTCCGCTGCGGCGTTGATGGTGACGATGCCGTTATGGATGTCCTCCATGCGGCTTTCGAGATCCTGCTGACGTCGCTCGACGAGTTGATCCACCGTCAGTGGCTCGGCGCCGATATCGACGTCGGTATCGGGGGCGTCGCCGGCTGAAAGCGATGACGAAACAGATTTGTCCGCCGAACCCGGCAGTTCCGTACCGGCCAACTCTTTTTTGACCATGCGACACATCCTCCTGCCATGCTAGCGTTTGCACTTTAGCATCGCCGCTTGGCAGATCGGCGACAATGCGGCATGCGCATTGGCCCCTACCTCATCGATCCGCCGGTCATCCTCGCACCCATGGCCGGCGTGACCGACCGGCCCTTCCGCAGCTTGTGCCGAAGGCTCGGCGCGGGCCTGGTGGTGTCGGAGATGACGACGTCCGATCCCTCGCTGTGGCACACCGACAAGTCACGTCTGCGTCGCGACCACTCTGGTGAAAGCGAACCGGTCAGCGTCCAGATCGCCGGCTACGATCCGCAGATGATGGCCGATGCAGCGCGCTTCAATATCGACCAGGGCGCGCAGATCATCGACATCAACATGGGATGCCCGGCGAAGAAGGTCTGCAAGGTCGATGCGGGCTCGGCCCTGATGCGCGACGAGCCGCGGGTCCGCGCGATTCTGCTGGCGGTAGTCAACGCTGCTGGTGTTGTCCCGGTAACGCTGAAGATGCGCACCGGCTGGTCGCGCGACAATCGCAACGGCCTCCACGTCGCGCGCATCGCAGAGGACGCAGGCATCGCGGCGCTTGCGGTGCACGGGCGCACTCGCGACGATCGTTTCGAGGGCCGCGCCGAGTACGAGACGCTTGCCCGCATTCGTCAGGCGGTCAAATTGCCGCTGATTGCGAACGGCGACATCGACAGCCCGCAAAAAGCGCGAGAAGTTTTGACCAGAACGGGCGCCAACGCGATCATGCTCGGCCGCTCTGCCCTCGGACGGCCTTGGATCTTCGGCGAAGTCGCGCATTACCTGCTTACCGGCACGTCGCCTCAACCGCCTTCCGCGCCAGTGGTGCGTCGATGGCTGCTTGAGCACCTCGACGCTCTTTATGCTTTTTACGGCGAGCCGCGCGGTCTGCGCGTTGCGCGCAAACATATCCAGTGGTATTGCCAGTCATGGGCGCAGTCGCCGGATTACGCAGCGTTTTGGGCCTTGATCAATCGCGTTGAAATCGCTGCCCAACAGCGTCGGTACGTGGCGGAGTTTTTCGAGCCGTTGATACTGGAGACAGTGGATCGCCTCGCCGCTTGATCAGGGTCGCGGCGCAAAAAAAAGGCGCGAAGGGGGAGCCGTCGCGCCTTCGAATCCGATGAAGCTCAGGTTTTTTTTGCAACCTTCTTCGCGACTTTGGCCACTTTTTTTGCGACTTTCTTTACGACCTTCTTCACCGCCTTCTTCGCGGATTTTGCCGGCGCTTTCTTTGCCGCAGCCTTCTTGGCGGGGGCCTTCTTCGCCGCAGCCTTCTTTGCAACAGCCATGACTACCTCCTTCTGTAACGATTAGCGAAGCCGAACGCGACGATCGCGCCTATCCTTCGCCACGGCGGATAGTGTCACTGGCATTCTTAAAACACAAGATGTAGTGGTGTATTGAATGTCAAGCCTTCCGTCGAAAGGACTATTCGGCAATGGCGAGACGCTCCGCGATCACTGTCAGAACCTCTCTGCTATAGACAAGCCCCAGGTGTGAGCCACTCACTTCGACGCTTTCGGTGTGAGGCGCAACGGTTTCTCGCGTGCATGTCCAGCTGACGATGCCATCGCTGCGCGTGTAGATCGCCGTACAGGGAACCGGCGGTGGGACGCAGCGCTTGTTGAAACCTTCGAGATCGCTTTTGACGACACGGCCACGATTGGCAAGCTTGAAGAGTGCAACCAGGTTGTTGGCATCGGGATGTCCGCTGATCGGGCTGCCCAAGGTGATCACGCGACGGACGCGCTTGCTGTGTTGCCGCGCCATCTCGCGGACGAACACGCCTCCCAAGCTCCAGCCGATCAGGCTGACCTTGCCTTCATAACGGTCGTAGAGCTGTTCGAGTCTCTGCGCCAGCGCCAGCTTGATCGTCGAGCGCATGCCCATGTTGGTGCCGCAGCCCCAACCATGCACGGAGTACCCCAGATTCTGCAGCGCGCGGCGCAGCGGCGCGGTCGCAAGATCGTGTGTGCAGAAGCCCGGTACCACCATCACCGCATGACCATCTCCGTGTGGGAGCTGGCGATAACGCCGCGGGCGAAGGACGAAGCTCGCGGCCTCCAGCACGACACGCGATTCGAGCGCCAGCAAGCGCAGCGGCGGGGGTGAAGGTGGCGTGTGTCTTGTTTCCATGACGAGGGTTCGCGGCGAAGATTTTCTAGTGTAGAGGCGTCGGTCAGCAAGCGCGCGTCGGCTTAGGTGACTGCGACTGAAGAACCGCTGCGCGACCGGCAGGGGCAGCGTCCGCTACTTTGATGCGGCATGATGGGTTTGAAATCAAATCCGCGAAGGGAGCTTGTATGCGACTTCTCCACACCATGCTCAGGGTGGGCGATTTGCATCGTTCGATTGAGTTCTATACCGACGTGCTCGGCATGCGCCTGCTGCGACAGCACGATTTTCCAGACGGACATTTCACTCTGGCCTTCGTTGGCTACCAGGACGAAAGTGACGGCGCGGTGATCGAGCTGACCTACAACTACGGTGTCGGCCATTACGACATCGGCGCGGCTTACGGCCATATTGCGCTTGAAGTCGAGGATGCGCGCGCGGCTTGCGCTGCGGTACGCGAACGCGGCGGCAAAGTGGTGCGCGAGGCCGGGCCGATGAAGCATGGCAGCACCGTCATCGCGTTCGTCGAAGATCCCGACGGCTACAAGATCGAGTTCATCGAGCGCCGCTCTTCAGTCAATTCGTAACTCGCCTGAACCGGGTAATCTGGCGAGAAGGTCCATCCCCACCAGACGCGATGGCGTGTAGGCGCCTCCCGCAGGCGAGTTCTGGAACAGGTGCTCCACTACAGCCAAAGCGCCGCTGACGGTCAGCGCATAGCCATTTGCCGTCTTGACTCGCGCGCTGCGAACGATTCCAGCGGCGTTGCGTGCCTCGCCCCAGACGTAGGTTGGCAATGCATCGCGCTGCCTGGCATCGGGGCCGCGGACTTTTTTGCCGATGCGTCGCTTGATCAGCCCCTGGACGACGGGCCGACGAATCAGCCAGCGCAGAGCGTTGGCGCGCCTTGCCCAGGCAACGACGCTCGGCGAGCCGGGAACATAGACCTCGATGTTCGGGATGCCGGTGGTGTGCCAGGCGGTGGATACATCGCCCCAAGGAATCGACATCGCCAGCTTTTCACCGTCGCCGAAATCGATGCGGCGCACGCGATAAGCCAAAGGCACGTCGACGATCCGCCCATCGCGACGGACTTTGCCGCCTTGTGCAAGACCCTCAACCGACGTCTTGGCGGTCCCTGGCGAAAACCCCGATCGCGAATCGAATCCCAGCGCGAGATGAGTCGCGTCCGGCAAAACGTCTTTTAGCCGAGCGGCGACGCAGTCGGTCGGAATGACGTCGAAGCCGACGCCAGGACAGAGAACGCAGCTGGCTTGGCGTGCAAGCTCGTGGCGCGCGTGCGCATATTCGAATACGGCGATCTCGCCCGTGATGTCGAGATAGTGCACCCCGGTACTCAGGCAGGCGTCGATCATCGGACGCGCCGTCGAAGAAAACGGCCCGGCGCAATGCAGCACGAGATCAACCTCTTTCAATGCCGCAGCAATCGAGACGGAATCTTCCAACCCGAAGCTGCAATGCGCCAAATCGAGTTCCGTCGCCAGGGCCACGATCACTGCCTGATTTCGCCCGGCCAGGATCGGTGTCAAGCCGCGACGCTGCGCTTCGCGTGCGATCAACTCGCCGGTGTAACCATTGGCGCCATAGATCATCCACCTCATGACGCACTCTCCGAGCAACGACGAAACGCGGTATCTAAAAAACAGCGGCCGAGCATGTTGCAGCGCAAGGTAAATAACGTCCAATGCTGCACTTTGCACACTTTGATTTTCACGTTAGACAGCCCGGTGCTTTTTATGTAGAGTCCAGGCCGCAGTGGGTCAAGCATCACATACGCAGTAAGGTTTACGAGCTCATTGATTGCGAGCATCGGCAAGCCAGTCGGCGCAGGTTCCTTGAACGCATTGCAGGGTTGTTTTCATCAATTGTGTTTAAAGGAACGTCGCATGAGCAATGCAGAAAGTGGCACGGTCAAGTGGTTCAACGACGCCAAGGGCTTCGGCTTCATCACTCCGGCCAATGGCGGCGAAGATCTCTTCGCTCATTTCAAAGAAATCCAGGGTACGGGTTTCAAGACGCTCAAGGAAGGCCAGCGGGTGGAGTACGTCTCCAAGCGCGGCCCCAAGGGCATGCAGGCTTCGCAGATTCGTCCTCTTTGATCTGTTGAGAATCGCATTGAAACCCTGGCGATTGCCGGGGTTTTTTTTGGCCCTCGCTAATTCGTTCTTCGCGGATGTGAAAAAAAGTGGAATGCGCATGCAGTGTCGCGACATTCCCAGATGATGGTCTCGTTTTTAGTGGTCCCAGTATCGGTGGAGTGATCGTTGCAGTGGTATCGCGGTCGATAAATGTTGACTGTCGGACGGGGTGCACGCCATGAAATATCTTGTGGGGAGCTTTTCAGCCTTGCTCATCAGCGGTGAGGTCTGGGCGATGGCCCAGACGCAAATCGTCGCGCGCGACATTCGCAAGATCGGTGACGGCTCCTGCCTGATTTCGGCCACGGTTCGTTACAACGAGCCATATCAACGACTGTCCACTGCGCCTCGCCTGTTGCGCTCGTCGCGCGTCGCCGCGCCGTGCTCGAAGGCGAACGTCGCTGCCGACGCGTTGATCCGCAAACTCGAAGGACAGCTTTTGCTGGATGCCCAGAACCGGGTCAATCTAGACAACACTCGCGTAAGGACCTTCACCCTGGCGCGCGATGTGCCTTTACGTCTGGAAGCGACTTTCCGGTCATCGATCATCCGCCGTTCGAATAACGGCGAGCGCGTGATGGCCCGATCGATGACGCCAAGTTGGTATGCGGTGACGGATGCCGACGGCAATCCCACCTCTGGATACTTTCATGTATCCGCGATCCTCGCCGAGGTCGCGGAACCGCAGCGGGTCGTCGGTCGGGTGGCAGCGTCGTGCAACGCACGGTTGCGAGCTGCGCCCAGCACGCGTGCTCGCGTGCTTCGGTCCTTGCCCTGCAACCAGCCATTGAACGTGATGATCAATGGCCGCGACGGCTGGTACGAGGTCGTGTCGGCAGACGGCGTCGCCCAGGGGCGCTACATCAACGGGACAGCGCTGAAACTTCTCAGCCAGGTGCAGTAAGCGATCAGCTGACGGTTTCCTGGGCGTCGCGATTGAATCGCTCGATGCCGTCGAGGATGCATTTCTTCGCATCCAACGGCCCGTGCCAGCCTTCGATCTTGACCCACTTCTCCTTCTCCAGATCCTTGTAGTGCTCGAAGAAGTGTGCGATCTGGTCGCGGACCAGGGCCGGAAGCGCGCGCACCGTATCGACATCGCTATAGAGCTGGCTGACCTTGTTGCTGGGCACGACGATGAGCTTTTCATCGGTGCCGGACTCGTCCTTCATCTGCAGCATGCCTATCGGACGGCAGCTGATGACGCAGCCTGGAATCAGCTGCATCGGCATCATCACCAGCGCGTCCAGGGGATCGCCGTCGCCGCCGAGGGTGTGCGGCACATAGCCGTAGTTACAGGGATAGCGCATCGGCGTGGTCAGCAAACGATCGACGAAAATTGCGCCCGAGGCCTTGTCCACCTCGTACTTCACCGGCTCGCTGTTCATCGGAATCTCGATGATCACATTGATGACATCCGGTACGTTCTTGCCGATCGGCACGAGATTCAAAGCCATTGCGCGGTCCTACGTGATTTCGGAATCGCGATTATACGCTGCAGTGCAGCATTTCTGGCCGGTGTTTTCCGATCGTCAAAGCAAATCGAGAAACGCCTTGAGCGATGGGCTCGGTGTCGCGGTCTTCACCTTGACCTGATACAGCGGTCGGCGGATGCGCAATTGCTTCACCGGCACAACGACCAGGCGCCGGGCCGCCAGCTCCATCCGGATCGACAAAGCCGAGAGAAATGCCAGGCCGCCGCCCGCCGCCACTGTTTGCTTGATGGCCTCGGTGCTTGCCAGTGTCATGGCCGGTTTGATGCGGATTTTCTTAGAGGCCAAGGCGATTTCAGTCACATCGCGGGTACCCGAGCCCAGCTCGTGCATCAGGATCGGAAGTTCGAGCAGATCAGCCGTCGAGAGCGCGCCTCGCGTGGTCGCCAGATGTTTGGGCTTTGCGATCAGCACCAGTTCGTCTTCAGCGAAAACCTGGTAGTCGAGCTGATCGTCGTTGACGATGCCTTCGGTAAATCCGATGTCGATCGCCCGCTCCAGCAGACGGCGCTCGATCGTATGCGTATTTTCGACCTGCAAGGAAAGTTCGACCCCTGGATGCTTCTGCGCAAAGGCGGCGAGTCGCTCCGGCAACAGGTAGCTGCCGATGGTCCGGCTCGCGCCGATGACGATGCGGCCTCGCACCAGCAGACGCAGATCGCCGAGCGCCCGCTCGGCCTCGGCTTCGATCTCGAACAAACGATCCGCGTAAACCAGCAGCACGCGTCCCGACTCGGTGAGTCGGACGCCGCGCGGCAATCGGTCGAACAATTTCGCCCCCATCACGTTCTCGAATTCCGTGAGCTGTTTGGAGACCGCTGACTGGCTGATAAACAGGCGCTCCGCGCCGCGGCTGATACTGCCCGTCGCCGCGACCGCCTGGAAGATCGAAAGATGGTTGAGGTTCATGGCCGCCGGCAACGGAGAGTGACATGAAGAATAGAGATGGTAAGCATGATGATGTTCTATTATTTAAATGAACCTCAAGTCTCTACACTGGCGTCGCATTGCAGGCCCTGGTCTCACTCGAAACAGCGCCCAGGCCATTACTCCACTCTCCCGCCAGACAGGTTCGTTCAGTGCCTCCAACAAAAACCTTCGCAGCGACAGCTGGGTCTTCGGTGACCCTTACGCATCTGCAAAGACTCGAGGCCGAGTCGATCCACATCATGCGCGAGGTGGTGTCGGAGTCCGAGAAGCCGGTGATGCTGTATTCGGTGGGCAAGGACAGCGCGGTGATGCTGCATCTGGCGCGCAAGGCCTTCTATCCCTCGCCGCCGCCGTTTCCGCTGCTGCACGTCGACACGACCTGGAAGTTCAAGGCCATGTACGAGCTGCGCGACAAGATGGCGCGCGACAGCGGCATGGAACTGCTGGTCTACCAGAACCCCGAGGCCAAGGCCAAGGGCATCAATCCCTTCGATCACGGCTCGCTGCACACCGACCTGTGGAAGACCGAAGGCCTCAAGCAGGCGCTGGACCTTTACCAGTTCGACGTCGCCTTCGGCGGCGCCCGCCGTGACGAGGAGAAATCCCGCGCCAAGGAACGCATCTTCTCGTTCCGATCCTCGACGCATCGCTGGGACGGTAAAAGCCAGCGCCCCGAGCTGTGGAACCTGTACAACGCCAAGAAGGCCAAGGGCGAGAGCATCCGCGTATTCCCGATTTCGAACTGGACCGAACTCGACATCTGGCAGTACATCCACCTCGAAAACATTCCGATCGTGCCGCTGTACATGTCCGCACCGCGGCCCACGGTCGAGCGTGACGGGCTGCTGCTGATGGTCGACGACGAGCGCTTCCGCCTGAATCCGGGCGAGGTGCCCGTGATGCGTTCGATCCGCTTCCGCACCCTGGGCTGCTATCCGCTGACCGGCGCCGTCGAGAGCACGGCCGCCACGCTGCCGGCGGTGATCCAGGAAATGCTGCTGACGACGACCTCGGAGCGTCAGGGCCGCATCATCGACAAGGACGCTGGCTCGGCGAGCATGGAAAAGAAGAAGCAGGAGGGCTATTTCTAAATGACTGCCACCGAAACTCAAGAGAGCGCCAAAGACAGCGTGTACCAGACCGATGCTCTCATTGCGGCCGACATCGACGCCTATCTGATCCGCCACCAGCACAAGAGCCTGCTGCGCTTCATCACCTGCGGCAGCGTCGACGACGGCAAATCGACCCTGATCGGCCGCCTGCTGTACGACTCGAAAATGATCTTCGAGGACCAGCTCGCGGCACTCGAAGCCGACTCGAAGAAGGTCGGCACGCAGGGCCAGGAGATCGACTTCGCGCTGCTGGTCGATGGCCTGGCCGCCGAGCGCGAGCAGGGCATCACCATCGACGTCGCCTACCGTTTCTTCGCGACCGAAAAAAGGAAATTCATCGTCGCCGACACTCCCGGCCACGAGCAGTACACCCGCAACATGGTCACCGGCGCTTCGACCGCCGACCTCGCCATCATCCTGATCGACGCCCGCAAGGGCGTACTGACACAGACTCGCCGGCACAGCTACCTGGCGCACCTGATCGGCATCCGCAATCTGGTGCTCGCGGTCAACAAGATGGACCTGATCGGCTACGACCAGGCACGCTACGAGAGCATCGTCGCGGACTACCGCGCCTTTGCCACCAGCATCGGCATTGCCGATTTCACGCCGATGCCGATCTCGGGTTTCAAGGGCGACAACATCACGGCGCCGTCGGCCAACACGCCCTGGTATACCGGGCCAAGCTTGATGGCGCACCTGGAGACGGTTGAACTCGACGCCACGCTCGACCAGGCCAAGCCCTTCCGCCTGCCGGTGCAATGGGTCAATCGTCCGAACCTGGATTTCCGCGGCTTCTCCGGCCTGATCGCCAGCGGCTCGGTAAAACCGGGCGACGCGGTGCGCGTGCTACCCAGCGGCAAGACCAGCACGGTCACGCGCATCGTCACGCTCGATGGCGATCTCGATCAAGCGGTCGCGGGCCAGTCGATCACGCTGTGCTTCGCCGACGAGATTGATTGCTCGCGCGGCGATGTCATCACCAAGGCGGATGAACCGACTCAGGTCGCCGACCAGTTTGAATCGACGATCGTGTGGATGTCCGACGAAGCCTTGGTGCCCGGCCGGCCTTACTGGCTGAAACTCGGCACGCAAACCGTGACGGTGACCCTGCAGGCGCCGAAGTACCAGATCAACATTAATACGCTGGAACATCTGGCGGTGAAGACGCTCGACCTGAATGCGATCGGCGTGGTCGATCTCACCACCGACCGCCCCATCCCCTTCGAGGCCTACGCCGACAACCGGACCATGGGCGGCTATATCCTGATCGACAAGTTCAGCAATGCCACGGTCGCCGCCGGCATGCTGCATTTCTCGCTGCGACGCGCGCAGAACGTGCATTGGCAGGCGCTGGACGTGACCCGCGAAGTGCGCGCCGGGCTCAAGCACCAGAAGCCGGCGGTACTGTGGTTGACGGGACTCTCCGGCGCCGGCAAATCGACCATCGCCAACCTCGTCGAGAAAAAGCTGGCGCACTTGAGCCGCCACACCTTCCTGCTCGACGGCGACAACATCCGCCACGGGCTCAACAAGGACCTGGGCTTCACCCAGGCCGACCGCATCGAGAACATCCGCCGCATCGGCGAGGTCGCCAAGCTGATGACCGACGCCGGGCTGATCGTGATCACCGCCTTCATCTCGCCGTTCCGCGCGGAGCGGGCGCTGGTGCGGGCGATGCTGCCGCCGGGCGAGTTCTGGGAGATCCACATCGATGCGCCGCTGGCCGCGGCCGAGGCGCGCGACGTCAAGGGGCTCTACAAAAAGGCGCGCAGTGGAGAACTCAAGAACTTCACCGGCATCGACTCGCCGTATGAGGCGCCGGAGTCGCCGGAAATCAGGATCGACACGCTCCAGATGACGGCGGAAGAAGCGACCGATCTGATCGTCGCGAAACTGCTGTTGTAAAGCTGCTCTGAAAACGAAATGGCCCGCTCGTCGCGGGCCATTTCGCCAATCTAGTAACGAATGATCAGAGCAGCGGCACCAGCAGCAGCGCCACGATGTTGATGATCTTGATGAGCGGGTTGATCGCCGGGCCGGCAGTGTCCTTGTAGGGATCGCCGACGGTGTCGCCGGTGACCGCCGCCTTGTGCGTTTCCGAGCCCTTGCCACCGAAGTGGTTGTCCTCGATGTACTTCTTGGCGTTGTCCCAGGCGCCGCCACCGGTGGTCATCGAGATCGCCACGAACAGGCCGGTGACGATGGTGCCGATCAGCACGCCGCCGAGCGCCACCGGGCCGAGGATCAGCCCGACCGCGACCGGCACCAGGATCGGCAGCAGCGAGGGCAGAATCATTTCCTTGATGGCGGCTTTGGTCAGCATGTCCACCGCCGCGCCGTAATCCGGCTTGGCGGTACCTTCCATGATCCCGGGGATCTCCTTGAACTGGCGCCGCACTTCAACCACCACCGCACCCGCGGCGCGACCCACCGCCTCCATTGCCATGGCGCCGAACAGGTAGGGCACCATGCCGCCGATGAACAGGCCAATGATCACCATGTGATCGTCGAGGCTGAAAGCGACGACCTTGCCGGCGGCGCCGAGGTTGTGCGTGTAATCCGCGAACAGCACCAGCGCTGCCAGGCCGGCGGACCCGATCGCGTAACCCTTGGTCACCGCCTTGGTGGTGTTGCCCACCGCGTCCAGCGGATCGGTGATGTTGCGGATCTCCGCCGGCAGGTGTGCCATCTCGGCGATACCGCCGGCGTTGTCGGTGATCGGGCCATAGGCGTCGAGCGCCACGATCATGCCGGTCAGCGACAGCATCGCGGTAGCCGCGATGGCAATTCCGTAGAGCCCGGCGAAGTGATGCGCAAAGTAGATTGCGGCGCACACCGCAAGCACCGGCATGGCGGTGGACTTCATCGACACGCCGAGCCCGGCGATGATGTTGGTGCCGTGGCCGGTCTGCGAAGCCGCGGCGATGTGCTGCACCGGCTTGTAGTCGGTGCCGGTGTAGTACTCCGTGATCCAGACGATGATGCCGGTCAGCGCCAGCCCGATCAGCGCACAGAAATACAGCGGCATCGCGTGCTCGCCCATCAGTTGCGTGGTGATCGGATAGAACGCGATCGCCGCCAGCACGCCGGAGACGGCGGTGCCGCGATACAGCGCGTTCATGATCTTGCCGCCCTCGTAATGCTTGACGAAGAAGGTGCCGATGATCGAGGCGATGATCGACACGCCGCCCATCACCAGCGGGTAGAGCACGGCGTTGGTGCCGTAGTCCGCCACCAGCAGACTGCCCAGCACCATGGTCGCGACCAGGGTCACGGCGTAGGTCTCGAACAGGTCCGCCGCCATGCCGGCGCAGTCGCCGACGTTGTCGCCGACGTTGTCCGCGATCACCGCGGGGTTCCGGGGGTCATCCTCGGGGATGCCGGCTTCGACCTTGCCCACCAGGTCGGCGCCTACGTCGGCGCCCTTGGTGAAGATGCCACCGCCCAGGCGCGCGAAGATCGAGATCAGCGAGCCGCCGAAGGCCAGGCCCACCAGGCCATGCAGCGCCTGCGGCTGGCTGCCGGTGAGGCGCATCACCGCGATGTAATAGCCGACCACGCCCAGCAGCCCGAGCCCGACCACCAGCATGCCGGTGATCGCGCCGCCGCGAAACGCCACCGCCAGCGCCGCGTTGAGGCCCTTGGTCGCGGCCTGCGCGGTGCGCGAATTGGCGCGCACCGACACGTTCATGCCGATATAGCCGGTCGCGCCGGACAGCAGTGCGCCAAGAGCGAAACCGATCGCGGTCAGCCAGTCCAGCGCCAGGCCCAGCGCCAGGAACAGCACCGCGCCGACGATGGCGATGGTCAGGTACTGACGGTTCAGATAAGCCTGCGCCCCTTCCTGCACCGCGGCGGCGATCTCCTGCATGCGCGCGTTGCCGGGCGACTGCGCCATTACCCATCGCACCGAAAAGATGCCGTACACGATGGCTGCCAATGCGCAACCAACGGTGATCCACAGCCCATAGTCAACTAACATTACTGGTCTCTCCCAATCGTTATCGTCAGGTACTGGCGGGGGGTTTGCGTGTCCGCAACCAGCCCCGACGTGCGATGCACGCCGTAATATGGGGATGCGCCTGCGGGCGCCGCGATGGTAGCACGCCCGGTTTGGCGTCCAGGACGGCCGCGTTGACGGATCAGGTCCCATGCCGATACCGTTCAAGGCTTGCACGGGGGCGGGCAGGCGCTGCAAGGGTTTTCCGCTCGGAATCACTTCAGGTTTAGAACCATTATGAGAATCGTGTTGCTGGGTGCGCCCGGCTCGGGCAAGGGCACTCAAGGCGAAAAGCTGATCGCGCACTTCGGCATTCCGAAAATCTCCACCGGCGATGCGCTGCGCGCGGCGGTCAAGGCCGGCACCGATCTGGGCAGACAGGCGAAGGCGACGATGGACGCCGGCGAGCTGGTGGCCAACGACATCGTCATCGGCATCGTCGAAGAGCGGCTCGGCCATGACGACGCGCAGGGCGGGTTCATCTTCGACGGTTTTCCGCGCAATACCGCGCAGGCCCAGGTGCTCGACGAGATGATGCTGCGTCTTCAGCAGCCGGGGATCGACAAGGCGCTGCACCTGTACGTCTCGGACGAGGAGATCATCCGGCGCCTGCTGTATCGCGCCGAGAAGGAAGGCCGCGCCGACGACAAGGAAGAAGTGATCCGCCATCGCATCGAGGTCTACAACGCCGAGACCCGGCCTCTGCTCGACTTCTACCAGCGCCAGGACAAGCTGGTCACCGTCCAGGGCATCGGCGCGATGGACGAGATCTTCGATCGCATCCTCCAGGTTCTGTAAGGCTCCGCCCATGACGCGCCGCGCGCGCGTCCGTCAGACGCTCGGCTGGAACCGCCCAGGCGGCCGATAAGCTGGTGCGGTTCCTTCGTTTGGGCCGTTCGCCTTGCGTGTCCTGATCGCGTTGTCCCTGCTGCTGTCGTCCTGCCTGGCCCTGGCCGCGGAGCCGCCTGCGCTCGCCGCCTATGGCCGATTGCCGGTCATCGAGGATGTCGTGCTCTCGCCTTCGGGCGAGCGGCTGGCCTTCGTGGCGACAGCCAATGGCAAGCGCCGGCTGTACGTGCAGACCGTGGCGGGCGAGCTGATCGCCCAGGCGGCGGTCGACGGCTTGAAGGTCCGCGGCGTGCAATGGGCCGGCGACGAGCTGGTGATGGTGAGCACCAGCCAGCATGTCAATCTGGGCTACTACTACGGCCTCCACTACGAGTTCGGCAATGTACTGGCGCTGGACCTGAAGACGCGCAAGGCGCATTCGGTTTCCGGCGGCGGCCGCTGGTTCGACGTGGTGTTCGGCAGCTACGGGCTCACCGAGAAGGACGGCCACTGGTACGGCGCCTACGCGTTGCGTGGAGTCGAACGCAGCATCTATTCCGGCAACACCTACCTCAAAGGCGACTATCCCGATCTGATGAGCGGCTGACCGCGGCGGTGCGGTTCGTCGAGCGCTATAACCCCGCGCAGAAGTAGCGGGCCAGAAATCCCGGATCGAGTCTTGTCGGCACGCCGACCTACGGTTCCGCCGCAAGCTTCAGCAACTGCTCGCCCGCAACTTCACGCCGCCAACCGCTCAGCAACACCACCGGCGCCTCGGCGCCCTGCAGAACCAGGGCTTCGACCTCGGCGCGCGGCGCCAGCAGGGCGGGCGGGATGTCGAGCGCCGCCGCGATCTCGCGGGTGCGCGTCAGCACTTTCTGCAAGCGCGCTTTCTGGGGTTCGCTGAGCTGCACATCGAGCGCGAGCGCCGCGTTGTTGGAGCCGCGCGTTTCCGCGACCAGGCGCAGCAGTTCTTCGCCCTGGCGCTCCAGCGTCTTCGGCGGAAGCACCTGCAGCGCCGCGAGTTGCGCGGCGTCGGCGGGCTGGCGATCGGCGATGCGGTATAGGGCGTCGTCGGCCAGCACCCATTTGCGCGGGCGGTCGCGAGCCTCGGCCAACGTCTCGCGCCAGGCCGCCAAAGCCGCAGCGACATGCTGCGCGGCGGGCGGCAAACGCGCCAGACCTTTCAGCCGCTCCCAGGCCCGGGCCGGCTGCACCTGATAACGCTGCGGGCGCGTCAGGCGCTCGCAGTCCTCGACCAGCCAGGCCAGGCGGCCGCGGCTAGCGAGTTCGTCGCGCAGCGCCGGATACAGGGTCGCTAGATGGCGCACGTCGTCGGCGGCGTAGGCCAGCTCGGCCGTGGACAGCGGCCGGCGCGACCAGTCGGTGCGGGTCAGCGACTTGTCGACCTTGATGCCAAGGCGTTTCTCCACCAGCGCCGCATAGCCCGGCTGGTCGCCGATGCCGAGCAGGCTGGCCGCGATCTGGGTGTCGAACAACGGCGTCGGCGCGCCGCCGGTCAGGCGCACGAAGATTTCCAGATCCTGGCTGGGCGCGTGGAACACCTTGATGATGTCGGTGCGCATCAGCAGATCGAGCAGCGGCGACAGGTCCGGCAGCCGGGTGGCGTCTAACACCGCCTCGGTCCTACCGTCGCCGACCTGCACCAGGCACAGCCGCGGCCAGTAGGTTTCCTTGCGGACGAATTCGGTATCGACCGTCAGCCATTCGCAATTGGCGAAGCGCGCGATCGCCGCCTGCAGATCCGCGGGCTTGTCGATCAGCATGCGGCGCCGGGCTTGTGGGTCATGAGCATCCTGGAGAGGGCGCGTGGGAGCGGCGGCGCCAGGGCTTAGAATAGCGGCTCGCAAGCCCATCGGCCTTTGACCGCATGCTGACTCAAGTTGCCAGCGTCACCCTGCGTCTGCTGTTTTTCCGCGCCGGGCCGGAAGACTTTCCGTACAGCGGCGACCAGCGCCTGAGCGCCGCGTGCATCGCGCTCGCGGTGATCGCAAGCGCGACGATGATGGCGCTGCTGGTGCCGCTGCCACTGGCCCTGTTCGGCGCGGTGGTCAATGTCGGCTTCCTCGCTCTGCTCACCCGTACCACGCTCGCCGCGCGCAAGCTGGGCGCTCGGTTCCAGCAGACCTTCAATTCGCTGGTGATCACCAATGGCCTGCTGACTCTGGCGATGGTGCCCTTCATGGCGCAGATCGCGCCGGCCTGGTTCACGCTCAAGAAGCAGGCCGAGCAGAACCCGGACCTGTTGAATCACCCCGAGCTGTGGCCGCAGATTCCGGTGGTCGCCGACACGCTGCTGACCTTGTTCGGCATCTGGCAACTGGCGTTGATGGGTTTCATCTTTTCGCGCGCCGCGGGCGCTCGCTCGCTGCTGATCGTCGCCGCGGTGTTTGCCAGCATGGTTCTGCTGATGCTCGGTCTGAGCGGGCTCGGGGCCTGATCCGACAGCGCATGCATCTGCATATCCTGGGAATCTGCGGCACCTTCATGGCCGGCATCGCGGCGCTCGCGCGCGAGGCCGGCCATCGCGTCACCGGCTCCGACGCCAACGCCTGGCCACCGATGTCGACGCAGCTTGCGGCGCTCGGCATCGAATTGCAGCACGGCTATAGCGCCGTGCATCTGAAGCCGGCGCCGGACGTGGTCGTGGTTGGCAACGTCATCACCCGCGGCAATCCGGCGATCGAGTACGTGCTCGATGCCGGTTTGCCCTATGTCTCCGGCCCGCAGTGGCTGGCCGAGAACGTGTTGCAGGGGCGGCATGTGATCGCGGTGGCCGGCACCCATGGCAAGACCTCCACGACTTCGCTGCTGGCCTGGCTGCTGGAATGCGCGGGCCTGGCGCCGGGCTTTCTGGTCGGCGGCGTGCCGCTCAATTTCGGCGTGTCCGCGCGTCTGGGCAGCGGCCGCCACTTCGTCATCGAGGCCGACGAGTACGACACCGCGTTCTTCGACAAGCGCAGCAAGTTCGTGCACTACCGGCCGCGCACCGCGATCCTCAACAACCTCGAATTCGACCACGCCGACATCTTCGACAACCTGGCCGCGATCGAGCGCCAGTTCCATCATCTGGTGCGCACCGTGCCGGGCAGCGGACGGCTGATCGTCAACGGCGGCGACGCCCATCTCGCGCGCGTTCTGGGGATGGGCTGCTGGAGCGGCGTGACGCGCTTCGACGCAGCCGACGGCTGGTCCGCGCAAGCCGTCACCGGCGGTTTTGAACTGCGAGTGGACGGCCTCTCGCATGGCCATGTGGCGACGCCGCTGGCCGGCGCGCACAACCGCTCCAACACGCTCGCCGCATTCGCCGCGGCCGCCGAGGTCGGCGTGCCAGTGCAGACCTGCGTCGCCGCGCTGCAGAGCTTCGAGTCGGTGCGTCGCCGGCTGGAGCTGCGCGGCGAAGTGCGCGGCGTGCAGGTGTTTGACGACTTCGCCCACCATCCGACTGCCATCCGCGTCACCATCGATGCGCTGCGCAGCCAGCCGGGAGGGCGCGTCATCGCCGTGCTCGAGCCGCGCTCCAACACCATGCGCCTGGGCCATCACGCCGCCGATCTCGCACAGAGCCTGGACGCCGCCGACGCCGTGTTGATCTACGCGCGCGCCGATCTGCAGTGGGACGCTCAAGCCGCGCTCGGCACGCTGCGGCCGCCGCTGTGGGTGCACGCGCAACTGGATGGACTGATCGCGGACCTGACCGCCATTGCGCGCGCCGGCGATCGCATCCTGATCATGAGCAACGGCGATTTCGGCGGCGTGCACGAGCGCTTGCTGGACGCGCTGGCGGCCGCGATGCCGCCGGCCGGCACGTGAGTCGATTCACTGATGGTTCACTGCCCAGGCCGCAACGTCCGCGCGCCCGCCAGGGGCAAGCAACACGGCGCATGCCACACGAAAACGTACAAGGACCGTCGGCAATGAATCAACCGCACAGCGCCATCCAGCCCTATCTGCCGGAACCCGGTTACGAGACCGGGCGCGCGCACCGTCTGAACACCCCGGGCACGCGCATCGGCCGGCTCGCGCTGCGCGCGCAGACGTGGCTGGAGACCGCCGTGGCGCGTGCATCGCGCATCGCCGACACGCCGGTCTACGACACGCGCGACTTTCCCTGGGCGCAACCGGTCGAAGCGCATTGGCCGGCGATCCACCAGGAGCTGGAAGCGGTGCTGCTCCAGCGCAGCCGCCTGCCGAGCTTCCACGAGATCGTCGACGAAGTGCGCAGCATCACCCACGATGATCAGTGGAAAACCTACTGGCTGATCGGTGCCGGACTCGACTGCGACGAGAACGCGCGCCACTGCCCGGCGACCATGCAGGCGCTGCGCGAGATTCCCGGCACCATCAACGCGTTCTTCAGCATCCTGGCGCCGGGCAAGCACATCCCCGCGCATCGCGGCGCCTACAACGGCATCCTGCGCTACCACCTGGGCGTGATCATCCCCGAGCCGAGCTGGATGGCCGGCATCCGCATCGGCGATCGCATCTGCCACTGGAGCGAGGGCAAGAGCCTGATCTTCGACGACAGCTTCAACCACGAGGCCTGGAACTACACCGGCGGCTGGCGCGTGGTGTTGTTCGTCGACTTCGTGCGGCCGCTGCGTCATCCCTGGCATGCACTCAACCGCCTGCTGCTGTCGGCCGGCGCGCTGCTGCCGGTGATGCGCCGCGCCGCGCTCAAACACCGCAACTGGCAGCGCGCGTTTTATCGTCCAGGCGACTAGACATCCCTGGTGTAAGCTGACGCGCATCGAGTCCACGCCGGTGCCTGATCCATGACGTCTGCTTCTTCCGCCGATGGCCTGCCGCTGACCAGCGCGCTGGAGCCGCAGGTTCTGCGCGTGCTCGACGCGGCGGCGGCGGCCGGTGCTACCCAGGCCGAGGCCAGCATGTCGCATTCGCGCGGGCTGTCGGTGTCGGTGCGTCGCGGCGAAGTCGAGAGTCTGGAATTCCAGCGTGATCGCGGCCTGTCGCTCACCGTGTATTTCGGCAAGCGCAAAGGCAGCGCGTCGACCGGCGACTTGTCGGAAGACGGCGTGCGCCAGGCCCTGCAAGCCGCCTGCGCGATCGCCGGCGCCACCGAAGAGGATCCGTTCTCCGGCTTGGCCGATCGTGACCGCCTGGCAACGCAGTTCCCTGAGCTTGCGCTGGATCATCCCTGGGCCGTCACTGCCGAGGACGCTATCGAGCGCGCGCGCGCCTGCGAGGCCGCGGCGCTGGCGGTGGACGCGCGCATCACCCAGACCGAAGGCGCCGGCCTGTCGACGCAACGCGGCGTGTCGGTGTACGCCAACAGCCACGGCTTCGTGGGTCATCGCCGCGGCACCCAGCATTCGCTGTCCTGCGCGGTGATCGCAGTCGACGACGCCGGCAACATGCAGCGCGACTACTGGTACGACGGCGGCCGTGATCCGCAGCGTCTGGACACGCCCGAATCCATCGGCCATCGCGCCGGCACCCGCACTGTTGCGCGGCTCGGCGCGCGGCGCCTGTCGACGCGCAACGCACCGGTGCTGTTCGTGCCGCAGATGGCGCGCAGCCTGTTCAGCCATTTCGTCAACGCGATCTCCGGCGCCGCCTTGTATCGCCGCGCCAGCTTTCTGCTCGACAAGCTCGATGCGCCGGTGTTCGCCCGCAGCGTAAGCCTGCGCCAGGAGCCCTTCATCCCCGGCGCCTCGTCAAGCAGCGCCTTCGATCAGGAGGGCGTCGCCACCAGCGAACGTCTGTTGGTCGACCAGGGCGTGTTGCGCGGCTGGCTGCTCGGCAGCTACTCCGCGCGCAAGCTCGGTCTCTCCACCACCGGCAACGCAGGCGGCGTCTACAACCTCGTCGCCAGCCACGGCACCCAGGACTTCGACGCGCTGGTGCGCGACATGGGCGAGGGCTTGATCGTCACCGAACTGATGGGCCAGGGCGTCAACGGCGTCAGCGGCGACTACTCGCGCGGCGCCGCCGGCTTCTGGGTGGAAAACGGCGCGATCGCCTACCCGGTGGAGAACGTCACCGTCGCCGGCAATCTGCTGGAGATGTATTCACGCATCGCGGCGCTCGGCGCGGATGTCGATACGCGAGGCGGGGTCCGGTGTGGCTCGGTGCTGGTCGAAGGGCTGACTCTGGCGGGCGGGTAAACTGAACTCTTAAAATCGATCGCCAATGGACGACACCCGGGTCAACGAGCTCGATCTGCTGCGATTCTGCGCAGCGATGTCGGTGGTGTTGTTCCATTACGCGTTCATGGGCTACTACGCCCAGGGCGATGTGTCCGTGATGGCCTATTCGCCATTGGCCGGCTTGTTCAAATACGGCTACCTCGGCGTACACTTTTTTTTCATGATCAGCGGCTTCGTCATTCTGATGACCGCGTCGCGAGCGAGCCTGCGGGCTTTCGCCATCTCCAGAATCGTGCGTCTCTATCCGGCGTTCTGGGCCTGCTGCACGATGACTTTCGTGGCGATCGTCTTCATGGGCGGATCTCATTTTTCAGCGTCGCTCCATCAGTATCTCGTCAACATGACCATGCTGGGCGAATTTTTCGGCGCGCGTCCGATCGACGGCGCCTACTGGTCGTTGTTTGTGGAGATCAAGTTCTACGCCCTGGTCGCGGTCGTGTTGATCATGAGAAGAATCGACCAGGCTCAAATCTTTCTGATCCTGTGGCTGATCGTTTCCATCGCGCTGGAACTCAGGCCGATCGGCAAGCTGCGATATCTGCTGGTGGTCGATTATTCGGCCTTGTTCATCGCTGGCGCGGAGTGCTACCTGATTCGGTCGCAAGGACTGTCGCCGACCAAGCTCGCGATCATCGTCTTGTCGTGGTGCTTGGCGGTCGACCAGGCCCTCAAGCAGCGGCATGCTCTCGAGGCTTTTTTCAGAGCGGAGCTGAGCACCAATGCCGTCGCCGGAATCATTTCCATTTTCTATCTGGTGATGCTCTCGGTGGCGCTCAGAAGTACCGGGTTGCTGGCGAAAAAATCCTGGCGCCTGACCGGCGCGCTGACCTATCCCCTGTATCTGCTGCACCAGAATATCGGCTACATGATCTTCAATCTGGAGCATTCGAGTCTTGATCCGCATCTGCTGTTCTGGGGCACCGTGGCGCTGGTCTTCGGCGCGGCAGTGGCCGTGCATTTTCTGATCGAAAAGCGCACGGCCCCGCCTCTGCGCCGCGCTCTTGAACGGGTGGCGTATCGACTGCCGTCTTTGTGCAGGCCGGTTGATTCCGGGCGTACCTTCAGCGAGCAGTAGCATAGTCAACCCTAGCAGACCGAAAGCCGAAGATATCTTCAGGGTCCCTGGTTTGGTCAGTAGGTGGTGTCGGCCAGTAGGCGACACTGGTTGGGCGGAGCGAATATGAGTTCAAATCCACCGAGCAGTTGGCAGCAGTTTCTAGAAGAGGTCGACGCGCGCTTGGAATCCTTAAAAGCCGCTGGCTGTCCAGACCCATTCTTTCGTGGACACTCAAAACGAGCTTGGGCGCTTGAGCCGAGCTTGGCGAGAGAACGCAGAAGCAATGCCCGCTTCAATCCAAATAAGGAAGCGCGGCTCTACTGGTCTTTCAGAATGCGCGGCTCACACCTGCTTCCTCCAGGTGCATCCGCATGGACGGTTCTCTACTACATGCAACATTTTGGGGTTCCAACTCGCTTGCTGGACTGGTCATCTAGTTTTTCGGCGGCGTTATTTTTTGCGCTGTGCATGGCGATTTAGAAGTTCCAATTGAGCGTGCTTGCCCAGTTGCTGTTACGTGTCACGAACTACCCCTCGCAGCTATTCCGCAGGCAAGAAAATTTCTTGATCTAGCCGGTATCAATGAATTCACTATCTTTTGTGATTTAACAGGGCTGGCCAGACTTATCAATCGAAGGGAGCTAGGACTGCTCTAGCCTTCTGCTCAGCTTGTGTAACGCGAAGTTGGCAACGTCGCGCAGATTCTCGCTGTCGCTCATATCGGCGTGAACCGGGCAATTGGTTAGGCCGTGCCGATTTTTTGATCAAAGCAAAAACACCGTCCCCAACCCCAGCAAACAAAAGAACCCGCAGACATCGGTGAAGGTGGTCAGCACCACGCTGCCGGCGAGCGCCGGGTCGATGCCGAGTTTTTTTAAAGTCACCGGAACGAAGACCCCGACCAGCGCCGCGATCGCCTGGTTGATGATCATCGCCATGCCGACCACCACGGCGAGCGACAGGCGATGAAACCACAGGTAGGCGATCACCGACACGACGAAAGCCCAGGCGACGCCGTTCATCAGGGCGACGAGGATCTCCTTGCGCAACAGCCAGAGGGTGTTGCCGCTGCCGACCTGGTTGAGGGCGTAGCCGCGGATCATCAGCGTCAGCGTCTGGCTGCCGGCGATGCCGCCCATGCTCGCCACCACCGGCATCAGCACGGCGAGTGCGACCACCTGGGTGATGGTGGCCTCGAAGCGGCCGACGACATAGGACGCGGCGAACGCGGTGATCAGGTTGATGCCCAGCCACACGGCGCGTCGCCGGGCCGCGGATCGCACGGGTGCGAACAGGTCTTCCTCCTCGCTGACCCCGGCCATCGACAGCCAGGGCTGCTGGGCCTGCGTGCGGATCACGTCGACCACGTCGTCGATGGTGATGCGGCCGACCAGCTTGCCGTCGCCTGGCGTCACCACCGGCGCCGACACCAGGTCGGAGTTCTGGAAGCGCTGCGACACTTCGCGCGCCGACATCGTCACCGGCAGCGCATCGCGCGAGCGGTCCATGACCTTGCCGACCAGCTCGCTGCCCGGGCGTGTCAGCAGCTGCTCCAGGCTTAGCGTGCCGAGAAAGCCGCCGTAACGGTCGACCACGAACAGCGCATCGGTGTGCGAAGGCAGCCCGCCGCGCCGGCGCAGGTAGCGCTGCACCACTTCCAGTTCGACGTCCGCGCGCACCGTCACCGTGTCGGTGTTCATCAGTCCGCCGGCGGTGTCGGAGTTGAACGCGAGCACGGATTGCAGGCGTGCGCGGTCGTCGGCGTCCAGCGCCACCATCACCTGTTGCGCCACCGTCTCCGGCAGGTGCTCGACGAAGTCGGCGAGGTCATCGATGTCGAGTTCGCCCGCGGCGGCCACCAGCTCGGCGGTGTCCATTTCGCGCATCAGGTTTTCGCGGATGCGCTCCGGCAGATGCAGCAGCACCTCGCCGTCGTCCTCCGGGTCGACCATGTCCCACACCAGCTTGCGTTCCGCCCAGGGCAGCGACGCGAGCAGGCTGGCGATCTCCGCAGGGTTGAGCGCGGCGAGCGAGCGCTTGACCGGCAGCAGCTTGCCGCTGTCGAGCGCAGCACGCAGACGTGCGAGACGGGATTCGGCAACGTTGGCAGGCATCCCGCTAGCGTAGCGAGGCGAGCTGAACCCTGCGACCCTCGCCGAGTCGGGCGCACCGGCTCGTGTGGCGTTCAGGCGTCTCTGGCTAGTCTTAAAGCTTGGCTTTTCCAGCAGACGACATGCCCAACGTCATGGATGACGACAACACCGCGCGGAACCTGCACCTGTCGGGCGGCGAGCTGCGCTGTCCGATCAACGTCGCCGCGCGCCGCAGCGGTTTGTCGGCTCACGTGATCCGTGCATGGGAGCGGCGCTATTCGGCGATCAAACCGGACCGCACATCCAAGCTGCGCCGCCTGTATTCGGACTACGAGGTGCGACGCTTGGTGCTACTGCGCCAGGCGGTCGACCTGGGCCATCGCATCGGCGAGATCGCGCGCCTGCCGATGGACCAGTTGCGCGCCCTGGTGGGCCGCGACACGGTGCCCGGTGTCGAAGCCTCGCCGCGCATTCCCCTGCCGGCTCCGCGGCTGATCGAACTCGCGATCGACGCGGTGCGCCTGCTGCAAGGCGCCGAATTCAGTCAGAGCCTGTTGCAAGCCACACGCAGCCTGGGCGTGCCCGATCTGTTCGATGACTTCGTCGACGTGCTGCTGCATTCGATCGCCGTGCAACGCGAGCACAAGCACTTGCGGCTGGCCCACGAGCGGTTCGCCGAGGCGCACCTGCGCTGCTTTCTCGGCGACCTGCTCACCAGCAGCAATCCCGCCGAAGGCGCGGGCATCGTCGTGTCCACGGCCAACGGCCAGATGCACGAGCTGCCGGCGCTGATGACCGCGGTAACCGCGAGTCGCTCGGGCTGGGACGCGATCTACGCCGGCCCGGGCCTGCCGGCCGAGGAACTGGCTTTCGTGGTGACGCAGCGCGACGCCCGCGCGCTGGCGCTGGGCTGGGTCCCGTCGCCGGGCGAGCCGCCGATCGACGAAGAACTGCGGCGTTTGCGTGCGCTGGTCGGTGATGACTTTCCGATTTTCTGCAACGGTGCGCGGGCACGCGCCGGTGAACCGGCGCCACGGCCGGCCACCATGCGCGATTTCGCGCGTTCTCTGGGCGACTTCGCAAAAACCTGATCCGGCGCCACGCGACAGGCCTGCGCTAGACTCGCCGGCGCGCTAACGCAGCCGCTTGCCCGTCGTCTCCTTGCATGTCCGCCACCGCTCTCCGAGTGCTGTCCGTCATCCCGCCGATGACGCAGCTCAACACGCCGTATCCGTCGACGGCCTACCTGACCGGATTCCTGCGCTCGCGCGGCGTGGACGCGGTGCAGGAAGACCTCGCATTGGCCCTGATGCTGGACTTGTTTTCGGCCGACGGTCTGTCGGCGATACGCGAACGCGCACTGGCGCTGCCGGCTTTGAGACGCTCGGCCGGGGTCAGTTTTTTTGTCGAACACTTCGATCGCTACCGCAGCAGCATCGCGCCCGCGATCGCGTTTCTGCAGGGACGTGATCCGACGCTGGCGCACCGCATCGGCGGGCGTGGATTCCTGCCCGAGGGTCCGCGCTTCGCCGCGCTCGACGTTTATGTCGATGAAGACGGCGGCGATCCGCTGGCCTGGGCCTTCGGCGCGCTCGGTGCGCAGGACCGCGCGCGCCATCTGGCGACGCTGTATCTCAACGACATCGCCGACGTGCTGCGCGACGCCATCGATCCGCGGTTCGAATTCGTGCGTTACGGCGAGTCGCTGGCGCAGAGCCAGCCGAGCTTCGATCCGCTGGCCCGCGCGCTGGCCGCGCCGCCGAACCTGATCGACGAAACCCTGCAGCGGCTGACGCTGGCGATGCTCGACCGCCACGCGCCGGATGTGGT
This sequence comes from uncultured Hydrocarboniphaga sp., assembly GCA_964246995.1. Taxonomy (GTDB): domain Bacteria; phylum Pseudomonadota; class Gammaproteobacteria; order Nevskiales; family Nevskiaceae; genus Hydrocarboniphaga. Next base: position 170,175 of record CAXTSJ010000001.1, read on the forward strand.
GCTGCTGTCGGTGCCTTTTCCCGGCGCGGTGTACGCGGCGTTTCGCATCGCGCAGACGATCAAGGCGCACGACGCCAACATCGTCACCGTGCTCGGCGGCGGCTTCGTCAACACCGAGCTGCGCGAGCTGGCCGAGCCGCGCGTGTTCGACTATTTCGACGACGTTACGCTCGACGCCGGTGAACGCCCGCTGCTGGCGCTGCTCGCGCACCGGCGCGGCGAGCGCGACGCCAGCGCCCTGGTGCGCACCTTCACGCGCGTCGACGGCGCGGTGCGCTACGTCGATTGCGGCGAACCCGACGTGGCGTTCGCCGAAGTCGGCACGCCGACCTGGGACGGCCTGCCGCTGGATCGCTACCTGTCGCTGCTCGACATGCTCAACCCGATGCACCGCCTGTGGAGCGACGGGCGCTGGAACAAGCTGACCGTGGCGCACGGCTGCTACTGGAAGAAGTGCAGCTTCTGCGACGTGAGCCTGGACTACATCTCGCGCTACGAGGCGGCGTCGGCCAGCCTGCTGGTGGATCGCGTCGAGGCGATCGTTGCGGAGACCGGCCAGACCGGCTTCCATTTCGTCGACGAGGCGGCGCCGCCCAAGGTGCTCAAGGCTTTCGCGACCGAGCTGATCCGGCGCGGTGTGTCGATCTCCTGGTGGGGCAACATCCGTTTCGAGAAATCCTTCAACCCGGCCTTATGCCGGCTGCTCGCCGACAGCGGCTGCATCGCCATCTCCGGCGGGCTCGAAGTTGCCTCCGACCGCCTGCTCAAGCTGATGAAGAAAGGCGTTTCGGTGGAACAGGTGGCGCGGGTGACGCGCGGCTTCGCCGAGGCCGGCGTGCTGGTCCACGCCTACCTGATGTACGGCTTTCCGACCCAGACCGTGCAGGACACCGTCGATGCGCTCGAAACCGTGCGCCAGCTGTTCGAGGAAGGCTGCCTGCAGTCGGGCTTCTTCCACCGCTTCACCTGCACCGTGCATTCGCCGGTAGGCAAGAACCCGCAGGACTACGGCGTGCGCCTGATGCCGTTGCCGCCGGGGCGCTTTGCCCGGAACGACATCGGCTTCATCGATCCCAGCGGCGTCGATCATGACGTGCTCGGCAGCGCGCTCAACAAGGCGCTCTACAACTACATGCACCACCTCGGGCTGGACGCCGACGTGCGCACCTGGTTCGCCGGCCGCGTACCGCGTCCGCGGGTTGCGCCCGACACGATCGAGCGCGCCCTACGCTGACCGCTTGCGCAGCAGCAGCAGGGTGAACGCGGCGGTGGTGGACAGGCACGGCCGCGCCTCCAGCGCCGCGCGCCGCTCTGGCCGCGCTTTCCAGACATAGGGCGTCATCGCCAGCAGCTGCCTCAGCGCGGACTGATCGAGCTGCAGCGGCAGGCGCACTTCCTGCCGGTCCGCCAGCACGAACCCGCTCTCGAAGCCGGCCAGAAACTTGTCGGGCTGATGTGCGCGCACGGTGTCGAACAGGCCTTCGCGCAGGCTCCACAGATGCTCGGCCGCCGGCGTCACCACCAGCGCATGGCCGCCTGGGATCAGCACGCGCTCGATCTCGGCGATGTGCAGCTGAGTGAACAGCAGGCTGACGATATCCACCGACGCGTCGGCCAAGGGCAGCGCCGCGCTGCTCGCCACCAGCCAGCGGACGCCGGGATGGCGGCGCGCGGCGAGCTGGATGGCGGGCTTGGCGATGTCCAGGCCGATGATCTCGCCGACGATCGGCGCGAAGGCCGCGGTGTAGGTGCCCTCGCCGCAGCCGACGTCGAGCAGGCTTTGCGCCTGCAGTGGCGCCAGCCGGTCGACCGCGGCCTCGGCCAGGCCGCGGTAGTACCCGGCTTGCAGAAAGTCGCGTCGCGCGCGCAGCGACTCGGCACTGTCGCCCGGATCGGCGCTGTTCTTCTGCTGCACCGGCAGCAGGTTGACATAGCCTTCTCGCGCCACGTCGAAGCTGTGGCCGCGCGAGCAGCGCCAGGCTTTGGGCCCGCATTCCAGATCCTGACGGCAGATCGGGCAGATCAGTCCAACCATGGCCTTCAGCCCGCCAGCGCCTGCCGCGCCAGCCCGGCCAGCAGCGCCGCGCCGATCACCGGCATCACCCCAACGCCGCGCAGCAGCGCCAGCGCAGCCGCGGCGAACACCAGCAACGCGAAGCCTTCCGGTGCCGCACCCAAGCCCTGCGGCCAGAACACCTGGCGGGCGAAGAACAGCGCCAGATCCAGGTTGACGCCCACTACCGCCGCGCTCACTGCCGTCAACGGCGCAGCCAGGCCAACCAGTCCGCGCGTGCGTTCCACCCAGGGCGCGCCGGCGAGGATGAACACGAACGAGGGCAGGAAGGTGAAGAACGTCGCCGTCATCGCGCCGGCGATGCCGAGCAGGGCGGCGTCACCGCCAACCGACAGGGCCTGGTTCCAGCCGCCGAGAAAGCCGACGAAGGCCACCACCATGATCAGCGGGCCCGGCGTGGTTTCGCCCAGCGCCAGACCGTCGAGCATCTGCGCGGCGCTGAGCCAGTGGTGCTGGATCACCGAACCCTCGAACACGTAGGGCAGCACCGCGTAGGCGCCGCCGAACGTCAGCAAGGCCGCCTTGCTGAAGAACTGGCCCATCGACGACAGCGGGCCATGGCCGCCATCGGCCGCGAAGAGCAGGCCGGCAGCGGCGAGCCAGATCGCCAGGCCGCTGCCGACCACGCGGATCAGCCCGCCGCGCGACCAGGCCGCGTGCGCCGGCGGCGGCGTGTCGTCATCGATCACCGCTGGCGCATGGGGCTGCGTGTTGGCGGCGTGATGCGGGCCGCCGGTCTTGAAGCCCCTCAGCTGCAGGCGACGGCCGGTCCAGCCGATCAGGGCGGCGGTGGCGATGGTGAGCGGAAACGGAATCCGCCCCCAGGCGGTCGCGGCGAACGCGAGCACCGCGACCCCGATCAGCAGGGGACTCTTGAGCGTGCGCGAGCCGATGCGCCAGGCCGCGTGCAGCACGATGGCGACCACCGCCGGCTTGACGCCGCCGAACATCGCCGCCAGCCAGGGATCGTGGCCATGGGCCGCATAGACCCAGGACAGCCCGCAGAGCAGCAGCAGCGAAGGCAGCACGAACAGACCGCCTGCGACCAGCCCGCCCCAGGTACGGTGCAGCAGCCAGCCGATGTAGGTGGCGAGCTGCTGGGCCTCGGGCCCGGGCAGCACCATGCAGTAGTTCAGCGCGTGCAGGAAACGCGCTTCCGAAATCCAGCGCCGGCGCTCGACCAGCTCCAGATGCATGGTGGCGATCTGCCCCGCCGGCCCGCCGAAACTGATGCAGCCGAGCTTGAGCCAGAAGCGCAGGGCCTCGAGGCGTGTTGGCGCAAAAGGGGCGGCAGAGTCGGTCATGCGCGATTAGGGGGCGGTCGGCGACGGCGTTTTTACCATGCGGGCGAGGCAGGGGATCGGCGCCGGCATCCGAAGCCGGTAACAAGAATTGAATTGAATTCAAAAATAGAATCTGTGATGATCCGGCGATGGGGACACGCGAGCGTCGGCAGAGGGAACTGGGCACCCGGGAGGGTGTGATCCTCGATGCCGCGCGCGAGCTGATCCACACCGAAGGGCTGCTCAAGCTGCAGATGGCCCGCGTCGCCGAGAAGTGCGAATACGCCGTCGGCACGCTCTACCAGCACTTCGCCTCCAAGGAAGACCTGCTGCTGGCGCTGACCTGCCAGGACATGCACGACCACGCCGGGCTGATCGAGCACGTGCGGCACTGGCCGGCGACGCCGCGTGATCGCATGTTCGCGCTGGCGGTGGCCGACATGATGTTCGTGCGCCGTTGTCCGGACCACTTCCGCGTCGCCCAGTATGTTTTTTGCGAGGTGGTGTGGAAGGCGGCCTCCGCCGAGCGCCGGCAGGCGGTGATCGACGCGCAGGCGCCCATCGCCGCAGCGGCGGTGGCGATCGTCGAGGAGGCCGTAGCCGCCGGCTCCCTGGAGCTGCGCGGCCTGTCGCCCGAGGCGCTGTGCATCGCCATGTGGTCGCAGGTCGTGGGCATGCACAACCTGGTGCACGCCGAGGGCGTGCTGCGCGGGCTGGACGCAGTGCACGACGCCTACCGCCTGATGTGCCGTCATCTCCAGGCGTTATTGAATGGCCTGGGCTGGAACCCGCTGCTGGCGCCCGACGACACGCGGGCGCTGGACGCCTTGATCGATCGAATCTGCCGAGAGGTTTTTCATGAATGCAGTGGTACGCAGGATGGGTCCCATGACTAGCGCGCGCATCGGCTGCGGTTTTCTGCTGCTGTGCGCGGTCGTCCAGCCGGCGCTGGCGATGAGCCTGAGCCAGGCGGCCGAACTGGCGCTGGAACACGACCCGGCGGTGGCCGTCGCCCGCGCCCAGTTTGATGCCGACGCGCAGGCCTCGGGCATCGAGCGCGCGTCGCTGCTGCCCAGCGTCGATCTGCAGGCCAAGGGCAGCTACGCGCATACCGAGCTGACCGGCATCTTCGGCCTCACCAAGGCCGATGCCGGCACCATCAAGGACGATTATCCCGAGTGGAGCGCGCAGGCCAATGTCCGCCAGGCGCTGTTCCGGCTCGACTGGTCGGAGCGCTCCAAGCGCGCAAAAGCCTTCGACAGCCAGGCCGACGCGCGCCTGCACTCGGCCCAGGCCGACGTCATCGCCAACATCTGCCACCTGTATCTGGACGTCGCCCTGGCCCAGGAGCAGCTGGTGCAGACCGAGGCCGAGAGCAAGGCCGTGCACCGCTCGTTCGAAGTCACCCAGCAGCGCTTCGACGTCGACCTGGTGCCCGGCACCGACGTCAAGGAGGCGCGTGCGCGCGACGACCTGGCGCAGTCGCGGCTGATCTCCGCGCGCCGCACCCTGCGCGACGCCCTCGACGCGTTTGCCGATTCGGTCGGCCGCCCGGTGTCGGCGCTGCCGGGCATCCGCCGCGACGCGCAGCTGGTCACGCCCGAGCCGGCCGATCCCGAGGCCTGGGTCAAGACCGCGTTTCAGTTCAACACCGATCTGATCGCCGCGCGCCTGGCGGCCGAGGTCGCGCGCACGGACGTCAAGTCGCGACAAGCCGACCTGGCGCCGCGGCTCGACCTGGTGGCGTCGGCCGGCCGCTCCGACTCGCAGGACTACATTTTCGGCCAGCTCAGCGACGATGCCCGCATCGGCCTGGAGCTGAACATCCCGATCACCGATGGCGGCGCCAGCCGCGGCCGCGTGCGTGAGGCGCAGGCGATGCTGGTGATGCGCGAGGCCGACCTGGAGCGCATCCGCCTGCAGACTGCGCGCGACGTGCGCAAGCTCTATCGCAGCGTCGAGACCGCCTCGACCGAGGTGCAGGCGCTCAATCGCTCGCTGGAGTCCGCCACCGCCGCCGAAGCTGCCACGCGCAACGGCTACGACGCCGGCACCCGCACCATCTCCGACGTGCTCGACGCCCAGAGCCGGGTTGCCCAGACCTATCGCGACTGGAACACCGCGCGCTACGACCTGCTCACCAACACGCTCACGCTCAAACGCGCCAACGGCACGCTGTCGATCCAGGATCTGCGCTACGCCGAGAGCGTGCTGGAACCCGACACGACGCCCGCGCCCTGATCGCCCGCCTTCACACAACAAAAGCTGCTGCGTTCCAATCGGAAGCCTCACATGACCAAGAAGATGATCCTCATGCTGCTCGCCTGCCTCGTCGTGTTCGGCGGCGTGTTCGGCATGAAGTGGTTCGGCAACAAGATGATGAACCAGGCGGTCAACGCCATGCCGCCGCCGCCGGCCACCATCACCTCGGTGCGCGCCCAGACCATGGCCTGGGACAACAGCCTGGAGGCGATCGGCAGCTTCGTGCCGGTCAACGGCACCGACGTCACCACCGAGTCCGCCGGCATCGTCACCAAGATCCACTTCGAGTCCGGCGCCAGCGTCGCCAAGGGCGCCGCGCTGGTGGATCTGGACACCACCAACGAGAGCGCCGATCTGCAGCGGCTGCAGGCCCAGGCCCAGCTCGCCGAGCTGACCCGCGCGCGCCGCGAAAAGCTCTTCAAGCTGGAGGCGATCTCCAAGTCGGACTACGACACCGCGGTGAGCGAAGCCAATGTCGCCAAGGCCGCGGTCAGCGGCCAGAGCGCGATGCTCGGGCGCAAGCAGATCCGCGCGCCGTTCGCCGGCATGCTCGGCATCCGCCGGGTCAATCTCGGCCAGTACCTGGAGCCGGGCACGCCGATCGTCTCGCTGCAGGCGCTCAATCCGATCGACCTGGACTTCAGCCTGCCCGAGCAACAAAGCGGCATGGTGCAGGCGGGCTACAAGATCAAGGTGAAAGTCGAAGCCTTCCCCGACCGGGAATTTGTCGGCGAAGTGCTGGCGGTGGAGCCGCGCATCGACGCCGCGACCCGCAACTTCACCATCCGCGCGCGTCTGGAGAATCCGGACCTGAAGCTGCGCGCCGGCCAGTTCGGCCGCGTGCAGCTGGCGCTGCCGGGCGAGCGATCGCTGATCGCGGTGCCGGGCACCGCGCTCAACTACAGCTCCTACGGCACCTCGCTGTTCGTGGTGCAGAAGAAGGCGTCCAGGCCCGACGCGCCTGCGACCGCCGACGCCAAGACCGCGCCCGCGGCCGATCCGGGCCTGGAGGTGGTGCAGCGCTTCGTCAAGATCGGCGCCGCGCGCGGTGATTTCGTTGCCGTCACCGAGGGCCTCAAGGCCGGCGAGGAGGTGGCGACGTCCGGCCTGCTCAAGCTGCGCAACCAGCAGTCGGTGATCATCGACAACCAGAACTCCCTGAACGCGCAGCTGGTGCCCAAGCCGCCGGAAGGCTGAGCCGCTGCCTGCACCGTCTTCGCGCCACAGCGTTTTCCCGATCAGGATTCAAGCCATGCACTTCACCGACATTTTCATCAAGCGCCCCGTGCTCGCCACGGTGATCAGCCTGATCATCCTGCTGCTGGGCCTGCGCGCCGGCTTTGGTCTCAACGTGCGCCAGTATCCCTATCTGCAGAACGCGCAGGTGCAGGTGAGCATCGCCTATCCCGGCGCCGATCCGACGCTGATCGAAGGCTTCATCACCACGCCGCTGGAGCGCGAGGTGTCGCAGGCCGGCGGCATCGACTTCATGACCTCGTCGAGCGTGCAGGGGCTGTCCACCATCACCGCCAACCTGCGCCAGGACAAGAATCCCAACGAGGCGATGACCGAGATTTCTGCCAAGGTCAACAAGCTGCGCAACCAGCTGCCCGCGGGCTCGGAGGACCCGATCATCGGCATCGCCGACGCCGGCAGCAACGCGGCGATGTACATGTCGTTCGACTCCGACGTGCTCGACAACAGCCAGATCACCGACTACCTGGAGCGCGTGATCAAGCCGCAGTTCGCGGCGATCCCGGGGCTGGAAAATGCCGAGCTGCTCGGCGGGCGCGCGTTCGCCATGCGCATCTGGCTGAAGACCGACCGCATGGCCGCGCACAACATCACCGCCAGCGAAGTGCTCGCCCAACTGCGCAGCCAGAACGTGCTGTCGGCGGTGGGCGAGACCAAGGGCAACTACGTGCGCATCGGCCTGTCGGCGCAGACCGATCTGCGCAATGTCGACGAGTTCAAGCAGATGGTGGTCAGGTCCGACGGCGATTCGGTGACGCGCCTGGGCGATGTCGCCGACGTGGTGCTGGGCGCCGAGACCTATGACGGCTCATCGGCCGCCAGCGGCAAGCCGGCGGTGTTCGTGGCGATCCAGGTGCGCCCCGAAGCCAACGTGCTGGAGGTCACCGATCAGGTCAACAAGATCTGGCCCGACATCATCCGCGCGCTGCCGACGGGCCTGCACGGCAGCATCAACTACGACAGTTCGACCTACATCCGCGAGGCCATCAGCGAGGTGCGCAAGACGCTGATCGAGGCGGTGGTGATCGTGGTGCTGGTGATCTTCCTGTTCCTCGGATCGATGCGCAATTCGCTGATCCCGGCGATCACCGTGCCGCTGTCGCTGGTAGGCGCGCTGTTCCTGATGCTGCTGATGGGCTTCAGCATCAACCTGCTCACCTTGCTGTCGATGGTGCTGGCAATCGGCATGGTGGTGGACGACGCCATCATCGTCATGGAAAACGTGCACCGGCATATCGAGGAAGGGCTGGCGCCGTTCGATGCGGCGATCAAGGGTGCGCGCGAGCTGGTGGGGCCGGTGATCGCAATGACCATCACCCTGATCGCGGTGTACGCGCCGATCGGATTCCTGTCGGGCATCACCGGCACGCTGTTCATCGAATTCGCCTTCACCCTGGCCGGCGCGGTGCTGATCTCGGGCGTTCTTGCGCTCACGCTGACGCCGATGATGTGCGCGCGCCTGCTCAAGCCGGCGGTGAGTGCCGACGGCAAGGTCAACCGACTGCAGCAGCGCGTCGACGCCAACTTCGCGTGGGCGCAGGGCGTGTTCAAACGCATGCTGCATCGCGCGCTCGACGCCAAGCTGGTGATCGCGGTGTTCGGCGCCATCGTCTTCGCGTCCTGCGGATTTTTGTTCGTGTCGACGCCCACGGAACTGGCGCCGGCGGAGGACCAGGGCTTCGTCTTCGCCATTGCCGAGACCGACGGATTTTCTTCGCAGGAATATCTCGACCAGTATTTCGCGCAGATGCAGAAGATGGCGATGGCGCATCCGGCGGTGACCTCCACCTTCGCGTTCAGCGCGGGCCAGGGCGGCAGTTCCAACCAGGGCTTTCTGGGCATGGTGCTCAAGCCCTGGAGCCAGCGCAGCGAGAGCGCCACGCAGGTGATCAACGACATGACCGCCAAGGTCGGCTCGGTGGCTGCGGTGCGCGGCGCGGTGATCAATCCGCCGTCGCTGCCGACGCCGGGGCAGGGCTATCCGCTGGAGTTCGTCATCAAGTCCACGGCGTCGACGCAGACGCTCGCCGACATCGGCAGCCAGATCGTCGGCCGCGCGCTGGATTCGAAGAAATTCTTCTTCGTCGCGCCGGGCCTGCGCCTGGATCGTCCCGAGGCAGTGGTCACCATCGACCGCGACAAGGCGGCGCTGATGGGCGTCGACATGCAGCAGATCTCGGCCGACCTGTCGGCGCTGCTCGCCGGCGGTGAGATCAATCGCTTCAACTACCAGAGCCGTTCGTATCGCGTCATCCAGCAGGTGGAGCGCCAGGGCCGTATCGACCCGACGCAGCTCGAGGGTTATTACACGCGCTCGCGCGACGGCCGCCTGGTGCCGATCGCCACCCTGGTCAACATCAGCAACCACACGGTCGCGCGCTCGGTCAATCACTTCCAGCAGCTCAATGCCAACACCCTGATCGCGGTGCCGCGCCCGGGCGTCACCCAGGGCGAAGCGCTCAAGGTATTCGAAGACGCCGCGGCCGATCTGCTCCCCGCCGGATCGCAGGTGGACTACGCGGGCGCCTCGCGCCAGTTCAAGCAGGAGGGCTCGGCGCTGCTCGCGACCTTCGCTTTCTCGCTCATCATCATCTACCTGGTGCTGGCGGCGCAGTTCGAATCCTTCCGCGATCCGCTGATCATGCTGGTGACGGTGCCCATGTCGATCTGCGGCGCGCTGCTGGTGCTCAACATCTTTGCCCTCACCAATGGCATGCAGCTCACGCATCTGCCGGGCATGACCCTGAACATCTATACCCAGGTCGGCCTGGTGACCCTGATCGGCGTGATCTCCAAGCACGGCATCCTGATCGTGGAGTTCGCCAACAAGCTGCAGGAGCAGGGGCTGTCCAAGCGCGAGGCAATCGAAGAGGCAACCTCGATCCGTCTGCGACCGGTGCTGATGACCACGGCTGCGCTGGTGATCGCGATGGTGCCGCTGCTCTTCGCCAGCGGCCCCGGCGTGGCCTCGCGCTTTTCCATGGGCCTGATCATCGCCGCCGGCATGAGCATCGGCACGCTGTTCACGCTCTACATCGTGCCGGCCGCCTATCTCTACATCGCCCGCGATCACGCCAAAAAAGCGACGCGCGACGTCGCGGTACTTCACCCCGTGGTGCAGTAGCAGCGCCCGCGGCGAACAAAAAAAGGGGCGGATGGGGTCCGCCCCTCAGCGGGGTAGGTCACACAACGGGTCAGGTGCGCGACCGGGGGAACTGATACGTCCCGCGCCGCGTCTCACGCTCCGTGCCAGCAGGTGGCGAAAGAGTAAGTGATTGTTCCGGCGAGGTGCACCGCTTCGCGGATCGCGCATCATCGATGCAGCTTGCAGGTGTGAGCCGGCGCGTCCGCGCGTCCTGCAAGATGTTCCGCCGCTGGCAAGCTTGGCGATGCAATAATTCGGCGATTGAATCAGTTGCCAGGGAGTGCGGTAAACATGAGCGCGGATGCAGGCGCCAACATCTTGTTGGTCGATGACGATGGATCGATCCTCCGCCTGTTCCGGCGATGTCTCGAAGGCGATGGCCACCGCGTGAGCACCGCCCGGTCCGCGGCGGAGGCCGAGTCGGCTTTGGGCCGCAATGTCTTCGATGTCTGCGTGCTCGACCTCGACATCGGCGGTGATTCCGGTTTGGACCTGTTGCCCAGACTGCGCGAATGGGCGCCGTGGATGCGGGTGATCATGGCCACCGCCACCGATGCCGTGTCGACCGCGTTGACCGCGATCCGCAGCGGCGCCGCCGATTATCTGGTCAAGCCCTGCGATCCTTCGCAACTGTCGCACGCCGTGGCCCAGCAGTTCGAGGCGCGGCGGCTGGAGCAGCGCGTGCTGGCGCTGGAAAGCGATCGCGGCCGCGATCTCGCGTTGGACCTGAAAACCGCCAACCCCGCGCTGTCGGCAACCCTCGACATGGGCCGGCGCGTCGCCGACACCGACGCCACCCTGCTGATCCTCGGCGAGAGCGGCACCGGCAAGACCGTGCTCGCGCGCGCCATCCACGAGATGAGCCCGCGCAAGAGCGCCGCCTTCGCCACCGTGAGCTGTCCGTCGCTGTCGGCCGAGCTGCTGGCGAGCGAGTTGTTCGGCCATGTCCGCGGCGCCTTCACCGGCGCCACCGACAACCGCCAGGGACGGGTGCAGATCGCCGAAGGCGGCACCCTGTTTCTGGACGAGATCGGCGATCTGCCGATGGCGATGCAGCCCAAGCTGCTGCGCTTCCTGCAGGACCGTGAATACGAGCGCGTCGGCGATCCGCATACCCGCACCGCCAACGTCCGCGTCATCGCCGCCACCAATCAGGATCTGTCGAAGATGGTGGCCGAAGGCCGCTTTCGCGAAGACCTGTACTACCGCCTCAACGTCGTTACCTTGCATCTGCCGGCCTTGCGCGAGCGCCGCGAAGACATTGCCGGCATCGCCGAAAACATCCTGCTGCAACTGGCCGCCCGCTACGACCGGCCGGCGCGCAGCTTCAGCAAGGACGCGGCGTCGCTGCTCGCGCTGCATCCCTGGCCCGGCAACCTGCGCGAGCTGCGCAACGCCGTCGAGCGCGCGGTGATCATTGGCGAGGGCGAAGTCATCGGCCTGGAGCATCTGCCTTTCGGCCGCAGCGGACCCACCGCGGGCCAGGGCCTGCGCGCGGGTGACGCGGTGAGCATCGAAGAGCTGGAGCGCGCGCACATCGAAGCGGTGATCGCCAATACGGCGAGTCTGGAGGCCGCCGCCAAGCTGCTCAAGATCGACAGCTCCACGCTGTATCGCAAGCGCAAGGCCTACAGCGATCTGGTGACCGAGTAGCGCCGACGGCGTCAGCGTCGCTTCAGCGGCGCGCACGCAAGGTGATTGCCGATGCAGACCTTCGCCCAGGCGCGAAGACGCATCACGGAGAGTTTGTCACCCCATCGTCAGGCCATGCAGGCCTTGTCTGTTGACCAAGGAGAGGTCGCCGATGTCAGGCCCGCTGCTGTCTTTTGGCGTCCGCCAGAACATGAGCCTGTCGCCGCGCCTGCAGGAAGCGATCCGCCTGCTGCAGATGTCGGCGGCGGATTTCGACCATGAGCTGCGCGAGGCCGCCGATCGCAATCCATTTCTGGAGATCCAGGAGAGCGAAGCGGCCGGCCCGTCGGCCGATGCCGACGCGATGGAGGCGAATGACGGCCCGTCGCCTTTCACTGATGTCGAACTGGCTCCAAGCGCGGGCTTGCCGACGGCGACAAGCGCCACGCGCGGCGATGGCGACGATCATGACCCGACGCGCTTCGTCGCCGCGCCGACCGGTCTGCGCGACGTGTTGCGCGAACAGCTGTGCGCGTCGGGCGCCGCGTCGCGCGTGCATCTCGCCGTCGAAATCCTGATCGAAACGCTCGACGACGACGGCTATCTGCGTGACGACCCGGCGTCGAGCCTGGCGGTGTCTGGTATCGATCCGCGTTTCAGCGATGCTGAAATCGGGCAGGCAATGACGCTGCTGCGGGGGCTCGATCCCGCTGGCGTCGGCGCGCGCGACCTGGCCGACTGCCTGGCACTGCAGCTGGCGGCGTCGGATGTCGATCCGCCGCTGCGAATGCTGGCCTTGCGTCTGTTGCACGACGGCCTCGACCTGCTGATACGGCGCGATTTCGCGGCCCTGCGCGCGCGCCTGGTCTGCAGCGAAGCCGATGTCCGCGACGCGTATCGCCTGATCCGCGGCCTCGATCCGCGCCCCGGTGCGCGCTACCAGTCGATGGCCTCGGACCACGTGACGCCGGATGTCATCGTCATCCGGCAGGGCGCGCGATTGAAGATCATCAACAACCCCGAGCTGCGTCCGCGCACGCGCCTCAACCATCACACCGTGGAGTTGTTCCGGCGCTGTTCCTCAGGCCGGCATCCGGCGATGCTGCACCAGCTGCGCGAGGCACGATGGCTGCTGCGCAACGCCGAGCAACGCCTCGTGACGATCCAGCGCGTGGCCCAGGCGATCGTTGACCGGCAGCGTGATTTTTTTCTGCATGGCGATGTCGCGCTGCGGCCGATGGTGTTGCGCGAGGTAGCCGACGCGCTGGGGCTGCACGAATCAACTGTGTCGCGCGCCAGCGGCAACAAGACCATGATCACCCCGCGCGGCCTGTTCGAGTTCAAGCATTTCTTCTCGCGCCAGCTGTCGATGAGCGGCGGCGGCAGTTGCTCGGCGGCGGCGGTGCGCGCGGTGATGCGCACGATGATCGACGGCGAAGATGCGCAGCGTCCGCTCTCGGATGTGAACATCGCCGACCTGCTGGTCGGTCAGGGCATCAAGGTCGCTCGCCGCACCGTGTCCAAATACCGGCACCTGATGCGGGTGTTGCCGGCGGAACTCAGGCGGCAGGCTTAGAGCGGTCGCGATGCGGCGGCAGTGACGCCGCATCGATTGGCGCGTCGGCAAGATGGGTAACGCCATCGACGGCGGCGTCGGCCAGATCGCCGAGGGATTCGGGTTCGCGTGGCGCCAGATAGCCCAGGCGCCGCAGCGGTGGCTCCAACAGGATGCCGATCGAAACGAGCGCCAGAGCGGTTTTGGTCAAGGTCCAGAATTTCATTGCGAATGTTCCTGATGATTGATGGGGCTTAACGATGGCACGTCGGCCGTTTGCGATGCCGCGTTGTGCGACAGCGTGGAGATGGCGTGGAAGCTCTTCCACAGACGCAACAGATCCAGCCCGGTGGCGATCAGCAGAGTGGGGCGCACGCCGCGTCCGCGCAGCAGGCTGCGGCCGACGCTGGCCACCGCGATCGCGGCGATCGCGTAGGGCAATATCGGCCCTATGTTGCGGATCGCCGCTTCTGCGCGATTCACCGCGCGCAATGGCGTCTTGAGCACATCGGCAGCCGATGCCAGTTCGGCGCGTCGTTGCTGCAGTTGATCGATGAGGCCGTCGTCGGTTGCGGGTTTGGAATCCGCGAGCGGCGCTGGCGCCGACTGGTCCGCATTCATGCGTTGAGTCCTTGAGGGTCTGATGGTCGCGCGGCATGGAACAGCGGCAGCGATGTCGGCAACTCATCGTATGGATGATCCTTGCCGATGTTCTTCGACATGGCCGTCTTTTCGCTCGCCGGGGCCGCCGGGGCCGCCGGTGCAACGGTGGTCTCCGTTGCCATCTGCGCCAGTGTCGTGCGGTCTTTCTCGAACTCCGCGAGGCTCAACGCGAACGGCTTGGCGACGCGAGCGGCGCCAGCTTGCAGCGTGCGCCAGGCATAGGCGGCGAGACCGCCAGTCACCGCAATCATCACGACCGCGGAATGAATCCGATACGCGGTGTCCCAGAACGCGACGATGATGGTGATGGCGATCAACTGATAAGTCGTGAGCAAGGCGAAGCCGAACAGCGCCGCGCGTGCCAGAAGACCCAGCAGGCGCGACTGCTCCTCGTGCCATTCGTGCAGCAGCAGGTCAAGCCTGGCGCGCGCGTAGTGCAGGGCGGCTTGCGCGAGCCCATGCAGCTTGCCGGACACGTTCTGCTGCTGGCGCGATGACATCGGCCTTACTTTTCGTCGCGGCCGAAGCTGCCGATGAAGCCGATCGCCAGTGCCGTGAGCACCACGATCGCAGCGGTCTGCCAGGGACGATCGCGGGCATACGTCACCGCGGTGTCGACGGCGGCCTTAGTGCGTTCCATCGCGGCATCGCGTACCGGGCCGAGCTGATTCTTGACGGCCTGCAGGCTCTCGTTGAGCTTGGCGCGGGCGATGTCGGCACCTTCGCTGGACAGCGAAGTCGTCGCCTTGAGCAGATCTTCGGCATGACTGACCAGCGCCATGAAATCGGAATTCAGACTCTCGCGCGCGGCGCTCACGTCGGCGGTGGAGGGCAGTCCGTTGGGCTTGGAGACGGAAGATAATTTCATGAAAAACTCCTGGTTCGTTTGCGTAGAAAAGAATGCTGCGTGGGAAGGCAAGCAAGCCATACCGCAGGTTTCATGCCCGGCTCCGCCGTCCGCCTTTTACGTCTACCCGTCCGCATCGGTCCGACACCCGCGCAGCCTCGCGACGGGCTCGGCACAATGGTTGCTCCGGGGTTGGAAACGCGGGTTCACCCGATCCGTGTTCGCCTGCGGTGGGGAGTCAAAAAATCAATGCGCGTCCATGAAAATCAACCGATCCCGGACGCCTGTCCGGGCAGCCTGCATGGGCCCTTGTGTCGAAGCTTCGCAAGGGTGCGATGAGCCTCGCTGCCGCCAAGCATCGAGCGGTCAGCCGGGAGCCAATGCTGGCTCGCAAATTCGCTGAGGTGCGCCAAGTCACGACGCTGCTCGCTGCGCCTCTGTCGGCTGAAGATGCGTGCGTGCAAAGCATGGCCGATGCGAGCCCGGCGAAATGGCATCTGGCGCATACCGCGTGGTTCTTCGAAACCTTTCTGCTGCGTCCGCAGCTGCCGGGCTACCGCGCGTTTCATCCGCAGTTCGAGATGCTGTTCAACTCCTACTATCACGGCGTCGGCGCCATGCATCCGCGCGCGCAGCGCGGCTTGCTGACGCGGCCTGCGCTGCAAGACGTGTTGGCGTATCGCGCGCACGTCGACGCGGCGATGGGCGAGGCTTTCGAGCGCCAGGCATTCGCGCCGGCCACGCTCGATCTGATCACGCTCGGCCTGCATCACGAGCAGCAGCATCAGGAGCTGCTGCTCACCGACGTCAAGCATCTGTTCGCACAGAATCCCACGCGGCCGGTATACCGCGCGCAGGAATTGACAGCCGCCGCGCCGCGCGCGCTGCGCTGGTGGACGCACGACGGCGGCATCGTCAACGCCGGCCATGCCGGCGCGGATTTTTCGTTCGACAACGAAGGCCCCGCGCACCGCGTGCTGCTGCGGCCTTTCGCGCTCGCAAGCCGGCCGGTGACCAACGCCGAGTACCGCGCCTTCATCGATGACGGCGGCTATCGCGATCCGCGGCTGTGGCTGTCGGAAGGCTGGGCCTTGGTAGCAGCGCGCGACTGGCAGCGGCCGCTGTACTGGAGCGCCGGCGAGGACAGCGAATTCACCCTGCACGGCGAACAGGCGATCGATCCGCATCGGCCCGTTTGCCATGTGAGTTTTTTCGAAGCCGATGCCTACGCGCGCTGGGCCGGCGCGCGCCTGCCCACCGAATTCGAGTGGGAGCAGATCGCGATAAGCCAGCGCATCGACGGCCAGTTCGTCGATCGCGCCGATGCTCGTTCGGAACTGCACCCGCGCCTGCTCGACGAGCCGGCCGGCAGTCTCTACGGCTCGGTGTGGACCTGGACCGCGAGCCCGTATCTGCCGTACCCCGGCTTCGCGCCAGCGGCCGGCGCGGTCGGCGAATACAACGGCAAGTTCATGTGCAACCAATGGGTACTGCGCGGCGGCTCCTGCGCCTCGTCCCGCTCGCATCTGCGTCCGACCTATCGCAACTTTTTCCCCGCGGATGCGCGCTGGCAGTTCAGCGGCCTGCGACTCGCCAAGGAGATTTCATGATGCCACTCGATGCCGCGCCGCTGACCAGCGCTCTGCCTCTCATCGGTCCAGAGGCTTTCGCCGACGACGATGCCCCGCGGATCGATCCGCTGCTGATGGCGGAGATCGTCGAGGGCCTGTCGCGGCCGCAGAAATGGCTGCCGCCGAAACTGTTCTACGACGATCGCGGCTCGCGCCTGTTCGAACGCATCTGCCGTCAGCCGGAGTACTACATCCCGGCGACGGAGACTGCCTTGCTGCAGCGGCATGCGCGCGATCTGGCGGCGTTCTGCGGGCCGCGCTGCGTGGTCATCGAGCCAGGTTCCGGCACCGCCGAAAAAACGCCGATCCTGCTGAGTGCGCTCGATCGCCCGCTTGCGTATCTGCCGGTGGAGATCAGCGACAGCGCCCTGCAGCGCTGCGTGCACAACGTCGGCAGCGTGCTGCCAGAGCTGGCGGTGTACCCGGTGTGCGCGGACTTCACGCGGCCGTTCAAGCTGCCGGCGATCGGCCCGGTTTTCGGCCGCCGCGTGATCTTCCTGCCGGGCTCCACCATCGGCAACTTCGAGCCGGCGGCGGCGACCCGGCTGCTGGCGGAATGGCAGGCGCTTGCGGGTGTCGGCGGCGGCCTGGTGATCGGCGTCGACCTGCGCAAACCGCGAGCGATTTTGGAATGCGCCTACGACGATGCCGCCGGCGTCACCGCCGCCTTCAATCTCAACATGCTGGAGCATCTCAATCGCGACTTCGGGGCCAACTTCAAGCTCGCCGGATTCAGTCATCTGGCCGTCTTCAACGACGAGCTGGGCCGCATCGAAATGCATCTAGTCGCCAAGCGCGCGCAGCGCGTGCGCATCGGCGGCCATTGCTTCGATTTCGAAGCCGGCGAGCGTCTGCATACGGAGAATTCCTACAAGTATCGGCCGGCGGATTTTGCGGAAGTCGCGCTGGCGGCAGGCTGGGCGCGGCGCGAACTGTGGATCGACGGCAACGATCGCTTCAGCCTGCAGTGTTTCGAAGCGATTGCGATGTAGCGGTAGGTTGGGGTGAGCGAAGCGAACCCCAACCTACGTTTATCCGTTCCGAGCTTGCCTGCTAGTGCTTGGTCTTCTTCACCGGCTGGCCCGCCGGGATCGCTTCGCCGGGGCGTTCGCTGGTCCCGGTGTGCGCCGGCGGATCGCTGGCGGGGAAGGAATCGTACGATGCCTCGTCGACCCGGTCCTGGGTGTCGATGCTCGGCACCGGCGGCTTTTCCTGCGGTGTTTCCTTGCGTTGGTGATCGTCCTTGTCAGTCATCGTTTTTCATCCTTGTCAGTGTTCGAAGGTGAGGCTATTGGGGCCGCTTTCGGCTGAACGCAGGCTGGCGTGTCGCAAGGCGTCGTGGAGTTCAGTACCGCTTCAGTGCACGACGCATTCACTGCGTCGATGAAAGCCTCGCCTCGCCGCCAATCCGATCTCCGTGCGTACAACGCCAAGCGGCGATTTTCGCTGACGCCGGAACCGCGTGGCCTGGCGGGCAAGAGTGCGGATGGCCGTTCCTTCGTCGTGCAGCAGCATGACGCCTCGCATATGCACTACGACTTTCGTCTCGAGCTGGGCGGCGTGTTGCTGAGCTGGGCGGTGCCCAAGGGCCCGAGCCTGTCGACGCGCGACAAGCGCTTGGCGATGCAGACCGAGGACCATCCGATCCGCTATCGCGAATTCGAAGGCGTGATTCCCGAAGGCGAGTATGGCGGCGGCCAGGTGATCGTCTGGGATCACGGCAGCTGGCAGACCGACGGCAACGCCGCCGAGGCCATCGACCAGGGCGCGCTGAGCTTCGTGCTGCAGGGTGAAAAACTCAAAGGCCGCTTTTCGCTGGTGCGCACGCACGGCAAGCAGAGCAAGGCCGACAAAGGGCCCGGCAGCGCCTGGCTGCTGATGAAGCGCAGCGACGAGTTCGCGCGCGACGTCGACATCATCGGGTCCGAGCCGCGCAGCGTCATCAGCGGACGCCTGGTCAGCGAAGTCGAGGCCCCGGTCGATCAGGTACCAGGGACGCCGCCATCTGCTAGAAAAAGTGCGACGCGCAAAAAGACCGCGTCCGCCAGAAAAACGACGCTCGACCTCGCCGACATCGAGCTCCAGCTGGCGACGCTGGTCGACCGTCCGCCGCATGAGGGCGACTGGGTTTACGAGATCAAGTTCGACGGCTACCGCATGCTCGCGGGGCTCGATGACGGCGCGGTGCAGCTGCGATCGCGCAATGGCCTGGACTGGTCGAATACCTTCCCCGCGATCACCGCCGCGTTGCAGAAACTCAAGACGCAATCGGCGATCGTCGACGGCGAAGTCTGCGCGTTGGATGACGATGGCCGCAGCAGCTTCCAGAGATTGCAGAACGCGCTGCCGCGCGGCGGCGGTGTGGTGCCGGACGCGGATGCGAAACGGCTGGTGTTCCAGATCTTCGACCTGCTGGCGATCGACGGGGTGGATGTGCGCGGCGAGCCTTTGCTGGCGCGCAAGCAGCGCCTGCGCAAGCTGCTCGGCGCCAGGCCGCCGCGACCACTGGCTTACAGCGATCATCTGCAGGGCGACGGCCGCGCGTCGCTCACGCAGGCCTGCGCGGCGGGGCTGGAAGGCCTGATCGCCAAGCGCCCGAACGCGGCGTATCGCGGCGGCCGCAGCCGCGACTGGATCAAACTCAAATGCCAGAAGCGCCAGGAGTTCACCATCGTCGGCATGACTGCCCCGGACGGCGCGCGCAGCGGCTTCGGCGCGCTGCTGATCGCCACTGCCGAAGGTAAGGCCCTGCGCTATGCCGGCCGCGTCGGCACCGGCTTCTCGGCGCAGGATTTGAAGACCCTCAAGGCGCGGCTCGACAAGCTGGTGATCGACACGCCGCCGGTGATCGATCCGCCCAAGGGCCGCGGCCTCAACTGGGTCAAGCCGCTGCTGGTCTGCGAAGTGGAATTCACCGAGCGCACCGGCGGCGGGCTGCTGCGCCATCCATCCTTCCAGGGTTTGCGCGTGGATAAAAAAGCCAGCGAGACGGCGATGGAAAAACCGCTGCCGGTCGCCAAGCTCAAACCCGCCGGGGACGACGAGACTCAACCGCGCATCAGCCATCCCGACCGCGTCATCGACTCGCTGTCGGGCGTCACCAAAGGCGGGCTGGCGCAGTACCATCAGGCCGTCGCGAGCTGGCTGATGCCTTATGCGCAGAACCGGCCGCTGGCGCTGGTGCGCTGCCCGCAGGGCGATGCGCAGCACTGCTTTTTCCAGAAGCATTCGATGCGCGGCCTCGGCGACAGCGTGCAGCGGCGCAAGATCGACGGCGAGGAGCTGCTGTTCGTCGACGAGCTGCGCGGCGTGCTGGAGCTGGTGCAGTTCAACGCCATCGAATTCCACGGCTGGGGCTGCACCATCGACCGTATCGACCGGCCGGACTGGATCGTGATGGATCTGGACCCCGACACCAGCCTGCCGTTCTCGGCGGTGGTGGACGCGGCGCTGGAGATGCGCGACGCGCTCGCAAAACTCAAGCTGAAATCTTTCGTCAAGACCACCGGCGGCAAGGGCCTGCATGTGGTGCTGCCGTTGACGCCGCGCGTCGACTGGGCGGGCGTCAAGGCGTTCGCGCGCGGGCTCGCCGATACGTTTGCCGGATCGATGCCCGAGCGCTTCGTCGCCACCGCCAGCAAAGCCAAGCGCGTGAACAAGATCTTCATCGACTATCTGCGCAACGAATCCGGATCGACCGCGGTGCTACCGTATTCGCCGCGCGCGCGTCCCGGTGCCACGGTGGCGATGCCGGTGGACTGGAAAGACCTGCGTCACCTCGACCCCCGCGATTACTCGGTGCGCAGCGCGCCCGCCTGGCTGGCTAAACGCCGGCGCGATCCCTGGGCCGATTTCCACGACGTGAAGCAGACCATTCCCGGCTAGACGCCGCGTCAGAATTCTTCAGGAGAACACCATGGCCAGACCCATCTGGACCGGCGCGATTTCGTTCGGGCTGCTCAACATTCCGGTGCAACTGATGTCGGCGGAGCGGCGCACCGATCTGCATTTCCGCATGCTCGACAGCCGCACCAAATCGCGCGTGCGCTACGAGCGCGTCAACGCCGAGACCGGCGAGGAAGTGCCGTGGAAGGACATCGTCAAGGCCTACGAATATTCCAAGAACAGCTATGTGGTGCTGACCGAGGACGACATCGCCAAGGCCGCGCCCGAGAGCAAGGAATCGGTGGACATCGAGGCCTTTGTCGACATGGAACAGATCAGCCCCAAGTACTTCGAGAAGCCCTACTACCTGGTGCCCACGCGCAAGGCCGAGAAAGGCTATGTGCTGCTGCGCGACACGCTCGCCGAGGCCGGCAAGGTGGGCCTGGCGCGCGTGGTGATCCGCACCCGCGAATACCTGGCGCTGGTCATTCCGGAGGATCTGGCGCTGGTGCTGCTGCTGCTGCGCTTTCCGCAGGAACTGGTGCCGGAGAGCGAATACGAATTCCCCGCCAAGAGTGGTAGCGGCTTCAAGATCGCGCCACGCGAGCACGAGATGGCGCAGCAGTTAGTCGCGTCGATGTCCGCCGCTTGGAAGCCCGAGGATTACAAGGACGAGTTCCGCGCGCGCCTGGCCAAAGCAGTGCAGGCGCGCGTCAAGCAGAAAGGCAGCACGCGCCAGATCGAAGAGCCCAGCGAAGGGGCGATGCCCGACAACGCGTCGACCAACGTCGTCGACTTCATGGCGCTGCTCAAGAAAAGTCTTGAGGACAACAAGCGCACGCCACCAGCGCGCAGCGCCCCTGTGTCGAAGACGGCTGCCAAGCCGGCGCCCAAGCCCAAAGCCGCGAAGAAAATCGCAGATCAGCCCGCTGTCACGAAGGCTGAAAAATCGAAAACGGCGAAGCCGGCGCGCGGAAAACGCGCGGCTTGAGGTTCAGCGAATGTGCTTGCTGCGCTTGCGTTCGCTTCGGCCGTCATGAGCGCGTGCTCAGAGCACTGCGCGACGTCGGGTGACACCTACTTCTACTTCGGTTTGCGGCTTACCCCTTTGGGCAAAGATAAACGCGTCCGCGATCTGATTCGCTGCAACGCCGCTTCGCTTTGCAGGACGACATCGGGGAGGGCCTGGATGCCGATGACATCGCGCCTCTGGGCGCCGCCGTTGCCGGATGTCGCGCCGCTGAAATTCTGGTCCATGAGTGCACTCGTCGTAGATGACGTAGCGGACGATAAAGTGCTCAAGGTGAGCGGCAGATGAGCGCAGTACGCAATGTGTTTCAGGGAGCGAAGCTTGCCCGCGAAGGCCATCTGCAGCCAAGCTACTGGTCCGGTCACAAACAGGATGCATTGTGCGCAGGCTTGGCCCTGCCGTCGTGTTCATTGCCTATGTCTACATTGAAAACCTTGGCTGCAAATTGGATCAGCGTCGCGTCGGCCGCGCTGACGATCGCGGGTTGCGCCGGGCCGGCGCGGCAGCCGGAGCTGCCAACCGCGCATACCGCCGTGGTGCCGGCCACCGTCGCATTCGTGCCGGCGACCATCCCCAGGCTGACGATGCCGCCTTCCGCCTTCCGCCTTCCGCCTTCGGCCTTCGCGCCCGTGCCGAGCGCGTCCGCCGACGCCGCGGTCAACCGTCATCGCCCGAGCGTGGAGGAGATCGAGGCGATGAACATCGGCCCGCAGCCGAGCGACTACCAGCAGCAGGTGCGCGCTTTCATGGCGCCCAAGCTGCAGGACCCGAGAGGCGCGCGCATCCGCTTCGAGCAGCCGCCCAAGAAAGGCGTGCGTGCGGTGGGCGACGCGATGAAGGTGTCGTGGTTCGTCGTCGCTTTTCTCAACGACCGCAGCCAGCGCGGCGGCTATGTCGGTGAAGACCGCTATTATTTTTTCTTCGAAGACGGCGCCATTGTCGACTACAGGAATTTCGATGCCGATCTGCGCCAGCTTTTGCGCTGAGGCGGCGTCGCCGCCAGCCGGCCGCGTGAGGGCATGAGCGACGCCAGCGGGTTCGACCAGCCGGTCATCTCCGTCAGCGGACTGGGCAAGACCTACGCTTCGGGTTTCTGCGCGCTCAAGAATGTGGATCTGCAGATCCGTCGCGGCGAAATCTTCGCGCTGCTCGGCCCCAACGGCGCCGGCAAGACCACGCTGATCAGCGTCATCTGCGGCATCGTCACGCCGTCCACCGGGCAGGTGAGTGCGGACGGCCACGACATCCTGCGCGACTACCGCGCGGCGCGCGGCCTCATCGGCCTGGTACCGCAAGAGCTGTCGACCGACGCGTTCGAGACGGTCTGGGACACGGTCACTTTCAGCCGCGGCCTGTTCGGCAAGTCGCGCAATCCGGCCTATCTGGAAAAGCTGCTGCGCGAGCTGTCGCTGTGGGACAAGAAGGGTTCGAAAATCATGGCGCTCTCCGGCGGCATGAAGCGCCGCGTGATGATCGCCAAGGCGCTGTCGCACGAGCCGCAGATCTTGTTTCTCGACGAGCCCACGGCCGGCGTCGACGTGGAGCTGCGCCGCGACATGTGGGAGATGGTGCGCGGCCTGCGGCGCAGCGGCGTCACCATCATTCTCACCACGCATTACATCGAAGAAGCCGAGGAGATGGCCGACCGCATCGGCGTGATCCGCAAGGGCGAGATCATCCTGGTGGAGAGCAAGACCGTGCTGATGCAGAAGCTCGGCAAGAAGCAGCTGATCCTACAGCTGCAGAAGCCGCTGATCGCGATCCCCGAAGCGCTCGCCAACAAACCACTGCAGCTCGCCGCCGACGGCGCGCAGCTGATCTACACCTTCGACGCGCAGGGCGAGCGCACCGGCATCCCCGAATTGTTGCGACAGCTCGATCAGCTCGGCGTCGACTACAAGGATCTGCAGACGCGCGAAAGCTCGCTCGAAGACATTTTCGTCAGCCTGGTACGGGGGCAGCCATGAACGTGCACGCGATCCGCGCCATCTACACTTTCGAACTCGCGCGCACCTGGCGCACGCTGATGCAGAGCATCGCCTCGCCGGTGATCTCCACTTCGCTGTACTTCATCGTCTTCGGCTCGGCGATCGGCTCGCGCATGGCGCAAATCGACGGCGTCAGCTACGCCGCCTACATCGTGCCGGGTCTGGTCATGCTGTCGATTCTCACCGAGAGCATTTCCAACGCGTCTTTCGGCATCTACATGCCCAAGTTCACCGGGACCATCTACGAGCTGCTGTCGGCGCCGATCTCGGCGTTCGAGATCGTCATCGGCTATGTCGGCGCGGCCGCCACCAAGTCGATCATTCTCGGCAGCATCATCCTGGTCACCGCGCGCCTGTTCGTGTCGTTCGAGATCCTGCATCCGCTGTGGATGATCGCGTTCCTGGTGCTGACCTCGGTGACCTTCTGCCTGTTCGGTTTCATCATCGGCGTCTGGGCCGACGGCTTCGAGAAGCTGCAGATCGTGCCGATGATGATCGTCACGCCGCTGACCTTCCTCGGCGGCAGTTTCTATTCGATCCACATGCTGCCGCCGTTCTGGCAGAAGGCGACGCTGCTCAACCCGGTGGTGTACCTGATCAGCGGCTTCCGCTGGAGTTTCTACGGCGTGTCCGACGTCAGCGTTTCGATCAGCCTAGGCATGACCGCGGTGTTCCTGGCGATCTGCCTGGCGGCGGTCTGGCTGATTTTCCGCACAGGCTACAAACTCAAGGCCTAGGACCGTTCGACTAATGAAGGAGCCAAAGCGGTGACACAGCGTGTGCAGGATCTGCAGGGCATTCCCAACTTCCGCGATCTTGGCGGCTATCCCACAGCGGACGGCGGGCGCGTGCGCTGGGGCCGGGTATATCGCTCTGCCAAGCTGTCGCGCGCCACGCCGGCGGGGCTTTCCGCGCTCGATGCGCTGGGCATGGCGAGCGTGTTCGATCTGCGCACCGCGGAGGAGCGCGCGGCTGAGCCCACGCGCTGGCTGCGCGCGCCGGGCGCGGTCTACGAGTCGCCCAAAGCGACCATGCGGCCGTTGATGGACGACATCCTGCGCCACGCCTTCGACGAGCCGACAACGGTGCGCGCCATGGCGGATTTCTACGCGCAGATTCCGCTGCTGTTCGCCGAGGAGTTCGGCGCGCTGTTCCGCGCGCTCGCTGCCGGCGGCACGCCCTTGCTGCTGCACTGCGCGGCCGGCAAGGACCGCACCGGCGTCGCCTCGGCGCTGCTGCTGTCGGCGCTGGGCGTGCCGCGCGAGATCATCGCCCAGGACTACGTGCTCACCGAACAACTCTTGGACGCCGGCCGCCAGGCGCTGATGCACGAGACCATCGCCGGGCCGCCGTCGATGAGCAGCCACATGGCCGCCAAGCCGCTGTCGGTGCAGGTGACGCTGTGGCGCGCCCTACCCGAGTTTCTGGACCCGGCCCTGGCCTCCGTCGACCAGCGCTACGGATCGGTCGCGAACTACCTGCTGCAGGCCCTGGGCCTCGATCCGCAGGAACTGCAGAAGCTGCGCGATCATCTCGTCGAATAGGCCTGCAATCGCGCGCCGGAAGGTTTTCGCATTAAGCGCCGGTGCACCGGCACCTGCGCAGGCTCATCGGCCGCGGCGTTCACCGGGCCTGGAGACATCATGAAAAAAACACAGCTGTCCGTCTATGTGATCACGCTGTGTATGGCGGGCTGCGCGAGCGACCGCCCGGTGGTCGACACCAAGGGCGTCGACATGTCGCACTACCAACAGGACCAAGCCGAATGCGACGCGCTGTCCTCGCGGGTGTCCACCGGCCAGCAGGCCGCCAAGAGCGCCGGCTTCGGCGCCGCGATCGGCGCGGCTCTTGGCGCCATCTTCGGCAACACCCAGTCGGTGCTCCGCAGTGCCGGCGCCGGCGGCGTGGTTGGCGGCGCCCAGGGCGCGGTACGCGGGCAGGGCGAGAAAAGTCAGGTGGTGCGCAACTGTTTGCGCGGACGCGGGTATCGGGTGTTGAACTAGGAAAGCCTGAGCGATCGCAACGCGCCTGCCGCTGGCCCGTTGACGACGCAGTCCACTATGATCGCCGCCTCACCCGACTCGCGCTCTTCGATGGCGGCGAGCGAGGTCCGAAGAGGAGAGTCCATGCCGTCCGTCGACAAGAATCGTCCCTCACCCGAGTGGATCGCCGCGCTGCGCCAGCGCTTCGCGGTCGAGCGCGAGATCGATCACGTGCTCACGCGCAAGATGCAGCGCCGCGCCGGCCCGGCGTTCGCACCACTGGCGCTGGAAACGCTGGTCAAGGGCGTCGAATCGCTGATCCGCGCCGATGGCGTCGGCGCCTTCGAGATCAGCAAGGCCAGCTGGCTGTCGGGCGGCGCCTCCAAGCTGCAGATGGCGTTCACCCTGACCTGGGATCGTCCCGGTGCCGGCCGCGAGCAGACGCCGATGGTGCTGCGCATGGAGCCGTCAGAGTCGCTGGTGGAAACCAGCCGCCTGCGCGAATTCCAGTTGATCAAGGCTTTCGACGGCGTGGTGCCGGTGCCGCCGGTGTTCTGGTGCGACAGCAATGGCGAGCACCTGCCGTATCCCGCCCTGGTCTACGGGTTCGCCGAAGGCGTCACCAAGCCCAGCGGCAGCACCAGCCGGGTCACCGGCATGGGCATCCAGCTGCCGCCGGATCTGCGCGCGCAACTGGCGCCGCAGTTCGTCGACTACCTGGTCAGGATCCACACGCTGGACTATTCCGGTGCCGACCTCAGCGCTTTCGACGTGCCGCAGTCCGGCAACACCCAGTGCGCCGAATGGGGCGTCAACTGGTGGGAACGCGTGTGGGAGGAAGACAGCGACGAGGACATCCCGCTGGTGCGCCTCTGTGCCGGCTGGCTGCGCGAGCGCATGCCGGTGCTCGACCGCCCGGTGATCGTGCACGCCGACTACCGCACCGGCAACTTCCTGTTCACCGAACACGATTCGCGCATCTCCGCCTGGCTCGACTGGGAGCTGGGCCGCATCGGCGACCGTCACCAGGACATCGCCTGGACCACCAGCCGCGCCTTCGGCGGCATGGCCGAGGACGGCAAGACCTTCCTGACTTGCGGCCTGATGCCCGAGCCGGCGTTTCTCGAGGCCTACGAGAAAGCCTCGGGCATGCAGATCGATATGAAGGCCGTGCATTGGTACAAGGTCTACAACGACTACATGATGGCGACGCTGCTGTTCGCCACCGGCTACCGCATCGCCCGCGGCGGCAAGACCCATCAGGACGTGCTGGTGACCTGGCTGATGGGTATCGGCAATCTGCTGCTCGAAGAAATGCGTGCTCTGATCGAGGAGGCTCCCTGATGCAAATGCGTTCGGCGATTCAGATCCAGAGCATGCTCAAGGCGATGACCGACGTGGTGCTGCCCGCGGTCGATCCGGGCAACAAGCTGGCGCAGGAGCAGGCGCATCTGGTGATGGGCATGCTCGCCCTGCTGGCCCAGCAACTGCCGCTGCAGTTCCGTTTCGACTGCGACGAGCTGGCGCGCCTGATCGGCCTGTCGCGCGAGCTGCAGGAGGCGGCCGGCGAGACCGGCCAGATCCAGGTCCGGCTGGCGGAACTCAGCAAGTTCACCGCCGCGGCCCAGGGCGTGCTCGACCGCGCCAGGACCGGCCCCGAGGAAGTGGTGAACGCGGTGCGCGACTTGCGCGCCGCCAGCGGCGCAGTGATCAGCGCGGTGTTCACCGACGGCGACGCGAGTGCGCGCACGCGGGTGCAGCAGAAAGTGCTGGCCATGTCCAAGGAGCAGCTGCTGCGCGACCGCTCCTTCGTGCTGATGCAGAACTGGGAGCCGGACCCGGCGGCGGTGCCGTCGATCGAGAGCCTGCTTTCGACTTAGGCCTTACGAGCTGGGAGTTACGTAGGTCGGGGTGAGCAAGGCGAACCCCAGCCATGAACTTTCAGCGCCCCACGAACTTCGGCTTGCGCTTCTCGCTGAAGGCCATCAGGCCTTCACGCGCGTCGGCGGTGCCGGCCATGCGCGCCAGCGCCTGGGCCTCCAGTTCCAGCTGCGTTTCCAGCGGCTGGTCCTGCACCGACAGCAGCAGCCGGCGGATCTCGCCGTAAGCCCGCGTGGGGCCAGCCGCGAACTGCGCGGCGATGCCTTCGGCGTGGCTCGCCAGCTGATCGTCGGCGACGATCTCGTCGACCAGGCCCGCGGCCAGGGCCTGCTGGGCGTCGAGGTTCTGGTTGAGCAGGAAGAAACGCCGCGCCTTGGACAGCCCCATGCGCCGCGACAGCATCACCGAGGTGCTGCCGTCGCAGCTGTAGCCGATGCCGGCGTAGGCGGCGACGAAGCGCGCCTTGTCATTGGCGACGACCACGTCGCAGCCCGCCACCATGGCGTTCATGCCGCCGGCGCAGAGGCCGTGGACCATCGCGATCATCGGCGCGTCCATGCGCTGCAGGCGCGCGATGGCGCTGTGCAGCAGCGTGGTCATGTGCTTGATCTCGGCCGGCAGCGTGTCGATGTTGGCGACGAAGCTGGCGATGTCGCCGCCGTAGCTGAAAGCCTTGCCCTCGGCGCTCAGCAGCACCGCGCGCACGTCGTCGCGGCAGGAGAGTTCGATCGCCACCTGGTTCATGTCGGAGCAGAAGCCGCGGTCGATCGGGTTGCCGCGCTGGGCGTCGGTGAACACCAGGCGGGCGATGCCGGCTTCGACGCTCAAGCGCATCGACTTCAGAGACTGCGTGGACATGGCGTGTTCCTGTGGAGTGGATGGCGCGGTTGAGGCAGCGCGCATTCTGCCGCAAGCCGCGCGCAGGCGATCGCCGCGGCATGGAGGTTGCTGGACGAGCCCGGTGTGGACTGCAGGGAAGCAGTCGGCTCCGCAGGCGGCGGCACGCATCCATCCCAGCCAGACCCAAGGAGTTTTCATGTCCAGCCACAAAGATTGCATCAGCCGCCGCAGCCTGCTCGGCCGCGGCCTTGCGATCGCCAGCGCCGCCGCGATTCCGGCCGCGATGGTTTCACGCCCGGCCTTCGCCATCAGCCGTGATGCCCTGCATTACACCGACGCCAGCAGCACCGCCGGCAGCCAGTGCGCCAACTGCATGTCCTTCATTCCAGGGACCGCGCCCGGCGCCATGGGCGGCTGTTTCATCCTCAAGGGCGAGATCAACCCCAAGGGCCATTGCGACGGCTGGTCGGCGAAAGGCAAGTAAGACGTCGCGGCTGAAGCCGCTCCTGCCGGTGGCATTGTTCTAGGAGCGGCTTCAGCCGCGATCCGGCCTAGCGCCGCGGCGACAGCTTGTGCGTGTGGCTGTGGGTGTGATCGTGTTCGTGCGCGTGCACCAGCGTCCCGGCGACCGGCACGATATGCACGTTGCCGTGGTGCACGCCGCGCTCCGCGACCAGGCTCTGCGCCTGCGCCTGCACCTGATCGGGCGCGCCGCGCAGCAGCGCGACTTCCAGGCACTGATCCGCGTCCAGATGCACGTGCAGGGTGGACACCGTGAGGCTGTAATGCTCGTGCTGGCCGTCGGTGAGGCGGCGGCCCAGCTCGCGCTGGTGATGGTCGTAGACGTAGCACACGCAGGCGACGCAGGCCTGCACCGGCCCCGGGTCGGTCAGCGCCTCCTCCCCCAGCCGGTCACGCAGCAGATCGCGGATCGCCTCCGACCGGTTCTCGTAGCGGTGGCGCTTGATCCATTCGTCGAACTGCGCGGCCAGGGAATCTTCCAGCGAGATCGTGTAGCGCTGCATGCGGCGGGTCCTTTGCGGGTGCGCGCCTGTTCTAACACGCGCCCGAAGAAACGCCAGTACCTGCCCCGTCGTTCGATACGCAAAGATGTATGACGATTGTCATAATCGTCACACATACTCTGCTGGAATGGGACGGGAGAGCGGCATGCATGGGTTCAAGAAAGCGGCGCTGACGGCGTCGGCAATCGGCTTGGTCATCGTGTCGCGCGCCTGGGCCGGCGGCGTCCCCGCGGTCGAACTCGAAACCGTCGAGGTCATCGGCACGCGCAGCATCGAAGACGCCGCGCGCTCGTCCACCGAGGGCTCTGTCACCGCCGAGCAGCTCGCCGAACGGCCGATCTCGCGCAGCGGCGAGCTGCTGGAATTCGTGCCCGGGCTGATCGTCACCCAGCACAGCGGCGAGGGCAAAGCCAACCAGTATTTCCTGCGCGGCTTCAACCTCGATCACGGCACCGACTTCTATACCGAGGTCGACGGCCTGCCGGTGAATATGCGCACGCATGGACACGGCCAGGGCTATGCCGACATCAACTTCATCATCCCCGAGCTGATCGGCGAGCTTACCTATCGCAAGGGGCCGTATTACGCCGACGTCGGCGACTTCGCCGCGGCGGGCTCCGCCAACCTGCGCTACATGGACGTGCTGCCGGCCAACATCGCCAAAGCCACCATCGGCGAATACGGCTACTACAGCGCGCTGCTGGCGGGCTCGCCGAAAATCAGCGATGACGGCACGCTGTTGCTGGGCGGCGAAGTCACGCGCTACGACGGTGCCTACGACCTCAAGCAGGACGCCAAAATCTACAAGGCGCTGGCGCGCTACAACGTCGGCACCGAAACCGACGGCTTCACCCTCGGCCTGCAGGCCTATCGCATCGACTATTACGCGCCCGACCAGATCCCGCTGCGCGCGGTGCAGAGCGGGCAGATCGGCGACCTGGGCTTCATCGATGCGACCGATGGCGGCAAAGTCCGCCGCTACAGCCTCAACGGCGAATGGCGCCAGCCCGCCGCGCTCGGCCACTGGGCCGCGCAGGCCTATGCGCTGCGCTACAAGCTCGACCTGTATTCCGACTTCACCTATTTCTTCAGCGACCCCGACGACGGCGACGCGCTGCCCGACGACCAGTTCGAGCAGTTCGACGATCGCCATGTCTACGGCGGCAGCGTCAAGCGCTACTGGCTGCTGCCGACCGCGATCCCTATCGATATCGAAACCGGAGTGCAGGGACGCTTCGACGACATCGATCCGGTCGGCCTGTATCTGACGCAGGCACGCGATCGAAACTCCACCGTGCGCGAAGACCGCGTCAAGGAATCCAGCGTTGGCGTCTATGTGAGCAGCACGCAGAAATTGACCGGCTGGTTCCGCTCCGAACTGGGCCTGCGCTTCGACCAGTATCACTTCAGGGTGAACAGTGATCTGGATGCCAACTCCGGCACCGCCGATGATCACCTGGCCGCGCCCAAGGCCGCGCTGATCTTGGGCCCCTGGAGCAAGACCGAGCTGTATCTCAACTACGGCGAGGGCTTCCACAGCAACGATGCGCGCGGCACCACCATCACGCTCGACCCCACCGACCCCACGCTGACCACGCCCGCCGACAAGGTCACGCCGCTGGTGAAGATCACCGGCGAAGAGATCGGCATCACCACCGCCATCATTCCGGATGTGAAGCTGTCGGCGACGCTGTGGCGGCTGGAGTCGGACTCCGAGTTGGTGTACGTCGGCGACGCCGGCACCAGCGAAGCCGGGCCACCGAGCACGCGCAAGGGCGTCGAATTGTCCGCGTACTACACGCCGCTGTCGTGGCTGGTGCTCGACGCCGACTACGCGTTCTCGCACGGCCGTCTCGACGTGCCGTCGGGTGAAGGCAACCGCATCCCCAACTCCATCGAGAACGTGATCTCCTTCGGCCTCACCATCCCCGAGACCAACCACTGGAGCGCCGGCCTGCGCCTGCGCTATCTGGGCAAGGCCGCGCTGGTGGAGGACAACAGCGCGCGCTCCAAGCCCACCACCGTGGTCAACGCGCAGACCACCTACCGCTTCCTGCAACGCTACAGCGCGTCGCTCGCCGTGCTCAATCTCTTCGACAGCAACGACAACGACATCACCTACTTCTACGAATCACGCCTGCCGGGCGAGCCCGCGGAAGGGGTGTCGGACATCCACTTCCATCCGGTCGAGCCTCGGGCGGTGAGGTTCACACTGGGCGCGAGTTTCTAGCTATTCATTTTTGGGTGAACAATTCGGATCTTCTGCGTGACAGACGTCACTGACCTGTTGACAACCTAGGTTAGGCTTGCACCTCGAAAAGCAGCTCGGGGGAGCAAATGAAAGATCTTAAAGTCCTGCGCGTTGCCGGGCTATTGAGCGTTGCTTTTATTAGTACGTCAGCAACTGCTGAAACCCCACCTCTTAAAAAGATCAATCCTGATGCTTTGATTGGCTTAAGAATTTATGGATACCTGCCCGGTGGAATTCGAGAACCCGCAACGGGCAGCGAGGATTTTCTGCATCGTACGTATGGCGGAGACGGCGCAGGAGAGTCTTCGGGCGGCGGCGCAGGTCGCGGCCGCGCGCGGATGCCGACGTCGCCCGATAACGCTGATCAAATGGCGACGGACCAAGGCTGCTCGGGCGTAACCGACAACCCGGTCGTAATCGCCTCTGGCAACAAGCTCAAACAAGAAGTGGATTTCACTAGCCAAGGCGAATGGCCTCTTGAGATCACAAGGACCTATAACAAAGCGTGGACTGGGCAAAGCATCTTCGGTAAAGCGTGGCTTTCGGGATTCGACTACAAGATCGCCTTTACCAATTACTCCGGATATCACTATCCCATCCCGGGCAAGTACGACGCACCGTCCGGCAACAGCACCAACATTGGCGCCATCAAAATCCATAGGCCGGACGGCGCCGAATACACGTTCCACTGGAACGCTGCCAATAACCGCTGGGAAGACAGCAAACCCTTGTCGGTAGCCTGGATGGCCAGGAACACAACAGCGACCGCCGCCACTGGTCTCTGGATTCTTCACAACGAAGATCTGAGCACTGAAACCTACAATGACTTGGGACACTTGCTCAGCATCGTCGACGCGGCAGGGATTGGCTGGGCGCTGACGTACAAGAGTTACTACCAGATTGATCGTGTTACGCACACGTCGGGCCGGTTTATTGCATTCACTTGGCTCAATGGCCGGGTCAATACGATCACCGATCCCGCAGGTAACATCATCAATTACGGGTACAACGCAACGGATATCTCACGACGGTTTCCTATCCGGGCTCGTCAACCACCGACAGAACTTATCTGTACGAAGATTCCTCGCAGCCTTCCGGGCTAACGGGAATAGTTTTTGGTAACAATCCAGGCGTGCGCTACAGTACCTATAGCTACTACTCGGACGGTCGTGTAAAGGAAAGCGGCCTGGCCGGAGGAGTGGAGAAACTGACCTTTGCCTACGGCACCAATTACTCCGAAGTAAAAAATTCGTTCAATGCCCTCTCGCGCTACGAGTACGACACGATTGCTGGACACAAGAAGCTAAGGCGCATTAACCGGAGCGGAGTAACTAACTGCTTAAACGCCATGGCCGAAACGGCGTACGACGCCAACGGTTTCATCGACTATGAAATGGACTTCAACGGCAACAAAAACGAATATACCTACAATGCCAAGGGTCAACTGCTGGACGCTACCACCGGCATCAACAGCGCGTACCCTGGGCTGCAGCGTCTCCAGACTTATACCTGGGATTCCAGCAATAACCGCATCAGTTCCATCAGACAATACGGCGCCACTATTTCCGCCCCGCTGTTGGAAGCAACATACGACTACTACCCCGCCGGTGACGCCGCTGCAGGTCGGCTGCGCTCCATTAGCCTTTACAACCGCTCTTACTACGGTGTCGCCGGTCAACTACGCAGGACGACCTACACCTACGCCCAGCATCCCAATAGAATGCTATCGGCAGTGAGCATCAACGGCCCTCGCAACGATGTAACGGACGCGACGTTGGTCAACTACAGCGCTCAAGGCGACCTGCTGTCGGTCAGGGACGCAAAAGGTAACGTTCAATTCTTTGCAGGACACAATGGCAACGGCTGGCCCGCATCGAGTACAGATTTCAACGGCACGGTGACGCAATACGTCTACAACACAAAAGGTCAGGCGCAATCGGTAACAGTCAAGCCGGCCGGTGGAGACCGCACCACGACATTACAGTACGACGTTCTCGGAAAAGTAAGCCACATGAGTACGCCTGAGGCCAGCTCCTGGCAGTGGTATTACGACGCTGCTGGCCAGCTCATGGAAACCCGCAGAGACACGTCCGACAAGCTGCTATACGAACGTGATTCGCTAGGCAACATCACCAAGCAAACGAATACACGTACGACCTCGCGCCAGCAATGTGTGCCGGATTCCAATCCGCCGGCATGCCATCCAGTCTATTCCACAACGACCCATTATTCGGTAGCCAGAAAATTCGACGAGATCGGGCGATTAAGCCGGGTGAGCGGCAACAATACTCAGCTCAAAACGCTGGCATATGACAGCAACGGCAATGTTTCACAGCTGACAGAGTTTGGCCCGACGAACCGGGTGACGAAGTTCGCCTACGGTCCGAACAACGAGCCGCTGAGCAGGACGGACGCGCTCGGTTACGTCACCAGATACACTTACGACGGTGCCAACCGCGTGACGTCGGTTGTCGATCCCAAAGGCAACACAACGACGTATCACTACGATGGTTTCGGCGACCTGATCGAGCAGAGCAGCCCCGACACTGGT
This sequence comes from uncultured Hydrocarboniphaga sp., assembly GCA_964246995.1. GTDB lineage: Bacteria > Pseudomonadota > Gammaproteobacteria > Nevskiales > Nevskiaceae > Hydrocarboniphaga. The sequence continues at coordinate 203,954 of CAXTSJ010000001.1, forward strand.
CTGACCACCTTCAGCTATGACGAGGCCGGCAACCGTATCAAAATGCGCCGAGCCAATAACGCCGATACGCTTTACAGCTACGACGAATTAAACCGCATCAAAGCGGTTACGGCCAGTACGCTGACGCTCAATTACAGCTACGACGCCTGCAGCAACGGTAAGGGTCGGCTTTGCGGTTTCAGCGATGCATCCGGCAGCACCGCCTACACCTTCTCACCCACAGGCGCTTTGGCATCACAGTCCAGCACGATTAGTGGCACCAGCTATGTCACCACCTGGGCGTACGACCGTAACGAACGTGTCAGCTCGATCATCTATCCCGGCGGGACTGAAATCCGGTACGAATACAACTCGAACGACAAAGTGTCTTCAATCGTCGCGGTTGTCGGCGGCATATCGAAGACTCAGCTTGCAAGCGGATTTTCGTATCGTGCCTTCGGTCCGCTGTGGGGTTTCAATTACGGCAATGGCCTGACATTGGCCCGCACCTTCGACCTGGACTTTCGTATCACCGCACTCGGAGCGCCGCAGAGCCTTACATATGCCTACAACCCCGTGGACGAACTCACAAAGATCAACAACGGCGTCAACGCCTCGCTGACGCAGACCTTCAACTACGACGACTTGTCCCGTCTCAGGTCGGTGGACGCCATGGCTGGCAACCAGGTCTTCTACTACGACAACAACGGCAATCGCGAATGGCACAACTGGGGTGGAGCGCTGGACGACTACATGCCCAACGCCGGTAACAACCGCATCCCCAGCATCACCGGCAGCCGCGCCAAGACCTTCAGCTACGACGGCGGCGGCCTTGGCAACGTCACCGCCAAGACCGGCTACGGTGGCAACCAGAGTTACGGCTACGATGCTCTCAACAGCATGACCAGCGTGGGCACGGGTGGAGGCACGACGAGTTACAGCGTCAATGCCCTGGGCCAACGTGTGCGCAAATCCGGGCCTGGTGGCAGCTACAACTACTTCACTGATAGTGCTGGCAATCTTTTGGGAGAGACCTCCAACGGAGGTTCCGCACTGACCACCCAGTACGTATGGCTCTACGGCGAGCCCATCGCGTTAATCCGCAACAACGTTCTGTACTACGTTCATAACGACCATCTCGGCCGGCCTGAAGTGGTGACCGACCAGTCCAAGGCAATCGTCTGGCGCGCCAGCAACTTTGCTTTCGATCGCAGTGTCACGGCGAATACCCTGGGCGGATTGAACCTGGGATTTCCAGGCCAGTACTTCGATGCCGAATCGGGGCTCTACTACAACTGGAACCGGTACTACGATTCGAGCACCGGAAGGTATTTGCAGTCTGATCCAATTGGGCTTGGGGGAGGACTAAATACCTACAGCTATGTCGGCGGGAATCCGGTTTCGAGGGTCGATCCATACGGGTTGTATTGTCTTTCTGCCGATACGATTGCTGCGATTGAAGGGTCGCTCGGTGGTCTTTTGACCGGTGCAATTTACGGTGGCGTGAACGGCGGTCTCGCAGGCGCAGCAATTGGCGGCGTAACTGGGTTGGCAACTGGCCTTATCTCGACATCGTTTGCTGTAACTCTTGGCAACAACCTAGGGAGTGCAGGAGTTGGCGCCGGACTCACATCGGCAGTGGGTGGCGAAGGCCCAAGGGGAATCGCTGGAGGTATCGCGGGAGCGGTTACCAGTGTCGCAATAGCGAATGGTGCGCAGGCAGTTTTAGGAAACAGTCTCGGTGCCGCATCTGGTGCTGGCGCAATCGGAGGTCTCGTCGGCGGTGCCGTCGCAGGCGATCCACGTTTGGCTGTGGCAGGAGCAATCAGCGGCGGTGTCGCCGGTGCATTGGGCGATGCGTTGCGCGGCGGTAATGACTGCGGGTGCGGCAAATGATCAGCGCATTGTCCAGCCGTCTGCAACAAATTGGCCTTTTTGCATTATTTGTCGGAGTAGTGACGCTATTTATCGGAGCAGACCATCGCCTCATTCTCTTCGCTCTTTTGGTCTCCGTCCTAACTTCTTCAAAGTATGCGTGGGCCAAAATCCGCGAACATGGGAACAACCAAACTTGGATACTGTTAGAGGCGACCATAATCCCTGTGCTCGTGTGCATTTTGGTCGTTGCGATCGTAGTTTGGAAGTTTAAAGCGCTCGTCGCTGGGCACGGGTTATGACTTGGCTCTTAGAGCTGGCCCCAATCGTCTGTACAACGGGCCTGACTTTATAAGTGGATTCTCTGCGTAGGTTTAAGCCGCCATGGCCAATGGCAGTGCTGCGAAGTAGACCTGATCCGGTGTCTTGCGATCAAGGCTGCTGTGAGGTCGGCGAGTGTTGTAGAAGTCGAGGTAGCGCCCGAGCGATGCCTTGGCGTGTGAAACCGAGTCGTAGGCGTGCAGGTAAACCTCCTCGTACTTGACCGACTTCCAGAGCCGTTCGACGAAGACGTTGTCGCGCCAGCAGCCGCGGCCGTCCATGCTGATGGCGATGCTGTTCTGCTTGAGCAGGTCGGTGAAAGCCAGGCTGGTGAATTGGCTGCCCTGATCCGTGTTGAAGATCTCCGGTTTGCCATAGCGATGCAGCGCGTCTTCGACGGCATCGACGCAGAAGCCCGTCTCCATCGAGATCGACACGCGCCAGGCCAGCACCCGGCGCGTATACCAATCGATCACGGCGGCGATATAGACGAAGCCCTTGGCCATTGGGATGTACGTGATATCCATCGCCCAGAGCTGATTGGGCCGATCGATCTTCAGGTGCCGCAGCAGGTACGGGTAGATCGGGTGCTTCGGGTGGCGCCGGCTGGTGTTGTGAAGCGTCCTCGTTAATTTGAGCCAGTTGGAAGTAGAGTTCCACCCCAAGGGAGCTCTGCATGAAGAAGTCACGATTTACCGAGGAACAGATTGTCCGGATATTGAAGGAGGTCGAGGCTGGGGCGAAGGTTGCGCCGACTTGCCGCAAGCACGGCATTAGCGAACCGACCTACTACGTCTGGAAATCCAAGTACGTGGGGATGGAGGTGTCGCAGTTGCGGCATCTGCGGGATGTCGAAGCCGAGCTGACCCGGCTGAAACGGATGTATGCGGATCTGGCTCTGGAGCATCACGCCCTCAAGGACGTGGTCTCCCGAAAACTCTAAGCCAGGCTCGGCGGCTGGAACTGAGTCTGGCGATGCAAAACGATCATGGGCTGAGTGCTCGCCGCGCCGATCGGGCGTTGTGCCTATCACGCTCGGCGCGGCACTACCTGCCACGCCTCCGCGATGACGCGCCGCTGATTGCGGCCATCGAGGCGCATATCAAAGACAACCCTGGGCACGGCTTCAGCTTGCTTCTGTCGCAATCGCTGCAGCCGCTGGGCTGGGCTGGGGTAAGACGCGCTCTTGGCGCGTCTATATCGACTTGAAGCTGAACTTCCCGCGCCGCGGCAAGCGCCGCTTGCTGGATCGCATCCGTGACCCGCTGGAAGTGCCGATCTCGCAGAACCACACCTGGTCAGCAGACTTCATGCCTGATGCACTGTGGTCCGGACGACGATTCCGCACCTTCAACGTCAATGATGACTTCAACCGCGAATCGATGAAGATCGAAATTGACAGCAGCCTGCCAGCGGCGCGCGTGATCCGGGCACTCGATGAACTCATCGAAGTACGCGGTGTGCCACAACGTCTTCGTCTGGACAACGGCCCGGAATTCATCAGCAATGTGCTGAAGGATTGGGCCCAACGCCAGGGCGTGACGCTGATCCATATCCAGCCCGGCAAGCCGACTCAGAACGCCTACATCGAGCGCTTCAACCGAACCTTCCGAACCGAAGTGCTCGACCGCTACGTCTTCACCAGCTTGAACGAGGTGCGCCGCATGACCGAAGACTGGCGACACCGCTACAACCATCACCGCCCGCATCAATCGCTAGGCGGGCTTTCACCGATCCACTTTGCAATGGCACACTCGCCATCAACCTCTGCTTTCGAATGACTCGAATAAACGAGGACGCTTCACTATGCCTATGTCGGGGGGAATCCCATTAGCCTTACTGATCCGACGGGGCTCGATCCCTTTTTCTTGTATTTGAACGCATTCAGCAAAAACCCAATTCCAACAGCTGACGCCATACGTTTAAATAATAGTTTCAGCCTTGTTGAGGGCGCAGGGGTTGGTGCAGCGTCGTCACCACACCTTGCTGCCATGTTGGCCGGCGCAGTACCTGCCGCTGCAGATGCGGCCGGAGCAGCATGTACTGCTAAGAACGTCAAGACCGCCGTTCAGTCGACGATATCGGCAATGCGATTAGTGGAAGGGCTGAGCGGGTCGCCGGCCGCTGCAGAAATATCAGCATTGCGACAAACCGAAACCATTCAGCAATTGCTGCCTGGTGGTAGGCTCAATCCTGTGCAGAATCTTTTGCAGTACATACAAACTATCGGTGGGCCATGAACATGGATCGGCTAAAGCAAAGACCGCAAGGGCCTTCGGAAGCATGAGTCTCTGGGCTGCTGCTTTGGTCGTCGGAATTTTGACTGCCTTGGGCGTGATGCTCGTCATCGGCGTATCCAGTCCGAATCCTGTAGCACTATGGTCAATGCTTATTCCGTCTGGGATATGTGGAGTTTTCGCGTTTGGGTTGGTTTTTTGGAGGCAGCATCATGGCGAATCCATCACCGGTATCTGGAAATCCATCCGTGATTTGTGGGATGAAATTGGAAAGACCTAGTCGGGTTATTACTCTCTTATTTGGGCTGCTGAGCGGCTGTGGTACCAGCGAAAAGGCATTACTCATCGGCGACTGGGTCAGAATCGAAGGCACCGCGGCGTCTCACAACACGCTTGGGTTATGAGATATCAGTCAAGCCGCCGCCGCTTTTTGCGGCCTTCTACTGGTCTCGCCGACGCCATGAAACTTTTAACAGTCGCTAGCTGCGGCGGCGTCATTTTAAGCATCGGTGCTGCCGTCTACACGATTGATGAATATCTCGCGCTATCGCGCAGCGCCGAAATTATCGAACTGCTTTCACGTAGTGAGGATTTAATGGCACCGAAAATCGAAGCCGCATTTATCGGTCATGAAAATTTGGAGCCAGTGCTAACTGAGCTAAAAGTTCGTCGGGACCAAAACGCTTCACTTCGTTTTAAGATGGCTGAAATAGTGGCTTCATCAAAAAACCATGCCCTGAATGAATCGCTGTTATGGATTGGATCCGTCACTCTGTTTTCAGCACTATTTGTGAAAGCAGCATCTCGGCGGCATTCAAACTAAGACGCCTGCTAAGCCTCAACCGTTGTCGCGAAACCCCGGATACAGCGACATGCCGCCGTCGATGAAGATCGTGGTGCCGGTGATGTAGTCGGCGTCGTCGGAGGCCAGCCAGACGGCGGCGTTGCCGATGTCTTCAGGGTCGCCGATGCGGCCGTAGGGGATGAGCTTGAGCAGGGCTTCGAGTTTTTGCGGGTCGTCCCAGACGTCCTGGTTGATCGGCGTCTGGATCGCGCCCGGGGCGATCGCGTTGACGCGGATGCGCTGCGGCGCCAGCTCCTGCGCCACGCTGCGCATCAGCATCTCCACACCGCCCTTGGCCGCCGCGTAGTTGACATGTCCGGCCCAGGGAATCAGCTGGTGCACCGAACTCATGCAGATGATCTTACCGGCTGCGCGCGACACGCTTTGCACCACGCCGCGGCGGATGAACTCGCGCGCCGCCGCTTGCATGCACAGGAACTGCCCGGTGAGATCGACCTTGAGCGCGGCTTCCCAGTCGTCGACGCTCATGTCGACGAAGGCCGCGTCCTTTTGCAGGCCAGCATTGGCGACGAGGATGTCCACCGTGCCCAGCTCGCGGACCGCGCGCTCGAACAGCGTGGCGACTTCCTCGGCGTCGGAAATATCGGCGTAGGCGGCGATCGCACGTCCGCCCCGGCTCTCGATCTCGGCGACCACCGCACGCGCATCGTCGGCGTGGCTCCTGTAGTTGACCACCACCGCCGCGCCGGCCGCGCCCATCGCCAGGCTGACCGCGCCGCCGAGCCCGGTGGCGCCGCCGGTGACGACGGCGACCTGCCCCTGCAGGGGTTTTGGATTCATCGCCATGATCAGTTGCCGATGCTGGCGATGGAGCCGCCATCCACTCGCAAGTTGGAGCCAAGAATGAAGCTCGCGGAAGTCGAGGCCAGAAACACCACACCGGCCGCGACTTCCTCCACCGTGCCCGGCCGGTGCAGCTCGATGTGCGGGCGCTCCTTCTGCAGAAAGTCCTTGAGCGCGGCGTCGAAGTCCTGGCCATTTTTCTCCGCGCGCTCCTCGATCATGCGGTGCACCAGCGGCGTCATGATGAAAGCCGGCGACACGGTGTTGATCAGCACGCCGTCGGCGGCATAGGCCTTCGAGATGCTCTTGGAGAACGCGATCAGCCCGGCCTTCGAAGCGTTGTAGTTGGGGATGTCCTTGTCCGGCTGGATGCCGGATTCCGAGGCCATGCTGATGATGCGACCCCAGCCCTGCGTGCGCATCGCCGGCAGAAACGCGCGCGTCATGCGCACCGCTGTCATCAGGTTGAGATCGAAGTCCTTCTGCCAGTCTTCGTCGGTGAGTTCTTCGAACGATCCGAACTTGGTCACGCCGCCGGCCGCGTTCACCAGCACCTGCGCGACACCGAGCTTCTGCTTGATGTCGCCGACGAGCTTGCCCACGTCGTCCGACGACAGCAGGTCGGCGGTGAAGCCCAGAGCGCTGCCCGGGCCCTGGTTGATTGCCTTGACGGCCTTGTCGACCTCTTCGCGCTTGCGCCCGAGTACCGCGACCTTGGCGCCCTCAGTGACGAAGGCCGCGGCGATCGCCTTGCCGATGCCGCCGGTCGCGCCGCTGACCACCACCACCTTGTCCCGCAAGCCGGTATCCATGTCGTGAATCTCCTTTGATCGTTCGATCAGAACTTGGCGATCAGCGCCAGCCCGCCGATCATCAGCACGCAGCCGACACCGCGCCAGATCGTCGCCGAATGCTGTTCGAATCCGAGCAGGCCGAAGTGATCGCAGACCACCGCGAACAGCAGCTGCCCGGTCACCACGCAGGCCACCAGCGCGCCGGCGCCGAGCTTGGGCGCGAGCAGGATGTTGCCGGTGAGGTACACCGCGCCGAGCACGCCGCCAGCGAGCCAGGTCCACCAGGGCGCCGTGCTCACCGCCGCGGCCGGCGGCCAGGGCTTGTGCACGATCGCTACCAGCGCAAAAGTCATCACCAGGCCCACCATCATGTTGACCGCGGCCGGGATGTACTGGTTGTTGAGGATCTTGCCGAGCAGGGTGTTGTTGCCCACCTGCGTGGTCAGGATCACGCCGCACAGCATCGCCAGAAAACCGAAAAGCACATTCATGGAATCAGTACTCGATGACCATCAGGATCCAGCAACCCCTTGGCGTCGGGCGATGCGCTGCCGTTCGATTCGGGCCTCGAAAAAATCGTGCGCGCGGCCCAGGCATCGTTGTCGCCGGTATCAGGCGGCATCGGCTGCGCGTCGCGCGGCATGCGGTACTCGAGCAGCTCCAGATGCGGCGCGATGTCGGGCTTGGCCTGCGCGTCGGCGAGCGTGGTCACGCGCAGGTTGGCGCCGGCGACGCCGCTGAGGCGTTCCTGTTCGCGGCCGTGGTTGTGCGCCTCGGCGATCGGCGATAGGCCCGCGAGATTGCGATAAAACAGGGCGCTCGCATCGGTGTCGGCAACCACGATGGCGCTGTGATCCACGCCCTGGAAAAGATCGTCGCCCGGCCGATGCCACTGCGGCCGGCCCTTGTCCGGCGGAAAGCGGATCAGCTCCAGCGGGTGGCCTTCCGGATCGCGGAAGTACAGCGCCTCGATACCCGCAGCCTCTCGGTTCCACGCCGGCAGCGTCTGCGCTTCCGCGGAGATTCTTGCCGCGTGCAACGCGTCGATGCGCTGACAGGCGGCGGCCATGTCGCGCACGACGATGGCGATGTGGCGGAACCAGCGATCGTGGCTGCGGCTGCCGGCCGGCATCGCGCGTCCGCCCGGTGCCGCGCGCAGGCGCAGGATGCAGCCGGCGAGTTCCAGTTCGATGCCATCGCGGTCCTCGCGAATGCGCCTGAAGTCGAGCGCCTCGCAATAGAACGACGCGAGCGCCTGCGGATCGCGCGCGGGGAGTTCGATGCCAAGGATCACGAGCGCGCTCATGCGGGGTCCCCACGAAGTAGCTGTTCACTTCGTGGGGTGTTCATGCGGGGTCCCCACGAAGTAGCCGTTCACTTCGTGGAGCGCTCATGCCAGCCTCGCGCCGATAACGTCGCCCACGCGCAGGGCGTTGGCGATGATGGTGAGCGTCGGGTTCACGGCGCCGATCGAGGGGAAGAAGCTGCCATCGACGACATAGAGATTGTCGAGTTGGTGCGCGCGGCAATCGAGATCGAGCACCGAGGTCTGCGCATCGGCGCCGAAGCGCGCGGTGCCGCACTGATGCGACACCCCCGACAGCGGCACGCGTTGTGAAATCACCGCGCGGCGCGGCAGCCACTTGCGGCGACGATCGCTGCGCATCAGCAGCTCGCGCCAGCGCCGGATCAGCTTCTGGTGCGCGGCGACATTGTTGGGCGCATAGCGCAGGCGGATGCCGCCGTCGCCGTCGACCTGCACGCGATTGTCCGCACTCGGCAGGTCCTCGCTCATCAGCCAGAAGTCCAGGCTGTGCGCCGCGATCTTGCCGAGCAGCGCCGACGGCGCCAGCGGCGCGCGCGCCGCGAGCACGTTGCGGTCGACCTTGCCGAGCATCTGCACATGGCCGAGCGCGCCGTCCTCGCCGCGCTCGTAGAAATCATTCAGGCCCAGGGTTTTCTGGAAGCGCGTCGGATTGCGCTGCGGGCTCAGCGCCATCACCACCGAATTGACGTGACACATGTAGTGCCGCCCCAGCAGGCCCGAGCCGTTGGCGAGCCCTTGCGGATGTTGCGTAGTGACCGAGCGCAGCAGCAGCGCGGCGCTGTTGATGGCGCCGCAAGCAACCACGACGATGTCGGCCTCGACGATCAGCGGCTCGCCGTTGTGCACGACATGCACGCGCCGCACCGCGCGACCGCTCGCACAGGTTTCCAGCCGCTGCACATAGGCGCCGGTGAGCAGCTGCACATTGGGATATTCCAGCGCCGGATCGATGCAGGTGATCTGCGCGTCCGACTTGGCGTTGAGCAAGCACGGAAAGCCGTCGCAGGTGCCGCAGCGGATGCAGGGGCTGCGCGCGGGCCGCGCGGCGTCGACATGCAGCGCCAGCGGCAGGGGGAACGGGCGGCAGCCGATGCGTCGCAGATCCTCGTCGAGTTCGGCCACGGCGAGTTCGTGCGCCAGCGGCGGATGCTTGTAGGCCGCGGCCTCCGGCGGCTCGGTCGGATCGGCGCCGCGCTGTCCGTGTACCTGATACAGCCGCTCCGCCTGCAGGTAGTAGGGCGCGAAATCGGCGTAGCCCAGTGGCCAGGCCGGCGACAGCCCGTCGGCGTGCTGTCGGGCTTCGAAGTCGCTGGCACGCAGCCGGAACAGCGCCGCGCCATACACCTTGGTGTTGCCGCCGACGTTGTAATACGTCGACGGCCGGAAGCGCCGGCCGCGATCGTCGCGCCATTGCTCGCGCGTCATGTAGCGGCCTCGGCCGAACACCTCGCGCGACTCCCAGTTCTGCGCCTCGCGCGGCAAACGCTCGCCGCGCTCCAGGATCAAGATCGACTTGCCGCCGGCCGCGAGCCGATGCGCCAGCGTCGCGCCACCCGCGCCGCTGCCGATGACGACGATGTCGTAGCGCGTTTTCAGGTCCAGGCTCATCGCGACCAGGCCTCGGGTTTTTTGCCGCTGAGTTCGCGGTCGAGAATCACCGCCGCGCTGATCAGCGCGAGATGGCTCAGTGCCTGCGGAAAATTGCCGAGCTGCTGGCCGGCCTCGCCGATTTCTTCCGAGTAAAGACCCAGGTGATTGGCGCTGGCGAGCATGCCCTCGAACAGCAGCCGCGCCCGATCCACCTGGCCGCTGCGCGCCAGCGCCTCGGCGTACCAGAACGAGCACGCGGTGAACGAGCCCTCGTTGCCGATCAAGTTGTCGTGCGGCACCTGGTTGGCGCGATAGCGGTGGACAAAAGGCTCTTCCACCAGATCCTCGCCGATGGCCGCAAGCGTCGACAGCCAGCGCGGATCGGTCGGCGCGATGAAGCGCAGCATCGGCATCAGCAGGATCGCGCCGTCCAGCGCATCGCCCTTGCGCGTCTGCACGAACGTCTCGCGATCGGCGTTCCAGAAGTGTTCGGTGATGTCGGCGTGGATCGCGTCGCGCACGCTCGCCCAGCGCTCCAGCGGCGCCGGCAGCGAACGTTTCATCGCCAGGCGATAGGCGCGGTCCACCGCCACCCAGCACATCAGCCGCGAATGCAGGAAGTGCTGCTGCTCGCCGCGGAATTCCCAGATGCCGGCGTCGGCCTGCTGCCAGTGCTCGCAGACGAACTCGACGATGCCGCTGAGCTTCTTCCAGGAGTCCAGCGAACTCGGCGCGCCGTTCTTGTTGGCGATGTACACCGCGTCGAGCAGCGCGCCGTAGATGTCGAGTTGCTGCTGGTCGAACGCGCCGTTGCCGATGCGCACCGGCCGCGAATCCAGATGCCCGCTCAGGTGATCCAGCGTGGTCTCGGTGAGATCGGCGCGGCCGTCGATGCCGTACATGATCTGCAGCGACCCGTCGCCGCGCGCCTTGGTGCACAGCGCCTGCACCCAGTCGACGAAAGCCGCGGCCTCCTCCACGTAACCCAGGCGCATGAAGGCGAAGACGGTGAAGGCGGCGTCGCGGATCCAGGTGTAGCGATAGTCCCAGTTGCGCTTGCCGCCCGGGTTTTCGGGCAAGCCGAAAGTCGCGGCGGCGATGATCGATCCGTGCTCCCTGGACATCAGCAGCTTGAGGGTGAGCACCGAGCGCGTGACCATCTCGCGCCAGCGGCCGCGGTAGGTCGAGCGATCGCTCCAGTGCCGCCAGTAGGCGACGGTCGCGGCCAGGCCGTGGTCACCGCTGGCCACGTCGACGGTCTGCTGCGGACACTCGGCTTCGAGAATCACGTTGGTGCTCTGGCCGGCCTGCAGCACGATCTCGCTGCCGGCGTCCTCGTCGACACGCTGCAAACCGCCGGCGACGATCAGTCGCAGCGGCGTGGCGCCGTCGTTCGGCACGAAGCGCGCGACATTGCCATCGATGTGCAGCCGATGCTTGCAGCGTCCGTAATCGAAACGCGGCGCGCAATGCAGGCGAAAGCGCACCTCGCCCTTGATCGCGCGCAGATTGCGCACGATGCGGAAACACGCGGCGACGCCATCTTCCGGCAGCGGCATGAAGTCGGTGATCTCGCCCACGCCGGTGGCGGTGAAGAAGCGTGTCAGCAGCACGTTGGTGTCGGGCAGATAGGTCTGCTTGAGGCGCCGCGCCGCGCACTGCGGGGCCAGGCTGAAGACGCCGCCGCGCTGCTCGTCGAGAATCGAGGCGAAGATCGTCGGCGAGTCGAACTTGGGGAAGCAGGCGAAGTCGATACAGCCGTCGATCGCCACCAGCGCCACCGTGGCGAGGTTGCCGATGACGCCGTGATCCTCGATGCGCGGTGATGCCGGCAAACTCATACGCCCTTCCGTGAGCAAAGCCCCGCGACACTGCGGAGCCGATCGATCCTTCGCGATAACATGAAGCCGGCTGCAGGCTACGCATGGCCCGTTCGACACGCTATGTCGAGGGGTTCAACAAATAGACCCGATCGTCTTAATGCGCGCCAATGCTCCACCGCGCGACTGAACGCGCGCCGCATCGCATAGGTCTCTTCAATTAACACCTGAGCAAGCACACCTCGCCGACACTCGCCGCCCTCTTATGCAAATGGCAGTCAACACTATGGGCATCTTCGATCAGCGCAGCGCATCGCTCGCGCCGCCCGCAAACACCGTCAACGCGAACGACCGCCTGCATCGTGACCTGGCGCGGCGCAACCAGGGTCGCCTGTCGCCGGGCATCGCCGATGCCGACTGGGAGGCTGAACTCGCGCGCGACTTCAGCCTGCGCAAGATGGAGATCGAGTTCGTCGAGTCCGAGCGCCGCGAGGTTGCGTCGCAGCTGATCGATCTACCCGCCGATGTCGACGGCTTCATGGCCTGGTTCGAAGCACTTCGCGAGACCGGGCCGGGCCAGCACGATCCGCTGTTCGACTGGCTGGCCGAACAGGCGTCGATGCCGCAGATGCGCTGGTTCCTGGCGCAGGAAGTCGCCGGCGAGGCGGGTTTCGATGATCTGGTCGCGCTCACCCAGCTGCGTCTGCCGCCCCGGCCCAAGCTGGAGCTGGCGCGCAATTACTGGGACGAGATGGGCCGCGGCAATGAGGACGGCATGCACGGCCCGATGCTCGCCGCCACCGCCGAGGAATTTTCGCTGGCGTCCGACATCGACAGCACGGTGTGGGAGGCGCTGGCCCTGGCCAACATGATGGTCGCGCTGGCCGCGCAGCGGCGCTACGCCTATCAGTCGATCGGCGCGCTGGGCGTGGTCGAGCTGACCGCGCCCGGCCGCGTGTCCAAAGTCAACGAGGGCCTGCGCCGCCTCGGCGTGTCGGTCGCGGGCCGCCGCTACTTCCAGCTGCACGCCGGCCTCGACGTGCGTCATTCACTGGCCTGGAACCAGGAGGTGATCCGTCCGCTGATCACCGAGCAGCCGCAGACGGCGAAGCTGATCGCCGAGGGCGCGCTGTTGCGCCTGCGCTGCGGCATGCGCTGCTTCGCGCGCTATCGCCAGGAGCTGTTCGAGCACGGCGCGCAGATGGGCGACAGGGGTTGACCGTAGGTTGGGGTGAGCGACGCGAACCCCAACAGTCCCGCTCGATTTGCCCACCCATGTTGGGGATCGCTTGCGCTCACTCCAACCTACTCTGGCCTGCTTGCTGCGTTCATCTTGAGTTTATTAGCCGCTGCTAAAAAACAGTCGGCAGTAGCAAACAGAATTCGGGAACCCGTTGTGAGAGGCGGGACAGTCCAATCAAGATCGTCACCGGGGATCGAACATGAGGTTCGGACACAGTGTTTCGGCTGCGCGTTCATTGCGTCGAAGGTATGCAGGCTGCGGAGGCCGCGCTCGTGGCTGAAGTCCGCAGTGCGCCCGCGCTCGCCAAGTCGCCCACCGGCATCAGCGGCCTCGACGAGCTGACCCTAGGCGGTCTCCCGACCGGCCGGCCGACCTTGATTTGTGGCGCGGCTGGCTGCGGCAAGACGCTTTTCGGCATGAGCTTCCTGGTCAGCGGCGCCACCCGCTTCGGCGACCCTGGCGTGTTCATGAGCTTCGAAGAACCCGCGCTCGACCTGGCGCAGAACGTCGCTTCGCTGGGCTACGACGTCGATGCCCTGGTGGCGGACGGGAAGCTGATCATCGATCACGTGCGCGTCGAGCGCGCCGAGATCGAGGAGAGCGGCGAGTACGATCTCGAAGGCCTGTTCGTGCGCCTGGCCTACGCCATCGACACCGTCGGCGCCAAGCGCGTGGTGCTGGACACGCTGGAGGCGCTGTTCTCCGGCTTCACCGACACCACGATCCTGCGAGCGGAGTTGCGCCGGCTGTTCGCCTGGCTCAAGGACAAGGGCGTCACCGCCGTCATCACCGGCGAGCGCGGCGACGGCCAGCTCACCCGTTATGGCATCGAGGAATACATCTCCGACTGCGTGATCCTGCTCGACAATCGAGTCATCGACCAGGTGACGACGCGCCGGCTGCGCGTGGTCAAGTACCGCGGCTCGGAGCACGGCACCAACGAATATCCGTTCCTGATCGACGGCCGCGGCATCAGCGTCATGCCGATCACCTCCGCCGGGCTCGGGCACCGCATCTCGCAGGAAGCGGTCGCCACCGGCGTCGCCGACCTCGACGCGATGCTCGGCATCGGCGGCTATTTCCGCGGGTCGAGCGTGCTGATCTCGGGCCTGGCGGGCACCGGCAAGTCCACGTTCGGCGCCGCCTTTGTCGATGCGGCCTGCAGCCGCGGCGAGCGCTGCCTGTATTTCGCTTTCGAGGAGTCGCCCGACCAGATCATGCGCAACATGCGTTCGGTGGGCATCGATCTGAGCCGGCACTTCGACGCCGGCCTGCTGCGTTTCGAAGCGGCGCGGCCCAGCCTCTACGGCTTCGAGATGCATCTGGCGCGGATGAACCGCGACATCGAGGAGTTCAAGCCCACCGTGATCGTGGTCGATCCCATCTCCGCGTTCCGCGGTCCCGACATCGAGATCCACGCCACGCTGGTGCGCCTCGCCGACATCTGCAAGACCCGCGGCATCACCTCGCTGTTCACCAGTCTGTCGTCGACGGGTCAACAGATGAACGAGAGCGAGCGCAGCGTCTCATCCCTGATGGACACCTGGATCTCGCTCGACGACGTCGAGGCCAACGGCGAGCGCAACCGTGTCCTGTACCTGCTCAAGTCGCGCGGCATGAACCACTCCAAGCAGCTGCGCGAATACCGGCTCACCGACCACGGCATCGAGCTGATCGAAGTCTATGTGGGCCCCGACGGCGTGCTCACCGGCAGCGCGCGCCAGGCGCAGGAAGCGCGCGAACGCGAAGCCGAGCGCGAGCGCTTGCAGAACACCGAACGTCGCCGCCGCGAGGTGGCGCGCAAGCGCCTGGCGGTGGAGCGGCAGATTGCCGAGCTGCGTGCTGCGGTGGACGCCGACGAGGCCGAGATCGCCACCTTGATCGACCAGGAAGACGCGCGTGAAAACGCGCTGGGCAGCGACCGTCTTTCCATGGCCAAACGACGCGGGATCTAGCCGATGAACCCAACCCAGCATCAGGTCTCGACCGACGCCGACAACTACAACCTGCGTCTCTACGTAGCCGGGCAGACGCCCAAGTCGCTCGCCGCCATCGCCAATCTCAAGCGCACCTGCGAGGAGCATCTGGCGGGCCGCTACAGCATCGAGGTGGTTGACCTGCTGGTGACGCCGCAGCTCGCCGCCGGCGATCAGATCGTGGCGCTGCCGACGCTGGTGCGCTACCTGCCGCCGCCGCTCAAACGCATCATCGGCAATTTGTCCGACACCGAGCGCGTGCTGGTGGGTCTCGACATCAAGCCGGTCAAGAAGGCGGAGCTCGGATGAGCACCGACAGCGCGCCGGCGATGCGCTACAAGCTGCGGCTGTTCGTCACCGGCTCGACCCCGCGCTCGATGCGCGCCATCGACAACATGCATCGCATCCTTGAGGAAAACTTCAAGGGCGAGGTCGACCTTGAAGTGATCGACGTCTACCAGAACCCCGAGGCGACGCGCGATCTGCAAGTGGTGGCGACGCCGACGTTGGTCAAGGTGTTGCCCGAGCCGCTGCGCCGCATCATCGGCGACCTGTCCGACCAGGAGCGCGTGCTCGCTGGCCTGGACCTGGTGCCGCTGCCATCGGGCAAGCCCTGAACCCGGACGACATGGAGCGCACTCGCAACCTGTCGGGCCTCGACCGCGCGGAGCTTGAAGCGCGTCTGCGCGAGGCCGAGGAGACGCTCGATGCGATCCGCAACGGCGACGTCGACGCGGTGGTCGTCAGCGGCGCCGGCGGCCAGCAGGTCTACACGCTCGACAATGCCGACCGCCCGTATCGCGTGCTGATCGAGCAGATGCAGGAGGGCGCGGTCACCCTGGGCGATGACGGCACGGTGCTGTACTGCAATCAGCACTTCGCCGGGCTGGCCAAGCAGCCGCGCGAGACGATCCTGGGCCAGGACATGTCCGGCTTTCTCGCGGAGCCGGAGCGCCAGGCTTTCGAACGATTGATGCGCCTGAGCCCGGGCATCGCCACCACTGGCGAGTTCTCTCTGCGCGCCGACGACGGCAGCGACGTGCCGGTGAACATTTCGCTGGTGGAGCTGCGAGTGGACGCCGGCTTGCCGCGGGTGATCTGCGGGGTGGTCACCGATCTCAGCCACAACCGGCTCCGCAGCCAGGAGTTGGCCGCCGCCAACGAACGCCTGGCGCGGGAGATCGCCGAGCGCCAGCGCACCGAGGCCAGCCTGAACCTGGCGCTGGAGGCGGCCGAAATGGGCAGCTGGGACATCGATCTGAGCAGCGACACCACGCGCCGCTCGCAGCGCCATGCGCAGATCTTCGGCCACGCCGACACGACGTCGGACTGGGGCCGGCAGACGGTGCTGTCGCACGTGATCGCCGAAGACCAGGCGATGGTCGTCGAGGCTTTCCGCAACCCGGCTCCGGGCCAGCCCATCGAGCTGCAGGCGCGCATCCGCCGCGCCAGCGACGGCGCCATCCGCTGGGTGCAGGTGAGCGCGCGGACGTTCTACGAAAACGGCCAGCCGGTGCGCATGGCCGGCGTGGTGTCCGACGTCACCGATCGCCGCGCCGTGGAAGACCAGCTGCGCCAGGCGCAGAAGATGGAGGCCGTGGGCCAGCTCACCGGCGGCATCGCGCATGACTTCAACAATCTGCTGATGGTGATCGGCGGCAGCCTGGAAGTGGTCGCGCGCCGCGTGACCCTTGACGACAAGATGCGCCGCCTGGTCACCGCCGCGCAGGACGGCGTGCTGCGCGGCGCCAAGCTCACACAGCAGCTGCTGGGTTTTTCGCGGCGCCAGAATCTGGCCATCGAAGTGGTCTGCGTTGACGACCTGATCCCGAGCTTCGAGCATCTGCTCGACCGC
>CAXTSJ010000001.1:220628-302501 GCA_964246995.1 uncultured Hydrocarboniphaga sp.
AGCCAAGGCTCGCCAAGTTCCTCGGCGACTCGTACCGCGCGCTCGGCGAGACCGTGAAGCTCAGGATCGAGCGCGCGCCGCACGTCTGGCATTGCCGCACCGATCCGCATCAGCTCGAAAACGCCGTGCTCAATCTGGCGATCAACGCGCGCGACGCCATGCCCGGCGGCGGCACGCTGACGCTGACGACCGCGATTTGCCACGTCGACCCGGCGGGTGCCGCGCGGCGCGAGGCCGCCGCTGGCGACTACGTGGTGGTGTCGCTCACCGATACCGGTGCCGGCATGTCGCCGGAAGTGCTGCAGCGCGTGTTCGAACCCTTCTTCACCACCAAGGGCATCGGCCGCGGCACCGGGCTGGGCCTGAGCCAGGTCTACGGGTTCGCCAAGCAGTCGGGCGGCTTCGTTAGCATCGACAGCGAGGTCGGACGCGGTACCACGGTGTCGATCCACCTGCCGAAGATTGACCAGGCCGGCGCGGCGCCGGCGCCGCTGGACCTGCCCTTGCCGGAGATCAGCGGCCGCGGCGTAGTGCTGCTGCTGGTGGACGACGACGCCGGCGTGCGCGCCGCCACCGCCGGCATGCTGCGCGAACTCGGCTACGCCGTGCGCGAGGCCGACAACGGCCGCGCGGCGCTGCAACAGCTGGGTATCGGCAAGTCGGTCGACCTGGTGCTGTCCGACGTGGTGATGCCCGACGGCATCAGCGGCGTCGATCTGGCGCTGGAAGTCGCGCAGCGCTGGCCCACGATCCCCGTTCTGCTGACCTCCGGCTACACCGCGGGTCGGGTGATGCCGGACGCCGGCCTCGATGGCCAGGCGGTGCTGCGCAAGCCATTCACGCTGTCGGAGCTGGGGCAGGCGGTGATCGAGGCGATGGCCACGCGCGCATAGCGCCGGCAAGGTTCACAGGCAATTCATTGCCCAACCCCTACTGTCACGCGGTCTTCAAGATGAAGGCCAAACACTCGGGTGACGTATGAGATTGAATGCACAGACGGTACTGGGCGCGACGACGCTCGCTTTCACATTGGGACTCAGCAGCGCGGCGGCGTTTGCGGGTTCGGCGGCACTGGGCCAGGGCCCCGGCGGCGGTAGCGAAGGCGAGGGCGGCAATCAGCTCAAGGATGCCGGCGTCGGCGTCGGCAACAAGTCCAAGGAGGCCGCGAAGCCGGATCCGAAACCCGCCTCGCTGAAGAAGCGCGACGCCGGATTCACCGGCATGGGCCCGGGCGGCGGCAAGCAGGGTGAAGGCGGCCAGCAGATCAAGGACGCCGGCATCAACAACAAGAGCAGCAGTGGCAACAGCAACACCGCCAACGGTGGTTCGGGCGGCGATGGTGCGGGCAGCGGCGGCGGTAACTAAAAGCCTTCTGCCGAAGCTCTAAAAAAGCCCCGGCCGCTGAGCGGTCGGGGCTTTTTTCATGCGCGCTGCGGCTTGCCGAGAATTTTGCGGGCGATACTCCAGCGATGCACTTCGCTGGGGCCGTCGTAGATGCGAAATCCGCGGATGTCCTTGAAGATGCGCATGACGATGGTCTCGCCGGTGACACCCTGGCCGCCCAGCACCTGCACGCTGCGATCGACCACGCGCCACACCGCTTCCGACACCGTGACCTTGGTCATGCTGGACTCGATGTTGCCCTGCGCCCCTTGGTCGAGCACCCACGCGGTGTGCAGGATGTTCAGACGCGCCCCGTGCAGGTCCATGACGTTGTCGGCGAGGGGAAAACCCACGCCTTCATGTTCGCCGAGCGTCCTGCCGAACGCCTGGCGTTTGCGCGCGTAGTCCAGCGCCACGTCGTGCGCGCGCCGCGCCGCGCCCAGCCAGCGCATGCAGTGCGTGAGCCGCGCCGGCGCCAGGCGGATCTGCGCGTACTGAAAGCCCTTGCCGATTTCGCCGAGCACGTCCGCGGCCGGCACGCGAAGGTTCTCGAAACGCAGCACGCCATGGCCGCCGGCGAAACCGGTATCGAGCGACTCCATCATCCTTTGCAAGTGCACGCCGCTCTGGTTCATGTCGGCGAGAAACATCGACGCCGAGCCGTCCTCCATCTTCGCCATGATGATCGAGAAGGCCGCACCGTCGGCGCCGGTGATGAACCACTTGTCGCCGGTGATGAGGTAGCCGTCGCCGTCGCGCACCGCGCGCGTTTGCATCATCGAGGGATCGGAGCCGGCGCCCGGTGCGGGCTCGCTCATCGAGAAGCAGGAGCGGATGCGGCCTTCCACCAGCGGCTTGAGCCAGCGCTCTTTCTGCGCCGGGCTGGCGGCCACTTCCATGAGATGAATGTTGCCCTCGTCGGGCGCGTGAATGTTCATCGCCACCGGCCCCAACGGCGAGTAGCCGGACTCCTCGAAAACGATGGCCTTCTCGACATGCGACAGGCCCAGGCCACCGAGTTCGGTCGAGGCATGCGGAGTGAGCAGACCGGCCTTGCGCGCGAGCGCGACCAGGTCGTGGCGAAATGCTTCGGTGACGCCATGTGGCGTCTGCCGCGGATCTTTCTCGAGCGGAATGATTTCGTCGGCGATGAAGCGACACGTGCGCTCCTGCAGATCGAGCAGCTTCGGTGAAAGGGAAAAATCCATGGTTGATTTCCTGTTGCGTTGTCCCTTCTCCCGCGCGCGGGAGAAGGGATTGCTTGATCTCAGCTTTGCTAAAAAAGTTTGCCTTTACCAATATCCTGCGCCATTTCCAGCAGCCCCTCGGCGAGGCGGCCGAACTCCGCGTAGCGCGCGTCCTGGGTGCCGCCGGCGCGCCAGCGTGCGTGCAACTGCTGAAAGATCACCGCGGTCTTGAACGTGGCGAGCACGCGATAGAAGCCGAAGTCCGAGAGGTCGCGTCCGCTCAAGGTCGCGTAAGCCGCGGCGGCCTGTCGGCGCGTCGGGAAGCCCGGCTGCGCGGTCGGCATCTGCCGCATCTGGTGCATCACCTCCGGATCGTCCGGCTCGACCCAGTAGGTGAGCAGCGTCGCCAGATCGAACAGGCCGTCGCCGCGCGTGCCCTGGTCCCAATCGAGTACCGCGACGGGCCGCAGGCTGTCCGGATCGAGCAGCAGGTTGTCGAGCTTGAAGTCGTTGTGCAGCAGCACGGCCGCGCCGTCGGGCACCCGGTGCGCGCACAGCCAGGCGGACAACTCGGTGATCAGGCGCGTGGTCCGCGGCGTGGCCCAGCCTTCGACCGCCAGGTGCGCTCGCTTGCACCAGCCTTCGACTGCGCGCAGCAGAAATCCCTGCGGCTTGCCCAGATCGCCCAGACCGACCGCTTGCGGATCGACGCGATGCAACTCGGCCAGCACCTCGATCATCAGCCGCCCGAGCTTGCGACCGACGTCGGCGTCGCCGCCCAGCGGCGCCGGCAGCTCGTCGCGGAACGACACGCCGCGGCGGTACTCGGTGATCTGGAATGGCGCGCCGAGCACGCTCGCGTCCAGGCACAGGTGCAGCGCGCGCGGCGCCAGTGCAAATCGCTCCCACAGTCGCGACAGGATTTTCGATTCGCGGCCCATGTCGTACGCATCCGGCGGCAGCGGACCCATCGGCGGGCGTCGCAGCACCGCCTCGCGGCCGTCGAGCGTGATCAGATAATTGAGATTGGCGAAGCCACCGGCAAACTGCCGCGGCGGCGGATCGGCCGGGAAGCGCAAGCCCCGCGCGCCGAGATACGCCGCAAGCCGGCTCCAGTCCTGCGCGACGGTGTCGACTGCGGAGCGCAGATTCGGTATCACGTTGGTCGACGACATGGGCTTGAGGTGAGACTCGCTCGACGGGAGCGCAAGGATAGGTTGCCGGTCGCCCGGCAGACAATTCACCACAAGTCCGCGCGTTGACAAAATAGCGATCCTGTAACATCGTCGCCATCGCAGCGGCTCCGGATTCGCAATGAGATGCCGCGCACTTCGAACCGTGACACGAGGAGAACCAGAGCGATGTCAGAGCAGAATCCGGAAGTCCCGGTGTCGGCTTTCGACCATGCGTCGACCGAGCAGATGACCGACCCGTATCCGATATACGCGGCGTTGCGCGAGCGCTGCCCGATCGGCCGCTCGCTGCAGCACGGCGGCTTCTATGTGGCGTCGCGCTACGACACGGTGAAGAAGATTTTCGAGGACTACGCGCGCTTCTCTTCTACCACCGGCGTCGGCATTCCGCCGCATCCCTACCAGATGTTCCCGATCGACCTGGACCCGCCGCTGCAGACCCGCTTCCGGCGCATCCTCAACAAGCGCTTCACCACCGAGGCCGTGGCGGCCAAGCGCGCGCTGATCGAGGCCACGGTGCAGGGCTTGATCGACGGTTTCATCGCCGACGGCCAGGCCGATCTGGCCGCGGCGCTGGTACGGCCGCTGCTGCCGGCGATCGTGCTGCCGCTGCTGGGCGTGCCGGCCGAGCTGCGCCAGCAGATGAGCGACTGGATCGAGTACCTCACGCGCGGCCGCGCCACCGATCTGCCGGGCGTGATCAAGGCCGGTGAAGACATCGGCGCCTGCCTGATGGGCATCGTCGCGAAGCGGCGCACGCAGCCGTCGGCTGACGACATCGTCGGGCTGCTGCTGGAGTCGGATATCGACGGCAAGCCTTTCAGCGACGAGGACATCTTCCGCACCCTGCTGATCATCCTGTTTGGCGGGCTGGATACCACCAGTGCGGTGCTGCTGGAGTCACTTCTGCACCTCGCCCGCCATCCGGACGAAAAGCGGAATCTGTTGTCCGGCACACGCGCCTGGCCGGCGGCGATCGAAGAGTTCGTGCGCTATTCCACGCCGGTGCAGGGCCTGCGGCGCACGGTCACGCAAGACACCGAGATCGATGGTCAGGCGCTCAAGAAAGGCGACTGGCTGTTCGGACTGCACGGCTCGGCCAATCGCGACGAGCGCGTGTTCCCTGAGGCCGATCGATGCGTGCTCGACCGCTCGCCCAATCCGCACATCGCCTTCGGCAGCGGCGCGCACATCTGCCTGGGCCGCAACCTGGCGCGGCTGGAGATCGAGGTGGTGCTGACCGCGGTGCTGCAGCGGCTGGGGGACTACCGGGTGGACGAGGCCTTCGTCCCCGCCTACCTGGTTGGGGAGGCGCGCGGGATGAAAGCCTTGCCGGTGAGTTTCACGCCGGGCGTGGCAGCCGGGACGCGTGCGCCGGACAGGCAGTGACGACCCGATCCGCCGAGCTGGATCTGCCCGGTCTGCTGCGACGACAGCGCGAGGCTTTTCTCGCCGATCAGCCGGTGTCACTGGCGACGCGCCGTGACCGCCTCGACCGCGCGATCGCAATGATCCTCGGGCATCGCGACGCGCTGCATGCCGCGGCGATGAAAGACTTCCCGGTGCGCGCGCCGGAGTGGACGCTGCTCGCGGAAATTTTCGCGTCGGTGACCGTGTTCACTGCGGCTCGCAAACAGGTGCATCGCTGGATGCGCCCGCAGCGGCGCAAGGCGCCGGCGCCCTTCAATCTGTTCGGCGCGCGCGCTGAAGTCCAGTATCAGCCGCTGGGCGTAGTCGGCATCATGGGCGCGTGGAACGCGCCGCTGAATCTGGTGCTGGTGCCGCTGACCACTGCGCTCGCCGCGGGCAATCGCGCGATGCTCTGCCCGTCCGACCTGATGCCGGAGAGTGCGCGCGCGCTGGACACGGCGGTGCGCGCCTATTTCGATGCGAGCGAAGTCGCGGTGATCCATGGCGGGCTCGAGATCAGCAAGGCATTCGCCAGGCAGCCCTTCGATCACCTGATGTTCACCGGCAGCCCGCAAGTCGGCGCGCTGGTGATGCAGGCCGCGGCACGGAACATGGTGCCGGTGACTCTGGAACTCGGCGGCAAGTGCCCGGTGATCATCGCCGACGACGCCGACATCGACGCTGCCGCGCAACGCATCATCGCCACCAAGACTTTCAACGGCGGCCAGGCCTGCCTGGCGCCCGATCTGCTGCTGGTGCCGCGCGCCAGGCTCGATGCCTTCGTCGCCGCGCTCGATGCGGCGATGGAAAAGCTCTACCCCGGCGCTGCCGCGCATCCGAGCTATTGCGGGCTGGTCAATGCGCGGCACTTCCAGCGACTCGAATCGCTGGTGTCGGAGGCGGCGGCCCGTGGCGCGCGCGTGGTCACCGTCGGCGCGCGCGCACCGCAGGCCTCGCTGCGCGATCCGGCGACACAGCGCATGGCGCTGCAAGTGCTCATCGACCCCGCAGCCGATAGCCGCGCGATGACTGAGGAGCTGTTCGGCCCGGTGCTGGTGGTGCTGCCCTACGACGATATCGAACAGGCCTGCGCGCGACTGCGGCAGATGCCCAAGCCGCTGGGCCTGTATGTGTTCTCCAAAAGCGCAACGACGCAGCAGTGCCTGCTCGATCGCACGTTCTCCGGCGGCGTCACGCTCAACGACGTGCTGTTCCACTACAGCGTGCCCGACCTGCCTTTCGGCGGCGTCGGCCGCAGCGGCATCGGTGCCTACAGCTTCGGCATCGAAGGCTTCCGCCGCTTCAGCCATGCGCGCTCGGTGTATACGCAAGCGGGTCCGCAATCGCTGCTGCGAGTGATGCAGCCGCCGTATGGAAGGCTGTTCGACTGGGTCATCCGGCGACGGCTGGACGCGCTCGCCAGGCGCCACCCGCGAAAATCCCTTGGATAGCAGAAGCGCCCTAGAACGGACGCGGGTGATCCGGGAAGTCGCGCGCCAGCTGGTCGAAGTCGAACACACCCGGCACCAGGATGCTGGCGATCATGCGGCGGAGGCGATCGGCGCTCACCGTCATGAAGTCGGCGCGTCCGATCGAGGCGTGCATGTAGAAGGTGATCCACAGCAGCAGGTCGTCGAGGCGCACCTCGGGGCGGATGTAGCCGGCCTCGCGCCAGCGGTTGAGCGAAGGCAGCCACTGTTCGGACATGGTGTCGAGCAGCACCTGCTCGCTGCCCGCGACCTTGGCCATCAGCTCGCTGCCGGCGTCGCTCATGACGATGCGCGTGTACGGGTGTTCGCGCGCGGTGAGCACGTCGAAGACGATGCCTTCGATCATCGCCGTCGGCGGGTAGGGGTGCTCGCGCAGCACCGGCGTCAGCAGCCGCGTGTGGTCGCGGATCTCGCGCACCAATACTTCTACCGCCAGGTGATGCCGCGACGGGAAGTAGCGATAGATCGTCGGCCGCGACACCTTGGCCGCTTTGGCGATGACTTCCATCGAGGTCTTGTTGATGCCGAAGCGGTTGAAGCACTTGACCGTGGCGTCGACGATCCGGTCTTCGATGCGAACGTCGCGGTGAAAACTCACCTGCGGCATTTTCGCCATGTCGGTTCGTCCTTTGATTGTCGTGATTTTGTCTTGCGGCAAGGCTACAAGGGGCGAGCGGCGGGCCGCAACGGCGGGGCTGGGCGGCGGCTTTACAGATGTTGACCTTTGTATCTTATGTCGATAGTTTTACGGGCACGCGAGGCCAGTCGTAGAACCAGGCCGCCGGATCTCAGGGTCCGGACGAATAAGACCGTGTGGAGAGAGGAGAGACCCGAGATGCCGATCAAGTCCGGATTGCCCCTGGTGCAAGTGATGGCGTTGTCGCTGTCGGCCTTGTCGCTGTCGGCGCGCGCGCAAGCGGAGGCCGACCCCGGCTCGGCACCACTGCCGGTCGACGTGGCGCCCGCCGCATCCACCGCACCGTCCGCGATGCCGGCCGACGCCGCGCCGCCGCCTGCGAGCCCCGACGCCGACGCACCGCGCGAGGCCAGCCGCAATCGCCTGATCGAAGAGGTCGTGGTGACCGCCCAGAAGCGCGAGGAGAATCTGCAGGACGTGCCGATCTCCGTCACCGCCTTCAGCGCCGCGGCGCTGGACGCCAAGGGCCTGGACGATCCCAAGTCGCTGGCGCAGTCCACGCCCGGCGTGTATTACGGCCAGACCGTGAACTTCGCGGTGATCTATATCCGCGGCGTCGGCTCCGACGCCTTTCTGCCGGACTCCGATCCCAGCGTCGCGTCGTACATCGACGGCATCTACTTTCCGTTTGCCAATGGCCTGTCGCAGTCCTTTGGCGCGGTGGAGCGGGTCGAGGTTTTGAAGGGGCCGCAAGGCACGCTGTTCGGGCGCAATTCCACCGGCGGCGCCTTCAACACCATCACCAAATCGCCCGGCCGCGAACCCGAGGTGTCGGTGCTCACCAGCTACGCGAGCTACGACCAGGTGCGCACCCGCGCGTATCTGAGCCTGCCGTTCGGCAAGTCGTTCGCGGCCAGCGTGTCGGCCACGTACAACAACGAGGACAACTACTACAAGGGCTCGCGCGGCAGCGGCGTGGACACCCGCAGCGTCGGCTTGCCGCAGGAAGTCGGCAAGGGTGTGCGCCTCAAGACCAAGTGGGACGTCACTGACGATCTCGACATCAACCTCAACGGCTTCAAGTTCCGCCAGACCGGGCTGAGTTCCACCGCGCTGCCCAACGTCTCGCCGAGCCTTGCAACCATGCTCGTGGGTGCCGCCCGCGGCGTGCCGACGCGCACGCCCGAGGGCGAATACGAGGTGCATGTCGACGTGCCCTCGTATTTCTCCGTCGACAACAAGGTGGTCTACGGCCAGGTCAACTACCGGCCGGAATGGTTCGACGTGAAGCTGCTCGGCAGCAAGCAGAGGATCGAGTCGGACAACGTCTACGACTTCGACGGCAGCGAGGCGCCCTTCATCACCTTCGACGCCAAGAACCAGTTCGCCGACGTCAAGACCGCCGAGCTGCAGATCCTGTCGAACAAGGAGTACGGGCCGGACTGGCTCACCTACATCGTCGGCGCTTTCTATCTGGATCAGGAGTCGGGCTTTCCGCTCAATCGCCTGTCGGTCGGCAGCCTGGATTTTTCGGAAGGCAACGTGTTCGGCGTGATCCCGTTTCCTACCCAGCTGCGTGATTTCCTCGCGCAGTTTCCGCTGGTGCCGGACGGCGCTTCGGTCGGCCTGGTGTCGCTGCTCGGCACCAAGTCCACCGCGTTCTTCACGCAGGAGACCATCGACTTCACCGACTGGCTGCACTTCACTTTCGGCGGCCGCTATCAGCGCGAAAACCGCGGCGTCATCGAATCCAGCGCCTCGCTGGTGAACTTGAACGGCACCACCACGCCGATCCCGTCCGTGCCGCCGGCGCCGCCGCACGCGCATACCCACAACTTCTCGCCCAAGCTCGTGCTTGGCGTTAATCCAGCGGAAGACGTGCTGGTCTACGCCTCGTATGCGGAGGGCTACAAGAGCGGGACCTTCAACACCGTCAACGTCTACAACGCGCCGGAGTACGTCAGGCCCGAGACCGTCAAGACCTATGAGCTGGGCTTGAAGTCGGAGCTGTTCGACAAGCTGCTGCGCCTCAACGGCGCGCTGTTCCAGAATAAGATCGACGACCTGCAGGTGCAGTTCATCTCGCTGCTGTCGGGCGGCGCGGTGAGCCTGGAGAACGCCGGCGGCGCCAAGATCCAGGGCGCGGAGTTCGACTTCCAGCTCACGCCCCTGGCCGACCTGGACCCTGGCCTGGTGATCGACGGCGGCCTGACCTACCTGGATTCCAAGTACACCAAGTACGAGCGCGCCAGCGGCTACAGCGTCAATGCCCAGGGCGACTACCAAGGCGCCGGCATCTACAACTTCCGCACCGGCGACAACAAGGGCAACCAGGTGACGCGTACGCCCAAAGTCAGCGGCACCTTCAATCTCAACCAGATCATTTCCTTCGACCGCGGCGACGTCGAGATCGGCGCGTCGGTCTACTACAACGACGGCTTCTACTACCTGGCCGCGAACACGCCGGTGTCGCGCCAGGATTCGTACTATGTGGTCGACGCGCAGATCAGTTACCTCTATCGCGCCTGGAACACGCGCTGGACGCTGTTCGGCAAGAATCTCAACGACGAGCAATACACGTACTCCCAGTTCCACACCGACGCCGGTCGCCAGGACTACCTGGCACCGCCGAGGACTTATGGGGTGCGGTTCAACTGGGATTTTTGAACAAGCAAAGCCAAGGCGGTCCCTTCTCCGTCCGGGAGAAGGTGGCCCGTAGCCGGGATGAAGGGTTTGGGCACGAACCAATTTTGAGAGAGCCATGAAAAAATCATCGAAGGCGTGCGCCGCCCTGCTGGCTGTTTTCGCCGCGACGTCGCAGGCGCAGGACGAAGCTTTGCAGGGCACGGCAGCGCGGGAGGTGGCCGAGTCGGTGACCGACGCGCCGTTCTACCAGGGCACTTACTTCGCGCCGATGATTTCCTACCTGCGCTCGGATGGCGATCCGATCGACAACGGCTACGGTGCCTCCCTGGTCGGCGGCTACCGGCAGAACTGGTATGCCTTCGAGTTCAATGCGGTGTACCACGAGCTGCCGAGCAAGATCGGCAAGAACGCGCGCGAAGTCGGCGGCAGCCTCAACGGTCTGGTGTTTCCGCTGGAATCGAGCCCGAATATTTTTCTCATCGCCGAAGTCGGCGGCGTCGAGCTCAAGAACTACGCGACGCCGCCCACCGTCGAGCGCATCGCGCTGACCACTTTCGCCGCGGGCGCGGGCGATCTGGTCAAGCTTTCGGTTGGCGACTACGAGTTCGCGGTGCGCGCCGAGGCCTTGTACCGTTTCGGTCTGCGCGAGGCCAACCACCGCCCCAGCGGTGATCTCGACGCGCCGCGTCACTTCAACGATCTGCTCGTGAATGTCGGCCTGCAACTGCCCATCGCCCGGAAACAACCGCCGCCCTCGCCGCCACCGCCCGCGGTGGTGGTGCCGGCGCCAGCCGACTCCGACGGCGACGGTGTGATCGACGAGAGCGACCACTGTCCGGGCACGCCGGCCGGTACCGCGGTGGACGCCGCCGGCTGTCCCGTGAAGCCGCCCTGCAAGCCGCCGGAGGCGGGCCAGCGCATGGACCTGTCGGGTTGCGCGGCGGGCGACATCATCGTTCTGCAGGGCGTCAACTTCGAGTTCGACAAGGCCGCGCTCACCGTCAATGCCAAGACGATTCTCGACGGCGTGATCGAAGCGCTGAACGCGGTGCCGGCCCTGCATTTTTCGGTCAACGGCCACACCGACGCCAAGGGCGACGACGGCTACAACCAGAGCCTGTCGGAGCGCCGCGCCGCCTCGGTGATGCAGTATCTGCAGGAGCATGGCGTGGCGGCGGAGCGCATGACCTCGGCGGGCTTCGGCGAAACGCAGCCGGTGGCCGACAATGAAACCGAGGAAGGCCGCGAACTGAACCGGCGCGTCGAACTGAAAATCACCGGCTCGCCGCCACCCGCTTGACGCGCGCCGATGGTCCGCGTGGAGAAGCCCATGATCCAGAAGCACCTCACCCTCTGCGGCATCTGCGAACAGGCCTGCGGCTTGTCGGTGACGGTGGAGGACGGCCGCATCAGCAAGATCGAGCCCGACCAGGAGCATCCCTACAGCTGGCGCGACTTCTGCACCAAGGGCGCCAACGCACACCAGGTGGTCGATCATCCGCGGCGCGTCACCACGCCGATGCGCCGCGTCGGCGATCGCTACGAGCCGGCGAGCTACGAGGAGGCCGGCGCCGACATCGCCGCGCGCCTGAAGAAAATCATCGCCGAGCACGGCCCCAACGCGGTGGGTGCCTACGGCGGCAATCCGCAGGCGTTCTCGTTCGAGAACCCGACTTTCATGACCGCGTTCCTCAAGTCCATCGGCACCCACCAATGGTTCTGGGTGGGGTCGGTCGACACCAACGCCATGCACTATGTCGGCGAGCAGATGTTCGGCTCGCCCTGGCTCTATCTGGCCGCCGACGTCGATCCCTGTCGATGCTTCCTGATGATCGGTACCAACCCGGCGGAGAGCACGCATTGCTGGGGCGGGCATGTGCCCGACGGCTGGAAGCGCGTGCTCGCCGCGCAGGCCCAGGGCGCCGACGTGATCGTGGTCGACCCGCGGCGCACGCCCACCGC
This sequence comes from uncultured Hydrocarboniphaga sp., assembly GCA_964246995.1. Classification (GTDB taxonomy): domain Bacteria; phylum Pseudomonadota; class Gammaproteobacteria; order Nevskiales; family Nevskiaceae; genus Hydrocarboniphaga. The sequence continues at coordinate 232,537 of CAXTSJ010000001.1, forward strand.
CGCCAAGGCCAATACGCATCTGGCGATCAAGCCGGGCGAGGACTGGGCCTTTCTGCTCGGCCTGCTCAAGGTGGTGCTGGAGAACGACTGGACGCACCAGCAGGACTGCGCGCGCACCAACGGCCTCGATGAGCTGCGCGCATTGACGCAAACGGTGGTCCTGGACGATCTGGCCGCGCGCTGCGACATCAGTGCCGAGGCGATGACGGACGTCGCGCGCCGTTTCGCCACCGCGTCGTCCGCGCATTGCATCACCCGCACCGGCCCTGGCCAGAGCCGCAACGGCGCGCTCGCCGAGTGGCTGTCGCTGACGCTCAACACCATCACCGGGCGCATCGAGCGGCCGGGCGGACGCTTCTACAGCCCGGGCCTGTTCGACCAGATCAAGGCCGCCGATTCGCTGTTCCCGCCGAGCACCATCCCCAGCCGCGTGCGCGGCTTGCCGCCGGTGGCGGGCGCGCACACGCTGGCCGAACTGCCGGACGAGATCAATACGCCGGGCACCGGCCAGATCAAAGCCTTCTTCATCCACGCCGGCAACCCGGTGGTGTCCGGCCCCGACGGCGGCGCGCTCGACGCGGCTTTCGCCAAACTCGACCTGCTGGTGGCCATCGACCTGGTGCAGCGCGAGAGCCATCGCCATGCGCACTGGCTGATCCCGGGTGTGCACTTCCTGGAGCGCACCGAGATCAATCCGCTCACCGCCTCGCTGCACGACGAGCCTTTCGTGCAGATGTCGCGCGCGGTGGTGGACTTGCCGCCGGGCGTGCGGCCGGAGTGGGAGTTCTTTGTCGACGTCGCCCTGAAGATGGACGCGCCGCTGTTCGGCATGCGGGCGTTCAACCGCGTCATCCGCTTCACCCGCTGGCTCGCGCGCATCAGCGGCCATCCAAAACTCGCTTTCGACCCGACCTGGATGAGCTGGATGATGATCCGCCAGGGCGGCAAGGTGCGCTGGGGCGACGTCGTCAAGGCGCCGCACGGTCTGTTCTACGGCAAGAAAACTTTCGGCGCCTTGTGGGACCAGCTACGCACGCCCGACAAGAAGATCGATCTCGCCCCCGCGCCGCTGATGCAGCGCCTGCGCGAGTGCCTGGCGACACCCGCGGCACCGGCGACGATGGCCGGTTTCCCGCTGCAGATGATCTCGCGCCGCCGCGTGCAGAACATGAATTCCTGGCTCGCCGACACCACCGGCAAGACCGCGAGGCCGTTTACCGGCGACGCGGTTGAAATCAACACCGCCGATGCCGCGCGCCTGGGGGTGACGGAAAACCAGATCGTGCGCCTGGTTTCGCGCGCCGCCGCCATCGAGGTGCGCGCGGTGATCAGCGATCGCATCCGCGACGGCGTGGTGGTGCTGGAGCAGGGCTGGGGCTCACGCGTGTTCGACCCCGTCAATGGCGAGGCCGCGGAGCAGTACGGCATCAACCGCAATCTGCTGATCCCCAACGACGAGCTCGATCCCCTGAGCGCGATGCCGTCGCTCAACGGCACGCATGTGCGGCTGGAGACGATCGCCGCCTGAGCAGCCGAGGCCTGCGGCGCTTGAGCCGGGTATCGCGGCGATCGGCTACCCTTCGCATCCCTGGTGTCGACGGTCGGAGACCCGCTTGAATCGCCCGAATGCTCTTGAGCGCTTTGATCTGCGTGGCCGCAAGGCTCTGGTCACCGGCGCCTCCAGCGGCCTCGGCCGCCACTTCGCGGTCACCCTCGCCGCCGCCGAGGCGCAGGTCGCGCTGGCGGCGCGCCGGGTCGACTTGCTGCGGGAGGCCGTTGCCGAAATCGAAGGCTTCGGTGGCCGGGCGATGGCGGTGGCGATGGACGTTGCCGATCGCGCCAGCGTGATCGCGGCGCTCGACCGTGTCGGCAATGAACTCGGCACGGTCGACGTGCTGATCAACAACGCCGGCGTCAGCGGCACCAAGCGCGCGCAGGACTACGACGACGCGGACTGGGAGCTGATCGTCGGCACCAATCTGCGCGGCGCCTGGACCGTGGCGCAGGAGACGGCGCGTCGGCTGATCAAGGCGCAGCAGCCCGGCAGCATCGTCAATGTCACCTCGATCCTCGGCAGCCGCGTGCTCGGGGGGGTGAGTCCGTACATCGCGTCCAAGGCCGGGCTCAAGCAGCTCACGCAGTCCTTGGCGCTGGAATGGGCGCGTCATCGCATCCGCGTGAATTCACTCGCGCCGGGATATGTGTCGACCGACATGAACAAGGAATTCCTGGGGAGCGATGTCGCGCAGAAGATCCAGCAGCGCGTGCCCGCGCGGCGCTTCGGCACGCCGGAGGATCTGGACGGCGCGCTGCTGCTGCTGGCCTCGGATGCCGGCGCCTACATCACCGGCAGTGAGATCGTCGTCGATGGCGGGCATCTGTGCAGCAGCCTTTAACACTTCAAGCCTTGAAGAGAACCGATCATGATGCCCAGAACCACTTTCGAGCCCGAGCACGAGCTGTTCCGCGACTCGGTGCGCAAGTTCTTCCAGACCGAGATCAGCCCGCACACCGAGCGCTGGCGCGAGCAGGGGTATGTGGATCGCGAAGCCTTCCGCAAGATGGGCGCGCAGGGTTACCTGCTGATGTGGGCGCCGGAGGAATACGGCGGCGCGGGCATCGACGACTATCGCTACGAGCAGATCGTGCAGGAGGAGAACATTCGCTTTGGTGATGTCGGTTTCTACGCCAACCTGCATTCGATGATCGTCGCGCCCTACATCGGCAAGCTCGGCGACGACGAGCAGAAAGCGCGCTGGCTGCCGCGCGCGATCAGCGGCGAGGCGATCCTCGCCATCGCCATGACCGAGCCCGCCGCCGGCTCCGATCTCGCCGGCCTGAAGACGCGCGCGGAGGATTGCGGCGATCACTGGCTGCTCAACGGATCCAAGACCTACATCTCCAACGGCCTGCAGGCTGATCTCGCGGTCGTCGCCGCGCGCACACAAGCCGACAGCCGCTACGCGATCGGCCTGTTCGTGGTCGAAGCCGGCATGGAGGGCTTCACCCGCGGCAAGAAGCTCAAGAAGATGGGCCAGCACGCGCAGGACACTGCCGAGCTGTTCTTCGACAACGTCAAAGTGCCCAAGTCCAACCTGCTCGGCCAGCCCACAAAAGGCTTCACTTACATGGCGCAGTTGCTCGCCGTCGAGCGCTTGCAGGTCGGCGTCGGCTCGACCACCGCTGCGCAGACCGCGTTCGATCTGACGCTGGATTTCGTCAAGCAGCGCAAGGCGTTCGGCAAGCCGATCGGCGCGCTGCAGAACACGCGTTTCAAGATGGCGGAGATGCGCGCGCAGATCGACGCGGTGCAGTGTTTCGTCGACCAGTGCGTGATGCTCGCCAACCGCAATCAGCTTACGGCGGAGGTTGCGTCGCAGGCCAAGCTGCTGGCCTCGGAGCTCGAAGGCCGTGTGCTCGACGAATGCGTGCAGCTGCACGGCGGCGCTGGCTACATGGAGGAGTACCGCGTCTGCCGCATGTACCAGGACGCGCGCGTGACGCGGATCTTCGCGGGTACCAACGAGATCATGAAAGAGATCATCAGCCGGGGGATGGGGCTGGATGATCGGAAGATGTAAACCTCTCACCCGCCTCCCGCAGGGCCGGATGAAGGGCTTCGAAGCTCAAAGGAACAACCATGAAAGCAATGACCGTAAAACTCCCCGCAACGCTGGAATCGCTAAGCCTAGAAGACCGCCCCGAACCCGCGATCGAAGCCGGCAAGGTCAAGGTGCGCTGGCATGCGTCCTCGCTCAATTTTCACGACTACGTTTCCGCAACCGGCGCCCTGCCGATCGCCGACGGTCGCATCCTGCTATCGGACGGAGCGGGCGAGGTCGTCGAAGTCGGCGACGGCGTCAAACAGTGGAAAACTGGCGACCGGGTGATGAGCCTGTTCTTCCCCGGCTGGCAACAGGGCGCGCCGCAGGCGGGCTGCTGGCGCCTGCTCACCGGCGAAACCATCGACGGCTGCGCCGCCGAGTTCGGCGTGCTGGCGCCCGAATCGCTGACCGCGATCCCCGCGGGCTGGACCTACGCGCAAGCCGCGACCCTGCCCTGCGCGGCGCTCACCGGCTGGCGCGCGCTGGTCGAGGACTGCCGCATCAAACTCGGCGATCGCGTGCTGGTGGAAGGCAGCGGGGGCTTGGCGATCTTCTGCCTGCAGTTCGCGCGCATGGCGGGGGCGACGGTGTACGCCACTTCGTCCAGCGCCGACAAGGCGCAGCGGCTGCGCGACCTGGGCGCCGTGGAGGTCATCAACTATCGCGACGATCCGCAATGGGGCGAGACCATCAACCGGCTGAGTGGCGGCGGCGTCGATCACGTGATCGACAGCGGCGGCGGCGCCACCATCGCGCAGTCCACCGCCGCGGCGCGGGTGGGCGGCAACGTGGTGCTGGTCGGCGTGCTCGGCGGACTGATGGCGGAGCTGCACCTGGGCCGGCTGTTCCGAAAGCAGCTCACCCTGCACGCCGTCGCCGTCGGCAGCCGCGCGATGCAGCTCGACATGGTGAAAGCGATCGACGCCAGCGGCATCAAGCCGGTGATCGACTCGCACTTCCCGCTCGAGCGCCTGGCCGATGCCTTTCGCCATCAGATCGCCGGCAAGCATTTCGGCAAGATCGTCATCGACATCGTGCCGCCGGCCTGATCGGGCTCTTCAGCGCTGCGCCGGAGGAATCCGCACCACGATGCCTTCGATGTCCGGCGCGACGACGATCTGGCAAGACAGCCTCGCGTCGGGATGCGGCCGCGGCACGCAGTCGAGAAGGCCGCGCTCCATGCTGCTCTCCGGCGCGAGGCGATTCTTGAAGCGCGGATCGACGTAAACATGGCAGGTGCCGCAAACCATCGAGCCGCCGCAATCGGCGTCGATGCCCGGCACGCCGGCATTCACGGCCGTTTGCATCATCGAGGTTTTTTCGGCGGCATCGATCTCGATCCGCTCGCCATTCGGGGTTTCGAACACCACCTGCACCATGCTGGTCTGCCTCGTCGAAGCCGCTCTGGATTAACGGACGCGTGTGATGGCGGCGCCGTGATGTTTGCGGCAGAATCGCTAAATCTAATTATCTTATATTTAGCCTCGAAAAAACGATCGTCGTCGCAGGCGAAGATTCTGGAGAGAGAGACATGTCGGCAGCCACCGCAGGAACGGTTCCCGATCACGTTGCCGCCGAGCACGTGTTCGATTTCGATATCTACAACGATCCGGAGATCCGCAGCGATCTGCACGCCGCCTATGCGCGGCTCGCCCGCAGCGCGCCGCCGGTGTTCTACACGCCGGCCAACGGCGGCCACTGGATGGTCACGCGCTTCGACATGATGTCGGAGGTGGTGCGCGACTACGAGCATTTTTCCACGCGCATGCTGCAGATCCCGCCGGTGGAAAATGCGCCGCTGCTGCTGCCGCTCAATCTTGATCCGCCCGAGCACACGCTGTATCGGCAGGTGCTCGCGCCGTACTTCGGACCCAAGTCCGTCGCGGGCATGGAAGCGGACTTGAAGACCTTTGCCGAAGAGGTGGTGTCGAGCGTCGCGCCGCGCGGCGAGTGCGACTTCGTGCGCGACGTGGCGGCGCCTTTTCCGGTCACCGTGTTCATGCGCATGATGGGTTTCCCCACCGAGCGCTTCCATGATTTCCGCGACATGGCCGACGCCTACTTCAAGGCGCATGGCTTCGACGAGGTTGCCGCCGCCGTGCAGCCGATCGTCGGCGAGATGATGGCGCTGTTGCAATCGCGCATGGCCAACCGCGAGAGCGGGCCCAGGGACGACCTGATCGCGCACCTGCTTGCCGCCAAGATCAACGGCGAGCCGGTGGCTTTCGACAAGCTGCTGTCGATGTGCTTTTTGCTGTTTCTCGGCGGCCTGGACACCGTCACCAATGCGTTGAGTTTTTCCATCCGCAATCTCGCCACGCGGCCAGAAGTGCAGCAGCGCCTGCGCGACGATCCGTCGCTGGTCGGCGCGTTTCTCGATGAATCGCTGCGCCTCTACGGCGTGGTCAACACGCCGCGCGTGGTGGTGAAGGATTGCGAGAAGTTCGGTGTGCGTTTCCGCGCCGGCGACATGGTGCTGGTGACCGTGCCGATGGGCGGGTGGGACGAGCAGAAGAATCCGCAGCCGGAGAACTTCGACCTCGATCGCAAGAGCCGCAACACCCTGATCTTCTCGACCGGCCCGCACCTGTGTCTGGGGCATTTTCTGGCACGCGCGGAAATGCGCGTGCTGTTCACCGAATGGTTCAGGCAGATCGGCGAGATCACGCTGCCGCAGAACTATCAGCCCTTGTATCGCGCGGGCATGGTGATGTCACTGGAATCGCTGCCGCTGCGCTGGACGCCCAGGCGCTAAAAGCTCTAGCATGGAGGTTGCTCCAATCGAACATGCCGTCCGCCCGGATTGTTTGTCGCCATCGCTTCATCAGGAGTCTCGATATGCCCGATCTCTTCAGCCCCTTCACGCTCAAGGGCGTGACGCTGCGCAACCGCATCGCGATGTCGCCGATGACCATGTACCGGTCGACCGACGGCCTCATGGACGATTACCACGTGATGCTGATGGGTTCGCGCGCCGCCGGCGGTTTCGGCCTGGTGTTTCCCGAGCAGCTCGCGGTCACCGAGGACGGGCGCACCAGCGTCGGCTGTGGCGGCATCTACAACGACGCGCAGATTCCGGGATTGTCGCGCGTCACCAGGATCATCAAGGAGATGGGCTCGGTGCCGGCGATCCAGCTCGGCCACACCGGGCGCAAGGGCAGCGAGCTGAAGCCCTGGGAGGGTGGCGCGCAACTCGCGCCGGACCATCCCGATGGATGGCCGGTGCGTGGTCCGTCGGCGGTGCCGTATGGGGGCCATCGCAGTTATCCCGTGCGCGAGATGAGTACCGATGAGATCAAGGACGTGCAGCGCGCGTTCGCCGATTCGGCGCGACGCGCGCTCGACGCCGGCTTCGAATGGCTGGAATTGCACTTCGCGCATGGCTATCTGGGCTCCAGCTTCTTCTCGCCGCTGGCCAACAAGCGCACCGACGAATACGGCGGCAGCCTGCAGAACCGGGTGCGCTTCCATCTGGAGACGCTCGACGCCGTGCGCGCCGTCTGGCCCGAGCGCTATCCGCTGACCATGCGCCTGGGCTCGGACGATCTGCATCCCGAGGGCGTGCAGTTCGACGACTCGGTGGCGGCGGTGGCGATGATGAAAGATCACGGCCTCGACCTCGCCGATCTGTCCATCGGCTTCAACACCGACGAGATGAATCCGACGCCTTTCAGCGATCTGGCCTTCATGCTCGACCGTGCCACGCGGGTCAAGCGCGAGGTCGGCATTCCGGTGGCGACCAGCTGGAACCTGGGGCTGCCGCAGGTGGCCGATCGCGTGATTCGCGAGAACCTGATCGACGTGGTCCTGCTCGGCCGTCCGGCGCTGTCGAATCCGCACTGGCCGGTCTGGGCAGCCCGCGAACTGGCGCATCCCGATCCCTTCTCGCTGGTGCCCGAAGATTGGGCCTGGTGGCTGCGCAACTTCCGCGCGCACGACGCCTGCATCGGCTGGCCGCTGGTGGCGACACTGCCGCCGGCGGAATTGGAGAAAGCCGCTTAAGCGGTAGCCGCTTCGACCAGCCTCGGTAGGTTGGGGTGAGCGAAGCGAACCCAACATAGCAAGAGTGATCGTTGGGAATGACTCGAAATCAGAGCTGGCTTGGAGCCGCTTCGAGCGCTTCGACCAGCAGCGCGAGCGCGGCTTGCGCGAACGCCCACATGTTGGCGACGCGATCGTCGTTGCCGGTGCGCAGCGTGCGCACGAGCTGGACCGGCCCGACCACGGCCATGCAGGTATGCCCGGCGGGATCGCCATACGGATTGCCCTGCGGCCCCGCCGCGCCGGTTTCCGACAAGCCCCAGGTAATGTGGCCGTGCCGCGCGCGCACGGCCTCGGCCAGCAGTTCGGCGTAGGGTTCCGAACTGGAGCGGATATTCCTGGCGCGCATCTCGTCGAGCGAGATGCCGGCGAGCCCGCGGATCGATCGCGCGGAGTAGGTGATCGCGCCGCCGGCGAAGTAGCTGGACGCGCCCGGCACGGCGAGCAGGCTCGCGCTGATCAGTCCGCCGGCCGAGGTTTCGCCGACCGCGATCATCTCGCCACGTGCTTTGAGCAGCGTGCCGGCTCGCAAGCCCATCGCCAGAATGTCGCGCATGTCGGTTCTCCGTTTCGTGTCGCTCGCGGTGCGGTTCAGCATCCGCCGTTAGCATGGCCGGCGACGCGGCGTTGTGCGAGGCATTCTTGGACCGGCTGAAAATCGCGACCTTCAACATCAACGGCATCCGTTCGCGATTGCCAGCCCTTCTGCAATGGCTGGAACGCGAGGCGCCGGACGTTGCCTGTTTGCAGGAACTCAAGGCCACCGACGAGACGTTTCCGATCGACGCGATCCGCGCCGCCGGCTATGGCGCCATCTGGCAGGGGCAGGCGTCCTGGAACGGCGTCGCGATCCTCTCGAAAAATTCCGAGCCGCTCGAAACCCGTCGCGGTCTGCCGGGCGACAGCCGCGATACCCAGAGCCGCTATATCGAGGCGGCGGTGCACGGCGTCATCGTCGGCTGTCTGTACCTGCCCAATGGCAATCCGCAGCCGGGGCCGAAATTCCAGTACAAACTCGCCTGGTTCGAGCGCCTGATCGCGCATGCGCAGGGTCTCTTCGACAGTGGTCATCCTGTGGTGCTAGCGGGCGATTACAACGTGATCCCCACCGACGACGACATCTACAACACGCGCTCCTGGCTCAAAAATGCCTTGCTGCAGCCGCAGAGTCGCGCCTGCTATCAGCGTCTGCTCGATCAGGGCTGGACCGATGCGCTGCGCAAGCACTTTAAAAGCGAACGTGTCTACACATTCTGGGATTATTTCCGCCGGCACTGGGATACCAACTCGGGCCTGCGCATCGATCACTTGCTGATGAGCGCCAGCTTGTCGCAGAGACTGAAAAGCGCTGGAGTCGATCGCTGGGTCAGGGGCGAGTCGCACGCCAGCGATCATGCGCCGACGTGGATCGAACTCGACATGGCTTCCGGCGTGGCTGCCAAGAAACCACAGTCTCGACGCCGAATTCAGCCTAAAAACCAGTCTTGAATCGTGGACTTCGAGAGCGTAGTGGCCAGAGCCACTCCCGCAAACACACATGGTCTGCAGGAGTGGCTTCAGCCGCAATACAACTTCAAGTCGTCATCAAGACGGCCTCGACGTCTAGTCGCCGCGGCGATCATTTCTCAGATCGCGCTCTTCCTTCTGCCGATCGTCGAGACGTTCCCGCGCGCGCTTCTGATCACGCGCGACCTCTTTGTCGCTGCGCGTGTCGTTGCGGCTGAGGCGTGTCTCGCGGTATTCGCGGACGTCGTTGCGCGGCAGGTCCTCGCGCTGGCTGGTATCGCCGTTCTTCTTGCTCAACACGTTGGCTTCGATGAGCGGATCGGCGAATGCCGTGGTGGAGGCGGCCGAGGCGGTCAGGACAAAAGCGGCCAAGCCAGCAACAACAAATTTTTTGTTCATGATGAACTCCTTCCTTGATTGAGTCGGTGCCGGCTCGACGCCGGCGGCACCTTCATGGCGCGACTCCACCTTGCACCCCGCCGATTGACTCAGACTGAACCGCACGCGGCACGAAGCGATGCCGCGGCAAGCCGCTTATTCGCTGTTCCAGCGAGGCGCGCGCTTCTGTGCGAAAGCGAGCGGGCCTTCGCGCAGGTCCGACGATCGAAACAATGCGCGCACCGCCGGATAACTCAGCTGCTTGGCGTAGGCCTCCGCGAGGCTGGCCTCATCAAGCCCCTCGCGCACGGTCTGCTTGGACGCGCGGATCGACATCGGGCTGCAGGCAACGATCTCGGCGGCCCAGCGCCGCGCCTCGCTCATCAGCGCATCGGGCGCGGTCAGCTGATTGACCAGGCCGAGGCTCAGGGCCTCCTGCGCCGACACTTTGCGCCCGGTGAGAATCATGCCCATCGCCTGCTTCATGCCGATCTGCCGCGGCAGGCGCAGCAGCCCGCCGGTGATGGCGGCAAGGCCGACCTTGGGCTCGGGCAGGGCGAAGACGGCGGTGTCGGCGGCGATGATCAGATCGCAGGCGATGGCGATCTCGAAGCCGCCGCCCATCGCCACGCCGTTGACTGCCGCGATCACCGGTTTGTCGAGATCGAAGCGCCCGGTGAGGCCAGCGAAGCCGGTGAGCGGCGGCGTGACGCTCTCGCCGCGCGCCATCGCCGTGGCGGTGAACTTGAGATCGTTGCCCGAACAGAACGCGCGATCGCCAGCGCCGGTGAGAATCGCGACCCACTGCTGCGGATCGGCGGCGAAGTCGTCGAAGATTTCCGCCAGCTCGGCGTTGGACGCCGGGTGCAGCGCGTTCAGCGTTTCGGGGCGATCGATGGTGACGATGGTCAGCGGGCCTTCGCGTTCGACCTTGCAGAAGCGGCGAACGACATGGCGACGATCACGGGCTTCCCCGGCCTCCCACAGCGGATGGCCGAAGGTGTCGATGCGCACATGACCCGGGCTGCCGATGGCGTTGCGGGTGGTCGACAGCAGCAGCGCCATCGAGGCCTCGTCATCGAGCGCGACTTTCGCCATCACCCGAGCGCCATTCGGCGTGCGCGCGACGACGATGCCGTGCAGCGGCGCGCCGTCGCGGCCGTAGAGCACGGTGTAGGTCTCGATCGTCGCCGTGCCAATGTAGTGTTCGAGCAGTTCCGGCACCGCGCCGCGCGCCGCGTCGGCCTGCGCCTGCGCCGAATCCTCGAACGCCAGCGGTGTCGGCGGCGGCTGCGCGCTCACCACCAGCGCGTGATGCTTGTTGACATAGCCGCCCTGTCCATAGAGCAGGCCCAGCTCCTGCGGCGCGGCGCGCAGCGCACGCACCATCGCGCACACCGCGTGCGTCATGTAGTTGTTGAGCGGGCCGCCGAAGAATGTAAGCCCGCCGGTGACGGTGGGGCTGCGTTGCGCACTGCTCAGGCCCAGCACGCGCTGCGCCATCTTCGGCACCACCGGAAAGCAGCTGTACAACTCCAGGCGATTGAAACGCCGCGCGTCGCCGCCAGCGAGTTCCACCGCACGTTCGAGCACTGCCGCCTGCGCGCTGCTGTGGTCGTAGCGGTCGCGCTTGAGATAATCCTCCGGCTCTTTCGCCTGCGCGCCGCCCCAGATGTGGACCATGCGATCGTCCGCCACGCCCGCCGCGCGCGCGGCGGCGACGCTGGTGACGATCACCGCGGCGGCCTGGTTGACGGCCGGGTTGGCCACCATCAGCTTGGGATAGGGCCAGTTGATCAGCCGGTTCTGCTCGCTGACGGTGGCGATGCTCGCCGCGTCCGGCGCCTTGCGAATCCAGGCACAGGGATTTTCCGCGGCGACGGCCGCGTACTGCGCCCACAGTTCCGCCGATTCGGTCTGCGCCTGCGCCGGCGTTTGTGCCCATGCGGCCTGCGTCGCCATCTCGTACAGGGGATAGATCTGCGCGGGATCGGTCACGCCAAGTTTCCTGGCGATGTCGCTCAGCTCGAAGCTGCTCGACGCGAATCGCGTCGCGGTTTCTTTCGACGCCAGCGGCGTCCATCGCAGTTGCGCCTTTTCTTTGCGCGCGCGGTTCAGCGCATGCATCGCCTCGCCACCGACGATCGCCGCGACGCGCAGCTCGCCGCGCGCGATGCGCAGTGCCGCCTCGTGAATCAGGCGGATTGGCGTTTCCCCGCCCATGCTCGCGTTGATCTTGCGCGCGGGATCGAGCCCCAAGCGTGCGCACAGCTGCGACACCGGGTCGACGTAGCGCCAGGTCATCAGGCCGATCAGCTCCAGCGATTCGATCTGCGTCAGCCACTCGCCGCCGGCATCGGCTTGCGCCGCGCGCAGCGCCTCGGCCATCAGCGCCAGCGGTTCCTGCGCATCGGCGGGCTGCGCCGGGCGGTCGACGACTTCGCCGACGCCGACGATCACCGGCGTGGTGTCAGCGCACTGCGTCATCGGCACTCCATTGCGTGAGCCCGTCGAGCGCTTCGATGCGGCTGCCGCAGGCGAGCAGCGGATTCACTTCGAGCGATACCAGCTCCGGGCCCAGCGCCAGCGCGGCTTGTCCGATGGCGACGATGCCGCGCGCCAGCGCCGCGCGATCCACCGGCGGCGCGCCGCGAAAGCCATCGAGCAGCGTCTTGCCGCGCAGTTCGTCGAGCATCTGCAAGGCCTCATCCTCGGTGACCGGCAGCAGACGCAGGCTGGTGTCCTTGAGCGCTTCCACCCACACGCCGCCGAGCCCCACCGCAATCGCCGGCCCCCATTGCGGATCGCGCAGCGTGCCGACGAACAGCTCGATGCCCGCATCGCGCATCGGCGACACGATCACGCCTTCGATCTGGGCATCGGGCCGCGCGGCGGTGACACGCGCAATCATCGACCCGAAGGCTTCGCGCACCGCGTCGTCGCCGCGCAGACCGAGCGCCACGCCGCCGACTTCGGTCTTGTGCGGGATGTCGGGCGAGAGAATCTTCAGCACCACCGGCGCATCCAGCGCGCGTGCGGCGGCCATCGCCTCGGCAGCGGAATGCACCACGCTCGCGGGCACCACGGCCAGGCCGTGCGCGGCGAGGTGATCGAGCACCTCGCGCTCGCTGACGGGGCGCGTCTCGATCGCGTCGACGCAATCCGTAAGCGGCGGCGCCGGCATCCGACTGCCGCCGCTTCGCAGCAGATGCCCCAGCGCCGTCAGGCAATGGCGCACGCCGCCGCCGGAATACACCACGCCGCGCGATTCGGTCATCGCGCGCGCCTCGGCGTTCACCGTCGCCAGGGTGTGGCTCATCATCAGGCCCGGCTTGCCGGCGGCGGCGAAACCGGCGCCGACGCGCTGGATGAAGCGGCTCGCGAAACCGTACTCGTCATCCTTGAGCGGTGCATCGAAGACGAAGCCGAGCACGCCGATCGAGGCGTCGCCGGCCATCGCCGTGAGCGCGCGCGTGATGAGTTCGGGTTCGAGCATCGCCGCGCCGGTGATGTCGAGCGGGTTGGCCGGCGTCGCCATCGGCGGCAGGGTTTCGCGCAGTTCCGCCAGCGTCGCGCCGCTCAATGGCGGGAGCGAAACGCCGGCGCTCTCGGCCTGGTCGTTGACGATCTCGCACAGGCCGCCGGACATCGCGATCAAGGCCAGGCCTTTGCCTGCGGCCTTGCCCACCTGCGGCCCCAGACGCGCGAACAGATCGGCGGTCACCATCAGCTCTTCCAGCGAATGCACGCGCGCCAGACCCAGGCGCCGGCACAGTGCGCCGAACACGCGATCGTCGCCGACCAGCGATCCGGTGTGCGCCTGCGCCGCGCGCGCCGTGGCTTCGCTCGATCCGACCTTGAGCACCACGATGGGCTTGCCCGCAGCCTTGGCGGCGGCGACTGCCTTGATGAAAGCCTGCGGATCGCGCACCGATTCCAGAAACAGCGCGATCGCGCGCGGCTCGCTTTGCCGCGCGAGATAGTCGATGGCGTCGGCGACGGTGATGTCGGCCTCGTTGCCGGTGGAAATCATGTGCGTCGGCACCACGGCCTGCTGGAACGCGAACTGTTCGAGCTGGCTGGCGAGCGCGCCGCTCTGCGAGACGATGGCGAGGTTGCCGCCGGGCACCGGCCGGCGCAGCGGCACGGTCCACATCGGCGTGCCGGCGACGAAGTTGGCGAAGCCCAGACAGTTGGGGCCGAGGATGCGAATGCCCGCGCCGCGCGCCGCCTCGGCGATCCGCTGCTGACGCTGCCGGCCGGCGTCGCCGAGTTCGGCGAAGCCTGAAGACAGGATCACCGCGCCGCCGACATGCGCCTGCCGCAGATCGTCGAACACCTCGATCATCTTGGACTCGGGCACCATCAGCAGCGCGGCGTCGATGTCTTCGCCGGTCGCCGCGCAGCTGGTCGCCGCCAGCTGGCCGAAGATGCTGTCGCCCTTGGGATTGATCATGTGGAGACGCCCGGCGAAGCCGGCGCGGCGCAGATTGTCGTGCGCGGCCACCGACCAGATCGAGCGCTCGGTGGCGCCGACCAGGGCGATCGAGCGCGGATTGAACAGGCGATCGATGGCGGCGAGCGTCGGCCTGGTTTCGGTGCTGGTCTGGGACAACGCGATGCTCCCTGGATGGCCGCGCTCGGCGCGATCAGCGCGTCTACGAGAATTAGATAATAAGAGTCCGGCGCCGGGCTGCACAACACAGCGTCCGCCTGCTGGTTGTCGCTCTAAGCGACGCGGGCTCTGCGCACGCGCGGCTTGGCAGCGGCGCTCGCCGGCTTTCGCGCAGTCTTCTTGAGCGTCGCTGCGAGCGGCGTTGCTTCGATTGCCGCAGGCATCGAGAAGCCGTCGAGAAACGTCTGCAGCGTCGCCATGAACAGGGCCTCTTCGCCGAGCATGTTGGAGCGCAGGGCCTTGGCCAGATTCGGCAGACGCGCGCGGTCGAACTGCGGCATCGGCTCGATCGAACGCGAGCGATACGCCGCCTCGAAAAGCGCGGCGCCGAACGTGAGCTTCTCCAGACCTTCGAGCAGGATCAGATGCTTTTCCGGCGGCAGCGAGCAGGGCTCGATCCAATGATCGTAGGCCGCCAGCAGCAAATGACGCGGAAAGAATTGCAGCAGCAGCGGCGCCGCGTTCGGATGCTGCAGGATCGAGCGCCGCGTGGCGACGGCCAGCGCCAGCAGCGCCTGTTTCCAATGCGTCTTCGGGTCGGGCGCCTGGACGTCGATCAGGATCAGCCGCGCGACCTCGGCGAGCAGCTCGGCCTTGTGCTTGAAGTGGTAGTACAGCGACGGCGCCTTGACGCCAAGGCGGTTGGCGACCAGTTCCAGGCTCAGCGTTTCGAGCCCGTGGACGTCGATCACGCCGAGCGCGGCGCGTGCGGCGCGTTCGCGTGAAATCAGCGGCTTGGTGGGTCGTCCCAAGGCGAACCTCGAAAGGATGTTTTTGCGTTGACGCCACTGTACCCGAAGACTAATCTAACGAAAAAAGATAAGTGCCGAATCGACGATGGCCGATGGTGAACCGTGAGCAGTGAGCTTTCCGAACCGCGCGCATCGATCGGCCAGTACCAGGCCGCGCTGCGGCTGACGCGGCCGGAGATGGCGCAGATCGAGCCTTGCACGACGTCCGTCGAGGCGGGCGCCTATCTGGATGCCGGCGTTTTCGAGCGCGAGCGCGCGACGATTTTCCACAAGCTGCCGACGCCGGTCGCGATGTCCTGCGATCTGCCCCAGCCAGGGTCCTACCGGTCGGCGGATATCGCCGGCGTGTCGGTGATTCTGACGCGCGACAAGAGCGGCGCGGTGAAAGCGTTCTTGAACGCCTGCAGCCATCGCGGCACGCGGCTCGTCGCTGCGCAGGAATGCGCGGCGGCGCTCAGGATCACCTGCCCGTATCACGCGTGGACCTACAACCTTCAAGGCCGGCTGATCGGCGTGCCGCGCGAGGAGGTCTTCCTGAATTTCGACAAGAGCCGCTACGGGCTCGTCGAACTGCCGAGCCTGGAGGCCGGCGGGCTGATCTGGGTGTCGCTCGACCGGCAAACGACGATCGATGTCGAGGCTATCGGCAGCGCGCTGATCGAAGACCTCGACGCCATCGGCGTGGCGAACATGCGCAACTACCGCTCGCTGGATTTCGATCTGCAGACCAACTGGAAACTGGTGACCGACGCTTTCCTGGAGGGCTATCACGTCACCCGCCTGCATGCGAAGACCCTCGCGCGATTCTTCGTCGACGCGCCGCAGATGATCGAGCGTCTCGGCCGCCATCTGCGCCAGACCTCGGGCAGCCGTCGCGGCTTTTCCGCGGCCGATGTCAGCCCGGTGTGGGCAGAGCTGCGCAAGTCGGTGGTCTACGCTTACATCGCGTTCCCCAACGTGGTGCTGGTGACCAGCCCGACCTATGTCAGCGTGGTGATCCTGTCGCCGGTAGCGATGGACCGGACGCGGGTCCGCTACAGCATGCTGGTGGACGATGCGTCGACAGAATTCGATAAGCTGCACGAGCGCTCGTTCCAGCTGATGGCGGAAGCGTTCGGCAACGAGGATTTTCGCGCGGCGGAACTCAGCTTCGAGGGCTTACGGACCGGTGCAGTCCAGTCACTCACCCTCGGCGGAATGGAACAGGGCGTGCGCTGTTTCCATGACGTGGTCGATGAAGTGTCCGGCAACGCGAGCATGCGGCAGCAGTAGAGGTCGACGCCGCGATCAACGGCGTCGAGCGGGATGCCAAAACCCGCGACCGACAAGGACGAGGAGTGCGATTGCAGACCTACGACTACATCATCGTCGGCGCCGGGGCGGCGGGCTGCGTGCTGGCGCATCGGCTGTCGGAGGATCGCGGCGTGACGGTGGCGCTGCTCGAAGCCGGGCCCGAACATCGCCATCCCTTCATCTCCATGCCCAAGGGGCTGGCGAAGATTCTGCAAAACCCCAAGTACACCTGGGCGCATCCGACCGAGCCCGAAGCGGGCACCAACGGCGCGGTCGAGAACTGGCTGCGCGGCAAGGTGCTCGGCGGTTCCAGCTCGGTCAACGGCATGATGTACGTGCGCGGCCAGCCCGCCGATTTCGATGCGATCGCCGCGCTCAGCAGCGACGACTGGAGCTGGCCGCACATCGGCGCCGCCTACGCCGCCATGGAGGCGCACGAACTCGGCGCGGATGCCACGCGCGGCGACCGCGGCCCGCTGCGTATCAGCCTGCCGACGGCCAAGGATCGTTTGAGCGAAGCCATGATCGGCGCCGGCGCAGCACTCGGCCTGCCGCGGCTCGACGACGTCAACGCGCCGCACGGCGGCGAGGGCATCGGCTACGCGCCGCGCACGATCTTCGGCGGCCGCCGACAGGACGCGGCGACAGCCTTCCTCCAGCCGATCCGCGACCGTCCCAATCTCACCGTGGTCACCGGCGCGATGGTGGATCGCGTGTGCTTCGACAATCGTCGCGCCACGCATGTCGAGATGCAGCTCAACGGCGAGAGCGAAAGCTACGCCGCCAACTCCGAGATCATCCTCTGCGGAGGCGCGCTGTCGTCGCCGACGATCCTGCAGCGCTCCGGCATCGGCCCTGCGTCGCTGCTGCGCCGGCACGGCATCCAGCCGATGGTCGATGCGCCGGAAGTCGGCGAGAATCTCATCGAGCATCGCGTGCTGCTGATGCAATGGAAGCTGCGCGAACCGCTGTCGCAGAACCTCACGTTCGGCGGCCTCAAGCTGTTGCGCGTCACCGCGGAATATTTTCTGAAACGCACCGGGCCGATGTCGTCCGCCGCCTACGAGATCGTGGCCTGGCTCAAGTCGCGGCCGGAGCTGGCGCGGCCCGATCTGCAATTTCTGGTCGCGCCTTTCAGCTTCGACTTCGCGTCCATGCGCACCCGGCTCGAACCTTTCCACGGCATGCACATCTGCGCCTATCCGCTGCGCCCGACATCGCGCGGCAGCGTCCACATCCGCTCGCGCGACGTGGGCGAGCCGCCGCTGCTCAGGCCCAACTACCATTCCACCGAAGAGGACCGTCGCGCGATGATCGATCTGGTCAAGCTCGCGCGCCGCTATGCGCAGCAGTCGCCGCTGCGCGACACCATCGAGGCGGAAACCTATCCAGGCCCGGACTGTGAGTCCGACGAGGACATGATCCGTGCCTACGATCGCAACGGCACCTGCGGCTTCCACGCCGTCGGCAGCTGCCGCATGGGCCGCGATGAACAATCCGTGGTCGACCCGGCGCTGCGCGTGCGCGGCGTTGCCGGCTTGCGGGTGATGGACACGTCGATCATGCCGCAGATCCCTTCGGGCAATACCAACGGCCCGACGATGGCGATGGCCTGGCGCGCGGCCGACATCATCAAGGGCACGCATGCCTGACACGCGCCGCCACCGCAGCGGCGCCGACGGCCCGTACTGGCAGGCACTCGCCGCGGGCGAGTTGCAACTGCCGCGCTGCGTGGCCTGTGCGCGCTGGCACTGGCCGGCGGTGTTCCGCTGTGGTGAATGCGGCGGCTGGGACATCGCCTGGCATCGCGTCGAACCGAGCGGGCAGGTCTTCAGCCACGCGCGCACCTGGCATCCCTTCGCCGGCAGCGAGGGCATCGGCGTGCCTTACGTGTCGCTGGTCGTCGAGTTGCCGCAGGCCGGCGGATGCCGCCTGCTCGGCATTCTCTCGGGCGACGAAGCGGGCCTGCGCATCGGCGCGAAAGTCAACGGCACGATCGCCGTCACGCGCATCAACGACGACGGCATTCCCTCCTTGCGATGGACGCTGTTGCCATGACCTCGCCGTTCTGCGGATCGGTGGCGGTGGCCGGTGTCGGACTGCGCCAGTACAAGCGCGGTCGGGCGCCGCTGCCGGAACGCGGCGTGCTGCTGCGCGCGATCGTCGACGCCTGCGAAGACGCCGGTTTCGATCCTGCCGACGTCGACGGCTTCGTCGCCTACGGCGACGATCAGAACGAACCGGTGCGGCTGATGCCGGATCTCGGCACCCGGGAGCTGTGCTGGTCGGCGCAGGTCTGGGGCGGCGGCGGTGGCGGCATCGCCGGCGCGTTCGGCCTGGCGGCCGCCGCGATCGCGACGGGGCAGGCGAATGCCGTCGTCGTGTTCCGCGCACTCGTGCAGAACGACAGCGGACGGCTGTCGGGCGCGGTGATGGCGCATCACATGAATGATCATCTGCTCGGTGCGGGCCTGATCTCGCCCGCCCAGCCCTGCGCGCTGCGTGCGCAGCGCCTGTTCGAGCATCACCGCGTGCCCTTGTCGGTGTGTGAGGAACTGGTGCGCGCCTCCTACCATCACGGCGCGCGCAACCCTGCCGCGGTGAGCCATGGCCGTGATCTCGACGTGCAGGCCTATCGCAGCGCGCGCTGGATCGCCGAGCCTTTCCGCCTGTTCGATTGCTCGCGCGAGAACGACGGCGCCGGCGCATTGCTGCTGGTGTCGAGCGCACGGGCGCAGGACCTGCGCAACAAACCGGTGTATCTGCTCGGCGTCGCGCAGGGCGCGGGCAAGGGCTGGGGCGATCTGCTGGAAAACGACGCGGACTACGCCTCGGCGGGTTTTACTTCCGTCGCGCGCAGGCTGTGGCGGCAGACCGGGCTTACCCCGCAGGACATCGACGTCGTTCAACTTTATGAAAACTTCAGCGCGCAGGGCGTCGCCTCGCTGATCGATCACGGCTTCTGCGGCTATGACAACGTCGCCGAGTTCGTGCGCTTCGAAAATCTCATCGCGCCCGGCGGCAAGCTGCCGGTCAACACCGCCGGCGGCAATCTCGCCGAAGGCTTCATCCACGGCATCGGCTTGGCGGTGGAGGCGGTGCGCCAGCTGCGCGGAGAGTCCAGCAATCCGGTGCCGGGAGCGAAGACCTGCCTGCTCGCCGGCGGCCCCGGCGCGCCGACGGTCAGCTCCGCAATCTTCGGCACGCAGCGCCCATGACGCGCGGATGCAACCGCTTCCATCACCACCGCTTCCATCAACTGAGAGAACAGCCATGGCGGCAACGATCAGCAGTGCCTTGACGTGGTGGGCGAACGAAACGCCGGACCACTGCGCGGTGCAAGTCGGCGAGGCCGCAGTCACTTACCGCGAGCTCGATGCCTGGGCCAGCGGCGTCGCCGGCTTTCTGCGCGAGCAGGGCATCGCGCGTGGTGATCGCGTCGGCATCATCGGCGCCAGTTCGCTGGCGCAATGCGCGCTGATGCTCGGCACCATTCGCGCGGGCGCGATCGTGTCGCCGCTGAGCACGCGCCTGTCGGAGCGCGAGATCGCGGAGTTCTACGAGCAGACGCGGCCGACCCTGGTGTTCATGGACGCCGACCAGATCGATCGTCATGCGGGCCTGCAGTCGATCGTGGAAAAACATCTGGTGACGGACCGCATCGATGCGCTGCGCGGCGCGCCCACGCCGCAGGTCGAGTGCATGGCGCAGCCGGAGGACGCGGTCGGCATCATCGCCACCAGCGGCTCGACGGCGCGTCCCAAGGGCGTGGTGTTCTCGCATCGTTCGATGCTCGGTTACGCCGCCGAATTCGCGCTTGAAGAACCCTTCATCGGGAGTGGCTCGCGCGTGCTAGCGCTGTCGCCTCTGAGCACCTCGGCGGGCTTCGTGCAGCTCATCGAATTCATCGTGCTCGGCGCCAGCTTGCGCTTCGAAGCGGGCTTCGATGCCGAGCGCGCGCTGAAGATTCTGCAGGACGACCGGATCGCCGCGTTCCAGGGCGTGCCGCTGTTCTTCGAGCGCATCGCCGCCTGCGCCGGCTTCACTGAGGCCGACCTGTCGGCCCTGAGGTTCACCAGCGTCGGCGGCGCCCGCGTGTCGCGCGTCCTGCTCGAAACCTGGCTGCAGAAAGGCTGCCTGCTGCGGCAGATCTACGGCCAGACCGAGGCCGGCGGATCGGCGACGATCATGTCCAAGCGCGACGCCGAGCGCCATCCGGACAAGGCGGGGCGCGGCGGCCTGTTCACCGAGATCCGCATCATCGATGGGGACGGCGCTTTCCTTGGTCCCGACGTGCCCGGGCAGATCGTGATCCGCGGCCCCGCGGTGATGAAGGGCTACTGGAACGACGAGGCGGCCACGGCGAAAACCATCGTCGACGGCTGGCTGAGAACCGGCGATCTAGGCAGCGTCGATGCGCAGGGATATCTGACCTTCATCGATCGCATCAAGGACATCATCATCTCCGGCGGGCTGAACATTTCGGCGGCGGAAGTCGAGCGCGTGATCGCCGAATTCGCCGGCGTGCTGGAGGTCGCGGTGATCGGAGCGCCCGACGCCCGGTTCGGCGAGACGCCGCTGGCGATCGTGCATGCCGACGGTGACGTCGATGTTGCGGCATTGATCGAACACTGCAACCGCAATCTCGCCGACTACAAGGTGCCGCGCTACGTCGTCGCAAGACCGCAGCCGCTGCCGCGACTGGCCACCGGCAAGATCGCCAAGCCGGCGCTGCGCGCCGAAGTTTTGCCGCAGGTCGCGACGTTGCCGCGCGTGCGCTAGTTCGGAATCATTGTTGAGGTACGCACAGCAGCTGGAGCTTGCTTGGGCAACCGTTACGCCGCAACCTCGACGAAGCGGCTTGAAGAATGGGGAAACGGGACTGGCAGCCCCTCTTCTTTTAGGCCCTCAAGATGGAACTCGACGGCTTCTTGGATAAGTTGCAGCGCCTCATGCTCTGACTCGCCGGCTGCGATGCATCCGGGAAGGTCGGGAACGTAGGCTCCGAAGCTGCTTGGGCCTTGCTCGATGACAACCATGTACCGCATCGGACTGACTCCTTTTTGAAACCGGCTTGCTTCAGTGCACTGTTCAGAGTGCCGGGCGGAATATCGACGCCGGGCTTGCCCGCGACTGTTACTGTTCCGAGCTTTGTCGCGTGATGAAACTGACGATGACGACCTTTCTGACGCACTTGATGCCAGCCGTTTGCTCAATGAGCGCAATAAGGTCTTTGACTTTCACGCACCCAGAATGGCACGACCTGCTTCCTGATGCCCAACGCTGGGCTGATGAAACCAACCCAGCCGACGGGCTAGAAAAATGGCGCCGGACCGGATTGCGGTGCGGCGCCATGAGGAACGACGGGGACGATTACCGGGCGGCGACGCCTTCCGGCAGGGTCACCGCGACAATCGCGCCGGGCTTGAGGCCGGTAGCTTCGGTGCCGTTGGGAAACAGACCGTTGGGGAAGAGGCCGTTGAGCTGCACGCCGTTGAAGCTGATGCCGTTCAACGCGAGGCCGTTGATGGAGATGCCGTTGAGCATGATGCCGTTGAAGCTGATGCCGTTAAGGGCAATGCCGTTCAAAGCAATGCCGTTCAAAGCAATGCCGTTAAAGCTGATGCCGTTCCACCCAGCTCCCGCGTGCGCCGGAGCGACAGCGGCGGCAGAGAGGGCGAGGATGGCGGCGAGGGTCTTGAAAGCTTTCATGGTGAATCTCCGGTCGTGCAGTGGTTGGTTTGTTGTCGGAGGGTTGCGCCCTCCGATGGAAACCAGACTACGCACCGCCCGTCACCGCTTGATCACCGAACCCGGTGACATTGTCACCGTCGTGTCACCGCTGCCAGAGTCGTAGGTTGGGGTGAGCTTGCGAACCGCAACACTGGATGATCGATCAAGGGCCGATGTTGGGGTTCGCTTCTCTCACCCACCTACCCCCGTTGATTTGCCATGCAGTTCCTTCTCCCCCGGACGAGGGGACGATCGAAATTTACGTCTCGCCGCCCTCGCGCCGCGGATGCTCGGCGAGGAAACTTTCGAACACCTTCGCCGGTTTGACCGGACGCATTTCGCTGTTCATCAGCGCGTTCTCGGCGTTGTAGGCATCCGCAAGACTGCGCGCGACATTGGCGCGGATCAGGGCTTTGTGCCAGCGCACCGCCGCGGGTGGATTCGCGGCGATCTGCGTGGCGATTTCGACGGACCGCGAGAGCACTTCGCCGTCGTCGACCAGGTGATTTAAAAGACCGGCGTGCAGCGCCTCGATGGCACCAATGCGCCGGCCGCTCATGGTGAATTCCAGCGATTTGGCGAGCCCCACCAGATGCGGCAGCTGCCAGGTGTTGTTGACGCCGCCGTAGTTGACCGCGGTGAAGCGGAAGTCGCAGCGCGCACCGCCGACGCGGATGTCGAACAGCGTCGCCAGGATCGCGCCGCCGCCATGCGCCAGGCCGTTGACGGCGCCGATCAGCGGCTTGGGATACGCCGCGACCGCGCCGATCAGTTGCTGGCGTTCGATGTAGTTCACCAGCATCTGGTCTTCGTCGAAGGCCTCGAACTCCTTGACGTCGTAGCCCGCGCTGAAAGCCGTCTCGCCCGCGCCGGTGACGACGATGGCGCGCACTGCGTCGTCGTCGTTCAGGCGCCGCAGCGTGGCATCGAGCTCGCGCTGCAGCGCGGTGGTGATGGCGTTGCGCGCGGCGGGCCGGTTGATGGTCAGCAGCACCACGCCGTCTGCGGGCGTTTCACTCAGCAGGTGCGCATCGCTCATCTTCAGGCTCCCGCCTGCATGGCGTCGCGATACGCGCGGTGAAACAGCTGGTTGGTGACTTCATTGCGGCCCAGGCAGACGGAGCCCGTGTGCGCCATCGCCGCCGAGGCCTGGATGCCGTTACCCACCGGCACGTCCTCGTTGATGATCGCGTCGGTGGCGATTTTCCAGTTCTTGTCGAGTATCTCGACGCCGCGCGCGTCCTGCTCGGCAGACGGCGTGAGATAGCGCAGGTGCACGCGGCAGGACGCGGTGTCGGCGGGGTTCTGGTAGATCGTCCAGAACTCGATGTGATGCGGGTGCATCACCATCACTGCGTTGGGCACGAACAGGTTGCCGATGATGGCGTAGCGGTCTAGCGGGGTGTCGCCGGGCTTCTCGTGGAGGATCTTCTCGATGCTGCGACGCGGGTTGCCCCAGAGCGCGTGGCGGCCGAGGATTTCGATGCCCATCATGTTGGGATAGAAGTACGGGCTGATGGTCGCACCGTGCAAAAACTGCACGTGGTAGCCGTCGATCAGGCCGTCCATCATCACTTTCCAGTTCTGCGGAAATGTAAAGACCTGGCTGCGGTAGTGGAAGTGGCGCTCCAGGTGGTATTCGGCTAGCGCCTGGTCCATGCCTTCGCCCAGATGTGCCTTGACGTCGATGCGGCCGCGCGGATTTTCGACGATCCAGATGAAGCCGTGGCGTTCTTCCACCGGCAAGGACACCAGGCTTTTTTCCTCGCTCGGGCGGATGCCGAAGGACTCGGCAAAGCCGATGCCGCGCAGGCGGCCGTCGTTGCTGTAGGTCCAGCCGTGATAGGGGCAGGTGAAGCGGCTCTTCACGCCGCACTCCGCGCTCACCAGTTGCGATCCGCGATGGCGGCAGACATTCAGATACGCGCCGACGCTGCCGTCCTGCCGGCGCGTGACCAGCACGTTGCTGGCGTTGAGCTTGAGCGTGATGAAGCTGCCGGGCTGCGCGATCTGCGAGGCGTGCGCCGCCATCATCGGCGCGCGTTCGAAGATCAACGCGCGCTCGCGCTGCGCAGTCTGCGGAGACGAATAAATCGCGAGGTCGTATTCGAAGAGTTCGTCCAGCTGGTCGGTGGTGTTGTCCGCGACATGCTTGAACAGCTTGGCGGCGAGCCGGGCGTTGCGTTCTTCGCTGAAATACATGGGTGGCTCCTTCAAGCCGGCAGGCTGTCGAACAGCGCATCGAGGCCGCTGCGCGCGACCTTGTTGGACACGGTCTTGGGTAGCGGCTGCGGGCTCAGGCGCAGGTGCTTGGGCGCCTTGTAGGGGCCGAGCAGTTCGCGCGCCTGCTCGAGGATGCGCGCCGCATCGGACAAGCCGGGCGCGTAGACGATCGCCGCGACTTCCTGCCCCCAGCGCTCGCTCGGCAGGCCGATCGCCGCCACTTCCAACACGCCCACGATCTGCGCGAGCGCGCGTTCCACTTCGGCGGGATAGATGTTGACGCCGCCGGAGATCAGCATGTTCTTCTTGCGATCGACCACGACGATCGCGCCGTCCGCGTCGTAGCGCGCCAGATCGCCGGTCCTGTACCAGCCATCGTCGAACGCGGCGGCGGTGGCCCCGGGCTGATTCCAGTAGCCCTGCATCAGCTGCACGCCGCGCGCGCGCACCTCACCAACCGTGTCGCCGCTCACGCGCTCGCCGCGCTCGTCGCAGATCAGCAGGTCGATGCCCGGCAGCGCGTGGCCGCAACTGCCGGGGGCCGCTGCCGCGCCGGCGCGGGTGGGCGCCGACACGCCGCCGCAGGCTTCGGTGAAGCCGTATTGCTGGCGGATGGTCACGTTCTTGGCGAGGAACGTGTCCATGAGCGCGCGTGACACCGGTGCGCCGCCGGTATAGGCGACGCGCAGGTCGGACAGGTCGGCGCCGGCAAAATCCGGCGCCAGCGCGATGCGCTCCCATAGCGCCGGCACGCCTCCGAAAAAACTGATGCGATGCGTGGTCAGCAAGCGCAGCGCGCGCGCCGGATCGACGGTCTTCTCGATCCAGCCGCTGCCGCCGGTGATCAGCAGCGGCGTCAGGTTGGAGACCACGCCGCCGGTGAAGGCCAGCGGCGCCAGAATCAGAAGGCGTTCGTCGCCGCCGCGCAGGCCGAAGGCGAGGATCAATCCAGCGATCGCCGCATCCACATTGCGGTGGGTCAGCGCCACGCCCTTGGGAATACCGGTGGTGCCGGAGGTGTAGCTGATCAGCAGCACGTCCTCGTCGGGGTGCGGCGGATCAGCGAAGGCCAGGCCGGCCGCGACGATGTCGGCGTACCGCGTGACGGTGCCACTGCGACGAAGATGGTAGAGGCGCGGTGCGTCGTCGCCGTCGCCCGTATCCGCAACGCCCAGCCTGGAAATCTGCGACGGGCAGGATAGGATCGCCGCGCAGTCGGCGTCGCGTGCGATCTGTTCGAGTTCGAAGCGGCCGAACAGGGTGTTGAGCGGCACGAAGATCGTGCCCAGGCGGATCGACGCGACATAGGCCACGCACCAGGGCAGGCCGTTGCCGAGCAGGCAGCCGACGCGGTCGCCGGCGACTACGCCGCTCGCAGCCAGGTGCGCGGCGAGCGCAGCGGAATCGCGCGCCAGCTGCGCCCAGCTCAGCGCCTCGCCATCGCAGGCCAGTGCCAGTTCGTCGCCGCGTCGTTGCGCCCAGAAGGCGATGCTGCGAGCCAGGTGCATCAGCGTCTCCGGTGGATCATCGAGAACCTATCTCAAAATCTGCTGCGCTCGACATCTCACGTGTCGGCGGTGCTCGGAATGCTCATGTGCTACAGCACACTCCGCTTCCTGTGCTCCGGCGACCCGCGACGGTTTGGCTTGGTCGCGGAGTGACATTGAGTCACTCCGCGATAGGCCAAACCGCTTCGCTCGCGACGATTTTGAGATAGGTTCAAATCATCGGCGCAGCGACTCGCGGATCAGGTCGGCGCCCTTCTCGCCGATCATGATCGTCGGCGCGTTGGTGTTGGTGCTCGGCAGTGTCGGCATCACCGAGGCGTCGACCACGCGCAGATTGGCGATGCCGCGCACTTTCAGCGAAGGATCGACGACGGCGAGATCGTCGCGGCCCATGCGGCAGGTGCCGACCGGGTGATAGGCCGGCGCTGCCTTGGCGCGAACGTACTCCGCCCAGTCCGCGTCGCTGTTGATCCGCTGTGCAGGCGTGCGCGGCGCCTTGACGATCGCGCGCAGCGCTGGCGTTTGAAACAGGCGATCGATCAGCACCTGCGCATGCACCAGCGTGTCGACATCGCGCTCGTCGTCGAAGAAGCGGTGGACGATGGTCGGCTGCAGGCTCTCGCCGAGTTCGACGCGGCCGCGACTGTGCGGATGGCAGATCGTGGCGTTGACGGTGACCGTCGGTTCCCTGGGCATCCGCGCGCTGGCGGTGGCCACGGTATCGGGGAGGATGTCGTAGCTCAGCGGCAGGAAGTGCAGCTGCACGTCGGGCTCGCCCAGATGCGGCCGCGTGCGCGCCAGGCCCATCGCCTGCACCGCCGGCGCGCCCAGCGGCCCGCGACGGCCGCGGGCGAAACGCGCGAGATGCCCGAGCAGATCGATCGGCCCCATCTGCGAATTGAGCGTCGGTACGTTGACGAAAAAGTTCTGGCCGACGGCGACGTGTTCCTGCAGGTTGCGGCCGACGCCGGGCAGCTGATGGACCACCGGCAGGCCGTGCATCCGCAGATGCTCCGCCGGCCCGATGCGTGAGCGCAGCAGCAGCGCCGCGCTGCCGACGGTGCCGGCGCTGAGGATGACTTCGCAACGCGCGTCGATGTGCTGCTCGCGGCCGCCGCGCGTGCAGGTCACGCCGATCGCGCGCTGGTTTTCAAAGCGTACGCAATCGACCGTGGCGTGCGTGATCACCTGCAGGTTCGGCCGCGCGCGCGCCGGGCGCAGAAACGCTTTCTCGGTGCCGCAGCGCCAGCCGTCGCGCTGCGAGGCGCTGGTCAGATAGGCGCCTTCCATGTCGCCGCCGTGATGGTCGGCGAGCGTTGGCAGCCCGAGTTGCGCGCAGGCTTGCAGGAACACCGGGCACAGCGGATGAACATCGCGCATCGGCGACACCGTCATCGGCCCGTCCTGTCCATGCGCGGCGTGTGCGGGCCCGGCCCAGTCCTCGGATTTCAGAAAATACGGGAACACCTGGTCGAAGCCCCAGCCGGCCGCGCCGAGATCGGCCCAGCGATCGAAGTCGCGACGCGTGCCGCGGATGTAGACCTGGCCGTTGATGGAGCTGCTGCCGCCGAGCAGCTTGCCGGCCGACCAGAGAAAATGCCGGTTCTGGATCGTCGCATCGCTCTGCTGCTCGTAGCGCCAGTCGTAGCGCGGATGCGACACCAGCCGCGCGAAGCCCACCGGCAGTTGCACCAGCAAGGATCGGGCTTCGCCGCCGGCTTCGATCAGCGTCACCGACACCGACGGGTCCTCGCTGAGCCGATAGGCCAGCACCGCGCCCGCGCTGCCGGCGCCGACGATGATGATGTCGGTCGATGCGTTCATGCTTGGAAAGACGGCCCGGGCTCCGCGCTTTACAGAATCCGCCAACTGTAAAGCAGCCGGACGCGGATGGGGAGATCTCAGATGGTCGTCAGCAGGTTGGCCGGCAGGTGCGTCGCCACGTTGAAGTTGCGCAGCGCGATCTGTCGTGGCGTGTAGATGATCTCGGTGATCGAAGCATTGTTGAGCACCGCCGCGAGCGTGGGCAGCAGGCGCGTCGCCAGCCCGAGGACCTCGCAGACCACCAGCGCGATGGTGCCCGCCGAGGTGAAGGCCAGCACCTGCTGCGACTTGGCGGTCGAGGACTGATGCTGCGCGAGCCAGACGCGGACCGCCGCGCGGAAATCGGCAGCGGACGGGCGCCCGTCGATGATGCCTTCGCCCTCGGCCCAGGCCTTGACCATGGCGGCGTAGTGCAGCAGCTTTTGTTCCTGTGTCATCGCTGGTTCGGCCTCTAACCGAAAGCCGAAATGGCGCTGCGCCGCCGCCAGGATCTGTTCGCCGTCGGCGAATTCGTCGAGGCCGTCCGCCATGATCATGGGCGGCGGATCGGCCAGAGCGCGCAGCGTGATCTCGGCGGTCTGGCGATGGCGCAGGCGCGGGCCGATCACCACCTGGTCGAAGACGATGCCGGTCGCCGCCAGGCAAGCGCCGATCGCCGCGGACTGCCGTTGCCCGATCGCGGAAAGCTGGTCGTAACGCTCAGCCTGGAACGAGGCCTGGCCATGACGGATGAGATGCAGCGTGCTCAAGTGGAGTCCTTAGCTGTTGGCGCGGCGTGTCGGCGAAACGCGAGTCCGCTCAGAATAGATAGCCGATGCGCCGCGCGGCCGCCAGCCGGCGCCCGCATCGCCACATCAACGACCGACAAGACACATGCCCCGAATTGTTTTCATCGATCACCACCGGCGGCGTCATGCAGTCGACGCCGAAAATGGCGTCAGCCTGATGCAGGCCGCGCTGGATGCGGGCGTCGCCGGCATCCTCGGCGAATGCGGCGGCTGCTGCAGTTGCGCGACCTGTCACGTCTTCGTCGACGCGGCCTGGCAGGCGCGCATCGCAGCCGCGGGCGACGACGAGAAGATGGCGCTGGAGGGCGCACTCGATCCGCGCACCGATAGCCGCCTCGCCTGCCAGATCCGCGTCGAGCCGCAGCTGGACGGGATCGTGCTGCATGTGCCCGAGCGGCAGATTTAGACCGCACGAGCCCAGTTGACCTAGGTAGGTTGGGGTGAGCGCCAGCGAACCCCAACGTGAGCCCTGATCGATCGCGCAATGTTGGGGTTCGCTGCGCTCACCCCAACCTACGGTCCTACGGTCTGCTCTCTCGCACGGGTTCCTACCTTGCCGGCCAATGTCCGCGGCCATAAGCTCGGGACAGACCATCAGGCGAATCAGGAGATCGAAAATGGCGGAATCCACATCGGCGTACAGCATCCCCACCGGTTACCCCGGCGCGTCCTTCGACGCCGTCAACCTGCTGTGCCAGCGCACTCGGCTGTCGTTGGACGACCTCTACGTGATGTCGCTGATCGAAGCCGCGGGCGAGTCCTATTACCAGCGGCTCGCAAGCGGCGTGGGCAGCGCCGAGGCGCGCGATCTGCTGCTGCGCAATGCGCGCGAGGAGCGCCATCATGCCGAGCGTCTGATCAAGGCCATCGCCTTGCTCGGCGGCGGCGCGCGCACGCTGCCGGAGGATGACGACAACCCCTACGTCAAGACCTTCCCGATGCCGCCGCCGGACGCCGCCGGCACCGCCGCGTATTTCCAGGGCCTGGTGCAGGCCGAAGACGATGGCTACGACATGTACGAGCGCTGGGCCACCGGCGAGTCCAATGCAGAAGTGGCGACGCTCTATCGTCTCAACGCGCGCGAGGAAACCCTGCATGGCAAGCGCGTGACGCGGGTCTGCCAACTGCTGTCCTGAATGTAAGAAGTCAGGCGGCTGCAAGCCCGCGGTTGCTAGCGTCACAGCGCAAAAAATAGGGGAAGGAGATGCCGGCGACCATGCCCCGGCCGGATCAGACACCGTCGAGCTTTCTGGCCGGTGGCGGCGCGATCGGCGCGCGCACCCGCGCGTTCGATTGGATCGCCACGCCGCTGGGCCAGCCCGCCACCTGGCCGCCGGCGCTGCAGACGCTGGTCGAGCTGATGTTCTCCGCGCAGCAGCCGATGTTCATCGCCTGGGGCCCGCAGCTGACGATGCTCTACAACGACGGCTATGCGCAGATCCTCGGCAGCAAGCATCCCGCCGCGCTCGGCCAGCCGTTTTTCCAGGTGTGGTCCGAGATCGAGAGCGAGCTGAGGCCGCTGGTGGACCGGGTGTTTTCCGGCATGCCGGTGCACATGGACGACATCGCGTTTCTGCTCGATCGCACAGGCCAGCCCGGGCAGCTCGAACGCGCGCATTTCAGCTTCTCCTACACGCCGGTGCGCGATCACACCGGTGCCATTGCCGGGCTGTTCTGCCCCTGCATGGAAACCACGGCGACGGTACTGGCGAAAAAGCGCGCCGATGACGATCGTGACCAGCTGGCGCAGATGTTCGAACAGGGCCCCAGCTTCATGGCCCTGCTCAGCGGCGCCGAGCACCGCTTCGTGCTGGTCAAC
This sequence comes from uncultured Hydrocarboniphaga sp., assembly GCA_964246995.1. GTDB lineage: Bacteria > Pseudomonadota > Gammaproteobacteria > Nevskiales > Nevskiaceae > Hydrocarboniphaga. The sequence goes on from CAXTSJ010000001.1 coordinate 262,682, forward strand.
GCCGACTACCGGCGCATCGCCGGCGGCCGCGACCTGGTCGGCAGGCGCTTCAGCGAGGTGCTGCCCGAGGCCGTGGAACAGAGTTATCTGCGGCTGCTCGACCAGGTGTTCACCAGCGGCGAGGCCTACATGTCGCCGCAGATGAAATGGTCGATGGCCAGAGCCGACGGCAGCACGCTGATCGACATCTTCGTCGAGTTCATCTATCAGCCGATCAAGGACGCCAGCGGCCAGGTGACCGGCATCTTCATCCAGGGCCGCGATGTCACCGAGCGCGCCCGCGCCGAGGCCGCGCTGCGCGAGATCAATGCCACGCTGGAACAGCGCATCGCCGATCGCACCGCGGCGCTGGCGGTGAGCGAGGCGCACATGCGCGCGGTCTTTGGCAGCAGCTACCAGATGCAGGGGCTGCTGGATCTGGACGGCGCTGTGCTCGATGCCAATGCCACTGTGCTTGCCGGCATCGATGCGACCCTGCAGGACGTCACCGGAAAACGGGTGTGGGACACGCGCTGGTTCGCCAACGCGCCGGACGAGTCGCGGGTCATCCGTCACGCGGTGAAGGCGGCCGCCGCAGGCCGCGCCACGCGCTTCGAGGTCAGGCTCAACCTGCCCGCGCCGCGTCTCACCGATTTTTCCGTGCGCCCGGTGCTGGACGCGTCCGGCAGCGTCACCGCGATCCTGGCCGAGGCGATCGACATCACTGATCGCCGTCTGGCCGAAGACGCGCTCCGCCAGTCGCAGAAACTCGAAGCCATGGGCCAGCTCACCGGCGGCGTGGCGCACGACTTCAACAATCTGCTGACGCCGATCATCGGCGGCCTCGACATGCTCCAGCGCCGCGCCGTCGGTGACGCGCTCGACCAGCGTCTGATCGGCGGCGCGCTGCAATCGGCCGAGCGCGCGCAAACCCTGGTGCAGCGCCTGCTGGCCTTCGCCCGCCGCCAGCCCTTGCAGGCCATCGCGGTGGACGTGGCGAGCCTGGTCGCCGGCATGGCCGACATCATCGCCAGCACGGTCGGCCCGCAGATCAAGCTGGTGATCGACGCCGCCCCGGGGCTACCGGCGGCGCGCGCCGACGAGAACCAGCTGGAGATGGCGATCCTCAACCTGAGCGTCAACGCCCGCGACGCCATGCCCGAGGGCGGCAGCCTGCGGATCTCCGCGCAGCACGAGACCCTGGCCGCCGGCCACCGCGCGCAGCTCAAGCCCGGCGACTACATCCGCCTGTCGGTGGTCGACACCGGCGTGGGCATGGACGCGGAAACGCTGGCGCGCGCCATCGAGCCGTTCTTCTCCACCAAGGGCATCGGCAAGGGCACCGGGCTGGGCTTGTCGATGGTGCACGGGCTCGCCACCCAGCTCGACGGCACGCTGATCCTGTCGAGCACGCCCGGTGCCGGTACCGATGTCGAGCTGTGGCTGCCGGTCAGTGGCACGGAGGCCAGGCTCAACGGAGAAAACGCGCCTCCCGGATCGCGGCCCGCGGCCATCGGCATCGCGCTGCTGGTGGACGACGAGGATGCGGTGCGCCTGACCACTGCCTTCATGCTCGAAGACCTGGGCTTCGAGGTCATCGAAGCCGTCTCCGCCGAGGCGGCGCTGGAGATGATCGCCGCCGGACAGCACGTCGATCTGCTGGTCACCGATCACCTGATGCCGGGGATGACCGGCGTTGACCTGGCCAGGGCCGTGCGCCAGCACCGGCCCGGTGTCCCGGTGCTGCTGGTCTCCGGCTTCGCCGACGCGGAAGGCCTGCCGCCCGAGCTGCCGCGGCTGACCAAGCCCTTCCGCCAGGCCGAGCTGGCGGCCAGCGTCGCCACGCTGATGGGCGCGCGGGCCTGACGCGCGACGCGGCGCCCGATGCGGGTCGGGCTTCACGGCAAATTGCAGCGCCGGCGATTGGGATCGGCCATGACAAAACAGGCCACTGCCATGCGGATCAGCCGGGCACGCCGATTGCGGTTGCGTACGTCCCAGTCCGCAGACCGAGATTCCGATGCCTTCCACCATCCGCAGCGCCGACCGCGCCGATGCCTGCCTTCACCGCGCCGGGACGAGCGCCTGATGGTGCGCGGCGAGGGCGACGCGGTCCCCGATGTTTCGCTGTTCCAGCTCGACGGCGGATCGGTGCGGGCGCTGGGCAGCGGCGAGCTGCTGCGCGGCCGCCGCGTCGTCGTCTTCGCGCTGCCCGGCGCGTTCACGCCCACCTGTTCCAGCCAGCACCTGCCGCGCTTCGAGGAGCTGGCGCCGAGCCTGCGCGCGCAGGGCGTCGACGACATCCTGTGCATCTCGGTCAACGATCCGTTCGTGCTCGAGGAATGGCAGCGCAACCAGGGTCTGCGCCAGGTGCGCTTGCTGTCCGACGGCAACGGCGAATTCACCGCGGCGATGGGTCTGCTGCTGGATCAGCACGACCTCGGCCTGGGCCAGCGCTCGCGCCGCTACTCGATGCTGGTCAACAACGGCGTCATCGAAAAGCTGTTGCTGGAACCCGAAGAATCCGGCGACCCCTATACCGTGTCCGACGCCGACACCATGCTCGATCACCTGGCCAGTGGCGCGGCCCGGCCGCCGCGCATCGCCCTGCTCAGCAAGCCCGGCTGCCCGTATTGCGCCAAGGCGCGCGCGCTGCTGGAGGAGCACCATCTGCCGTTCGAAGACATCGCCTTGAACGACGCGATCCGCGCCCGCGTCATCGGCGCCATCGCCGGCGCCTCCACGACGCCGCAGGTGTTCATCGACGGCACGCGCATCGGCGGATCGGAGGAGCTGGAGCGTTATCTGAGCGAGCGCTGATTTTCAGCGATCGAAAATTCGCAAGCTGTACCTGCAGCGCTGCTTGCGGATGACGACATTGCGGCGAGATGGGCGAGACGGCCGAATTTTTTCCAGCGCGCTGCCGGGTCTCACGGGACAATGCAGCGCATCGCGGATGCCGTTTTTTGATCGCAAGAACCGCTATGCGGACATCCTGGAATCGATCGCCAGATCTAGAGCCACGGCCGCGCCAGACAGACGTTTGTCATACGACCATAAGCGAACGTGCTTGACTCGCGCCACGGCAGCCAGCAGGTGCGCGTCGACGAAGCCGATGCCGCGACCCATCAGGCATCGATCTTCAATGTAGGCCAGAACCGCTTCATCACTTGCGGAGTCCAGGTGCGGCAAGCGCTGCCATCGCCAGATCAGGGCATCACGATCAGCCAGGCTGCCGCAGGCCAGTTCGCCAATCACCATGCTGTGGATCAGGATCTGTTGTTTGGTCAGCAACGCTGCCAGATGCTCATCGCGATGACGCAAATGCTCGATCCACATCGAGGTGTCGGCCAGAATCATCCTGGCGTTGGCGTACTGCGACTGCGCGCTCCGGCCTTGGCTCGTGGATCGCTGCCGCCCATCGCCGCCAGTTGGTGCGCGGCTTCGCGTGCGATCAGGGCTTTGAGGCCGGCGTGCACGACGGCTGTCTTTTCGCTGAGTTGGGTGATCGCCTGAGCGTCTCGGAGAAGATCGTCGTCAAGGTTCAAGGTCGTTCTCATAGGATCTCTGATGCATACCATTCAGAGATGAGTATATGCATCCGGACCCTGCTGCGTCATGCCGCGACCGGCTACTGGTTTTAGCTTCAACTCGTCTGGCTTCCATCCGCCGACAGCAGCGCCAGCACCGCCTCCAGCGCCTGCAAATCGATCGGCTTGACCAGGTGATGTTCGAAGCCGGCCTGCTTTGAGCGCAGGCGGTCGCTGTCCTGGCCCCAGCCGGTGAGGGCGACCAGGCGCACGCCGCGGCCGCGCGGATGTTCGCGGATCACGCGCGCCAGCTGGTGGCCGTCCATGTCGGGCATGCCGATGTCGAGAAACGCGATCGCCGGCTGATAGCGGTCCAGAGCCGCGATCGCGTCCGCGGCGCGATACACCGTCTCGACGTCAGCGCCGAGCAGCTCCAGCAGCATGGCGATGGTGTCGGCGGCGTCGCGGTTGTCGTCGACGACCAGGATGCGGCTCGCGACCGCGGCCAGCGCGGCCGGCGCGTCGCCGGCCGGGGCGGTGTCGACGGCGGCATCGGCGATGGCCGGCAGGCGCAGCACGAACTCGCTGCCCCGGCCCACACCTTCGCTGTGCACCTCGATGCTGCCGTTGTGCAGCCGCGTCAGGCTGCGCGCCAGCGACAGGCCGATGCCGAGCCCGCCGTGGGTCTGCCGCGGGCCGCGCGAAATCTGCGTGAACAGATCGAACACGCGCTCGCGCATCGGCGGCGCGATGCCGACGCCGTTGTCGCGCACGCGGATCACGGCCTGTGCATCCTCGCGCCGCAGGCTCATCTGGATGCGGCCGCCGGCGTCGGTGAACTTGGCGGCGTTGTTGAGCAGGTTGGTGACGATCTGCGCGATGCGCAGCGCGTCGCCGTGCACGCGGACGGGCTCTTTGCCGAGATCGAGCTGCAGTTGGTGGCGGCCGGATTCGATCAGCGGACGCGCCGTCTCCACCGCGGTGGACAGCACGTCGCTCAGTGCCAGCGTTTCCATCTGCAGCGCGATCTTGCCGCTGGTGATGCGTGACACGTCCAGCAGATCGTCCACCAGGCGCACCAGCTGGTCGACCTGCCGGCCCATCATTTCGTGCACGGGCGCTAATCGAAAATCCGCCGGCGCGTGGCGGATGATGTCCAGCGCGTTGCGCAGCGGTGCCAGCGGGTTGCGCAGCTCGTGCGCCAGCGTCGCCAGGAACTCGTCCTTGTGGCGATCGGCCTGCACCAGCTCGCGGGTGACGCGTGCGCGCTCGATCGACTCCCAGCAGCGGCCGGCGACCAAGTGGGCGAGTTCGATTTCGTCCGGCTGCCAATGCCGCGGGTCGCGTTGGTACAAGCCGACGAATGCGACCAGGCGGTTGTTCTTATGCAAGGGCAGATCGATCAGCGCGCCGACCTCCTGGCGGATGTAATTGGCGCGTTCGGCCTCTGTCAGTCCTGCGTGAGTGATGTCGTTGCAGACAAAGTCGCGGTTGGAGCGCAGGCTTTCGCCGATGGCAAAGCCGTAGTCGTCGAGCGAATAGCGCTCTGGCGTGCTGGCGCCGCACGGCGCGTAGTCCAGCATGCGCGTGCAGTGCACCTGGTCTTCTTCGACCTCGAAGTAGGACGCGCGGTCCGCGGCCAGGTGATCGCACAGCAGGCGCGACGCGGTGAGGGCGATCTCGTCGGGATCGGTGAGCGGGCGCAGCTGATCGTAAATACGCACCAGCAGGGCGTCGCGCAGCTCGGCGCGCTTGCGTGCGCTGATGTCGGTGTTCATGCCGACCCACTCGCGCAGCGAGCCATCGGCATTGAACAGCGGGTGCACGCGCACGCTGGTCCAGCGCCATTCGCCGCTGAAATGGCGGAGGCGGTATTCGCTTTCGATCGGCTTCCGCCGCGCGATGGCGTTCTGCCAGGCGCCCCCGACCCATCGCCGGTCCTCCGGATGCAGCGCGTCGAGCCAGCCGCTCTGCAGCCACTGTTCGCGGCTCTGACCGGTGAACGCGCGACAGGACGGTGAATCCTCCATCACCTGTCCCTGCGGACTGGCGCTCCACACCATCTGCGACGTGCCCACCACCAGGGTGCGCAGACGCTCGTCGCGGATGCGCGCGGCGGTCTCGGCGCGCGCGCGTTCGATCGACTCCCAGCAGCGGTTGGCGACGGCGCCGAGCAGCGTCACCTCGTCGGCCCGCCACTGCCGCGTGTGCCTGGAATGCACCGCCAGAAATGCCACCGTGCGGCCGTCGCGCTGCAGCGGTACCGCGAGCACCGCCGCCATCTCGAGCGCGGCAAAATTCTGCCGGTCGCCATCGCCCAGTTCGGGATCGGCCTGGCTGTCGCAGACGATCAGCGGCTCGCCCGCGCGCAGGTTGTGCCGCGCCTGCGGGCCGAAGTCGGCGAAGCAGTAGTAGCCGCTCGCGTCGGCGACGTCATCCACATAATTGCCGCCGAGAAAGAAGTGTTCGCCGTCGATTTCGATCTCGCCGTAGACGCAGCGGTTGACGCTTAAGTGCCGGCCCAGCAGGGTGACGGCGGTGCGGCGGATCTCATCGGCGTCGGCAAGCTGGCGGAGCGAGGCTTCGAGGTCCGACAGAAACCATTCGAGCTCGTCCGCCGACGACTGCGCGGTGATGTCGATGGCCGAAAAGCCCACGCCGCTGATGTCCTCGTCCTCGAAGATCGGATGCAGGCGGATCTCGAAGACTCTCTGCTGCCGCGGTCCGCCGAGCTTCTCGATCACCGCGGCCGGTTCGCCTCTGATGATGCGATCGAGCGCCGCCTGGACAACCGGCAGATCGGCGGCGTCGACGAAGCTTTCCAGCGCGGCGCCGACCACGACTTCCTTGCCGTAGAGCGCTTCGATCGCGGACTGGGAGCGCGGATTGGCGAATAGCAAACGGTGGCTGCGATCAACCGCGCCGATCATGTTCTGGCTGTCGCGCGTCAGCGCTTCGAGCAACTGGGTCTTGGCGTGGCTGCTGGTCTGCGAGCGTTTGATGTCGTCGACATCCACCGCGCTGCCCAGCCAGCCGGTGACCTTGCCCGCGGCGTCGCGCTGCGGCTGCGCCGAGATCGAAAACCAGCGCCACGCGCCGTCGTGGCGACGCAGGCGCGCGTCGACGCGCCGCGCCGCACCCAGGCGGATCGCCTCGCGCCATTGCGCCTCGACGTCCGCCCGTTCCCGCGGGCGAACCAGGCCGGTCCAGTTCCAGCCGAGCCCGTCGTTGGTCGCGGCGCCGGCGTAATCGTGGAAGCGCTGGTTGAACCAGAGTACGGAGCCGTCGGCCGCCGACTGCCAGATCATCAGCGGCAGCGTGTCCGCGAGTTCCGGCCCTGTCCGCTCACCCGTCGCCTGCTGATCTTCTGGCCGTGCTGCCGTCATCCCGATCGATCCCTGATGGTTGTCTCCGCGCCGTCGGGACCTTAGCGCAAGGCCCGTCGGCAAAGCTACATCGCAGCGTCGCTTGCTCGGGTCGTAGGTTGGGGTGAGCGAAACGAACCCCAACGTGCCCCCTGATCGATGGCGCAAGCTTGGGGTTCGCATGCGGCTCACCCCAAGCTACGCTGACTCAAACGGTCGCTTGCGCCCGCAGATAGATCGGGATCGATTTCGCCGCCGGCACCTTGCTCTCTTCGGCGTAGTGCCACAGCGGCAGCAGCGGATTGCATTCCGGGTAATAACCGGCGCAGCAGCCGGCGGGGATGTCGTAGGGCGTTACCCGCAGCCCGGCGACTTCACGCGTCACACCGTCGTGCGCATGGGTGCAGGCGGTCACCAGGTCGGCTTCCGCCAGCTTGAGGCGGGCGATGTCGGCGCGGTTCATCAACAGCACCATGCGCGTGCCCTTGATGCCGCGGAAGCGGTCGTCGTAACCATAGATGGTGGTATTGAACTGGTCGTTGCTGCGCAGGGTGATCAGCCGCAGCACCTCGCGGCCGTCGCTGGGCATGTCGGCGTCGACGTCGAGCATTTTCGGCGGCAGGAACTGGGCCTTGCCGCTCGGCGTCTTCCACACGCGATCGCGTGCCGGCAGGGGGCGCGGAAAGCCGCCCGGTTCCCACAGCCGCGCATTGAAGTCGTGAAAGATCTCCGGATACGTTCTGGCGATGGCGTCGCGCACTTTGGCGTAGTCGTCGACCCAGGCGTCCCAGGGCACGCGCGGGTTGTCGTCGAGCATCGCGTTGGCGATGCCGGCGACGATCGCCGGCTCGGAGCGCACGCTTGGCCCCGGCGGCGGTACGCGGCCGAGCGAGCCGTGCATGCAGCCGGTGCTGTCTTCCACCGCTACGGCCTGTTCGCCGCCGCGCTGCTGGTCGATGTCGATGCGTCCGAGGCAGGGCAGCAGGTAGGCGATCTCGCCATGGATGACATGGCTGCGATTGAGCTTGGTGGCGATCTGCACGCTCAGGCGCAAACGCCGCCAAGCCGTTTCCATCTGCGCGGTCTCGGGCACCGCGCGCAGGAAATTGCCGCCAAGCCCGATCACCGCCTTGACCGATCCGTCGATCACGCCGCGGCACGTCTCGATCGTATCCAGCCCCTTTTCGCGCGGCGCGGTGAAGCCGTATTGCGCTTCGAGCTTCTCGACCGGAACCAGCTCGGTCTTCTCGGTGATGCCGACGGTGCGCTGGCCCTGCACGTTGGAATGCCCGCGCACCGGGCAGATGCCGGCGCCGCGGCGGCCGATGTTGCCGCGCATCAGCAACAGGTTGGCGACCATGTGCACGTTCTGCACGCCGAGCCGATGCTGCGTCAGGCCCATGCCGTAGATGCCGATGACGCACTTGGCCGCGGCGTAGAGCCGCGCGGCGTCGGTGAGCGCGCCGCGGGTGAGCGCGGACACGGTTTCGATCTCGGCCCAGCTGGTGCTGCGCGCGCAGTGGGCGAAGGCTTCGAAGCCTTGCGTGTGCTGCGCGATGAAGTCGACGTCGATCACGCGCTCGCTGCCGTCGGCGATGGCGATGTCGTCGAAGTCCAGCAGCGCCTTGGCGATGCCGAGGATCGCCGCGGTGTCGCCGCCGGCGCGTACCGCGTGGTAGTGCGAGCTGATGCGCGTCGCCGGGCCGATCAGCATGTCCTTGGGCGACTGCGGATTCTTGAACGACTCGAGCCCGCGTTCGCGCAGCGGATTGAAGGTAATGATCGGCACACCGCGCTGGCTGGCGTGCTGCAGGTCATGCAACAGGCGCGGGCTGTTGCTGCCGACGTTCTGGCCGAAGAAGAAGATGCAGTCGGTGTGCTCGAAGTCGTCGAGCCTGCAGGTGCCCACCGGCACGCCGATGCTTTGCGGCAGCCCCACCGAGGTGCTCTCGTGGCACATGTTGGAACTGTCGGGCAGATTGTTGTTGCCGTACATGCGCGCCATCAGCGCCCACATGTACGAAGTCTCCAGCGACGCGCGGCCGGAGGCGTAGAACACCGCGCTCTCGGGCTCCAGCGCGCGCAGCTCCTTGCCGATCTCGCGGAAAGCGGCTTCCCAGGTCACCGGCAGATAGCGGTCGCTCGCCGCGTCCCAGCGCAGCGGCTCGGTGAGCCGGCCCTGGTTTTCCAGATCGTAGTCCGTCCAGGTTTCCAGCTCGGCCAGGGAATGCGCGGCGAAGAACTCCGCGCCGATCTGCTTGGTGGTGACTTCCCAGGCCGTGGCCTTGGCGCCGTTTTCGCAGAACTCGAAAGGCAGCGGTTTCGCCGGCTTGGCCCAGGCGCAACTCACGCAGGCAAAACCCTTGGTCTTGTTCTGATGCAGCAGCAACAGGCTGCCCCGCAGCGGCACTTTCTCGTGCATCAGGATGTGGCCCAGCGACTGCACCGACCCCCAACCGCCGGCGGGGCCGGTGTAGGGCGTGAAGCTCTGCGAAGACTTCTTGTCGGTCATGGCCAAGCCTGGAAAGGAGGAGCACTCGCGACTGTGCTGCACGCGAACTGAGCGCCGGTTGACTGAGCCATAGCCCCAAGTGCTTTGATGGCGGTATCGGCGGCATTCAGGAGGGCGCGATTAGCCTATGGCCGGCAGTTGAAAGAGAGCTGCCATCCCCATCAGCAAGGAACGCAGATCATGAATACCAGCAGCGCAAAATCCGATGCGAAGAAGACCGTCGACGACGCCGCCCACAGCGCGTCCGCCGACAAGGCCAAAGGCCACACCAAGCAGGTGGTCGGCAACATCAAGGAGAAGGTCGGCAACTTCATCGGCGACGACGAGCTTGCCGCCAAGGGCACCGTGCAGCGCGCCGACGGCAAGAAGGATGAGCTGAAAGGCAACATCAAAGAGAAGATCGAAGACGCCAAAGACACGCTGAAAGCAGGCGTCGATGTGGTCAAGGAAAAATTCCAGGACACCAAGCGTAAAGCTTGATGGCTCTGGTGACTCAAAAAAAACTCCACCGCCGTGGAGTTTTTTTGTAACTGCGATCGGTGCACCCGGCGGGTTGTGTTCGCTAGCGAACGGAAGACCGCAGTGGGTAGCGATCAATCTCAGCAAAAGAGGTCGGGCCGATCGGCCCGGCTAAGTAGTCAGGGATGAACCTGCCTGGCGCCATGCCAGCGGGAATTTGGAAGGGACACATCATGATTGGAGATCGATTCAAGCTGCGGGCTTCACGCGCAGCGTTACTGGCCGCTTGCGCGATGCCGCTGTCGGCCATCGCCGGTGACGGCTTCTACATCGGCCTGGAAGGCGGCGCCAACTTCGCCGAGAACCAGCGCTTCAAGCTCAACGGAGACGACAGCGGGTTGCAGCTGTTTGCCGATGGCACTCAAGTCGCCAACAATCGCTTCAAGACCGGTTATGTCACCGGTCTCACGATGGGCTATTCCACGCCCAGCGGGCTGCGCCCTGAAATCGAACTCAACTACCGCCGCGACAAGATGAAGACGCGCGCGCAGACCGCCGGCGACACGCTGTTCAGCGTCAGTGGGCATGAGGAAAACGAATCGGCGATGGCCAATCTGTGGCTGGACTTCTTCAAGTCCGGCAGCGTGCATCCGTATATCGGCGCCGGTGCGGGCGCGTCGCGCATCGACTTGCGCGATGCCAAGCTCGACCGCTTCGAGCTGGACGACGAGGACGACATCGTCTTCGCCTACCAGGGCGGTGCCGGCATCGGCTTCGATCTGGGCGATCACCTGACCATGTCGCTCGACTATCGCTACCTGCGCACGCTGCGCGGCACATTCAACTTCATCGACGACACGCCATTCACCGAACTCAAGGCGCGTTACGAAACACAGTCGGCGATGATCGGCTTCCGCTACGCTTTCGGCGAACCGACACCGCCGCCCCCGCCGCCGACGCCCGAGCCGCCGCCTCCGCCGCCGCCGGAAGTGGTGCCGGTGCCGCCGCCGCCTCCGCCGGTCTGCGAGTTCCCCGCCGAGCCGGGCAAGCCGATGACGATGGAAGGCTGCAAGGCCGGTGACGTGATCGTTTTGCGCGGCGTCAATTTCGACTTCGACAAGGCCACGCTCACCACCAACGCCAAGGTGCTGCTCGACAGCGTCAAGCTGGCGCTGCAGGCGCGTACCGACATCAAGGTCGAAGTCGATGGCTTCACCGACGCCAAGGGTTCGGACGCCTACAACCAGAAGTTGTCGGAACGCCGTGCCTATTCGGTCCGCCAATATCTGGTCGAAGGCGGCATTGATGGTTCGCGCATGACCACGCGTGGCATGGGCGAGGCCGCGCCGATCGCCGACAACGGCACCGACGAAGGCCGCGAGCTGAATCGTCGCGTGGAGCTGCACGTCACCGAGGCCAGCAGCGCATTGCCGCCGCCGGTCGAGGCGCCGCCGGGCCCCGCGATCTAGGCCAGCGGTTTCAGCGGGCCGGGAGCTTGATGCTCCCGGCCCGCTTTTTTGTTCGCGGTTCAGCGCATCGCAGGCTGCGGCTGATCAAGCTGCCGCGAATGAAAACTCCCGATCCGGTTCCTCTCGCGCTCGTACTGCTGCATTTCTTCGGCAGTTCGCAGCGCGAATGGCAACACGTGATTCCGGATTTCTCGGCCCGTCGTCGCTGCATCGCCCTGGACATGCCGGGCTTCGGCGATGCCGCGGCTTTGGGCGCGATGTCGGTGGCGGCGATGGCGGATTTCGTCGACTCGCAGATTCTTCAGCAGGGCGTCGGACCCTGCGTCGTCGTCGGCCATTCGATGAGCGGCAAAGTCGCTGCGGTGCTCGCCAGCCGCGCGCCGAGTTATTTGCATGGCCTGGTGCTGGTGACACCGTCGCCGCCTTCACCGGAGCCGATGAGCGTGGATGCGCGTGCCCAGCTGCTGGCCTTCGATGGCAGCCGCGCGGCGGCGCAGACCTACATCGACGGCGTCACCGCCCAGCGCCTGGCCGGACCCTGGCGAGAATCGGCGATCACCGACGCGATGCGCGCCTCGCTGCCGGCATGGAAAGCCTGGATCGAACACGGCAGCCAGGAGGACTGGTCGCAGCGCGTCGGCCTGTTGCGCCTGCCCGCGCTGGTCATCGCCGGCGCGGAAGACGCATCACTGGGCGCCGACGTGCAACGCCAGTCGACCCTGCCGCATCTGCTTAAGGGAAGCCTGGCGATCATCGCTGGCGGCCATGCGCTGCCTTTGGAAAATCCAGCCGGGTTGCGGGCGCAGATCGAGCACTTCGTCGCATCGCTGGATTAGCGACCGATGTTGGGGTTCGCTGCGCTCATCGCAACCTGCCGAGACTTTCCTTAGCTCGAAGGCTTGGCGCCGTTCTGCGGAAAGACCTTGAACTTGCTCATGTCGTAACCGAGTGCCGCGATGCGGCCGCGATAGTCCGCCATCCGGGCGTCGCTGAGCCTGGGAGACCGCGACAGGATCCAGACGTAGTCGCGCGAGTCGCGCGCCACGATCGCCGATGAATAATCCGGCTCCAGATACGACACCACGTACTGCTGCTTCAAGGGCCAGATCGTACGCACATGCCACTGCGCGTTGTGCGTGTTCTCATCGATGGTGGCGTGCGTGACCTTGGTGACCAGCTCGCCCGTGAAAGCGGCCTTGCGGAACTGGAAGACCGTGGCGATGCTGCCGTCGGGGTTGAGCGTGTAGGTTTCCACCGGGTTGTGGGCGCCGGTCTCCACCACCGGCAGCGGAATCGCGCCGATGATGTACCAGGGCCCGCTGTAACGGGCGATATCGACATTGGCCGCCCGCGGCACCGGCGGCTGCGACTCGCGAAACAGCGAGCAGCCGCCGGCCGCCAGGCTCGCGCCGATGAAAAGCGCCGCCAGCACAGGACGCGGAACTGGTGAACGTTTCATTGTGTTTTCTCGCAGGAGACGATTACAGCGGCGTCCTGCCGCCGCTGGCACCGAAGATTTCGCCGGTGACATAGCTGGCATCGTCCGAGGCCAGGAAGACGTAGATCCCCGCCTGTTCCACCGGCTGTGCCGGCCGCTTGAACAAGGTCTGCCCGCCGAACTGCGCGACTTCCTCCATCGGCATCGTCGACGGAATCAGCGGCGTCCACACCGGGCCCGGCGCCACCGCGTTGACGCGCACGCCCTTGTCCGCGAGCAGGCCGGCCAGACTCTTGGTGAGGCTGGAGATCGCGGCCTTGGTGGCGGCGTAGACGATCATGTGCGACGTCGGCACCAGCGCCTGGATCGAGCTGGTGTTGATCACGCAGGCGCCCGGCCGCAGATGCGGCGCTGCGGCTTGCGTCATGTAGATCGTGGCGAAAACGTTGGTGCGGAAACTGGCATCGATCTCGTCGGCCGGAATCTCTTCCAAGGTCTGGTAATAACGCTGGAACGCCGCGTTGTTGACCAGGATGTCGAGGCTGCCGAAAGTTGCGACCGTCCGCTCCACCAGCATTTTGCAGAACGCGGGTTCGCGGATGTCGCCGGGCACTGCCAGCGCCTTGCCACCGAGCTTCTCGATCAGCGCCACGGTGGTCTTGGCGTCCTGGGCATCATCCATCACGCAGGTGATCACCACCGACGCGCCTTCCTGCGCATAGAGCAGCGCTACCGCGCGGCCGATCCCGCTGTCGCCACCGGTGATCAGCGCCACGCGGCCTTCGAGGCGGCCATAGCCCTGGTAACTGGTTTCGCCATGATCGGCGGGTGGCGACATCGCCGTCTCCTTGCCCGGCGGCGCTTGCTGCGGCGTGGGGAACGGCGGCTTGGGCCCACGCGTGCGCGGGTCTTTGAGAATGGCCTGGGTCATCGGTCTCGTCCTTGAGATGATTGCAAGGCTTTGCGTTGGCATTGCTTTGCGAAGCCCCAGCATGCGCCGCCAGGCGGCGAACAGCCGATGAATGCGGCATGCTGGCTAAAGGCCATGAGAACCAGGAGAGCACCATGAAACAGAGCACGGTCCATTTCTACAGTGAAGGCTGCAAGCTGGTCGGCGACTATTTTCTGCCGGACGATCTTGCGCCCGGCGAGAAGCGCCCGGGCATCGTGCTCTGCCACGGTTACAGCGGTATCCGCCCGCTCATCCTGCCGGACTACGCCAGGCACTTCGTCGCCGCCGGCTATGTGTGTCTCACGTTCGACTACCGCGGCTTCAACGGCAGCGAAGGCCCCAAGTGGCGCGTGCAGGCGCTGGAGCAGATCGAGGATATCCGCAACGCCATCACCTACCTGGAATGCCAGAGCGAGGTGGATGCCGATCGCATCGGCATCTGGGGCACGTCCAATGGCGGTGCGCATGTGGCCTATGCGGCCGGCGTCGACGAGCGCGTGAAATGCGCGATCGGACAGGTCGGTTACGGCGACGGCTGGCGGCTGATGATGGACATCCGCAGCCAGCCCGAGCGCGAAGCGCTGCTGAAAACGCTGGCGGACGATCGCAGGCAGCGCGTGCTCACCGGGCAGGGCCGTGGCGCCGACACCGCGACCCTGCTGGCCAGCCCGCAGACGCGCGAATTCTTCGCCGCGGCGCTGCAGGCGGTGCCGGAGCTGACCTGCGAGATTCCCTGGGAGTCGGCGGAGTCGACCATGGAATATCGGCCCATCGATGTCGTCGACAAAATCGCGCCGCGCGCGCTGATGCTCATCGGCGCGGAGAACGACGACCTGTGCCAGATCGACGGCTACAAGGCGATGTTCGACAAGGCCGGCGAGCCCAAGCGCTGGCTGCAGTACCCGATCGGCCACTACGAAATCTACACGCCCGAATGGGTCGACAAATCCGCGGCGGCGGCGCTCGAATGGCTCGCGTTGCACCTGCCGCTGTAAGCAGCGACCGATGACGGCTTTCGTTCCTTTCATCGTCGGACTCGGCGGCACCACGCGAGTGGGTTCCTCTTCCGAGGTGGCTTTGCGTTTCGCGCTCAGGGCGGCGGCGCGCGCCGGCGCGCGTACCGCGATCATCGCCGGGCCGGAGCTGGAACTGCCGATGTACGCGCCGGAAAACACCGAGCGCTCGGCGCGCGCCTTCGAACTGGTCGACCTGCTGCGACAGAGCCACGGCGTGATCGTATCGTCGCCGGGTTATCACGGATCGATCTCGGGGCTGATCAAGAATGCGTTGGACTATGTCGAAGACATGCGCGGCGACGCCGCGTCGTATTTCGACGGCCGCGCCGTGGGTTGCGTGGCCACCGCCAACGGCTGGCAGGCGACGGGCAGCACGCTCGCCGCGCTGCGTTCCATCGTGCATGCACTGCGCGGCTGGCCGACGCCGGTGGGCGTGGCCATCAACAGCAGCCTGAAGGTGTTCGACGCCGACGGTGAATGCCAGGACGCCGGCATCGAGAAACAGCTGGAGCTGATGGCGCAGCAGGTGGTGGAATTCGCGCGCATGCGCGCCGCGGGCGCGGTGATCGCGGTGGCACCGGCGGTGTGACGCGTCGCATCGTGCGAGCGCGCCGAATCATCAGCAGTGTGTTGCAGGAGACTTTCATGCGTCGATATCGTTGCCGGTACTGCTCCCACATCTACGACGAATCCCTGGGCGACCCCGACAGCGGCATCGCCGCCGGCACCCGTTTCGAGGACATTCCCGACGACTGGATGTGCCCGGAATGCGGCGCCGAGAAGGGCGACTACGATCTGATCGAAGACTAGGCTGCCGGAGTCGCGCGAGGCGGGGCATCGGGCGACGAGCCGGCACAACGGCAGATCAACGCTGCTGGTCCGCGTTGGCGATGCGGTTGAGCAGCTCTTCGAGCAGATGGCGCTCGCCATTGCTCAGCACCGACGTCTTGTCGAGCGAAGCCAGCAGCGCCGCGGCCGCGCCGCTCGGCCCCGCGTTGGCACTCGCGATCGCCTCGCCGGTGATCGCGGCGATCACCGCTTCGCGCGCCGCTTCCGATAGTGCGGAGTCGCGCCGCTCTTCGGGCTGTTCCAGCAGCGTGAGGATGGTGCCGGTGCCCATGGACCGGAACAACGCGATCGCCCGCGATTCGCCAATGCGCAGGCGCCCCGCCAGCGCGACTTCCCGCATGCGTCGCCGCAACACCTCCAGCCCAGCGGCGGCAGTCGGCGAGAGCGCACGCGGACGCGGATCGCCGCTCATGATCGCCACCAGGCCGGGATGCGCTAGGCCGAACGCGATGTGTAGATCCCAGCTGTTGCGCAGCTCCTGCACCGGGTCTGGATGCGGCTGGCGTGCGGTTTTCTCGGCGATGTAGGCGGCCATGCCGCGTTCGGCGACCGCATCCAGCAGCCCTCGCTTGTCGCCGAACAGCCGGTAGATGGTCGGCGCCTGGACGGCAGCCGCGGTGGCGATGGCGCGAGTGGTCGCGGCGTCGCGACCGCCGGAGGCGATCAGTTCGGCGGCGGCAGCGACGATGCGACTGCGAACATCGTCGGTCGCTACGGCATCGGCAATCGGGTTGTGATCAGGCATGAGATGGAATGGTCCCGCGATGAGCATCGATAACATTTACTTGTTATCGGTGATATCGACTGTTATGGTGGTGTTGTTAGCAATGATAACGCCGTACCCGATAGCGCGTTTGCACCACCGTAATCAAGGCGGCGCGACGAGCGCCGGGCAAACCACTTTCCACTCCAGGGAGAACACCAGCATGAGAATTTTTGTCACCGGCGCCACCGGCTTCATCGGCTCCGTCGTCGTCGCCGACCTGCTGGCCGCCGGGCACCAGGTGCTCGGGCTCGCTCGCAGCGACGCCGCTGCCGAGGCGCTGGCGCGTGCAGGTGCGGCCGCCCACCGCGGCGAACTCACCGATACGAAGAGCCTCGCGGCGGGCGCCCGCGCCTGCGACGGCGTTGCCCACCTCGGGTTCATCCACGACTTCTCGCAGTACCAGGAGAATGGGGCGATCGACCGACGCGCCGTGGCCGCGATGGCGGACGCGCTGGCCGGCTCGAACAAGCCGCTGGTGATCACCTCCGGCATCACCGTCGTCGCGCCCGGCCACGCCGTCACCGAGGATGACGCGGCGACCCACGACAGCCCGTCGGCCGTGCGCACGCCGTCCGAAGAGATCGTGCTCGCCGCCGCCGGACGTGGCGTGCGCACCAGCGTCGTACGGCTGCCGCCGACCGTCCATGGGCCGGGCGACCATGCCTTCGTGCCCGCGCTCATCGACATTGCGCGCCGCACTGGCGTGTCGGCCTATATCGGCGAAGGGTCCAACAGCTGGTCCGCCGTACACCGGCGTGACGCGGCGCGCCTGTTCAGGCTGGCGCTGGAACGGGCGGCGCACGGTACGCGCCTGCATGGCGTCGCCGAAGAAGCAATCCCGGTGAAGGCCATTGCTGAAGCGATCGGCGCGGGCCTGGATCTTCCGGTTCGCAGCATCACTCGACAGGAAGCGGCGAAACACTTCGACTGGCTGGCGCAATTCATCGCAATCGACGCGTCTGCCACCAGCGTCATCACCCGCAGGACGCTCGGCTGGCAACCCACGGAAAACGGCCTGCTGAAAGATCTGCGGGAAAGCGGCTACTTCTCTTAAACGCACGACACCCGTCGATTCACCACAGGAACAACGGTCCGATACACGACCGCGAACGGTGGCCGCGACGGGACACAGGAGATTCGGATGATCGTCATCACCACACCCGCCGGCGCCATCGGCCGGCAAGTTCTCCAGGCCGTTGTCGACAGCGGCGAGCGCATCCGCGTGATCGCGCGCGACCCGTCGCGACTGCCGGCACATCTACGCGAGCGCGTCGATGTCGTGCAGGGATCGCATGGCGACATCGAGGTCGTGACCCAAGCCTTCGCGGGTGCCGACGCGGTGTTCTGGCTGCCACCACCCGACCCTCGGGCCGCGAGCGTCGAGGCGGGCTATGTGGAGTTCACAAGGCCGGCCTGCGAGGCGATCAAGCGTGCACGCGTCAAGCGCGTGGTCGGCATTTCGGCCCTCGGCCGCGGGACGGCGATGGCCGCGCGAGCCGGGCAGGTAACGGCGTCGCTGGCGATGGATGATCTGATCACGAGCACCGGCGTGAGCTACCGGGCCCTGACGATGCCCTCGTTCATGGACAACCTCCTGCGCCAGGTCCAGCTCATCAGGAACCAGGGCCTGTTCACCTCGCCCATCGCAGGCGACCGCAAGCTCCCCACCTGCGCCACGTTCGACATTGCGCGTGTTGCCGCCAGGCTGCTGCTCGATCCGTCATGGAGCGGACAGGGGCACGTCGCGGTTCTCGGTCCCGAGGATCTGTGTTTCGACGAGATGGCGCAGATCATGTCCGAGGTGCTGAGCAAACCGGTGCGCTTCCAGCAAATCCCGGGCGCGGCGTTCAAGGCAAGCTTAATCGAGTTCGGAGCTTCCGAGGCGATGGCGCAAGCCACGCTCGACATGATGCTGGCCAAGAACGAGGGGCTCGACAACGCCGAGCCGCGCACGCCCGAATCCACGACGCCCACCCGCTTCCGGCAGTGGTGCGAGCGCGTGTTGAAACCCGCGGTACTGGGCTGATCCAGGAATCGCAGCACTCATCAATAGAGAACAGCACCATGCAAACCACCGGCAACAATGCCCTGAGCGGTAAAGTCATCTTGATCACCGGTGGCAGCAGCGGGATCGGCGAGGCCACTGCGCGGGAACTGTCACAGCGCGGCGCGAAAGTCGTGATGGGCGCGCGTAGGACGGACCGTCTCGAAACCATCGCCTCCGAACTCAAGCGCGACGGCCACGTCGCCCTTGCCCGCCAACTCGACGTGACGGACCTCGCCGACATGCAGGCTTTCGTGGCTTTCGCGCTTGCGGAGTTCGGCCGCATCGACGTGATGGTCAACAACGCCGGTGTCATGCCCTTGTCGAAGCTCGAAGCGCTGAAGATCGACGAGTGGAACCGGATGATCGACGTCAACATCCGCGGCGTGCTGCACGGGATCGCTGCCGGCCTTCCCGTCATGAAACGGCAGGGCTCCGGGCAGTTCATCAATGTGTCGTCGATCGGCGGGCACGCGGTCAGCCCAACCGCCGCTGTCTATTGCGCCACCAAGTTTGCGGTTCTCGCGATCTCCGAGGGCTTGCGACAGGAGAACACCGATATCCGCGTGACCGTGATCTCGCCCGGTGTCACGGAGTCCGAACTGGCCGACAGCATCTCGGACCCCGGCGGCCGGGAAGAGATGAAAGGCTTCCGGCGGATCGCGATCCCCGCCAGCGCCATTGCCCGGTCCATCGCCTTCGCAATCGAGCAGCCGGACGACGTGGACGTGAGCGAGATCATCGTGCGGCCCACCGCCAGTCCCTTTTGAAGAAGCTGCACCAGGCTCGGTAGCGCAGATGGTTTGAAGCCTGCCGCAGTCAACCGATCAGACCGCTCGCTAGACCCATCAACGGAGAACAGACGCATGCAACTCACTGACAACACCATCCTCATCACCGGCGGCACCAGCGGCATCGGTCGCGCGCTGGCTGAGGCGTTTCACCAACGCGGCAACCAAGTCGTCATCGCCGGTCGCCGTCAGCATCTTCTCGACGAGATCACCGCGGCCAACCCCGGCATGCGCGGCATGCAACTCGACGTCGAAGACTCTCGCGGCGTCGAACGCTTCGCAGCCGAAATTCAGAAACAGTTCCCGCAACTCAACGTGCTGATCAACAACGCCGGAATCGTGGCGATCGAAGACCTCACCGCCGACACGATCGATCGCTCCATGTCGCAATCCATCATCCAGACCAACATCGTCAGCGTGCTGCATCTGACGGCGGCCTTGCTGCCAACGCTCAGGCGACAGCCGGCGTCGAGCATCATCACCACCACCTCGGGCCTGGCATTCGTTCCCCTGACGCCGTCCCCGACCTACAGCGCGAGCAAGGCCTTTCTGCACTCGTGGCTGCAGTCGCTGCGCTTCCAGCTCCGCGACACGTCCGTCGAGGTTCTCGAACTGGCCCCGCCCTACGTGCAGACCGAACTCGGTGGCCCGGATCAGGCGACCGATCCGCACGCGATGCCGCTGGCCGAATTCATCGCCGAAGTCATGCAGATCCTGGGCAGCCCCAACCCGCCGCGCGGCGAGATTCTCGTCGAGCGGGCCAAGGAACTGCGCTGGGCCGAGAAGGGCGAGGGCTACGAGCAGGTGTTCGCCGCTCTCAACAATCGGTGAGCCGCATATAAGGGTTCAACTCGGCGAAAAGCGCTACCGCGATCGCATCGGCACCAAGTTGCCAGGGCCGGATGCGCGGTCAGCGCATCGATGGAATAGGCGCACTGCGTCAGCGCGGAAATCGGGCGCGGTAGGTTTGGCAACGAACAGACTCGTGGCCGCACGGAAACCAGACTCGTCATGCCAATGGAGATCTTCATGCACGCGCCGCTCGAGACCAGAGAACACGTTTGCCTGTTGGCGCTTGGCACCAAGGCGTTTGAAACCGCTCGCTACGGCCAAGCGGGCTGACATGCGCGTATTTTTGACAGGGGCGAATGGCTGGATCGGATCGGCGGTCGCCCGCGAACTCGTCGAAGCCGGCCATTCGGTGGTGGGTCTGGTTCGCTCGAAGCAGAGTGGTGAGCCGCTTGCCGCGGCTGGCGTCACGCCGCTACTCGGCTCGCTGACCGATTTAAACGTGCTTCGGCAAGGCGCTGAAAACGCCGATGGGATCATCCACACGGCATTCGGTCTCGACTTTTCGAACTACGAGAAACTGGGCCAGGAGGATCGCGCGGCGATCGAGACCTTCGGGGAAGTCTTCGCCGGATCGGATCGGCCGATGGTCGTGACCAGCGGTCTTGGCCTGTTGCCCGCCGGGCAGACGTTCACGGAGGACGCGAGGCCGCCCATCATCCCTGGATATCCTCGCGCGTCGGAGCAGACCGCATTTGCGCTGGCCGAGCGAGGCTTGCGAGCATCCGTGGTCCGCCCGGCGCGTTCGGTCCATGGGCTGGGCGAGCGTCATGGCTTTGTTCCGATACTCGCCGGCATCGCCCGGGAGAAAGGCGTCTCCGCCTATGTCGGGGACGGACGGAGCCCATGGCCGGCCGTGCATTGGTTGGACGCGGCGCGCGTCTATCGCCTGGCCCTTGAGCGGAGTGCCGGGAACGAGGCGTTCCATGCCGTTGCCGAAGGCGTGCCGTTCAAGCTGATGGCCGAGGCGATCGGCCGACAGATCGGCGTGCCGACGAAGTCCCTGTCTCCGGAAGAAGCCGAGATGCACTTTGGCGGCTTGGCGATCTGGGTGACGGGCAGTGGTCCTGTCTCCAACCAGACCACCAGGTCGGTTCTCGGATGGGAGCCGAGGGAACTTGGCCTGGTCTTGGATATCGACCGACCAGAATATTACGGGTGACGTGGAAGAACGCATCGCCTCATCCGAGGTTCGGGCAGTCACGACATGGCGTGCTGCCAGCATTCACGGCGGCCAGTGCCGCATCGCAATCCCCGATGCAGATCGGACTCGAGCGGTGCCGCACTTAAGCCATGATTTGCGCCATGCGTGTCCTTGCTGGTAAAAGCCCGAACCGGCAAAACCTCGGCTGACAACGAGATTGAGGTGCCGGTGCCGGCTACGCCGATCACTCTCGTTTCGTGATAACTGGGGACGCACTCGCAATGCCCGGATTACCGAGTCCGCTGGATCGTCTGCCGCTGCCGATCATCGCCGCGCCGCTGTTCATCATCAGCCATCCGGCGCTGCTGATCGCGCAGTGCAAGGCCGGCGTGGTCGGGTCGATGCCGGCGCTCAATGCGCGCCCGGCTGCGCAGCTCGATGAATGGCTGGCCGAGATCAGGGAAGCCCTGAGCGCGCACGACGCGGCGCATCCGCAATCGCCTGCGGCCCCGTTCGCGGTCAACCAGATCGTGCACAGGAGCAACTCGCGGCTCGATCAGGACATGACCCTGTGCGAAAAATATCGCGTGCCAATCGTCATCACGTCGCTCGGCGCGCGGCCCGAGTTGAACCAGGCGGTGCACGCCTATGGCGGCGTGGTGATGCACGACGTGATCAACGTGGCGCATGCCCGCAAAGCCATCGAAAAAGGGGCTGATGGATTGATCGCGGTCGCGGCCGGCGCGGGCGGGCATGCCGGCACGCGCAGCCCGATCGCGCTGATCCAGGAAATCCGCGAATGGTTCGACGGCCCGCTGGCGCTCAGCGGCGCGATCGGCAGTGGCCGCGGCGTGCTCGCGGCGCTCGCGATGGGGGCCGACTTCGCCTATATCGGTTCGGCCTTCATCGCCACGGTGGAGGCGCGCGCCTCCGACGCCTACAAGCAGGCGATCGTCGACGGCAGCTCGGACGATATTGTGTATTCGAGCCTGTTCACCGGCGTGCACGGCAACTACCTGAAGCCCTCGATCCGTGCTGCCGGCATGGACCCCGATCATCTGCCGGACGGCGATCCGTCGAAGATGGATTTCGCGGGCGACGGTGCCAAGAAGGCCTGGAAAGACATCTGGGGCTGCGGCCAGGGTATCGGCGCCATCAAGCAGGTGGTGACGACCCAGGAGCTGGTGGCGAGGCTGGCGCGCGAGTATCGACAGGCGCACCAGGAGCTGTCGCAGTTTCGGCTGTAGCCGTTTCCGGCGATTGGCTGGTCTGCGCCAGTTGGCGACAATAGCGGGACTTGAAGCGTGCAGGGTCCGGGGACAACGACACCGAGCCGCGATAACGAAGGGGAGAGAGCAATGCGCGATCGGAGCCGGCTGGCTTGCCTGTCGATGATCCTGCTGGGGGTGCAGCACGCCACCGTGTTTGCCCAGCAAACGCTGGATTCCGGTTCGGCGACTGCGGCGATAGGCACGCCCGACGGCGCCGACGCTGGCGATCCGGCATCGACCGCAAGCGCCACCACTTCAGGGTCCGATACTCCACCGCTGGACGTCATCCCCTTGCCCGAAAAAGCGGACGCCGCCGTTGCGGGCGCAAGGGATGGCAGACCGCAGAATCGACTGGTTGAAGAGATCGTCGTGACCTCTCGAAAGCGCGAGGAGAAGCTGCTGGAGGTGCCGATCTCCATCGTCGCTTTCTCCGCCGACAAGCTCGATGCCGCGGGGGTCGTGAACGCGCAGGAGCTGGGCAAGATCACCCCCGGCCTGGTGTTCAACCGGGTGATCGGATTCAACACCGTGTTCCTGCGCGGCATCGGCTCGGATGCCTATCTGCCCTCGGCCGATCCGAGCGTGCCGATCTATGTCGACGACATCAATTCGCTGCCCTCGCAGGGCTCGATCGATTCGCTCGGCAACATCGAGCGCATCGAGGTTCTGAAAGGGCCCCAGGGCACGCTGTTCGGCCGCAACGCCTTGGGCGGTGCGATCCGCATCGTCACACCGGACCCGAAGGACGACGTCTTCAGCGGCGAGGTGAAATTGGATACCGGCCGCTACAACCGGGCGGATGCGCAGACGTTCAATTCGAGCCTGTTCCTCAACGTTCCGATCGCCGAAGGGCTGGCGGCGACGCTGTCGGGCACCTATCGCGACGATGAGCCGTTCTATGTCAACGACCTCGGCCCGACGGTGTCGTCAGAGTCGCTCAAGGGCGGGCGCGTGAAGCTCAAGTGGACCGCCGCCGAGAATCTCGCCTTCACCCTGGCCGGCTCCTATGAGGACGCCAGCACCTCGGGAGGGCTTACCGGCGAGGGCACCGATCCTTCGGCGGTGCTGTGCGCCATCTGCGTGCCCGATGCGGCCTTCGACTATCACACGCAGCACAACGTGCCGGCGTTGCTCAAGTCGACACGGTCGCTGGTGTCGGGTCAGGTGAAGTGGAACTTCTCGCTGTTCGACACCATCGTGCTGGTGAGCGATCAGGTGCTCAAGGTTCCCGAGGGATTCGGCGAGCTGGACTTCACCTCGTCCCCCTTGCTCTCGGGCGAAGTCGGCAGACAGTTCGGCAAGCAGAAGACCGCCGAGCTGCGCTTCGAATCCAATGACAATTCGCCCGGGAGCGATCGCTTCAGCTGGGTCGCCGGCACTTACTATCTGAAGTCCGAGGGCGGTTACGATCCGCTGCTCATCCAGATCGGCACCGGCACCCTCAGCGGCCTGCCGTCGGTCAAGAATCTGCTGAAGACCGCGCTGCCCGATCTCGCCGCCAGGCTCGACACGGTGGATCTCGCGTTCCTGACCTCGGGGATTCTCAAGACCGAATCCATCTCCGGGTTCGCGGAAGGCACTTATACCTTCATCGATCGCCTCTCCCTGACCCTGGGGCTGCGTTACGACTCGGAGTCGCGCAGCCTCGCCGGCTCGAAAGTCGACGTGCAGGTCGCGGGGGCGGATCAGTACTCCAATCTTTTCAACTTCGACGTGCCCAAAGTCACCACCAACAGGACCAGCCCGAGAGTCGCGCTGAAGTGGCAGTTCGACAACGCGCAGATCTACACCTCGTACTCCATCGGCTACCTGAGCCCGACCTACAACACCGTCAACATCTTCAAGGCGCCCGACTTCGTGAAGCAGGAAGAGGACCAGGCCTACGAGCTGGGTTTCAAGGGGGCTTTCTTTTCCGGCCTGGTGCAGCTGGAGGCCGCGGCTTTCCACATCGAACGCGACAAGATCATTACCGCGTTCACCGCGCTCACTTCGGGCGGCGCGGTGAGTTTCTTCAATGGCGGCAACGGCGAGGTCAACGGCCTGGAGCTGAGCGTTCAAGCGCAGCCGATGCCGGATCTGGATCCGGGACTGTCGCTGATCGCATCCGGCAGCTATCTCGACGCCAAGTACAAGAACTTCCCCAACGGCCGCGGCTACGACGACGAGTCCGGGCTGGCTTTCGGGCCCGACAGTCTCTTCGGTTTGCCGGCCCGCGATTTCACCGGCAACCGCATCGTCAACACCCCCAAGTTCTCCGGCTCCACCACGGTCGCGCAGACGCTATCGCTGCCGCGGCAAATCGGCGAAGTGGAACTGGCCGTGGATACCTACTACAACTCCGGATATTTTTTCAGCGCGCAGAACACATCGAAGCTGGAACAGCATCAGTATCAGACCTACGGTGGCCGGCTCACCTATTTCTACGATCCCTGGGGCTTGCAGCTCACCGCCTATGCGCAGAACTTCACCGACGAGCGCTACTTCGCCAGCGCGGTGGAGATCGACTTCGGCCCCGGCCGGTCACTGGCGGCGCCCAGGCAGTTCGGGCTGCGAGTGCAGGTCAAATTTTGACGCCCGCGCGTCAGACGCTTTGGGGCGCCGGGTAGATCGTGGGGCGGATGGCGAAGCCGTGCTGGATCGCCAGATCCCTCCTGCGGAGTTCCGGTTCCAGCAGCTTCCAGACCTTGCCGTTGTTGTAGAACGGCGTCATCGGAAACAGGTGGTGGATCAGGTGAAAGTTCTGGTACTGCAGCACCGGTCCCAGCAACCATTCGTGACCGTCGCGGATGGTCGTGGCGCGGGTGAAGTTCTCTTCCTGCGTGGTGTCGTGCGGCACATGCGGCAGCCAGAAAAACGTGAAGCCGAGCATCAGGAAAACCAGCCGTGAGGGAACGAACCACAGCATCAGCACTTCAGGTCCGTACCCGGCGTCGATCAGCACGCCGAGCAGCACGGCGGAGCCAAGCGTGAGCCACAGCGAGTCGATCAGATAAGGCCTGGAAACCTTGTCGCTGTGCTTGAGCACGTAGCGCAGGTAGAGCACGTCGATCAGCATCCATCGCAGCGGCAGCGTCCACCAGGCGCCGTGCAGGACGATGTCCGGATCGCGCGGCCCGCTGGCGAAGCGGTGGTGGAGGATGTGCCCCCAGCGGAACAGCTTGTGGCTGACATAGGGCGCGAACAGCATCGTCGCGCTCTGGCCGATGAAGTCGTTGAGCCGCGTGTCGGTGGTCGCCGTGCGGTGGATGGTGTCGTGCACCACGCTGAAGGCGAGGTAGCCGACCGCGCTGTTGATGAGCATGCCGGCCCACAGCGGCATGCGGCCGGTGACGGCCAGGGTGTCGGAGACGACGATCACCACGGTCACGCAGATCCACATCGCCACGGTGGGCCAGGCGACGGCGGGCGTGCTGGTCAAGGTTTTGAATCGCGCTCGATCGCCGGGC
The DNA here is from genome assembly GCA_964246995.1 of uncultured Hydrocarboniphaga sp. Lineage (GTDB taxonomy): Bacteria > Pseudomonadota > Gammaproteobacteria > Nevskiales > Nevskiaceae > Hydrocarboniphaga. The sequence goes on from CAXTSJ010000001.1 coordinate 288,562, forward strand.
GAAAGGGCAGCGAGAGTGAAGGAGGGCTGGGCCATGATGGTGCTCGGGATGACAGAACCGCGCGACGCCGTGAACGGGGCAAATTCATTTAGGGCGGGTAGCATTGTGCCATCGCCCTGGTCTGCGATGTCCCCGAAAAGTCCCTGGATTGGAGTCAATGTGCGGCAAACGAAAGCGGCGCTGATGTGCATGGCTTTGCTGCTGTCCCTGACGGGTTGCTCGGGCATCGGCTTCATCAACGGCATCAGCCCGCGCGGCGGCTATGTGAAGAACGCCGATGTCTCCTACGGCGATCCAGCGCTGAAGCTCGACGTCTACAAGCCTAAAAAAGCAGCCGCTAAATCACCTGTGCTGGTGTTTTTCTACGGCGGCAGTTGGCAGAAGGGAAGCACCTATCTCAAAGCCGACTATCGCTTCATCGCCGAAGCGCTTGTGGCGCGTGGTTATGTCGTGGTGATCCCCGATTACCGGCTCTACCCGGACGTGAAGTTTCCGGGCTTCGTCGAGGACTGCGCACGCGCCGTCGTCTGGGCGCACGCCAATGCCGCCGCTTACGGCGGCGACCCCGACCGGCTTGCCGTGATGGGCCACTCGGCAGGGGCGTACAACGCCGCGATGCTGGCGCTGGAGCCGGATTTTCTTCGTCAGGCAGGCGGTGATCGCGCCTGGATCAGGGCCATGATCGGCCTCGCCGGTCCCTACGACTTCCTGCCCCTGACCGACCCCGCCCTCCAGACGATCTTCGAGCCCGCGAAACCATTGCGACGCTCGCAGCCCATCGATCACGTCGATGGTCATGGGCCGCCGATGCTGCTGCTGGCCGGCAACGATGACACCGTGGTCTACCCGAAGAACACACGAAACCTGGCCGCAGCCGTGCGCGCCAGGGGTGGGACGGTGGACGACTACATCTATCCGTCCATGAGCCACATCAAGATCGTCGCAACGACCGCCACCCGGCTGCAGCCGTTTTCGGACGTGATGGATCGTGTCGCGAAGTTCATGGACCGGTACGACGCAGCGAGTCCCTGACACCGCGCAGTTCACTCGAACACCTGCATGCCAGAAACCAGCAAACAATGACAACGCGCAAAGGCGCGGTTGTCCATGGAGGCGTTGACGGTGGCCGAGGACGAGTGCGGCGAGTTGCTCGTTCAATCGCAGGGTCGGTCGTAGGATTCTCCGAAAACGCGCTCATTTCGCCAGGCAGGCGTTGAGAATCTGCAGATCGCCGAGCTGCAGGTCGCCAACCGCAAGCGCCAGCTTGATGCGCCCGAGCAGATAGTCGCTGCGCGCCTGAGCCAGATCGAGCTGCGTCGAGAACAAGCGCTGCTGAGCGTCGAGCACATCGGACTCCGTGCGGCTGCCGATGTCGCGTCCCAAGGTCGTGGCTTCCAGTGCGGTCTGCTCGGACAGCACGGACTGCTGCAGCGCCTTGACGCGCGCGACGCCGGTCTTCACCGCGAGGAACGAGTCCTGGACCTGCAGGCGAATGTCGCGTTGTGTCGCATCGAGTTCGCGCTGCGCCTGGCGCTCCTTGGATACCGCTTCGCGCCGCTTTGAGTCGATCGATCCGCCCGCGAACAGCGGCACGCTCAGTTCCACGCCCACCACGCCGGTCTTGTTGCGGTCGGCCGCGATGGTCGGCGACAGGCTGCCGTTCTGGCTCTGGTCGCTGTAGCTGGCTTGCAGTTCCAGTGTCGGACGGGCGAGCAGACGGTACTTGTCGATATCGGCCGAGGCGATCAGCAGTTCGTTCTGCTTGACGAGCACGCGCGGGCTGCGATCGAGTCCGCGCGACTGCCAGGTTGGCAGACTGTCCGGCTGCGGCGGCGTCAGCGGAAATTCGGGCGCCAGTTCTGCAAGATTTTCCGGTGGCAAGCCGGTCAACTCCTGGTACTGGGCCTGGCGCAACGCCAGCGTGCTTTCAGTGGAAAGCTCGTTGGTGAGCACGCTGTCGTATCGCGCCTGCGACTCCTGCACGTCGGTGATCTTGCTGCGGCCGACCTCGAAGCGCGCCTGCGCGCGATCGCGCTGCAAGCCCACGGCGGCTTTCTCGGCCTGGGCGACGCGCAGCGCTTCCTGTGCAAGCAACACGTTGAGATAAGCCTCGCTGACACGTTGAATCAGCTCCTGCTGCGCGTTGCGATACGTGATCTCTGCAAGATCGGTCTGCCGCAACAACTGCTTGCGTTCGGCCCAGGCACCGGCGTCGTACAGCGGCTGCTTGAGCTGGACTTCGCCTTTCTGCACCTGGCCCTGGCTGCTGGATTTGATGAGGTCCGCAAACTCTGGCGGCAGTCCCGTGTCGGTGCTGTTGTCGATGTGCTGATAGGTACCGGTGACGTTGATCTGCGGCAGCAGTAGTGCATTGCCCTGGACGCGCTTTTCGCGGCCGGCTTCGACCTCGGCCTCGGCGGCGAGCAGCGTCGGGTCGGCCTTGAGCGCCGCGTTGTAGGCGTCTATCAAATCGACAGCGAAGCTTGGCTGCGCGTTGAGCAATAGGGCTGCGAGTGCCAGCTTGAGCGAAGCAAGATGGTGTTTCATGCTTGCTCTCCCTGCGGCGCCAGCTTCGGCGATCGCGACGTGTCCGGCGGCTTGGTTGCGCCGTACCAACTGGCATAAAGCGCCGGCAGAAACAGCAGCGTAAGCTGAGTGGCGACGAACAGACCGCCCATGATCGCCCAGGCCATCGGCCCCCAGAACACCGATCGCGTCAGCGGAATCATCGCCAGAATCGCGGCGAGCGCGGTGAGGATGATCGGCCGCATGCGATGCACCGTGGCTTCGACGATCGCCGTCCACAGCGGCTCGCCGTGTTCCAGGCCCTGGTCGATCTGCACCACCAGGATCACCGAATTGCGGATGATCATGCCGGCCAGCGCGATCACGCCGAGCGTGGCGACGAAGCCGAAGGGGATGCGGAAGATCGCCAGGATCAGCGACACGCCGATCAGGCCCAGTGGTGCGGTCAGCAGCACCAAGCCCATCTTCTTCATGTCCTGCAACTGCAGCATCAGGATCAGCAGCACGACCGCGAGCATCAGCGGCACGACCGCTGCGATCGACGCCTGGGCCTTGGCGCTGGATTCCTGCGCGCCGCCGACGTCGATGCCGTAACCCAGCGGCAGCTTTGCGCGCAACTCATCGAGCTTGGGCGTGAGCGCCTTGCTCACGTCCGGTGCCTCGGCGCCGGTGACGTCGGCGCGCACTGTGATCGTCGGCACGCGGTTGCGCCGCCAGATCACGCTGTCCTCGCTGTCCAGGATGAGCCGCGCGACCTGCGACACCGGCACGAACTGGCCATCGCGCAGATAGATCTTGGCGTCCTTGAGATTGTTCAGATCGCTGCGCTCGCTGGCGATCAGGCGCGGCACCACGTCGATGTTCTGATCGCCCTCGCGGAACTGGGTGGCGGCGCTGCCCGACAGCGAACGCTGCAGCGCGTTTTGAATCTGCTGCGAGCTGATGCCCAACTCGCGCGCCTTGTCCTGATCGACATCGACCCGCAGGCGTTTCAGACGCTCGCCCCAGTCCTGGTTGACGCGCAACGCGTTCGGGTTGGCGCGCAGGATGCCGGTGACCTGGTCGGCGATCGCCTGCACCTTCGCCTTGTCCTGGCCGTAAACGCGATACTGCAGCGGATAGCCGACCGGCGGGCCGTTCTCCAGGCGATTGACGCGGCCGCGCACCAGCGGGAAGTCGGTCTCGAACAGATGCTGGACTTTGGCCAGCACGCGCTCGCGCGCTTCGCCGCCCTTGGTCATCACCACGAGTTGGCTGAAATTGAGGTTGGGCGTCTGCACGTCCAGGGCCAGATAAAACCGCGGGCTGCCGCTGCCGACGTAAGCCGTCACTGCGGCAACATCTGCGTCGCCCACCAGATGAGCTTCCATCGCCGCAACCTGGCGCTGATTGGCTTCGAAAGTAATCGCCTGCGGCATCCACATATCCACCAGCAGTTCGGGGCGGTCCGACAGCGGGAAGAACTGCCGCGGCACCAAGCCGAACAGCGCAACCGATCCGCCGAAAGCCAGCAAGGTCACGCCGATCACCCAGCGACGTCGCAGCAGGCAAAAATCGACGAGCTTGCGGAAGCGCACGTAGAGGCCCTTCTGGTAAACCGCGTCCTCATCATGGTTGGCACCGGGCTGTTCCTTGAGCATCAGGAATCCGATGTAGGGCGTGAAGATGACCGCCACGATCCACGACAGGATCAGCGAGATGCCGATCACCTGGAACAGCGAGTACACGTATTCGCCGGAGCCAGACTTGGCGAAGCCCACCGGCAGGAATCCGGCGGCGGTGATCAAGGTGCCGGTCAGCATCGGGAACGCGGTGGCGGTATAGGCGTAAGTGGCGGCGCGGAAGCGATCCCAGCCCTGTTCGAGTTTCAGCGCCATCATCTCCACGGCGATGATCGCGTCGTCCACCAGCAGGCCCAACGCGATGATCAGCGCGCCGAGCGAGATGCGCTGCAGTTCGATGCCCATGAAGTACATCGCCAAAAAAGTGAACGACAGCACCAGCGGAATGCACAGCGCAACCACCAGACCGGTGCGGATGCCCAGCGACACGAAGCTGACGCCGAGCACGATGAGCACCGCCTCGATCAGGCTGTGCTCGAATTCGCCCACCGACTCCTCGACCACGTGCGGCTGATCGGACACCGCGTGAATCTGCACGCCGACCGGCATGCTCGACTGCACATGCTGGACCATCGCCGTCAGTCCCTCGCCCAGGCGGATCACGTCGCCGCCCTTGCGCATGCTCACCGCGAGACCGATGGCCTCGACGCCGTTGAAGCGCATCTTCGAGGTCGGCGGATCGACCACGCCGCGCTTGACCTCGGCCACGTCGCCGAGGCGGAAGGTGCGATCGCCGGCGTGGATGCCGATGTTGCGGATGCTCTCCACCGAATCGAACTCGCCGGTGACGGCGAGCCGCACTTGTTCGGAATCGGTGAGCACGGTACCCGCCGCCTCCACCGTATTGGTGGCGCTGAGCGTGGAGGTCAGCGTCGACGGATCGATGCCCAGTGACGCGAGCTTGGCGCTGCTGGTCTCGATGTAGATCTTCTCGTCCTGCGCGCCGACCAGCTCGACCTTGTTGACGTCGGGCACGCGCAGCAACTCGTTGCGCGCGGCGTCGGCGTAATCACGCAGGTCGGCGTAGCCGACACCGTCGCCGGTCATCGCGTACAGATTGCCGAAGGTGTCGCCGAACTCGTCGTTGAAGCCCGGTCCCTGCACACCTTGCGGCAGCGTTTTCTGGATATCACCGAGCTTCTTGCGCACCTGGTACCAGACGTCAGGGATGTGCGCGGCGGCGACGTCCTCGCGCAGGTTGATGGTGATCTCGGTGACGCCCGGCTTGGTATAGCTGCGCGTGTAGTCGATCTCGGCGACTTCCTGCAGCTTCTTCTCCAGCTTGTCGGTGACTTGTTCCGACATCTGCTGCGCCGAGGTGCCGGGCCAGGCCGCGGTCACCAGCATCGCCTTGACGGTGAAATCGGGGTCCTCCTTCTGCCCGAGCTTGCCGAACGCGAACAGGCCGCCGGCGCCCAACAGCATCAGCAGAAACGCGACCATTTGCCGATGGTTGAGTGCCCACTCCGACAGGTTAACGCCCTTCATGACTGCGTCGCTTTTGCCGGCGCGGCGACCGGCGCCGCGCCGGGGCTCGCCACCTTCTGGCCGGCATGCAGCATGTGCACGCCCGCGGTGACCACAGTCTCGCCGCCCTTGAGACCGCCGGTCACCAGCACGCTATCGCCTTCCGCGCCGCCGAGTTGCACCGGTCGCGTGCTCACTTGCGAGTTGGCCGGATCGACGATCCACACCAGCGACTGGCCCTCCTTGTTGTAGATCGCCGACAGCGGCAAGCGGATCGCGGTGGCGCCGGCGACGTCGGGTGCGAACACCGAGGCGGTCATGCCCAGGCGCAGCGCCTCGTCCGGGTTTTTGACCGTGATGCGTGCGGAGTAGGTGCGGGTCACGCTATCGGCGTCGGGCGCGAGTTCGCGCAGTTCGCCTTCGTAGCGCTTGCCGGGGTCGGCCCAGATCGAGATTTCGAGCCGCGCCGCCTTGCGCAGCTCATCGACGCGGGATTCGGAGATGCTGACCCGGACTTCACGCTCACCGTCGGCGGCGACGGTGACCACGGTCTGGCCCGCCGACACCACCTGCCCGGCCTCGGCGTCGATGGCGGTGACCACGCCGTCGCGGTCCGAGCTAATCTCGGTGTAGCCGCGCTGATTGGTTTTGATCTGCTGCTGCGCGATGGCCGATTTGAGCTTGGCTTCGGCCTCATCAAGCGCGAGCTTCTGCTGATCCAGCTCATCCTGCGAAGCGAACTTCTTGTCGAGCAGCTGCTGAGTGCGCTCCAAGTCCAGCCGGCTTTGCGCAAGGCGTGCTTTTGCGGCGGCCAGATCGGCGCCCGCAGCGGTCAGGCTCAGCACTTCCTGCTGGCGGTCGAGCTGCATCAGCGGCTGCCCGCGCTTGACCTGCTGCCCGACTTCGACCAGCCGCGTGACGATCCGCCCCGCTTGCTGGAAGCCGATCTTGCTCTCGTAGCGCGCCTGCACCTGTCCCGAGTACGTCGCGCCCACCGAGCCCTGGCTGACGCCGACGACGACGCTACGCACGGGGCGGATGTCTTCGACCGCGGGCGCTTCCTTCTGGCCACAGGCGACGAGCAGCACCAGCAGAGCAAGGACGCCGGGTTTCAGCGCGTCACCGGCTTTTGAACGGGGCATGGGTTTCTTCCATCGAACGCCCGGATCGGACGTTGCAAGCCTAGGGACCGGCCGGATCGAAGTCGTATGGCTTCGGTCTGTTTTCGGTCGCGTTCGAGTCTTGGACCGGGGCCGGCTGTTTAACGCTGACGACGCAAGCCCTGGGGCCGTCCGGTTGCCATAGAGTTGGCCTGAGGCGATTCTTGCTCCGGCATAAAAGCGTCAACGCGGGATGAGATGGGGAAGCAACCGCTGCCATGAGCCGTCCAGAATTCGTTCAACTGCTTTTTGCCGGCTACGAGCTGGATGAGGGCAACGCACGCTTGTCTCGTGACGGCAAAGCGCTCGCGCTGACGCCCAAGGCGCTGGCGGTGCTGTGCGTGCTGGCGCGGCAGCCGGGGCAGCTGGTGAGCAAGGACGCGCTGCTGGATGCGGTGTGGGGACACCGGCACGTCAGCGAGTCGGTACTCAAGACCACGATCAGCGAACTGCGAGCGGTACTGGGCGACGATGCGAGAAGCCCGCGCTTCATCGAGACCGCGGCGCGTCGCGGCTATCGATTCATCGGCCACAACGATGCGGCGCCGGTGATGACGGAAGCGGCGGCGCCTGAAGCAGTAGCCTCCTCAGTCGCGCCAGCGCGTTTGATCGGCCGTGTCGCCGCTCTGAACCGTTTGCGCGATACCTGGCAGCAGGCCTGCGCCGGGCGCCGGCAGATGGTCTGGATCGCCGGTGAAGCCGGCGTCGGCAAGACCACGCTGATCGAGCAGTTTCTCAGCGAGCTGGCGCCGCAATCCTGGGTAAAAGGTCATTGCGTCGATCCATTCGGTGCCGGCGAGCCCTACCTCCCGGCCCTGGAGGCGGTCTCGGATTTATGTCGCCGCGATCCGGGCATGATTGCCCGATTGCGATCGACCGCGCCGACTTGGTTGCTACAACTGCCCTGGCTGTGCAGCGAATCCGAGCGCACCAGCCTGCGTCAGGAGCTGGCCGGCAGCAGCCAGGAACGCATGGTGCGTGAGGCGCGTGAGCTGTTCGACGGCTATTCGCTGGAACATCCGATCGTGTTCGTCGTCGAGGATCTGCACTGGTCCGACGACGCCAGCCTGCGGCTCATGGAGCACTTCGCGCGCAACCAGAACCCGGCGCGCGTCATGCTGCTGTGCAGCTTCCGGCTGGCCGAGGTGGTGTCGGCGGAACATCATCCGCTCAAAGCCCTACGCAGCGAAATGCGCTTGCATAAGCTGTGTCAGGAAATTGTGCTGGATGCGTTTTCGGAAGCCGAGGTGGGCGACTTCATCGCGGACCGCTTTCCGCAGGTTCCATTCACCGAGCCCTTCATCCGCACTTTGCACCAGCATACCGATGGGTTGCCCTTATTCCTGGTCAACGTGGTGGAGGATCTGGTGTTGCAAGGTGTGCTCGACACGAAGACCGCGCCCGAATGCGCTGCGATCACCAGGCTGCAAGTGCCGGAGAGCCTGGCGGGCGTGGTCGAAAAACAGATCGCCCGACTGCACGACAAGGACCGCCAGATCCTGGAAGCGGCCAGCGTCTGCGGGCAGGATTTTTACGCGCAGACCGTAGCCGATGCGCTGGACCGTGATGCCAACGAAGTCACGCAGCGCTGCGAAGCCCTGGTCCGTCGCAAGCAATGGCTTGAACCTTTGGCTGTGGTCCGCCTGCCGGACGGATCGCTGGCGGCGCGCTACGCGTTCCGTCATGCCTTGTACCGCCGCGTGTTCTATCAGGGCATCGGCGCACTGACGCTGGCACAGCTGCATCGTCGCGTTGCCGCCTCTCTATCCAGCAAGCGCGTGGCCGGCGACGACATCGGCTCCGCTACCGCTGCGGAACTGGCCTCGCACTTCGAACGCGGTCACGAGCCCATGGCCGCCTTGCGGCATTACGCCGATGCCGCCGAGCACGCCCTGCGCCACTTCGCGCCGGCCGATGCGCTCGCGCTGGCTGAACATGCCTTGAGTCTGGCGGCGCGATGCCCCGAAAGCCCTGAGCTAGACGATCTCCAATTGACGCTGAATCTGCGCTGCGGCGCCGCCGCCTCGCAGCGCTACGGCATCGCGTCCAGTGAGGCCATCGCGATCCACGAACGGACTCAAGCTCTCTGTAACCGGTTGCCGGATAGTCCCGCGCTGGGTTGGGTGTTCAACGCCCTCGGCCAGGCGAGTTACGGTCGCGCCGAGTTCGAGGCGACCACAGCGCTGGCCACTCGCATTCAAAATCTGGCCGACCGATACGATGATCCGCTGCTCACCGTGTCAGCCTGTACTTTGCTCGGCCTGAGTTGTTCTCTCCAGGGCCAGCACGCAGCGGCACGGCAGCATCTAGAACGCGGGATCGCTGTGTGCGAGGCCTTGGGTGGCGCTGTGTTTCCGCCGCATTTCTTTGCCGACCCTGGCGTGCACATGGGCGCGCGCCTGGGATCAAGCTTGTTGATGCTGGGCTATGTCGATCAGGCGCGGACGCGGATCGAGAAGACTTTGACCCGTGCCTGCGCACTGGGGAATCCGATGGCGATCGCTATCGCCGCGACTGATTCGGGCGTACTCGCCATCGCCCTGAACGATCCGGAGACGGCTGCAGCTCACGCCGTCACGCTTAAGCAAATCGCCGACACGCACTGCACCGCGCCTGCGGACGCCAACGGCCGCCTGATCGCAGGTTGGGTGCGGGCACAGCAGGGCGAGCCCGAGGCCGGCCTGGAAATGATCCTCGAAGGGCTGCGCATCCGGCGCGCGATGGGCACCGCTTTTGGCCACACGCTCTTCCGCCGCTGTGCGGCCGAAGCTTGCATTATCGCGGGCCGCTTTGAGCAGGCGCAGCAGCAGATTGTCCAGGCGCTTGAGCTGGCGCAGCGTATCGGCGAGCGGTGGTATCTGCCGGATTTGCATCTTCTGCAAAGCCGCATCGAAGTCGGTCTGGGCAAGACGGAAATAGCGAGAGCATCAATCCATGCAGCGATCGGCGAGGCGCGCGCTCAAGCGGCGCTGTGGATGGAACTCAGCGCCCTGGTCGCCCTCTGCGAGTTGGAAAACGCCAGCGCAGCGGACCGCGATGAGTTGAGAGGCGCATATGGACGTCTTGAGGACGGCTTCGACACTACAGTCGGCCAACGCGCGCGTGAAATGCTGATTGAACATCTGCCCGAATTGGATGACTGCCAATCCGCTGCAATGCCATTGCTCCCGGCAGCAAGCTAAAGGTCGGAATACCTAAACCTGACCGAAACCCGACGCTGCTCGAACGACTTTCGGCGACTTGGAATCTAGCCTGTCACCCGTTCAACGAGTTTCTTGAGGGGTATGAAAGATGGCTTTGAGCCCTGAACCCAATTACCCCAGCAAACGCCAGTACGTCCTCAAACTGCACCGCGATGCGCTGGCGGCCAGCGGACTCAATGGGCGGTTGGAAAACATGCTCACCGGCCCGCTCGGTGATTTCCACAACGCCGAGCAACTCCTGGCTTTGCTCGCCAACGACCTTGCCAGTGGCAAAGCCGATGGGACTGCGGAGCCAGCCAACGCTGGTGATCGGATGTAGACAGTCTGCTTAAAGAAATAATCAACTAGCTTCCGATTTGGTCCTGTTCGTCTTCTTGTCTTTCCCGCATCATCAGGGAACGGCATAAGGACATACGAAAACACACCTCAGCCCGCTTCGCACGCAGTGGAAGTGGCGCCGGGAATATCCAAATCAGATTGGTGGCCGAGGACGGAATCGAACCGCCGACACGGGGATTTTCAATCCCCTGCTCTACCGACTGAGCTACTCGGCCAACGTGTGAAACGGGTGATGACGGGGGTGTCGCGGCCGATGGGGGCGGCGCGAGGTCGCGTATTAGAGCCGCGCGGCCGGCAGGCGTCAAGGCGCCGCGGGCGGTGGCGGCGTGAAGCTGGTTTGCGCCAGATCGCCGCCGCCGAAGAAGTATTTTTCCATCTCCTTCGCCAGGAACTTGCGTGCCTCGGGCTCTGATAGCGCCAGGCGGTATTCGTTGATCAGCCTAGTCTGGTGCGCGATCCATTCGGCCCAGGCTGGCTTCGATACGTTGTCGTAGATGCGTTGTCCCAAAGGCCCCGGGTAGGGGAGGCGATCGAGGCCCTCGGCTTGTTCCCCGAGTTTTATGCAGTGGACGGTTCGGGCCATAGGCTGTTCTGCGGTTGCGGATCGAAGTAGGTGGTGACGAGGAGCTTGCGCACCGGTGCCGGCAAGCCGGGCAGCTCGTCGGCGGAACGCATTGTAGTCCAGGCGGTGGCGACGGCTTCCGTCACGCCGCAGGCGCTTGTGAGCCGCATGCGCAAGGGACGTATCGACAGCTCGTAGTGGGTGAAGCCGTGGGCGACGGTCGCAAGCTCCCGCGCCGCGCCGGTCTTAAGCCCGTAGCGTGCCGCCAGGTGATCGCGCCAGTCCTGATCCGCGTCCAGCGTCGGCGGACACCACAGCCCGCCCCAGATGCCGGTCGGCGGACGTCGCTCCAGCAGCAGTTCGCCGGCGTCGTTCTCGACGAGCAGCAGCCACGCGCTGCGTTGCGGGCGAAGCCGTCGCGGCTTGGGCGCGGGCATCTCGGCAATCCGGTTCTGCAAGCGCGCCACGCAATCTTGCGTAACCGGGCAGTGCGCGCACAGCGGGCGACGCGACACGCAGACGCTGTTGCCCAGATCCATGATCGCCTGCGTGTAGTCGGCGAGCCGCGCCTCGGGCAGCAGGCTGGTCGAATAGCGCCAGAGCTGTTGTTGCACGGCCGGCAAGCCCGGCCATCCCTCGACGGCGGCGTGTCGCGAAAGCACGCGTTTGACATTGCCGTCGAGAATCGCGTGCCGGTCGCCGAAAGCCTGGGCCAGGATCGCCGCGGCGGTGGACCGGCCGATGCCCGGCAGCGCGATCAGCGCTTCGATGTCGCGCGGCCATTGGCCGTGATGCACATCAACGATCGCCTGCGCGCAAGTATGCAGGTTGCGTGCTCGGGCGTAGTAACCGAGCCCCGCCCAGAGCTGCAGCACGTCGTCGATCGGCGCCGCCGCGAGCGCCTGCACGCTGGGGAAGCGCGCGACGAAGCGTTCGAAGTAGGGGATGACCGCGCTCACCTGCGTCTGCTGCAGCATCACCTCCGACAGCCACACGCGATAAGGCTCGCGCGGATGCTGCCAGGGCAGATCGTGGCGGCCGTGCACGTCGAACCAGCGCAGCAGGCGATCGGCGAACGGGCTCATGAACGCGCCAGGCGCTCGATGCCTTCGGAGGTCTGCACCGCTTCCTGTCGCAGCTTGCGCTGCATGAGAAACGGGCCGATCAGCAGCGGCACCCAGAACCTGGGTTCAAGCGTCGCTTCGAAACGCAGGCAGGTGCGCGCGGGCGTTTCACAGGCTTGCAGATGCCATCGCGCCTGGCCGAAACGCAGGTCGCTGCGATCGGGCAGCACGTCGGCATACAGCCAGCCGCCGGGCGACTGCGGCTGCTGCCGCATGTCCTGCACCTGCCGAAGCGTGCGGCAGAAGAACGAGAAGCAGACATGCACCTCAGTCAGCAGACGCGTCGACCCCGTTGCCGCGCCGGCAAGCACCTCGGCGTGCCTGACGGCGGGGTTGATGCGCGGCAGATTCGCCGGGTCGGCAAAGATCCGATATGCGGCGTCGGCCTCGGCATCGAGTCGCACGTCCATCGTCACCCGATACCGCGATCCGTCGCGTTGCACATCGAGCGTGTCGACGTCGACCGCATGCGCCGCGACCATTGGCAGGCAGCAGACGACGGCCCATGCGGCGCACGCTCGCGGCGTCGTCGTGCGCATCAAGGCGCGGCAGGCGCGGGCTCCGTCGGCTGCGCCTCTGCCGGTGGCGCTTCGACCGGCTGCTTCTGCTTCTTGCCGCCGAACAGGCTGTCGAGCGCCGGCCCGAGTTTCTTGCTGAGCTTCTCCTTGAGTTCTTCCTTGTGCTCGTCGACCTGTTTCTGCACCTCTTGCTTGGCGCGCGATTTGAGCGCACCGGCGAAGTCGATCTTGTACTTGGGCGCGGCGAAGGTGCCGGTGAGCCGGATCGGCAGAGTCACGCCTTCGAGCTGATCGAGCCCGCGTCCGCCCTGGCCCTTGGCGGTGCCGACGATGGTGGGCTTGGCGGTGTAGTTGAAAGCCTCACGCACCAGATCGATCTCGCCATCGCCAGCCACGCGCAGCAGCGGATTGCGTGCATCCAGAACATTGGACTTGAGAATGCCGTTGACGATCTGGCCGCTGAAGTCGATCGAGGCGAAGTCGGTTTCCACCGGCTCGCCACTGGGCACGTATTGCGTGCCCTGCAGCAGCGCCTGCCCGCGGCGGATCATCTCGGCAAGATTGAAACCCTTGACCGCGCCGTTTTTGAAGTTGAGCGACACCGTGCCGTTGAGCGCCTGGCGCACGTCGCCCACGGTCTTGCCCGCGCTGCTCAGATCCAGGGCGATGGTGCCCAGGCCGCTGAGCTTGTCGTTGGCGAGAAAATCGTGGAGGAAGGGCGCGATGGTGATCGCGTCGAGATTGGTCTTGAGCGCGTAAGTCGGACGCGCGCCGGGCGCGATACGCGTGTTGAGCGCGAAGTTGCCGTTGTAGAGCGCGCCGTTGAGCGTGAGCTGCTTGGCCGCGTTCCTGGGGCCGGCGACGGTCATGCGCACGTTGCTGAGATTCAGATTGCTCAGCTTGAGCTTGCCGATGTCGAGCTTGCCGTCGAGGTCGAGATTGGTCAGCGCTTCGGTGGGTATCACGGTCTTGTTGAGATCGGCTTTCGCCGCCGGCGTGGCCTTGACCTCGGGCTTGGCTTTGGGGTCCGCCGCCACCGGCTTGGGCGGCAGGTAGCGATCGGCGTCGATCTGGTCGACCTTGAGCGCAAAGGCGATCGCCATGCTGGCGAAGTCGCGGACGCTCAGGCTGCCGGTGGCCGTGGTCTGGTCGAGTTTGAGCACCAGGTCATTGAGCTTGATGTTTTTGGCACTGCCGTCGAGCTGCGATTGGAAACTCACCGCGGTGAGCGTCTTGGGGTCGGCGGTGGTCATCGGCGTGGCCGAAAATTTGGCGAGCAGTTCGCGCGCGTTGAACGGCGCCACCGTGATCGGGCCGCTGAAATGCGGCGTGCCGCCGGCGTTGAGCCCGTCGATCGCCAGCTGTTCGAGGTCGAGCGGCGAGAGGGTGCGCAGGTCGATCACCTCCAGCTCGTGGCCG
>CAXTSJ010000001.1:302511-316726 GCA_964246995.1 uncultured Hydrocarboniphaga sp.
GCCTGCAGGCCGCTGGACTTGAGCACCAGGTTCTTGACCTGTCCGCGGCCGCTGGTCTGATTGATCGCCACGCTGCTGCTGCTCAGTTGCAGGCTCTGCGTGCCGCCGGGCAGCGCCTTGCCGGACGCGGTGCCGTCAATGGCCAGGCCGGCGAGCTGGAACAGCTTGGCTTTCAGATCGGCATTCACCGCGGCTTTGATATCGGCCTTGCCATCGATGGTCGCGGTCTTGCCGTTGACGGACAGCTTCAGGTCCTTGATGCCGAAGACCTGGGTGCCGTAGTTGCCGGCGATGTTGCCCGTGAGTTTCGCGCTGCCCGACTGCTGCGCGTTTTTGGCGTCGGCCGCCAGATCCAGCTTGTCGATTTGCAGCGCCTGCGTCTTCAGATCGGCGAGCGCGTTGCCGGTGAGCTTGAGCTTGGCCTGCTGCTGCGCGTTCTTGGCTTCGACTTCGAGCTTGATGTCGTCGAGCTTGAGCTTCTGCGTCTTCAGGTCGGGATCGACGTGCGTCGCCAGCTTGAGTTCGACGTCCATCTTCTGCGCGTCGAGCACCGCCTTGACCGAGGTCTTGATGTCGAAAGCCTTGCCCGGCTTGAGCGCGCCGGTGGTCAGGTCGAAATCACTGATCTGATAACTCTGATGGCTGGCAGCGTCGGAAAAGCTGATCGCCGCGTCACTGATGTCGATGCCGCCGATGTCGATGTCGTCCAGCTTGAACGCCGAGGGCTTGTCGGGTTCAACCGGCTTGTTCGGATCGGGCCTGGCGAGGTCATCCCAGTTGTTCTTGCCGTCGGCGGACTTGGCGAGGTTGAGCACCAGGCCGTCGAGCTCCACGCCGTCGACCGTGACCTTGCGATCGCGCAGCAGCGGCAGCAACTGCACGCCGACCTTGGCCTCGCCGATCTTGGCGAAAGGCGCATCGCCAAAACCCGGCGCGTTGCTCAACGTCACGTTCTGCAGATCGATCTTGAGCCAGGGGAACACCGACATCTGGATGCTGCCGATCGACAGGTCCCGTCCGGTCTTGTCCTTGACCAGGCGGGCCACGGTGTTGCGGTAGTCATTGGGATCGAACAGCAGCGCCGCCGCGGTCAGCGCGCCCGCAATCACCAGCACCAGTACACCGACAACGATCAAAACAATTTTGAGTGGACGCGCCATGACGACCGCCGGTTGATCAACAAGGCGCGCAGTGTACCCAAGCCTTTGCGCGCGCTTGAAAACGATTCAGATGCAGTTCAGTCCAGCGGCCACAAACGCGCGGCACCGCGCACGCCGCTGGCGTCGCCGTGCTGCGCCGGCAGCAGACGCGTCACGACGTCGCCAGAAAAAATCCATTGCCTCCACAGCGCCGGCACCTGTTGATAGAGGCGTTGCGCGCGCGACACGCCGCCGCCGAGCACGATCACATCAGGGTCGAGCAGGTTGATCACCTGCGCGAGCGCGCGCGCCAGGCGATGTTCGAAACGCTGCATCGTCGCCATCGCCGCGGGCTCACGATGCGCCGCGCGCGTGACGATGGCTTCGCCATTCCAGTCTTCACCGCTGACGCGCCGATGATCCGCGGCAAGACCGACGCCCGACAGCCAGGTTTCGATGCAGCCTCGCTGCCCGCACCAGCAGGCGGGGCCGGGAGTTTCGTCGGCGAGCGGCCAGGGCAGCGCGTTATGCCCCCACTCGCCGGCGATGCCGTTGGCGCCGCCGAGCAACTGGCCGTCGACCACCACGCCGCCGCCAACCCCGGTGCCGAGAATCACCGCGAACATGCTGGCAGCACCCGCGGCCGCGCCGTCCACCGACTCCGACAACGCCAGGCAGTTGGCGTCGTTGGCCAGCCGCAGCGGGCGCGACAGCAAGTGTTCGAGATCGCGCTGCAAGGCTTGGCCGTTGAGGCAGACCGAATTGGAATTCTTCAGCAGCCCGCTGGCTGGCGACAGCGTGCCCGGATGGCCGATGCCCACGCTCAGGACGCCGCGGCCGGCCTGGGCTTCGAGATCGGTTACCAGACGCGCGATCGCCGCCAGTGTCGCCGCGTAGTCGTCGCGCGGCGTGGCCACGCGCTGCCTAGTGATCACCGAAGAATCCGGCGCCATCACCACGCCTTCGATCTTGGTACCGCCGAGGTCGATGCCGATTCTCATGAATAGGAGCAGCCCTTATTCAAACCGCGCCGAGCGCCAGGCCTTCCTGACGTACCGTCCTCGGGGTTTGTCCGAGCACGCGACGGAAGCCGAGCCGCATGCGGTCGGCGTCCGCGAAGCCGACCGAGCGCGCGATCGCATCCAGCGATTCGCTGCCGTCTTCGACTCTGGGCCTGGCCACTTCCACGCGCAGCCGCTCGACCAGCTTGGCCGGCGTTGTGCCCGTGGCTCGCGCGAAGGTGCGCCCGAACTGTCTCACGCTCAGGTTGGCGATCTCGGCCAGCTTCTCGACCGGAAGGGACTGGTCGAGATGCTCGCGCACGAAAGACAGCACGCGGCGGATGCGGTCCGAATCCGGATCGAGATTGAGCAGGGAGGAAAACTGCAGTTGTCCTCCGGCACGTCGGTGATAGACCACCAGATGCCGCGCGACCGACGCGGCAAGCTCCCTGCCGAGATCGTCCTCGATGAGCGCGAGCGCCACGTCGATCCCCGCGCTGATGCCGGCCGAAGTCCAGATGTCGCCGTCGCGGATGAAGATGCGGTCGCCGTCGACGCGCAGTCGCGGATAGCGCGCCTGCAGTTGCGGTGCGTATCGCCAGTGCGTGGTCGCGCGGCGTCCATCGAGCACGCCAGCGGCGGCGAGAATGAACGTGCCGACGCACACGCTGGCGATGCGACGGACGTTGCCGGACGCTTCGCGAACCACCGCGATCTGCTCGGCCGGAATGTCGACCATCACCGAGCGCTCGCCGCCGATCACGAACAGCGTGTCCAGCCCGCGGACTTGCACGGGGTCGCTGTCGAGGATCACGCCTTCGGCGCTTTTGACGCGCCCGCCGCCGCTGGAGAACACGCGCAGGCGATAGCGCTCGCCGCCGATGACGTTGGCCAGATGGAAAGGCTCCAGCGCCCCGCTGAGATCCAGCAGGATGAAGTCGTGGGTGATGAAAAAGCCGATCGTCAGCAAGCAGTTCTGCGGCACGGGCGGACCGGGCAGGGGGCGTGCAGCCGAGCTTAGCGAAGCTGAAGTCCGTGCGTCTTGGCGGTGGCCGCAATCGCCGGAACTTCGTCCTTGTGCCGGCACGCGACGGCGGCAAAGCTACAGGCCCTTTCACCGGAGTGCCGCATGAAGATCGCCTGCTACCTCTACCCGGGATTCACCTCGCTGGACATGATCGCGCCGATCTCGGTGTGGCAGTTCGTGCCGGGCGTGCAGTTCGAGTTCATCGCCGCCGCCAAAGGCCCGGTCGCGACCGACACCGGGCTCGGACTGATTGCCACCCACGCCTACCAGGACGCCGCGCCGGCGCCGGAGGTGCTGTTCGTGCCCGGCGGCGGCCAACCCACGTTCGAGGCGCTGCAGGACCAGGCCCTGCTGGACGCCATCGCCCGCGCCGGCGCGCAGGCCAGGTGGGTGACCAGCGTCTGCACCGGCTCGCTGCTGCTCGGCGCCGCGGGGCTGCTCGAAGGGTATCGCTCGAGCTGCCATTGGTATCCGAGAGATTGGTTGAGCAAGTTCGGCGCGATCGCGGACGACGCCCGCGTGGTGATTGACCGCAATCGCGCCAGCGGCGGCGGCGTCACCGCGGGCATGGACTTCGCGCTGCGCCTGGCGGCCGAGTGGGGCGGCGAACCCGCCGGACGCCTGATCGAACTGATCGTCGAATACGCGCCGCAACCGCCGTTCGGAACCGGCCGTCCGGAGCTGGCCGACGAGCCGACGCTGGCGACCGCACGACAGCTCATGGCGTCGCTGATGCCCGAGGCCGCGGTGGACCGGGCGGCGCTACGGCTGCGGGATCGCGCTCGTCTCGGCTGAAGCCGTCCTACGGATCATTGGCAGGGGGAGTGACTTTAGCCGCGATGGCTTTCTCAATCTTCCCCGGCAAACCTTCCGCCGGGGTTTTAGCGATTTGCTCTAGAGTGCCGCCTCCGCTGCATTCCAAACCGACCCGTATGCCCGCTGCCAAGAAAATGGTTCGCTCGCGCGACCGTGTCCGCGTCCTGCAGTCGGGCCGGCGCCTGAAGATGGCGCGATCGGCGCACGCCTACGTGCGCGGCAGCACGGTCAAGTTCTACGAGTGGCTGGAGGCACAGTCCCGCCATGCGATACCGCAAGGCCCGGCGGTTTGGATCTGCGGTGACTGCCATGCCCACAACCTGGGTCCGATCGCCAACAGCGATGGGCACATCGACATCCAGATCCGCGATCTCGACCAGACCGTGATCGGCAACCCGGCGCACGATCTGATCCGGCTCGGCCTGTCGCTGGCGACCGCGGCCCGCGGGTCCGACCTGCCGGGTGTCGCCACGGCGGGCATGCTCGAACAGATGCTCAAGGGTTACACCCACGCGTTCTCCGGGCGCAGGGCGCGCAGCTCGGAGCCGCCGGAATCGATCCGCGTGCTGCTGGCGGATGCCATCGGCCGCAAGTGGAAACATCTCGCCGACGAGCGCATCCAGGGTTCGGCGGTGCTGCTGCCGCGCGGCAAGCGCTTCTGGTCGCTGACCAGGACCGAGACCCGCGCGGTGAGCGCGCTCATCGAAGGCGAGGCCGTGCGCCATCTCATCACCCGCCAGCATCAGCGTGACGACGACGCGCCGGTGAAGATGCTCGATGCGGCCTACTGGATGAAGGGCTGCAGCTCCCTCGGCCTGCTGCGCCACGCGGTGCTCGCCAGCGTCGGCAAGCCGGGCGAGACCAGCCTGTGCCTGATCGACATCAAGGAGGCGGTCACCGCCGCCGCTCCGCGTTATGCCGACCAGGCCATGCCACGTGACAACGCTTCGCGCATCGTCGAAGGAGCCCGGCAGCTGTCGCCGCACCTGGGCGAACGCATGCTCGGAGCGCGCCTGCTCGACAGGGGCGTGTTCGTCCGCGAGATGTTTCCGCAGGATTTGAAGATGGACCTGGGCCGGCTCGACCGCGGCGAAGCCGCCGGCATCGGTCCACGACTCATCCCTCCGTGCCGAGCATCGGCATCGCGCGGCTGTCCTGCGATCCGGCGCCGGTGAAAATCAGGCGCAAGCTCCAACGACTCATCAAGCAGCAGCAGGCCGGCCCGGGCTCAGCAGCAACTGCACATTCGCGCTGACGATGGGGCGCGTGGCGTCGTCCTGCCAGGCGACCACGCGTAGCGATGCGAAGCGGCGTCCGCGGCTGGTGATCGTGGCCTGGCCCCAGGTGTCGGCCATCCTGCCCGGACTCAGGTACTGCACGGTAATACCGAACATTCTGGGCGGGCGCGTGGCGCCGGTCTCCCGCATCCAGTGCGCCACGGCGGTGAGCTGCAGAAAGCCGCCAAGCACGCCGCCATGCAGCGAGGGCACCGCCGGATTGCCGACCAGATGCTCGGCGAATGGCAGGCGCGCCAGCAGTTGCCCGCCTTGATCATGCACCTCGAAGCCGACGTTGCGCGCATAGGGCAGCGCTGCCACGCCTGCGGACACCGGATCGGAATCGGCGCTCATGACGCGCTCCGCGCCGGCGCGCTGAAGCGAGCGAAGCTGCCCGTGGCGATCGCCACCCGATCCGCCGGATCGCCGTCGTCGACGGCGACGCGCACTACGGCGACGTCGTCACCGAGGCTCTCGCAGATGGCTTCGCAGCGGAGCGTCCGGCCGGGCTGCGCCCAGCGCAGGTAATCGACGCGCAGATCGAGCGTGGCCGGCCGCCGGAACTCGTTCTGCAAGCTGAGAATCGCCGAGCCGGCGGTGGTGTCGATCAGCGTGGTGATGGCGGCCTCGTGTAGCGCAAGGCCGTCATCGCCGGCGCCGGTGAGATCGCTGCGGTAGGGCAGATCGAAGCGCATGCGGCCCGCGGCGCAGTGCATGACGCGCAGTCCGAGCGCGCGGTTCTGCGGGACCGACTCGATCAGCAGCGCCTGCAGCTGATCCAGCGGCAAGCCCGGCAGCGTGCTCATCGAACGGCTTTCGCGGTGGTCCACCACGCGCGCGGCCATTGGCCGCCACTGCCCCGCACGAAAATCTCCACCGCGCTGTTTCCTCGTCGCCGCATGTGCGGCCCGAAAGAATAACCGACAGCCAGCAGGTGCTCATGGCTCGCATGTTTATCATTGGCGCGATGACGACCACGGCAACCTGGCGCGACGCGGCGCGGCGCGTGGCGCCCAACGGCGACAATTGGCTGCTGTGGACGCTCGCGGTACTGGCCGTGGCGCTGACGATCACGCACCCGCTGCCGCCGCTCGCGATCGGCCGTCTGATCGACTGGAACACCATCGGCGCGCTCGCGGGGCTGCTGCTGCTGACCAAGGGCATCGAGCTCAGCGGCGCCTTGCAGGAGGCGGCGCGTCGCGTGTTGGAGACCGTCACCGAGCTGCGCACGCTGGCGCTGCTGTTGACGCTGCTGGCCATCGGGCTATCGGCGGTCGTCACCAACGATGTCTGCCTGTTCCTGCTGGTGCCGCTGACGCGCGCGCTGTCGCTGCGCGCGCAGCTGCCGCTGGCGCGGCTGGTGGCGCTGGAGGCGCTGGCGGTCAACGCCGGCTCGGCGCTGACGCCGATCGGCAATCCGCAGAACCTGTTCCTGTGGCAGCGCTCGGGCATCGGCTTCGCCGACTTCGTGCTGATGATGCTGCCGACGGTGGCGATCATGACCGCGCTGCTGTTGCTGCTGGTGTGGTGGCTGATGCCGCGCAGCGCGATCTCGCTGCGCGACGGCGACTGCGAACAGGCGCCTGCGCTGGCGATGCTGTGGACTGCCGCCGGGCTGTTCGTGCCCTTCGTGCTCGCACTGAATTTTCAACTGCTGTTGCCGGCGCTGCTGGTGGTCGTCGCGGTCTTTGCGCTCGCCTTCCGGCGCGTGTTTCAAGAAGTGGACTGGACGCTGCTGATCATCATCGCGCTGATGTTCGTCGACATGCGCCTGCTGGCGGCACTGCCTCTGGTCTCAAGCTGGCTGGCCGCTCTGCCCATTGGCCAGGGGCTTCACGCCTATCTGGCGGCGGTCGCGGCCTCGCAGGTCATCAGCAACGTGCCCGCCGCGATTCTGCTCGACCCTACCGTGCACGATCTTCCGGCGCTGACGATGGGGGTGAGCGTCGGCGGCTTCGGCCTGTTCATCGGCTCGCTCGCCAACCTGATCGCGCTGCGCCTGTCGGGCGCGCGCGGCGGGCTCGGCGAGCTGCATCGGCTGTCGATCCCCTTTCTGCTGGTCTGCGGCGCGGCAGTGGCGCTGATCCAGTGACTAGGCCGCGAGATCCAACGCGTAGCGGCGGCAGTGTTCGAGGTACGCGGCCTCGTGGGTGGTGATCAGCTCGACCACGCAGCGCCATAGCCAGGTGGGCGTATCCAGGCTCCTGATGTGGTTGCGCGACAGCTCCCGCGACCAGTCGCGGCGCGCATCGGACTTGAGTTGGCGCGCATGCGCCTTGCCGACCACGCCGCCGAGCAGGCGGGCGATTTGCTGCGCTGGAAACCTTTGTCAGTGTCTATGAAGCGGGATCGTTCTCCGCGGCCGCGCGGCGGCTGCATGTCGGCCAGCCGGCCGTGTCCAAGATCATCACGCAACTCGAAAAAAACATTGGCGTGCAGTTGCTGCTGCGTTCGCCGCGGGGATTGAGGCCGACCGAAGCCGGGCAGAATTTTTACGAGCACGCGCGGCGCGCCTTGCAGTCCGCGGACGAGGCGGTGCGCGAAGCGCGAGGCGCGCGTGCCGACTTGTCCGGGCGGCTGCGGATATCCGCCGCGACGACGTTTTCGCGGATGCGTTTGATCCCGTACCTGAAGCCTTTCCTGGATCAGAATCCTGAGCTGAGCATCGATCTGGTGCTGCACGATCAGCACATCGACCTGATGGAAGAGGGGATCGACGTGGCGCTGCGTATCGGCACACTGGCCGAGTCGAACATGACGGCGCGCCGCATCGCCAGCACGCGCCGCCTGGTGCTGGCGACGCCGGCGTACATCGCGACGGCCGGCGAGCCGGAAACGCCGGCCGACCTGCGCCGTCACCCCGTCATCCTCTTCGACAACACCGCGCTCGGACGCAACTGGACGTTCGAACGCGGCGGATCGGCAGTCTCGGTGGAAACCTCGGGACGCCTCCGCGTATCGGCGGCCGAAGGCGTTCGCGCGGCGGTGCTCGCGCATCTGGGGATCGCGGTGGGCACCGAATGGATGTTCGAGTCCGAGTTGCGTGACGGCAGTGTCAAGGCCGTGCTGAAGGACTGGACGCTGCCGTCCGCCGACTTGTGGGCGGTGTACCCCGCCGGGCGCATGGCCAGCGCCAAAGCGCGCGCGTTCGTTGCCTTCGTCGAAAGTCTGCTGGCCGATCCCGCGGCCTTACCGGTCCAATCCGGATCGGAATAGTGGCTATGCGATCCGCCCGTCTAGGTGAGAGCCTCGGCGACGGGCATGGTGTCCGTCACCCGGGGCTGCCGCCGCGGGATTCGTCAAAAAGGACATCAAAAAAATGCGACTCCAAGCCAAGCTCGACGCCTTCAGGATTCCCTTCGAAGCCGGCGGCCCTCCGTACAACGTCCCGCGTTCCATCGTCGACACCATGCATCGCGCCACCGATGAGCTGATCGCCTCGGGGGCCGCCAACAGTGCCTTGAAAGTCGGCGACAAGGCGCCTTCCTTCACACTCAAAGATCCCGACGGCGCGCTGGTTTCCTCCGCCGATCTGCTCGCGCAGGGGCCGCTGGTCCTCAGCTTCTACCGCGGCGTCTGGTGCCCCTACTGCAACATGGAGTTGCAGGCGTTGCAGGAGGCGCTGCCGCAGATCGAGCAGGCGGGCGCCAAGCTCGTGGTGATCTCGCCGCAGACGCCGGCCAACAGCCGCCGCTCGCAGCGCGACAACCAGTTGAGCTTTCCGATTCTGTCGGACACGCACAACGACATCGCCGCGGCTTTCGGCATCCGCTACAAGATGCCGGACTATCTGATCGACTTGTACAAGAGCGTATTCAACAACGATCTGGCCGTCGTCAACCACGACCCGAGCTGGACGCTGCCGATGCCGGCGCGTTATGTGATTGCGCAGGACGGCACCATCGTCTACGCCGAAGTGAATCCCGACTACACCCGTCGGCCCGATCCGGAGGAGTTGCTGCCGGCGCTGCGCCAAGCCAGCGCTGTCGCCGCATAGTGGGCTGACGCGGCTATGCCCCTTCCGCGACAACGGTTCGGGCATGGCCGCGTAACGTTTATGTGAGCCGCGTTCTCGCGCCATAGGTCGTCGCCACCATCCCAAGCGATGCCGCTTCGTTTCACCCGCCGCTAGGCAGGCGGGGTCCGCAATGCGAAGCGTAAGGCACGGTCTGGAAAGACCAGGCGGCTAAGCCCATTCCAGGATTTCGTTACCGAAGTGCAACGCGGTCTGTAGCCGGCGCACGTCACCGCAATCGCGAGTGGTTATCTATTTAAAAAACTATCAATTTAGGTTTTATGGATCATAATTGATCTACAAAACCACTTAGTAGCTTACATAAGAGCCATGAAGCGCAGCGCCAAAGCTGCCTTGATGCCCTCGCTCGAACTGCCGTTGAAGCAGATCGGCAGGCATCTGCGGGCGGCACGCCAGAGCCGCGGCTGGACCGTGGCGGAAGCGGCGGCGCGCGTGGTGATTTCGACCGCCACCTACAAGCGCATCGAGGCCGGAGACCCTTCCGTGTCCTTCGGCGCCTGGGCCAGTGCGATGTTTCAGCTGCAATTGCTCGACGCGGTGACGGCCGCCACCGCGCCGGCGGCCGATCGGCTGGGTGAAGCCTTGCGCGAGTACAAGGCCGTCAAGCGGGTGCGCAAGCCTGGCGTGAAGGACGAGTCGCGCTATGACTTCTAGCCGGTCCTGCGAATTCGCGGTGTTCGTCTACCTCGACGGGCAAGCCGAGGCGGTGCCGGCCGGCTTGCTCGACTTGCTGGAGCAGAACTCGCAAGTGCTGCAATCGCAGTTCGGCTACGGCCGCCGTTACGTGGAGCGGCGGCAGGCGATGGAGCTGGATCCGCTGACATTGGCCCTGCCCGGAGCGGGGACGGGCGGCAAGCGCGAGCCGCCGATGACCCAAGGCGGGCGCCTGACGGAGTTCGGCGTGTTTCGCGATGCCGCGCCGGATCGCTGGGGCCGCCGCGTGATCGAAAACAAACTGCGCCGCACCGGCCCGCTGGCCGAATCCGACTATCTGCGCCACGCCGGTTCCAATCGCAGCGGTGCCCTGGATTTTCGTAGCGCGCCGACCGTGCCCGAGTCCACTGGCACGCTTGCACAGATACTGGACCTCGCCTATCTGCAGGAGGCGGTCGAGCGCATCGATGCCGGCGAACCGGTACCTGCGAAGCTCGAAAAGATTTTTGACGCCGGCTCTTCCATGGGTGGCGCCCGGCCCAAGGCGGTGGTGGAGGCACACGGGCGCCAATGCTGGCGAAGTTCGCGTTGCGGTCCGACGGGTTCTCCGTCCCCGACATTGAACGCGCGACGCTGCTGCTGGCCGCCGCCGCCGGTCTACGAGTTCCCGAGGTCAGGGCGGCGGACTTCGGCGCGAGCCGGCCGGCCATGCTGATCGAGCGCTTCGACCGGCAACGCATCGGCGACGCTTATGCGCGCCGCCATTTCATATCCGCGCTCACGCTGCTGGCGCGGCATGAATCAGAATCGCAGCACGCGAGCTACGCCGATCTGTCGCAGGCCATCGCCACATACGGCGTGGCGGCAAGCGTCAAGGAGGACCAGGCCGAATTGTTCGGCCGCATGGTGTTCAACATCCTGGTGCACAACAACGACGATCACCTGCGCAACCACGGTTTCGTGTTCGATGCCGACGCTCAAGGCTGGCGGCTGTCGCTGCTGTATGACGTAATGCCAGCGGCGAGCGCTGCGCAGGAACGCTTCCTGCATCTGGGCGTGGGCAGCGAGGGACGCCTGGCGACGCTGAGCAACGCGATGAGCCGTCATGGTGTGTTCGGCCTGACCCGGCCCAAGGCCGTAGCGATCATCCAGCGCATCAGCGCCGTGGTCCGCGAGTGGAAGACTTTTTTCGAGAACGCCGGCGTGCCGGGCGCGGATGTCGATCGCATCGCCAGCGCTTTCCGCAATCCGAAAACCATCGGCCTGCAAGACTTGGTTTAGTTGTTACTGATCGGGAGCAAAAGTGAATACGAAAATCCAGCGGATGTGTGTCTGGTCTGGCGTGATATTCCTGGTGATGTTCGGCGTCGGCTGGATCTTCGTCGCCGGATTCATTCCGCCGCCGCGTCCCGACGCCACCGCGCAGCAGATCGCCGAGTTCTACCAGACCGGCACCTGGAAGATCCGCGTGGGCCTGGTGATCTCGCAGGCCGCGTGCATCTTCTTCCTGCCCTGGGTCTGCGTGATCTCCACGCAGATGAAGCGCATCAAGGGCAGCGATCCCAGCGCGGCTTCGGCGCAGCTCGTCGGCGGCACGATGGCGATGCTGGCGATCCTGATCCCGACGATGATCTGGACCACGGTGTCGTTCCGTCCGGATCGCGATCCCAATCTCAACCTGCTGCTCAACGATCTGGGCTGGATCATCCTGGCGATGGTGTTCGCGCCTTTCGTCACGCAGAACCTGGCACTGGCGGTGGCGATCTTCTCGGACAAGAGCGACAAGCCGGTGTTTCCGCGCTGGGCGGGCTACTACAACATCTGGGTGCCGCTGCTGTTCCTGCCGGTGGGGCTGGTGGTATTTTTCAAGAGCGGACCGTTCGCCTGGAACGGCATCGTCGGCATCTACATTCCGCTGGCCAACTTCGGCATCTGGTTCGGCATCATGTTCAAGCTGCTGCGCGACGCGATCGCGCGGCAGGAAGCCTTAGAGCGCTGACACGAGCCGCAGCCGCGTAATTTCCGACGGCGCACCGAAGCGCAGCGGCGGCCCCCAGTACCCGGTGCCGCGGCTGGTATAGACCAGCAAGTTGTTGAGTCGCTTCAAGCCGGCGACGAAGGGTTGCTGCATCGGCACGAAGAAATTCCACGGCAGGAACTGGCCGCCGTGCGTGTGCCCGGACAGCTGCACGTCGAAGCCCGCCGCATCGGCCGCGGCCGCAGAGCGCGGTTGATGGGCGAGCAAGATTTTCGCTGCGACCGATTCGCTGCAGCGCGCCGCCACAACCGGATCGCTGGCATGCGAAACCTCGTAATGGCCCGCGGAAAAATCGGTGACGCCGCCGATCAGCAGCCGCGCGCCATCGTGATGCAGCACCTGGTTCTGGTTCATCAGCACCTGCAGCCCCATGCGCCGCCATTCGGCCACCCAGGCGTTGGCGCCGTGGTAATACTCGTGGTTGCCGGTGACGCAAAAGGTGCCGTGTCGCGAGTGCAGCTCGGCCAGCGGCGCCACATGCGCGCGCAGCTGCGCGACGCTGCCGTCGATGACATCGCCGGTGATCGCCACCAGGTCGGCCTGCAGCATGTTGACGCGGCGCACGATCGCCTCGACGGTGGCGCGCTTGATGGTCGGCCCGACATGGATGTCGCTGATCTGCACGATGCAAAAGCCTTGCAGCGCCGCCGGCAGCCCGGCGATCGGCAGATCGACTTCCACCACGCGCGCGAGCCGGCGCGCGTTGATCAGGCCCACCGCACTGACCAGCAGGGCGAGCGCGATCACCGCTTCGGCGGAGAGCCGGCGCAAGGCTTCCAGGTCCAGCGTCCCCGGCATCGCGAGCGCCCCGATGGCGAGTACGAGCAGCGTCAGGTCGCGCACCAGGCACAGCACCAGCAAGCCGGAGAACGCGCCCATCGTCAGATAGCCGGCCCAGGCCAGCGCATCACCGTAGCGAACGGGCAAGCGGCTGAGGCGGATCAGGAAGGGCGCCGGCACCAGCAGGCTCGAGGCCGCCAGCAATGCCGCGCCGATGCCCAAGCCGAGCGGTCCCAGCGCGAGTGCCGGCAGCAGACGCAGGCCGATGTAGACGTGAAGCGCCACGACCAGAGCGAGGATGACCAGCACGGGATTGCGGCGCATGACCCTGAATGTTGTACGGCGCGGCTCAAATTCAAGGGCACGCGATGCGCTCGGTTCCCATCGCCATCGATCGCGGACATAATGGTTCGCTGACAAACAATAGGAGAGCGCAGATGTCGGAACGCGGCCAGGCGATCATGGTGTGGTGGGGGCTGATCATGATGGTCATCTACGGATTTGCGCTGTGGGGGCTGCTCGACATGATGCCGCCGCCGCCGGCGACGCTGACCGCCGACGAGGTCGCCGCTTTCTATCAGGCCAACGGGTTCAAGATCCGCCTTGGCGCGATGATCACCTCCTGGTGCAGCGCCTTCATGGTGCCGATCTCGGTGGTGGTCGCGATCCAGATCGCGCGGCTGGAGAAAGGCGCGCCGGTGTGGGCGATCGCCGCGTTCGCCAGCGGCATTCTGATGTCGATCTTCCTGGTGCTGCCGCCGCTGTTCTGGGGCGTGGCCGCGTTCAACCCGACGCGGCCGCCGGAAGTCACCGCGCTGATGCACGAGCTGGGCACGCTCACCCTGGTGACGACCGATCAGTTCTACATCTTCCAGATGGTGGCGATCACCGTCATCAGCCTCACGCAGAAGATCGATGCGAAGTCGCCGTTCCCGCGCTGGCTCGGCTACTACACCGCCTGGGCCGCGCTGATGTTCGAAGTCGGCGCCATCGCCTTCGTGCCCAAGACCGGCGCGTTCGCGTGGAACGGCGTGTTCGTCTACTGGTGCCCGCTCACCATCTTCGGGATGTGGGTGACGCTCATGTCGTTCTCGCTACTCGGCGCGCTCAAGCGCCAGGCGGCCGCGGCGGCCTGATTTGTCGAGATCGGGCGGTGCGGTGGTGCGTGGGGCAATGATCAGCACGCCGCATCGCATCGCCTGGATACTGCTCGCCGTCACGCTCGCCGGATGCGCTCGAAAAATTGAAACCGGCGAGCAGCTGCCGTCGCAGCTGGGCGCGCTGCCGAGCCTGCGGCGGACCTCTCGTCGCGCTACGTGCTCATGGCCCCCGGCGGCCTCCGCAACAGGCCCACGGCGGCGCCGCCCGGCATCGCGAACCTCCGCCTCGCGGGCGACTGGACGCGGAACGGCGTGGACATCCCCTGCATCGAGGGGACGGTCGTCAG
>CAXTSJ010000002.1:0-91819 GCA_964246995.1 uncultured Hydrocarboniphaga sp.
GAAACGCCGGCCCGCACCAGGCGCAGATCAACTGGTACGTCAGCTTGGTCTTCTCATCCATCTCGCTTCTCCTCGATCAGGGTCAACCCTCGACCCGTGGTTGATTCCGTTTTCGTCTCTAGGCCGCTGCGCTCATGGCGCGCGCGCTCCGGTCCAGCGAGACGATCAGCTTGCGCAGCAGCTTGTCCAGCAACGCGAACTCTTCCGCGCTCAGGCCCGAGAAGCCGCGCTGCAGCGGCTCGATCATCTTGGGCACGATCTCGCGCACGCGCCGGCGACCGGCGGCGGTGATGCTGATCTCGTAGCGGCGGCCATCGCGGGCGTGGACCGTGCGCAACACCAGCTCGGCCTGCGTCAATTCTTCGAGGATGCGCGTCATGTTGGCGCGGCTGGTGCCGACCATCTCGCTGAGTTCGCTGGGCGCGGCGCGACCGTGCTCGCTGGCCACCAGCAGGCAGAGCACATGGAAGGCGTTCTCGCTCAGGTGCAGCGCGCGGAACACCGGCTCGAAGAAATTGCCCAGACCGTAGGCGCTGATGCGGATCAGCCGCACCATCACCGTGGCCGGCATCGGCATGTCCGGCAGCGCCCGCGCCATGCGCGGCGTGCTGGATTCCACGGCCGACAAGCGTTCGATACCCCGCATGCGATCACCAGATGATTTACCGATGAACGACATCGTGTCGCACCTCGGCCCTCCAAGTCCAGCATCCCGCTACCTCGTTGATACGTGCTACGCGAGCGTCTGCTCTGCCGTCTGCACGCGCTCGCGCATCAACCCCAGACCGACAAGGCGCGCGGGGATGCGGCGCAACAGCGGCAGATGCGCGAACAGCCGCAGCGGCCAGGGCGGTGTGAACTCGCCTTCGCTGGAAAGCACGCGCGTGATCAGCCTGTCGTGGACCAGCACTTGCGCGCGCTGCACCCAGCGCGTCGGCTTTTCGCGGCGCGCCTGCACCGCGGCCAGCGCGGCGTCGTCGAGCCTGCCGGCGCGCAGCGGCGCGGCCAGGAGATTGGCGGCGGCGACCGCGTCCTGGATCGCCAGGTTGATGCCGACACCGCCCACCGGCGACAGCGCGTGCGCGGCGTCGCCGATGCACAGCAGGCCCGGCCGCCACCAGCGGTGCAGGCGATCGACGCGCACCGAAAGCAGCTTGATCGCGTCCCAGTCCTGCAGCTCGCCGACACGATCCTGCAGGAAGGGCGCGATGCGCGCGATGGAGCCGCGCAGGGCCGGCAAGCCCTGCGCGCGGATCGCCTGATAAGAATTCTTGGCGATGAGATAGGCGCATTGCCAGTAGTCGCCGCGGTCCAGCGTCACCATCATCCGGCCGTGGTTGAGATAGCCGAAGCTCGCCTGCGGATCGCCGGGCGCGTGGGCGAGGCGCATCCACAGCACGTCGATCGGCGCGCCCAGATCCTCGACGCCCAGCCCCGCGCTTTCGCGGACGATCGACTGGCGGCCGTCGGCGCCGATCACCAGGTCGGCATGCACCTCGAGTTCGCCCTGCGGCGTGGTCGCGCGCAGGCCGGTGATGCGGCCCTGCTGTTCGATCAAACCGGTGACTTCCACCTGCTGGCGCAGGTCGAAGCCCGCGTAGCGCCGGCCGCGCTCGGCCAGAAAATCCAGGAAGTCCCACTGCGGCATGAAGGCGATGAAGCGGCAGCGCGTCGGCAGGTGGCGGAAGTCGGCGAAGGGTATCGAACGGCCGCCGACGCTGATCGAGATGCGGTCGAGCTGCTGGTGCGGGCGCTGCAGAAAGTCGTCGAGCAGGCCGAGCTGGTCCATCACTTCCAGCGTCGAGGGATGCACCGTGTCGCCGCGAAAATCGCGCAGAAAATCGCGATGCTTTTCCAGCACGACGGTGTGGACGCCGGCGCGCGCGAGCAGGTAGCCGAGCATCACGCCGGCCGGCCCGCCGCCGGCGATGACGCATGTGCAGCGCAGGGTTTCGGACATGTGCAAAGTCCTCGAAGCGGAGCCTGAGCCAAGCTTACGCCACGCCTTTACCGAGCCTCTGCGCGCTTGGCAGGCGCGGTCCAATATCGATGCAAACCTTTCCTAGAACAGGTCTTCGACGCGAATAGGCAGATCGGGTGGCGCGTGGCGATCGAGTTCGCCGGCCTCGCACCGGCTGCTGCCCGTCAGATCACCGCGGCCTCTTTGAACGCCGCGATCTCCTGCGCGCTGCAGCCCCAGTCGCTGAGGATCGCCTCGCTGTGCTCGCCATCGCGCGCAGCGCTGCCTTGCACCGCGCCGGGGGTGCGGCTGAAGCGCGGCGCGGGCGCGGGCTGGGTGACGCCGTCGACGTCGATGAAAACACCACGAGCCTGGTTGTGCGGATGCCGCGGTGCCTCGTCCCAATCCAGGACTGGGGCGAAGCAGGCATCGGTGTTTTCCAGCAGCGCGCACCAGTGATCGCGATCGCGGGTGGCGAACAGCGCGGCGAAGCGCTGACGCAGCGCCGGGCGCTGCGCGGGATCGTCGCGCGCCGGCAGCGCGGATTCGTCCAGGCCCAGGAGCTGGCACAGGCAGGTATAGAACTGCGGCTCCAACGGACCGATGCTGATATGGCGTCCGTCGGCGCAGGCGTACGTGGTGTAGAAGGCCTCGCCGCCGTCGAGCAGATTGTCCGCGCGCCGGTTGCTCCACTGCCTGGCGGCCTTGAAGCCGTGCACCATGGTCGACAGCGCGGCGGTGCCGTCGACGATCGCCGCGTCGATGGTCTGGCCCAGACCCGAACGCTGCGCCTCAAGCATCGCGCAGACCACGCCGAAGGCCAGCATCATGGCGCCGCCGCCGAAATCGCCCAGCAGGTTGATCGGTGGCACCGGCGGCCCACCGGCTTCGCCGATGCCATGCAGCGCGCCGGTCAGCGCGACGTAGTTGATGTCGTGGCCGGCGGATTTCGCCAATGGCCCGGTCTGCCCCCAGCCGGTCATGCGTCCGTAGACCAGCTTGGGATTGCACGCGGCACAGACGTCCGGAGACAGGCCCAGCCGTTCCATCACGCCGGGGCGAAAGCCTTCGATCAGCGCGTCGGCCTGCGCGATCAGGCGCAGCGCGATCTGCTTTCCCTCGGGCTTCTTCAGGTCCAGCGCCAGCGAGCGCCGGCCGCGCGCCAGCAGATCGTGCCGCGGATCGGCGAAGGCCAGCGGCGCGCTGGCGCCGGGTTTGCGGCGCTGGGCGATGCGGATCACCTCCGCGCCCATGTCGGCGAACATCATCGCGCAGAACGGCGCCGGCCCCAGGCCGACCATTTCGATGATCCGCAGACCCTTGAGCGGACCGCGGGCGGCGTCTGTGCTGGATGGATTCATGAGGAGGGCGAGCTCGTGGGCTAAGAGGAGACGCGAGCTTATCCAAGCTTCGATCGCGAAGCCCGATGTCCGGTCCAGCGCAAGGCGCGCGCGTCCATGTAAACTTAGTTCGTTCGCAGACTACTTTCCAACATGAACACTACCGACAGCGCTACCGGCGCCGTGCAGCGAAAGCTGCCAGGCGAAGCCGGCATATGGGTCTTCATCCTCGGCGACATGATGATGTTCGGCCTGTTCTTCATCGTCTTCTCCTACTACCGCACGCAGAGCCTGGACGTTTTTCTCAGCTCGCAGCGCACGCTCGATCAGAACATCGGCGCGCTCAACACGCTGCTGCTGCTGACCAGCTCCTGGTTCGTCGCCAAGGGCATCCACATCGCGCGCAGCAATCCTTCGCGGCCGTCGCCGCTGTGGTTCCTGCTGGGCTTTTCCTGCGGCCTGGGTTTCGTCGTCAACAAGGTGATCGAGTACCACGCCAAGCTGGTCCATGGCATCACGCTGACGACCAACGATTTCTACATGTATTACTACGTGCTCACCGGCATCCACCTGGTGCACGTGCTGATCGGCATGGGCGTGCTGCTGCTGCTGTGGCGGATGACCAGCAGACCGCTGACCGGCAAGAACGACATCGCCCTGCTGGAGAGCGGCGGCGTGTTCTGGCATCTGGTCGATCTGCTGTGGATCGTGCTGTTCCCGCTGCTGTATCTGGTCCGGTAGGGAGAGACCGCGCCATGAAAAATGCCTTGATGAAAAACCTGATCACGCCGGTGTGGCTGCTGCTGATGGCGATCACCGCGGTGTCCTGGTTCCTGGGGACCAATCAGAGCGGCGGACTCGGCGCGCTGCACGAGAAGGCGACGCTGGGCGTGTTCGTGCTGTCGTTTTTCAAGGTGCGTCTGGTGATCCTGCACTTCATGGAAGTGCGCCACGCGCCGTTGCCACTGCGCATCGCCTGCGAAGCCTGGGTGCTGGTGATCTGCGCGGTGCTGATCACCATCTACCTGTCGGCGGTGCCAGTGCCGGTGGTGTGATCCGCCGGGCGTTGGCTGTCAGAGATAGCGCAGCATCAGCGCCATCACCTTGCGCATCACCGGCTTGTACGGCGGGAAGAAAATCCGCGCGAGATTGATCCGCGTCCTGACGATTGCGCGCTCGTGCGAGAAGGCCTTGATGCCGAACTCGCCGTGATAGCTGCCGATGCCCGAATTGTTGACGCCGCCGAACGGCAAATTGTGATGCAGGAACTGCGCGGCGCAATGGTTGATGCAGGTGCCGCCGGCGCTGGTGCGCTGGATCACCGTGTCGGCGGTCGCCTTGTTGCGGCTCCAGATGTACAGCGCCAGCGGCTTGGGCGCCGCGTTGATGCGATCGATCACTTCGTCGAGTGAGGAAAAGCGGATGATCGGCAGCAGCGGGCCAAAGATTTCCTCTTGCATGATCGATGCGTCGGCGGGAATGTCGGTAAGCAGGGTGGGCGCGACGAAGTGCGCCGGCTCGTCGACCACGCCGCCGTACAACACCTTGGCGCCGCGCTGCCTGGCGTCGCTCAATAGCGCGCCGATACGACGCGTGTGGCGCTGGTTGATCACACGCGTGAACGCCGCGGACTTCGCCGCCTCGTTCTCGCCGTACCATTGATCGAGACGCTGCTTGAACAGGGCGATCACTTTGTCCGCCACGGCCTCGTGCACGTAGAGGTGATCCGGCGCGATGCAGGTCTGGCCGCTGTTCATGAACTTGGTCCAGCCGATGGTGCGCACTGCCAGGTCCAGGTCGGCGGTGTCGTCGATGATCGTCGGCGACTTGCCGCCCAGTTCCAGGGTCACGCTCGCCAGATGCCTGGCGGCCGCTGCCATGACGATCTTGCCGATCGCCGGCGCGCCGGTGAAGAAGATGTGATCGAACGGCAGTGCCAGCAGAGAGGTGGCGACACTCGCGTCGCCCTCGAAGATCGCGATTTCGTTTTCGCTGAAAACCTCGCGGATGATCTTGACCATCACCGCGGAGAAGTTCGGCGCCATCTCCGAGGTCTTCAGCATCACCGCGTTGCCGGAGGCGATCGCCGCGATCAGGGGACCGAAGCTCAAGTTCACCGGGTAGTTCCAGGGCGCGATGATCAGGCAGCGGCCGCGGGGCTCGTAGCGGATCTGCGAGCTCGTGCCAAACATCATCAACGTCGGCCACACGCGCTTGGGTCGCAGCCATTTGTTCAGATGCTTACAGGCGTCCGAGATGTCCATGATCACCGGCATCAGTTCGCCGAACTCGACTTCGGCCGGCGGCCGGCGCATGTCCAGATGGCCGGCCTCGATGATCGCCTGGCTGTGGCTTAGCACTGCCGTGCGCAGACGCTTGAGCTTGGCGATGCGCTCGGCGACCGAGGAACTGCGCAGGCGCAGCGCGGTAGCGCGCTGCGATTCGAACACGCGGCGGATCTCCGCCTCCTGCATCGAGGTGATGCCGCTCGGCGGCGGCAGGATCGAAACGCTGGCAGACATGATGGGCTCCGGTGATCGGGTTCTGACCGGCCATTATCCGACCATTGGTCCGGCCCGTGCTTGGCCGCATCGTCGCAACCGCCGACGCGTACGGCCAGCGAAGGCGCTGCGATGCCTGATCCGCTCTACCAGTAGAGCGCGATCAGCAGCCCGCAGACCACAATGCCCCAGGTCTCGCCGACCGCGCGCACGATGCGCGGCGCGTGGCGGATCTCCATGAAGTCGAGGATCACGAAGCGCACCTTGATGAAGGCAATGACGATGATCGCCGCGCGTGCGTCACGGATGTCATCGAAGCCGGCGCCATGCCCCATCTCCCAGGACATGGCCGTGGCGGCGATCAGGATCAGCCAGACGAAACTGACGCGCGTGCGCAGCAGTGCGCCCATATCAGGGCGCCAGGTAGAACAGCGCGAACAGCACGATCCACAGCAGATCGACCACGTGCCAGAAGCTGGCGCCGCTTTCCAGGTTCTTGATCCGCGCGGCGTCGGCATCCTGCGTCCACGCGTAGCGCGCCAGATACGCCAGCACGCCCATGCCGATCAGCACGTGCATGAAGTGGATGCCGGTGAACACGTAGTAGTACATGTAGAAATCGTTGGTCGCCGGCGTGATGCCGGCGCGGATCTTTTCGCCGTACTCGAACAGCTTCACCACCGCGAAGCCCAGGCCGCAGGCGAAACCGGAAGCGAAGCAAGCCGCCGACATACCGCGCCGATTGCGCCGCGCGCTCTGCACCGCCGTGGCCACGAACCAGGAGCTGGTCAGCATGAAGAAGGTGTTGAGCACGCCGAAGCGCTGGTTCAGATGCGCCTGCGATGCGACGAACAGATCAACGTCCTGCGCGCGATAGAACGCGTAGGTGACGAAGAACAGCGAGAACACCAGCATGTCGCCGAAGATGAACATCCAGATGCCGGGCTCGCCGGGCATCTGGCGGCGCATCGGTCGCGTCACTCGCCGTCGGCGGCCTGCTGCCGCGCGGCCTTGATCACGTAGATCGACACGACAAAGAACCAGGGGCCGAAGATGCAGGCCGGCAGCCAGAACGCGATCAACCCGTTCCATGCGAAGGGGCCGGTCTTGAAGAACGTGAGCAGGCACCCGGGCACGAACAGCAGCGCGATCCAGAAATTGAAGAAGCCGACCCAGCGCGGAAACACCGGCCGCGCGCGCTTGTCGCCGATGATGGTGAAGCCCAGTGCCAGGTTCTGCACGAACGCCAGCACGAAGGGCATGACGAAGAAGAACCAGCCGATGTCGTTGAGCGCCTGGGTGATCTCCGGCGAACGCTCGGGCCGGTATGCGGCGACGCTCCAGATCAGCGCCGGAATCAGGAACAGCAGGATGCTGGCGATGCCCGCACCGAACTGCGCGTAGCTCAGCACCGGCGTCGCGCGATGTTCGATGCGCCGCATCTGCGCGGTGATGGACGCAGTGAAGGGCCCGTAAAGCGCCCCGGCGATGAGGATCAGGATCATGCCGAAGCGGATGCCGGTGGCATGGGCCTGATAGATCGCCGCGATTTCGTCGGCACTGGCGGTCGGCAGATGCGGTGGAAAAAAGCCAGCTGCCGGCCATAGACCTGCGAACATCACCAACGGGCACAGGATGCCGCACCAGGCGCACAGGATCTGGCTTTTCGCATTCATGCTGACTCCCCTCTTGTTCTGCTCGAATTAGTAGGATGATACCAGGGCGTGCCGCGGCGGCCTTGCACGAGTGTGCAGCGGCGCGTCGATCTGGCGCGGCTTGAACGTCTGAAGGGCTTGGACAAGTCGGGGGCGGTCTACATCCTGGCCGCTTAAATCCCTAGAATCGCCACCGGTATCGAAGCGGAGTTGGCGGATGATTCTGGGGAAAACGATGTTGCGCGGCACGGCACTGTCCATGGGCCTTCTGCTGGGCGCCTGTGGGTCGAGTTCGCCGCATGGATCGCAGGCCGCGGTGACGCCCACGGTGCCGCAGAACCTCGACCGCCACTGCGATCAGGCGCCCTTCCCTTCGGCCCAATGGCTCGCCTGCGAAACCGCGAACTACGCCAAGACCCTGGAGGCGCCGACCGAGCAGCTCGATCCGCGTTTCGCCGGTGCGATCACCGCCAGAACCCTGGCCAACCTGCAGGACTTCTTGGCCCGCGCCGCCGCCGACCCGAGCTGGCTCGCACTGCGCTCCGGCAATACGCCGCTTACGCCGGTGTGCACGGTTGGCGGGCCACCCTGCTTCGGCGGCGACCCGTTCCGCTATCCCGATACCGATGGCGCCGATGGCAAGGCGTTCTACGACACCCAGGCCGAGGTCACGCCCGTGGTGTTTTACGACCGCGATTGCGCGCGCCTGTCGGGCCGCGTCTGGCTACCGAGAAACCGCAGCGGCCGGCTGCCGGGGGTGGTCATCACCAATGGTTCGATTCAGGCCACCGAATCGCAGTACTGGTGGGCGGCACAGGCTCTGGTGCGCAGCGGTTACGCGGTGCTCACCTACGATCCGCGCGGCCAGGGCCGATCCGACCAGCAGGCGCCCAACCTCATGCAGGGCAGCAACATCAACCCCAAAGTGTTCTGGGAAGGGCAGGTCGACGCGATCGACTTTTTCCGGTCCACGGCGGCGGTGCCATATCCGCATCAGCAGGCCTGCGCCGGCACCTATCCGACGGCCACAGCGGCCTTCAACCCGATCGCCGAGTCCGTCGACCCCGATCGGCTGGGCATTGCCGGGCACTCGCTCGGCGCCATCGGCGTGTCGGTGGTGCAAGGCTACGGCGCCGCCGGTGCGCAAGCCTGGCCGGGTCTGCTGGACCAGCAAAACCCGGTGAAAGCCGCGGTGGCCTGGGACAGCCTGATCACGCCGGATTTCGGTGGGTTCGCACCCGTCAGCAACTACCCGGTGCCTTCCGAGCTGGCGCAGGTCATCGGCCGGATCGGCACCCTCGGCCAGCTGCCGCGTTTCGCGCCGCGCGCGCCCTCCTTGAGTTTCAACGCCGACTACGGACTGGTACCCGCGCCCTACCTGTCACCGTCCGATGCCACCGGGCACAAAGCCGCGTTCGCGGCCTGGCAGGCCGCCGGCGTACCGTCGATGGTGGTGAGCTTTCAAGGCACCACGCATCTGGACTTCGCACTGACACCAGGCCTGCCGACGACGTCCTGGTGCCCCGATCCGGCGAGCGGTTCCTGCAGCGGCGGCTACGGCCAGCCGGCGATCATCTACTACACCGTCGCTTGGTTCGATCGTTGGCTGAAACGGCGCGGCGAGCCCGGGTACGCCGACGCCGACAGTCGCCTGGTCGACGACGCCGGACCGCAGGGCGCTGTCAAATTGAGCTATCGCTACGAGTCCGCACGCGACTTCCCGGATCGCAGCGGTCGGCGCCAGCATTGCGAGGACATCCGCGGCGGCTGCGGCCCCTAAAGCGTCGAGCCGACGTGCTGCTGCCTCAACGTTCCAGCAGCGCCAGCTTGCCCGGCTTGCCGTCCCAGTCCTTGTTGGCGGGCGGGTAGTCCTGGCGCTCGGTGATCACCGGCCAGAGCTTGGTCAGCTCGGCGTTGAGCGCCAGAAACTCCGCCTGGGCCGCGGGCAGATCGTCCTCGGCGAAGATCGCCTCGGCCGGGCATTCGGGCTCGCACAAGGTGCAGTCGATGCATTCCTCGGGGTCGATGACGAGGAAGTTGGGGCCTTCGTGGAAGCAGTCGACCGGGCACACTTCGACGCAGTCGGTGTACTTGCACTTGATGCAGTTTTCAGTGACGACAAAGGTCATGGCGGCGGCAGGCGAAGAGAGCGGAAACGGCGCGCATTGTAGCCGATGGTGCTCCGGTGTTTCCGCCGCCGAGCGCCGCCGGCACAACGGTTCACGAGACGGTCTGCGAATGGAGTTACCATGCCGGCCCCGAAGTTTCAGGACACTCCAATGGTCGACAAGCTACCCGCCATCACCGGCGGCAACGCGGCCCCCCTGCTGGGCTTCGAAACACAGTTGCTGGAGAAAGCCACGGACATCGAGGCCTGGTTCCGCAACCAGTGGCGCATCACGCCGCCGCCTTTCTACTGCTCGGTGGACTTGCGCAATGCCGGCTTCAAACTGGCACCGGTCGACACCAACCTGTTCCCCGGCGGCTTCAACAATCTGAATCCGGAATTCGAAGCGGTCTGCGTGCAGGCATTGCAGACCGCGGTCGAGCGCATCTGCCCCACCGCCAAGAGCGTGATGCTGGTGCCGGAAAACCACACCCGCAACCGGTTCTATCTGGAGAACGTGGCGACGCTGTTCGATCTGCTGCAAAAGGCCGGTTTCAATGTTCGCATCGGATCCTTGCTGCCGGAATTGCGTGAACCTACCGAGCTGCGGCTCGAGATCTCCGGCCGCACGCTGCTGCTGGAACCGATCCAGCGCAACGGCAACCGCGCGCAACTCGGTGGCGGCTTCGACCCCTGCATGGTGCTGCTCAACAACGATCTGTCCAGCGGCATACCGCCGATCCTCGACGGCCTGTCGCAGCATGTCGCGCCACCGCTTTCGCTCGGCTGGCATGCGCGCCTTAAGACCTCGCACTTCGGCGTCTATCGCGAAGTGGCGCGTGAATTCGGCGAGGTCGCGGGCATCGATTCGTGGTGGGTCGATCCGCTGTTCCGTAATTGCGGGCAGATCAACTTTCTTAAGCGCGAGGGCGAGGAGTGCCTGATCAGCAACGTCGATCTGCTGCTCAAGGCGATCACTGAAAAATATCGCCAGTACGACATCAAGGAGCAGCCTTTCGTTATCGTCAAGAGCGACGCCGGCACCTACGGCATGGGCGTGATGACGGTGCGCAACGTCGACGAGCTGCGCGAGATGAATCGCAAGGCGCGCACGCACATGGCCAGCGCCAAGGAAGGGCGCGAAGTCACCGGCGCCATCATCCAGGAGGGTGTCTATACCTTCGAAACCTGGGGCCCGGAAGCGCACACCGCCGAGCCGGTGGTGTACATGATCGACCGCTTCGTCGTCGGCGGCTTCTATCGCGTCAATGAAAAGCGCGGCAACCAGGAAAATCTCAACTCGCCAGGCATGTCGTTCAAGCCGCTGCCGTTCGAAACCTGTTGCAGCCACCCGGATCGCAGCCTGTCGCCCGACGCCGATCCGAATCGCGCTTATGCCTATGGCGTGGTCGCGCGTCTGGCGCTGATCGCGGCGGCGCGCGAGATCGCCGCCGCGCAATCGGCCTTGACCAGCAGCCGCGCCGTCGCCGCCTGAGGTCATCACCATGGGTCGTCGGCTCGGCGTGGTGATGGATCCGATCGGATCGATCAAGCCCTACAAGGACACGACCCTGGCATTGATGCTGGCGGCGCAAAAGCGCGGCTGGGAATTGTTCTATTTCGAGCTGGGCGATCTGTGGCTGCGCGACGGAATCGCGCTCGGCCGCGCCCGAGCGGTCACCGTATTCGACGACAAGAAGCACTGGTTCGATCTGGGCGAGACGCACACGCTCAAGCTCGGCGAACTCGATGCGATCCTGATGCGCAAGGACCCGCCTTTCGATCTGGAATACGTCACCGCGACCTACCTGCTGGAACGTGCCGAAGCGCAGGGCGCGCTGGTGGTGAACAGGCCCGAGTCGCTGCGCGACTGCAACGAGAAGATGTTCACCGCCTGGTTTCCCGAACTGTGTCCGCCGACGCTGTTCGCGCGCGACTCATCAACCTTGCGCGCGTTCCACGCCGAGCATCGCGACGTGATCTACAAGCCGGTCGACGGCATGGGCGGGATAGGCATTTTCCGCGTGGCGGAAGATGGCTTGAATCTGGGGTCGGTGATCGAGCAGCTCACGCTGATGGGCACGCGCACGATCGTGGCGCAGCGCTATCTGCCGGCCATCAAGGACGGCGACAAGCGCGTCCTGGTGGTCGACGGCGAGGCCGTGCCCTGGTGCCTGGCGCGCATCCCGCAGGCGGGTGAAACCCGCGGCAATCTCGCCGCCGGCGGCACCGGCGAACCGCGTCCGCTCACTGCGCGCGACCGCGAGATCGCCGAGATCGTGGGGCCCGAACTGAAACGTCGCGGCCTGCTGTTCGTCGGCCTCGACGTGATCGGCGATCGCCTCACCGAAATCAATGTCACCAGCCCGACCTGCGCACGCGAAATCGACGCCGCCTACGGCGCCGACATCGGCAGCCTGTTGATGGCGGCGATCGAGGCGCGGCTGTAAGCCGGCGGGGTCGGTGGACCGTCGTTAGCGAATACGCGGTGCGCCTTGACGGCCGACCCGGAGGTCAAGCCATTC
The DNA here is from genome assembly GCA_964246995.1 of uncultured Hydrocarboniphaga sp. Taxonomy (GTDB): domain Bacteria; phylum Pseudomonadota; class Gammaproteobacteria; order Nevskiales; family Nevskiaceae; genus Hydrocarboniphaga. The sequence continues at coordinate 12,089 of CAXTSJ010000002.1, forward strand.
TCGCCGGCCAGCCGTGCAGCGTGTTCTCCGGGTACCAGACCATGTGCTGCTTGGGGCTGCCGATCAAAGTCAGAGGCAGGGATGGATTGAACACCTTGGACCAGGCCGAAAGCAGCGACGACGACTTGATCAGACAGTCGCAACGCGACAGCAGCAGGCAATCGGTCAAGGCTTCGATGGCGTGTCTGCGACCCAGCAGATTCTCGCCCTCATGCAGGGGCTGTCCGTCGCTGGAACGACTGTGGTCCGCGGTGATCACGTGGACGCCGGGCAGCGTGGCGCGCACATGCTCGACGAAGGCGGCCTCGTCGGTGGCGACGAACAGCCTGACCGTTCCGGGATACGCGGCGAGCCGCACTTTTATCGCATCGGTCATCACCTCGTAGTCGATGCGGACGGCCTCGAGTGTCTTGTCGGTCCCGCGGTAATGGCACCCGATCACGGGCGCATTCTGGAAATGCCGGGCGACGAACTGATCGACCCGGTCCAGGATCTCTTTGCGCAGCGGTAAAAAACGCCGCTGCAGCTGATGGGCATGCTCCATCGACAGATTGAAATTGGATTCCTCGAAGACCGGCAGAAGCGCCGCGAAAGACGGGAGCAGGTCGGTGATGTGGCCGACGAACATCGGCTCGCCGGCATGTGACGACAACTGGCTCGCCCCCTCTGCCGCGCCGTCGAAAAGAAACGGAAACCAGTCTTCGCCGTTGTCGCCGTACTGACGGCCCACCAATGCGATTTTCGGGATCAACTCCCGCTGCCTGCAGAACTCCGCAATCAGCAGGCACCAGGACAATTGGCCGAAAAGGCCGACATGAGATTCGATGCGCAGCGACAGCACACCCCTTGTGTTGACGAGCCGCCGCTTGACCCGCCGATTCTTGCGGGCGAGTGCGAAAGCTGCGATTCCCCAGCGACAATAGACCTGCGCCGTAACCACGAGGCGAACCAGCAAGACCCTGATTTTTGACATGGGAGGCCCTTGAAGAAGGGCGTTGGTGAAATGTTCCGAAGATCCTGCGACGCGCCGCCGCAGGCTTCGAGTATAAACGCGGGAGATCGGATTGGGAGACGCCAGGCGTGGCTCGTTCGAATACCTCCGAGCATCTCGGTTCATGCGCAGCCGCCTTGACACTGCCGTTGGCGAAGCAATACTGGCCGCATGAGCATCGGTGAATCTCTCAAGAACCAGTTCCTCGTCGCCATGCCCGGACTCGAGGACGAACACTTCAATCACACGGTTTCACTGCTCTGCGAACACAGCGACCAAGGCGCGGTCGGCCTGGTGATCAACCGGCCGACCGATCTGGTACTCACCGCGATGCTTGAGCAGATGGGCCTCGACCACGACAAGCTCGGCGAAGACCGGCCGATCTTCTGGGGCGGGCCGGTGCAACCGGAGCGCGGCTTCGTCGTCCACCGCGACCCGGGCGGCTGGGAATCCTGCCTGCAGGTGCAGGACGATCTGTTCATCACCACTTCGCGCGACATCCTTGCCGCCATCAGCTGCGGCGACGGCCCGCGCGAATTCATCGTGACGCTGGGTTATGCCGGCTGGGGCGCCGGCCAGCTTGAGGACGAGATCAAGCTCAACTCATGGCTCAACACGCCGCTGGACTCGTCGATCCTGTTCACCATGCCACCGCGCGATCGCTGGAAGGCGGCGACGCGGCTGCTCGGCGTCGACGTGATGCAGCTGGCCGGCCCGGCCGGCCACGCCTGAGCGCTTACCTGGCTTTCGATTACGGCCGGCGCCGCATTGGCGTCGCCGTGGGCGACGATCTCACTGGCTCGGCGAGGCCTTTGTCCACCGTGTCGCATGCGGAGAAACCAGACTGGGCCGGTGTCGACCGCCTGATCGCGGATTGGCGGCCTTGCGCATTGATCGTCGGCCTGCCGCTGGCAGAGGACGGTACCGAACAAGCCATCACCAGCCCGGCGCGTGGCTTTGCTCGTGAACTGGCCCGGCGCAGCGGCTTGCCGGTTCATCTGGTCGACGAGCGTTACTCGTCGCGTGCCGCGGACGACGAGCTGCGCGGCGCGCGCGCCAGCGGCCAGATGGCGCGTCGAGTACGCAAGGGTGATCGCGACGGCCAGGCGGCGCGCATCATCCTGGAACAATGGCTGGCTGCGCAGCAGGTCTAGTCCGGGGCACAACTATTGCAGCCGGATCGCGGCGCCGCGGCGCGCCGATCCGGAGCAAGCGCGTGACCACGACGTATACACAGAAACTGATATTGCTGTGGACCCTGATGGTGGTCTGCATGATGCTGCACTTCGACTACAACGTCAGCGGTATTTTCTACGGCATCGACGTCACCTCCAAGGACGCCAAAGGCGTGCCGCCGCCGACGCTGCTGACGCTGCGGTTGCTGTTCCACCTGTTGCCGATGCTGTTCGCGGTGCTGCTGCTGTTCTTCGCCGGCAAAAGCTTCCGCTGGCTGATGGTGATCGTCAGCCCGCTCTACGTGCTGGCGCATGCATTCCATCTGTTCGGCATTCTCGGGGAGAAACCTTTCGATACCAGCCAGGCGATCCTGCTGAGCTTCATGGTCGCCATCAGCGTGCTGCAGTCGGGTGTCGCGTACCGCTGGGCGCGCCAGCTCAGCTGAGTGTGAAGCGGACGGCGAGGCGCGACTCCTTTAGACTCGCGCCTTAGGATGAACCGCCCTTCCCTGCAACTCGACAGCCACGGCCAACTGCGGCATCTGCTGACGATGGAGGGTTTGTCCCGCGATCTGATCCTCAAGCTGCTGGATCGCGCCGCCAGTCTCGCCGAGGCCACCGCCGGGCCCGAGAAGAAACTCCCGCTGTTGCGCGGACGCACCGTCGTCAATCTGTTTTTCGAGGCGTCGACCCGCACCCGCACCACCTTCGAGCTGGCGGCCAAGCGCCTGTCGGCCGATGTGCTCAACCTGCAGATCGCCGCCTCGTCCACATCCAAGGGCGAAACCCTGCTCGACACGCTCAAGACCATGGAGGCGATGCAGGCCGACATGTTCGTGGTGCGCCACGAATCCAGCGGCGCGGCGCATTTCTTCGCCGAGCATGCTGCGCCCGGGGTGGCGATCCTCAATGCCGGCGACGGCCGCCACGCGCATCCGACCCAGGGCCTGCTCGACCTCTACACGATCCGCGCGCACAAGCCGGGCGCGCGCAATGGCTTCGAAGGCCTGTCGATCGCCATCGTCGGTGACGTGCTGCATTCACGCGTCGCCCGTTCCGACATCCATGGACTGCGCACGCTGGGCTGCCAGGACATCCGCGTGGTCGCGCCGCCGACCCTGGTGCCGGTGGGGATCGAGGCGCTCGGTGTCCGGGTGTTCCACGACCTGATGCATGGCCTGGAAGGGGTCGACGTGGTGATTCTCCTGCGCCTGCAGAAGGAACGCATGCTCGGCGCTTTCCTGCCCTCGCTGTCCGAATTCCACGACGACTTCGGCCTCACCCGCGAGCGCCTGAGCCGCCTCAAGCCGGAGGTGCTGATCATGCATCCGGGGCCGATCAACCGCGGTGTCGAGATTGCCGGCGAACTGGCTTACGGCGAGCGCTCGCTGATCCTGCAGCAGGTGACGCATGGCATCGCCGTGCGCATGGCGGTGATGGCCGAGATCCTCGGCGAGCGTGCCGCGTGAACGCGCCGTCCCTGCTGATCCGCGACGCGCGTCTGCTCGACCCTGCCGCCGATTTCGACGGCGTTGCCAGCCTCGGCATCCGCGACGGGCTGGTCGACTATCAGGGTGACTCGCCGGAGTCTTCGCGTTACGAGCAGATCATCGACGGCCGCGGCCTCTGGCTGATGCCGGCGGCGATCGATCTGGCGGTGCGCTTCCGCGAACCGGGCGCGAGCCACAAGGCCGACTTTGCATCCGAGACCCGTGCCGCCCAGGCCGGCGGCATCGGCTGCGTGCTGCTGGCGCCCGACACCCGGCCGGTAGTCGATTCGCCGGCGGTGGTGGATCGTATCCGCGCCATGGCGGCGGCCGTCGGCGGCCTCGACATCCGCGTGCTCGGCGCGCTCACCCAGGGTCTGCAAGGCGAGGCGCTGGCGCCGATGAGCGCGCTGCGACGCGCGGGCTGCGCCGGCTTCGGCCAGGCGCTCGAACCGCTGCGCGATGCGCTCGTGGCGCGGCGCGCACTCGAATACGCGCACGGCCTGGGCAGCACCGTGCACGTCTTTGCCCAGGACGCCGCGCTGGCCAATGGCGGCTGCGCGCATGAAGGGCCGGTGGGCACCCGGCTGGGTTTGCCGCCGATTCCGGTCGCCGCCGAGGTCGCGGCGCTGCGGCTCTGGATTTCGCTGGTGGAGGACACCGGCGCGCGCGTGCACTTCTGTCGCCTGTCCACCGCCAGCGGCGCGATGCTGGTGGAATCGGCGCAATCACGCGGCCTGCCGATCAGCGCCGACGTCGCGGCGCACCAGTTGTTCCTGACCGACGCCGATGTGGAAGGCTTCAACGCCATGGCGCACGTGATCCCGCCGCTGCGCGCGCGGCATGACCGGGAAGGATTGCGCGAAGCGCTGCGGCGCGGCGTGATCAGCGCGATCTGTTCGGATCACCAGCCACACGAGGCGGATGCCAAGATCAACCCTTTTCCGCTCACCGAGCCGGGCATCTCGGGGCTGGAAACCCTGTTGCCGCTGACCCTGGCTCTCGTCCATGCGCAAGTACTAAGCCCTTTGCAGGCTGCCGCCCGGCTCAGCCTGGGGCCCGCGCGTATCCTGGACCGGTCCAGGCCGGCCCTGGCGGTCGGCGCCAACGCCGACCTGGTGCTGATCGCGCCGGACCAGGACCAGGTGGTGTGGCCGGAGCGCTGGCAGAGCCGGGGACGCAACACGCCATTTGCCGGCCAGACCTGGCGCGGGCGCGTCGTCAGAACCCTCCACAGCGGGCAAATCGTCTGGTCCGCGCCGGATCGCTGACACCGCGATCGCGCGGTTACCGGCGCCAATTTGTCCTCTGATAAACTCCGCCTCCGGCGGCGTTCGCCGCGGCCTTCCCTTATCGATGCTTCGAGGATGCGACATGACGTTTCAGACGAGTTTTCAGACCGATCTAGAAAAATTGCTCGGTCTCAAGACCGTCAGCTACAAATACAACCTCGGCAAGGCCGAGCTGTTCGTCGAGGCCATCGCCAACGACCGCGGCCGCGTCACTCGCGGCGGCGGGAGCAACGAGCAGAAAGCCTTCCCCACCAAACTGGGCGTCGACGGCCCGCTGGTCTATTACACCGATCCGGATTGCACCGGCCGCCGCACCAAGGACACCTACGCGGTGAAGTGGCCCGAGGTCGCGGATGAAATCTGGTTCAAGGCCGATCTCAGTCCCTACGATCCGGCCAAGTACGAGGCCCTGCTCCGGCGCGTTGTCGATCACGTCAACGCCAAACAGAGCACCCTGTATGTGAAGGACCTGTTCATGGGGTCGGATGCGGATTTCGCGGTGCCCTACCGCTTCGTCGGCGAATACGCGACGCATGCGATGTTCTGCCACAACATGTTCCCCAAGGACCTGCAGAACGTGCAGGACGTCGATTCGCGGCGCTGGACCATGTTCAACGTGCCGAGCTTCGTCTGCGAACCCGAGCGCGACGGCTGCCGCGCCGAAGCCGCGGTGATCGTCGACACCAAGAACCGCATCTGCCTGGTCGCCGGCCGCGCCGACTACTGCGGCGTCAACAAGAAGACCATCTTCACCGTCGGCAACTATCTGCTGCCCAAGGAAGGCCGGCTGTCGATGCACTGCTCGGCCAACGTCGGCAAGAACAATGACGCCGCGATCCTGTTCGGGCTCTCCGGTACCGGCAAAACCACGCTGTCGGCCGACGCCACGCGCCGCCTGATCGGTGACGACGAGACCATCTGGTCCGACAATGGCTTGTGCAACCTGGAGGACGGCTGCTACGCCAAGCTGATCGACCTGGACAAGGAGAACGAGCCGGTCATCGCCGAGGCGCTTTCCAAAGCCGGCACCATCATTGAAAACGTGCCGCCGCTGCCGGGAAAAAAGATGGAAGACTGCCATCCCGACGAGCTGGATCTGTTCGACAATTCGCTGGCCGAAAACACCCGCTTCAGCTATCCGCTGGACGCCAATCCCAACGTCATGCCCAACGGCCAGGGGCCGCATCCCCAGACCATCGTGCTGCTCACCGCCGATGCCTTCGGCGTGCTGCCGCCGATTTCGATTCTCGAGCCCAAGGACGTGATGTATCACTTCGTCTCCGGCTTCACCGCGCGCGTGGCGGGCACCGAGGTCGGCGTGACCGAGCCGCAGCCCACGTTCAGCGCCTGCTTCGGCGGCCCCTTCATGGCGCAGAAGCCCAACGTCTACGCCAAGCTGCTCGCCGAGAAGATGCAGAAGCACAAGGCGCGCTGCATCCTGCTCAACACCGGCTGGAGCGGCGGCCCGCATGGCGTCGGCAAGCGCATGAGCCTCAAGGTGACGCGCGCGCTGCTCAACGCCGCGCTCAACGGCGAACTTGACGGCGTCGACACCGAGTTGCAGCCGATCCTCAATTTGAAGATGCCCAAATCCTGCCCCGGCGTGGACAGCGCCATCCTCGACCCGCGCAACACCTGGGAAGACAAGGACGGCTACGACGCCACGGCGACCAAATTGCGCGACATGTTCCGCGATAACTTCAAGAAAAAAGGCTTCGGCGCATTCGGAATCGAAGAGCGGATCTGAGCGTCAGGCTGGCGGCGGCCTTTCTTGGCCGCCTTTTTCTGACCGCTTACTGGCTGGGGTGCGGTGTCCCCGGGTCCTCGGCGCGCGCCGCAGCCAGGTAGGCGACCTTGAGATATTCGTTGAGGACCCGCCGGCGATCCTCGAAGGTCTTCAGGGCCAGGTCGCGAACGCGCTCGCCGTAGGCGGCGATCCGGGCTTGCAAGGCGGGCAATTCGAACTGGATGCGGCCTGCCCAGTCGCGGGTCTGCCCGGCGCCGGCCGACGCGGCCGGCAGCCTGGCCTGCAGGTCCTGGAGCTGGCGCAACAGCTCGGCGAGATTGCGCAGCCGCCTCAGCCCGTCGTCCAGATCGATGGTCGACGCCTCCGGCGACAGGCGCAGCGGCGCCAATCCGGCGACCAGACCGGTATCGCTCGGCGCGCTCGCCGCCATCGCCGCCAGCGTGCCTTTGCGGATGGACTCGGCTTGCGCGCCAAGCTCGTCGCGCACCGAGGACAGCAGCCGGGCCGCATCGCCATAAGCCGCGCGGGCCTGCGGCGCATCCTTGAGCTGGTCGAACGCATAGGCCTTGGCCAGCAGCGCCTCCTGAATCGCGGCATCGTGGGTGTCGCGGCCGTCGAGCAGACGCCAGTAGGCGAGCGCCCGTCGCAGGCCCTCGTTGCGGTCGGCGGGCGGATCGCTGTCGCGTTCGAACGATTTGGGTCCGTATACGCCGTGCTGTTCGGGTTCCAGCACATGCAACTGCATCAGCGAATTCTTCATCGGCGCCGGCAGTGCCGAGAACGCTTCGGATTTGCCGGAGTCGTCGCCCAGGCGGCTGCGCGCGATGCGGCGGTCGCCTGCCGGCACCAGTTGCGCCCAACCGATGCCCAGCACCGCGGCGTTTGAAAACAGGCCATCGCTGCGGACCCGGCCGAGAATGCCGACGGCGGTGCGGCCCTGCTTGGCTTCCAGGAAATGCCAGCCGAGGGCGAGATTGGCCTGGTCGCGCAGCGCCAGCAGCTCGGGGTCGCGATCCTTCTCCTCCAGGCGTCCGACCAGGTCCAGCCAGCTCAGGCCCCTTGCGACCTCGTTCTGGCGGATCAGCATCACGCCAAGGTTGTAGCGGCGGTAGGCGGCGGCACGCAATGACTCGACCGGCGTGCTGAGGTAGCGCAGTGCATCGATGTACTCGCCGTTGGGCTCCTTGAGGTAGGTCATCGCCTCGGCGGTACGCTGCTGGCGCAGGTAGACCTGGGCCAGCGCCAGCCGCCAGTCCAGCGCCAGGTTCTCCGGCAGACCGGCGCGCGCCATCAGCAGTTGCGCTTCGGCCTGCGCCAGATCGCCGCGGTTGTAGAACGCCTCTCCCAGCGCCAGCCGCTCGGCGGACAGAGCGCCGCGGTCGGTGTCGCGTCGCTCCAAGCTGTCGGCGATCCGGCGGGCGTGTTCGGGCAAGCCGGCGACGCGATAGGCGCGCACCACCTGCAGGCCAAACGCGGTGGGCAGGGCACTGTTGTCGGGATAACCGGAGGCCAGGATCAGCAGTTCGACCAGTTCGGCGTCGGCCTGGCCGATCCGCCCCAGAAAGCGGGCATGCTGACGCGCGGGCGGATCGGTGGCGCCAGGGCCGAACTCCAGATCGTTGCCAGCCGGGCCCAGCGCCGGCAGCAGCTTGGAGACCCAGCCGCTTTTCTCGGTCTGCAGGCTCTGCGATTCGATGTCCAGGACGGCGGCGGTGAACAGCCCCGACGGCCGCAGGCGTGCTACCAGATCGAGTTCCGGGGCGGTCTTGTCGATGCTGAAACTCAGCGCGACATGCTGAGGTGGACCGGGGCGCTGCGAGGTGTCAAGAGCTTGGTAGTCGAATTCGGCGCGAACCTGGTGGCGGCCCGGCTGCAGGTTCAGCCGCAGCACCCGCCGCAGCACGCCGCTGCGGGCCAGGGCAATGGCCGACGGCTCGTCGACCGGCGTCACTTGCGGTGCGCCGTCGTCGATCGCGAAGCTCACCGTTTGCAAGCGCAGCCGGGAGTCACGCTGGCCGATGTAGAAGTTGGCCCGCGTCGTCGCCGGAAATCCGCCCAGATCCACGGTGGACTGAGCGCCCGCGATCAGGTCCAGGGTGTCGGACTTCAGGTCCTGATCCGCGGTGCCGGCGCCTGCGGGAGTTGCCGCCTGGCACTGAGCGGCCAGCAACTGCGCCAGCACCATCAGCAGCGCGGACCAGCCCAGGCCGCGGCGCATCCAAACGCCGAAAGCGAACTCAGGGCGCACTGCTGGGAGCGACGTTGTTTGGCAGCGTGAAGGCGACGCGGAAACCCAGCCCGGTGCTGCGCGCATCCCGCGGGTCGGCATCGCGGGAGGAGACGCGCAAGGCGCGCGGGTTGTTGCCCCATCCGCCACCGCGGTTGACGCGCTTGCCGCAGTCGCCACCTTCCATCCACGGCGAGCCGCTGTCGGGCGCACCTTCATAGTCGGCGTGCCAGCAGTCCTGCACCCATTCCCAGACATTGCCCAGCATGTCGTGAAAACCCCAGGCGTTGGGCGGGAAGCTGCCGACCGGTGCGGTGGTGGCGTAGCCGTCTTCGCATTCCTCCTGCCAGGTCCATTGCGGCTGGGCCCGGTGACCACTCTGATCGAAGGCATTGGCGTTGCTGCAAACCTCCGTCCCCACATTGCCCCAGGTGAACTGATCCGGCTTGTTGGCGCGGACGGCGTATTCCCACTCCGCTTCGCTCGGCAGCCGGTAGCTGCGGCGGGTGCGCGCCGACAGCCAGGCGACATAGTCCTGCACCTCGTCCCAGGACACTTGGACCACCGGCCGGTCGGCACCCTTGACCTCCGCCGACGGTACGAACGAGCGGCAGCCGCCGGCATCCACGCAGGCCTGCCATTGCGCGAACGTCACCTCGTGCCGCCCCAGCGCGAACGGCGCAATGCGAACCGGATGCGCCGGCCGCTCGTAAGCCAGTCCGTTGCCCAGGGAATCGCCCATGCGGAAGTTGCCGCCCGGCAGCAGGACCAGTTCCGGTGTTTCGATGCAGTCGCGCATCACCACGAAGCCGGCGGGAGACGGCGCGTCGATGCGTTGCGCGGTGCAGGCCGCCAGCTTGGGCGAGGCCGGCTGGCTCGCGCCCGGCTTTGGCTTTGCCGCGGCGGCGGCTTTGACGTCCGCCGCCTGCGCGCTGCAGCAGCACAGCAGCAGGAGCGGGATCGAGAATCGGCAGTGACGAAGTCTCATGCGGATGTCTTCAAGGGGTGAACTCCAGGATCACGCTTCCGTCCTGGCCGCGCGCCGCATTCCACGGCAGCGGCTGGGTCTTCCAGATGGCCCGCTCGATGGAGTCATCGAGCAGTTGGCCGCCACATTTGTCGAGCACGGTCACCATGCTGACCATGCCGCCGGCGCGGTAATCGACCTTGACCCGGCAGCGGAAGCTCGGCGGCATCGCCGGCGGCCGCAACCAATTGTTGCGGATGCCGCTGAGCAGGCCATTCATTTCGGCGTTCGGGTCAGGGGCCTGTTGGCGGGCATCGGGCTTGCCGGCGCTGCCGGCCGCGGTCGTGGTCGCGCTGGCCGGGGTCTTGGCGACGGGCTTGGGTTCGGCGGCTTTGATCGCCGCCTTTTTAGCCGGCGCGGGCTTCTGCACCACAGGCTGCGGCGGCTGCACTGGTGTTGGCGGCGCCGGCGCGGCTGCGGCCGGTGCAGGGGCCGCGACCAGCACGGCGCGCATGCCGCCGCCGGCGGCCCTGGCGCCGCCGCGCTGTGGCGGCGGCAATGACAACAGCATCGCCAGCAGCGCCAGATGCACGCCAATCGCGCCAGCGCCTTCTCTCCAGTCCCGGCGCCAGGGGCGGATGGCAGACTCCAGGCGTTCGTTGCGCGACAGCAGTGCCATATGCGGCGGCGCGTGCAGCACCTCCGGCGCCTGCAGGCGCATCGACTTCGCGTTGCTCGCTCTGGCTTGCAGCATGGACCTCAAAACGTGGACTCCGTGGCACCACAGGATCTCGCGACGGCTTCAGGGCAGCGGCCGATGCCATGAGACTGGCGCAATCAGGCGCTCTCGGTAAACAGGCGCAGATCGACACCCTCGCCCAGCGTATTGGGCCGCAGCGCAAACGAAGGCTTGATCCACCAGACCAGCAGCGGCAGGACGATCAGCGAAAGCACCATGTTGATCACCATGATCGCGATCAGCAGCAGCCCCATGTCGGCGACGAACTTTAGACCTGACATCAGATACCAGGGCAGAATTCCCAGCGCCATGATGCTGGCGGTGAACATGATCGCCTTGCCGGTGGTGCGCAGGGCCGCGGTCAGCGCCATCTCCCAGTTGCCATGCGCGGCCTGCAGTTCCTCGATGATGCGCGACAGCAGGTAGATGCCGTAGTCGATGCCCACGCCGACGCCGATCGCCGCGACGATCATGGAGTTGACGTCGAGCCCCACGCCCAGCAGATGCATGGCCGCCGTCAAAGCCTCGTTGGCGAGATTCACCGGCACCAGCAGCAACAAGCCGGCGACGATCGAGCGGTAGGCGACGGCACACATCGCGAACACGAACAGATTCACCACCAGGATCACCAGCCACTGATAGCGGCTGATGACGCGGTTGACCGCCTCCTGCAAGGCAATGGTGCCGGTGCCCAGGCGCACGGTGAATTCCGGATGATCCACGCCGACCGCGTTGACGGCCTCGGTCGCCGCGGCGAGCGCGGCATCCACCGTGGTCTGCTTGTTGTCGGCGTACCACATCGACACCGTGGAATGCTGCACGTTGGCGTCCACCACGTGGCCGAAATTTTTGGAGCTGCTGCCCATCATCGCGCCGACCGACGCGGCGCTGATCGCACGCTCGCGCGCGTCCAGCGGCAGCCATTGCGGATTGCCACCGTGGAACAGGCGGTTGGACTCCGCCACATAGTCGGCGAAAGCCAGCGTCGCGCGCGGCGGCGAGATGCCTGATTCCATCAGGTTCTGCAGTCGGATCTCGGCCATGATCGTGTCGACCCGCTGCGCGGTCCAGTCCGGGCTGTCGGGGTCCTTGGCTTCGAGCACGATCTCCAGGGTGTTGACGCCAGGGAAGTTGCCATTGATGGCGCGCACCGAGGTGTTGAACTCGGAGTCGGGCCACAGCAGATTGGTGCCCTCCACGGGGTTGCCGATCTTGATCTGGCCGGCGGTGTAGATCACCAGCACCGCGACGGCGACGGCGACGATCGTGGTCCCCATCGCGCGACGCCCCTGGCTCAGCGACGCCAGCTTCACCAGGAACGCATCGAAGCGGCGATGGGCACCGCCGGCCGCGCCATGTCCGGTGAGCTGCTGCACATTGGGCGGCGCCGGCAGCGTCGCCAACAGCAGCGAGATCAGAACGCACCCGGTCGGGATCAGCCAAACCGCCCACATGCCGCAGAAAATGGCGTGCCGCACCATCGCCGGGATCGGAGCGGCAGCGACGACGATGATGCCGAAGATGTCGGTGAGAATGCCGAGCACCGAAGGCGCCATCATCACCGTCATGGTGATTTCGGCCGCCTTGGAGCGGTCGCCAACGTGGGCGTAAACCTCGTAGAAGCGCTCGGTGAACTGCACGCTGTGCGAGAACGAGCGCGCGGTAAGCAGCAGCGGAATCACCATCAGCAGCGGCTCGATCGAGATGTTGAGCCAGCCGACGAAACCGAAAGCCCAGATCGCCGCGGTGACGCTGGTGATGATCGGCGTCAGCACGCCGACGACGTTACGCATGTACAGCACCAAGGCAAAAATCAGCGCGGCAATGGTAGTGGCGAAGATGCCGACCATCTCCCATTCATGCCGATAGACCCAGCCGATAAGCGTCGGCTGGCCGGCGACGAAAACCTCGTGATGCGCATCGGCCGCGCCCTTGGCGAGCTTGTCGACGTACTCGAAAGCCACGCCGTAGTCGACTCTCTGTTCGATGAAAGTCGCCATCACGATCGCCGACTTCTCGTCACGCGAAATCAGGAACACGCGCACGTTGGGAGACTTGTCGACGCGTTCGCGGAACTCGGCGATTTCCTCCGGCGTGTTCGGCGGATGCCCGCCCATCAGCGGCCGCATGTCGATGCCTTCGGGAGTGGCTTCCGAATAGCGCGCCTTCTCGGTAGTGATCGAGATGATTTGCTCGTGATCGACGCCGGGGGTGAGGTCGATGTCGCGCGTCATCTTCCAGACTTTGGCGAGCGTCTCCTTGTTGTAGATGTCACCGCCGTCGGTGCGGTGGATCATCACCATCACCGTCAGAGGGCTGCCGAAGTTGGGATGCGCCTTGTAGACCTGGACGAACGGATCGTCGGTCGGAAGCAGATCCGAGAAAATCGTCCGCAACTGCACTTTCGGCAGCGCGGCGGCAAAAAACAACGTCACCAATGCGAACGCGACCAGCGACAGCCGGCGATGCGCCAAGATCCAGCGGGCGAAGCGAAGTCGAAGCGAATACATGCGTAGCGAGCCTCTTGAGTACGGCGGCGAAGGCTCAACGAAAGACCGGCGCCTCAGCGCCGGTCTTTCGCATCAAGAACCGCCTTAAACCTCCGCCGTGACGAACAGCGACAGATCGACGCCCTCGCCGACGATCAGATCTTCGCGCGAAGCGAACTTGGGCTTGACCAGCCACACCAGCAGGGGCAACAGCACCAGAGACAGCACCATGTTGATCAGCATGATCGCCACCAGCAGCAGGCCCATGTCGGCCATGAACTTGAGGTCCGACAGGAAGTACCAGGGCATGATGCCGACCAGCATGATGGTCGCGGTGAACATGATCGCCTTGCCCGTGGTGGTCAGAGACGCGACGATGGCTTTCTCCCAGTTGTGATCATGCGCGGTGAACTCTTCGCAGATACGCGACAACAGATAGATGCCGTAGTCGATACCCACGCCCACGCCCATGACCGCAACGATGGTGGCGTTGATGTCCAGACCGATGCCGAGGTAATACATCGCGGCGATCTGCAGGAAGTTCGACACGTTCACTGGAATCAGCAACAGGAAAGCGGCGACGAATGATCGGTAGGCGTACGCCGAGATCAGCAGGATGGCGATGTTGACCAAGCCCAGAATGAACCAGTGGTAGCGGTGCACCACGTTGTTCATTGCCTGCTGCAAGGCGATGAAGCCCGAGGCCATGCGCACGGTGAACTTCTCGTGATCGACGCCAACCGCGTCGACTGCGCGCCTGGCACTGGCCAGCGCGGCGTCCACTGTCTCCTGCTTGTTGTCCTTGTACCAGAGCGACACGGTCGAGTGCTGCTGGACGAAGTCCATGACGTTGCCGAAGTTCACCGGGTTGGAGCCGAACATCACCGCGCTCGCCGCGCCATAGGCGGCGCGATCGGTCATGTCCACCGGGAACCAGAGCGGATTGCCGCCGGAGAACAGCCGGTTGCCTTCCATCATATAGTCGGTGAAGGACAGCGTCGCACGCGGGCGCAAGCCAGTATCGGACTCCACCAGCGCCTGGATCTGCGCGCGCACCGCCATGGCCTCCGAGGTCAGCGCTACGCGGGTCGTGCTGTCGTCGGGCTTCTTGGATTCAAGCACGATCTCCAGCGTATTCATGCCGGGGAAGTTCTTGTTGATGGCGCGCACAGCGGTATTGAAATCCGAGTCGTTCCACAGCAGGTTGCTGCCTTCGGTGGGGTTGCCGATCTTAATCTGGAACGAAGCCCACACCGCCCAGATCGACAACAGCACAAACACCACGCTCGTGACCTTGGCCTGCTTGCCGAACGTCATGTGCGCGACGCGGTTGAGCACGTTCTTCTGCAGCAGATGGATGCCGGATTCCTTGTCCTTGCCGCCGGCGATCTGCTCAACGTTCTTCGGCGTCGGCAGGTACGACAGCAGGATCGAGATCAGGAAGACGCCGGTGGGGATGATCCACAGTGCCCAGGCGCCGCAGAACATGGCGTGATTGAACATGGTTTCGATCGGCGCCACCGCGATGAAGATGATGCCGAAGACGTCGGTCATGATGCCGAGGATCGACGGCGCCATCATCACGCCCATGGTGATCTCGGCCGCCTTACGCTTGTCTTTCACATGGCTGAGGATTTCGTAATAGCGTTCGGTGTACTGGATGCAATGCGAGAACGTTCGCGCGACCAGCAGCAGCGGCACGATCATCAGCAAAGGTTCGATGGGTCGTCCCATCCAACCGATGAAACCAAAACCCCAGATGCCGGCGACGGTGGCGCAGACGATCGGCGTGACCACGCCGGCGATGTTGCGCATGTAGAGAACCAGCGCCAGGACGAGCAGGCCCAGCGTGATGCCGAAGATGCTGTAGGTCTGCTTCTGCAGCTTGTAGACCCAGCCGGTAAGAACCGGCTGGCCGGCTAGATAGATGTCGTGCTTGTCGTCACGCGCTTTGTCGATGGCTTCACGGGCAAACTTGAAAGCCTCGCCGTAGGCGATCGAATCCTGGAAAGTCGCGTTGATCAGGGTCGCCGTTTCGTCACGGGACACGTAGAAATTGCGGGCGTTGGGCGATTGCTGCACGCGCAGGCGGAAGTCCTCAACTTCTTCCGGCGAGCTAGGGACATGGTCGCCCATCAGCGGCAACATGTCCACGCCGTTGGGCGTGGCTTCCACGTAGCGCAGCTTTTCGGTGGAAATCGAGATCATCTGGTCGTGATCGACGTACGGCGCCAAGTCCATCTCGCGCGTCAGATCCCAGACCTTCTGCAAGGTTTCGGCGTGATAGATATCGCCTTCCTTGCGCTTGATCATGATCGACATGGTCAGCGGGTTGCCGAAATTGGGATGGTCGTAATACACCTGGACGAAGGGATCGTCCTTGGGCAACAGATCCTTGAAGATCGTACGGATCTGCACGCGCGGGAAGCCCGCCATGAATGCGATCGTCACCACGATAAAGCCAATACCGACTTTACCGCGATGGTCCATGATCCACTTGGCGAGTCTGAAGCGGAGCGGTAAAGATTCACTGGCCATTAGATTTCCACCGGCGTTCTTGCCGAATATTGATTGGATGATGACAACGCCCGGACCTTAAACACGACGCCGGCCCGGATTACCGATGACAGCATTGCCGCTAGGTAGCACCCAGGCGAATCAACGCCGACTGGGTGAGGTACTTGTCGTAGATGGTCGGATTGTTGGCCTCGCTCACGTGCACACCTTCAACGTTCTGCACCTGCTCCAGACGCGTGACCCGCCCGGTCTGAATGTCAGAGACCGTGACGTGAGCCCAGCTCCAGTAGGGATGCTTGCCGTCCATCACTTTCTTGTCGCCGGATTCATACAACGTGTAGGCACCATCGAAAGAACGATAGGGTTGGCCGCGGCGGTCGAACGTCACCATGCCGACGACGACCTGATTGCGGGCATCGAACCAGACCCGCTTTTTCGAGATCGGTGCGCGTGGAAACTTGGTGGGTTCAGCCTCGACCACGATCGCTTCGGGGATCAGTTCGACCGTCGTATCCCAGAAGGATTGACCCTTGGGGCCGCCGTGCAGGGTGTGCTCCCAGTTCGGGTTGGCCGCGTTCCACGAATCCGACACGCCGGCGAGAAACGGCCCGCGACCGACGATCTTGTAATTGCCCCAGGTGTGCAGCGGATCGCCGGCGGCCCAGACGTCGGATAGAAACAGCGTGGTTCCGGGCAGCAAAGGCTCGAAACGCTGATCGGTGGGGAACTGCCGCACCCGGCGAAACTCCGCGACATAGCCATACAGCAAGGGAAACTTGCTGTGGTCGTAGTCCCAGATGTTGAGGAACGAGGTGCCACGGAACTGCTGCGGCGCGGTGAAGAACACCGACTGGAAGCGCAGCTTGTCCTTGTGAGGCGTCCAGTAGGGATGAGGATCCATGCTCACCCGCGATACTGCCGCCAATTCCGCCCAGCCGCCTTCATAGCGGAAGCGCGTGATGCCGTCGGCCGAAACGTCGCTCATCTTGAACGCGTAGAAAGAGGCGTCGTGCCGTCCCCAGCTCAGCGTCTGGGCAGCGAACAACTCGATGCCGCTCTTTGGATTGGGGAACGGATTGCCGCCGATCCAAGGCTGGCCGTCATCGTTCACCACGTTGTTGCCAGCCGGATCGAACCGCGCCTTGCCGGCATTACGAATCGTCGCCTCGGTGTATTCCCAGGGCGACAGGCGCATCACGTCCGTCGTTGTCTTGGCGACTTTGAGTTTGCGGCCCTGCTTCAGAATCTGTTCGTAGCGAATCGGTTCCAGCAGTTCTTTCACATACTCAACGTTGGCCGCGGTGATGAAATCGCCGGTCTTGATCTTGCCTTTGGTATAGCCCTCGATCGAGAGCAGTTCGTCGGGATAGGCTTTCGACACATCACCAGTGGCGGCGATGGCGTCCCAGGCCGGGCTCAACACGCCCGCGCTGAACGTACCAGCGGCCGCCTGTTTCAGGAAATGACGGCGGCTGTATTGCGGGTCGTATTTAAGAAGTCTCATGTTCCATCCCTGGCGCTACGCACGTCCGAAAATTATCGGTGGCTGGCTACACGAGCCAGCCACCGCAATACCACTTTTCATCGTCGGGCGGCGATTGAAGCGGAGAAACAACAAAATACTCGTGCTGCGCGCGTCGCGACAACCGCAGCCTCAGAACTGGTAACCCAGACGAATCGCGAGTTCGTCGTTGTGATCGATCAGGTTGATGATGTTCTTGTTGGAGTTGTTGCCCCAGGCCTGTCCGGTGAGGAAGTTGTAGAACACGTTGATGGTGATGTTGCCACGCGGCTTGTACTGCAAGCCCGGCTGAATCAGCAGACCGCCCTGCACATCGACCAGGGCCGCGGCGCTCAGCTCCCAGATGTAAGCCGGCCAGGGCTGCAGGAAAGCAAACACCAGATAGTTGGCGCTGCTCAGACCCGGGTTGATCCTGGGGTTGTCGCTGGTCGGCACATTCTTGTTGAGCTTGACGCCCTGATCGGAGAAATTCTCGCTGCCGTAGCCATCGAGATCCAGACCGAACAGATCCGTCTGCTGCTGCCAGAGATACTGGAAGACCAGATAGGTGGCCGGGAACTCGGTCGAGAAGCGCTGGTATTTTTCGACCACCAGGCCGATCTGCGTGTCGTTGGTTTTCTTGAACTCCTTGCGAAGATCAACGGCGGTCAGGGTCTTGTTCGGCGTGTAGCTGCCTTCAACATTGATGATCATCTGGTCGAGAATCGAGCCGGGCTCGGCATCGATCACATAGCCGCCGCCCAGACCGTACACCGTCTCTTGAAAATAACGGCGCTCGATGTGTCCATGCAGACCTTCACCGGCGATGAAGAACGCGTCAAGTTCGTTGTTGGCGGCGTAGGCGTTCTGGCCGATGCTCTGCGCGAACAGCAACTGCGCATCGGGGAAATCATCCACTGCCTTGTTCAAACCGTCGAGGGCATCGAGCTTGATGTAGCCGGCTTCGCTGAACCATTCTTCGGCAGTGAACACGCCGGCCGGGCCTACTTCGAACGCGGTATTGGCGAGGATTGGCCCGCAGCCGTTGTTGGACTGCCGGCCTTGCGCCGCCAGCAGGCCGGAGCAGTATTTATTGAATGCGGCACCGAGCGCATTGGTATTCGGTAGCGCTTTGTTGACGTTCGACGTCGTCCAACGGATGGCGCCCAGCGGGTTGTAGCGGCGCGTCGCCATGGCCTGCAAAACGAACTTGCCGTAGTCGCCCTTGATACGAATGCCGTAGTCGACTTTCTGATCGTAGTTGCCCTCGTGATAGCGATCTTCGACGATGAACTGCGAGGGAATAACGTTGTAGGGCGTGTTGATGTTGGTGAGAACCGTCGGAATGAACTGGTTCACGAACGCATCGGCCACGATTTCATTGTTGACCTGGTGGGTGATGCGGATGCCGGGCGAGGACATGCGCTCGTCCGCGTATTCTTCGATGCCACGATCAATGATCAAATGGCGACGCAGGTCGAGGCCGTTGGCGGTATCGAACACACGGAAGAACAGCAACTGACCCCAGGCTACGGTCTGGTTGCCGACGCGAACGGTCGTCTGACCATTGGTCCACTGGCCGAAGAACGCCGGCAGGTCGACCATGTAGTTGCGCGCGGAGTGTTCAAACAGGATCGGGTTCCTTTTGCCGCGAACCGGGAATTCGAAGCGGTTGGTGTCCCCGGTGTAAACGCTCCTGACGCCACCGGACAGACCGCCGTTGATGCCGCGATAGTCGTCGACGGTGAAGTCTTCGTAACCCAGATCGCCCGGGTCATACACCGCGCGGATGCGCGTCTGCAACGAATAGTCGCCCCAGGACAGCGTTGGCGTCGCTTCGAAGCGCAGCAAGTGGTAATTGAGGACCGGATGTTCCTTGGGAACATAGCGCGTGTGGGTGTCGGACACGAGCAAGTCGTTGGTGACGCCACGAACCCCGCCTATCGAAGGGACGTTCACGATAGGGATATTGGCGGATATGTTGTTGAGAGTGCCCGAAAGGATCGCAGTACCCGGCGCGATTGGAGTAAGCCACCCGTCGAATGGATTGCCCGCCTGGCGATTGATCGGCTGGCCGTTGGCGGGATCGCCAACCTGGTTGACCTGGGCCGCCTGGCCGGTGGTACTGAAAGCGGTCTCAAGGCGAATCAGACCGTTGTATGAAAAATCGCCTCCGAAAAGCGTCATGCCGGCACCGCCTGCTGCAAACGCGGTACCTGCCTGGAGCGCAGCTGCCAGCCCTACTGACCAACCCAATGCCCGGATCTTCATTCTCTCCCCCTCCAATGAATAAGCTTGTTTGCGACAGACTGTCGGGTTACCCGATCAACTGCTCACTCGACCGCATTCCAACTCAACCACCAATCTGAATCACCCGGCCCGCATGGCCCACTGCGATGATGCGTCCGGAGTCTTCATCGTTCTTGACCGTCTGATACCAGTCGGTGAGCGCATCACCGTCTTTGACCATCGCCCAATTGGCGCCGCCGTCGGTGCTACGCAACATGGCGCGCATACCGGTGATGACCGCTTCTCCGTTCTTGTTGACGGTTACGCCGAGGAAATTGGATTTAGTACCGGAAGGCACTGCCTCCCAAGTGATACCACCATCGGCCGATTTCAAAATCTCTCCGCTCTGACCGACCGCGAAGCTGTTGCCGGCGCCTTTGGGAACCTGGTACATCGCGAATATGGAGGGCGCTGAGGGATCAGCGGCACGGCGGCTTTGCCAGGTTTTGCCCAGATCAACTGAATACAAGATAACGCCGAACTCGCCTGCCACCGTGATCTCGCCGGTCTCCGTCACGGAAGCAACGTAAAGATGGGGCTGAGCACCAGTCATGGAGCTGTCCACCACGCTGGTCTTGATCAGACTGGACCAGTCAGGCGTCGCCGATGTCCATGTGCGTCCGCCGTCCTGCGACAGGATCAAAACGCCGAACTCACCGACGGCTACAGCCAAACCAGCCGTATTGACACTTACGCTCATCAAACGTGACTTGGTGCCACTGTCGACGGTGCTCCACTTGCCTGGAGCATCCTCAACAACGATCACGCCGGTCTGGCCAACCGCCACCGCGTGGCTGCCATGCACATCGACCGACAACAGCGTCAGCGGCGTGGGCGACTGTCGCACCTGCTTCCAGGAAACGCCGCCATCTGACGATTGCAGAATAGAACCACCACCACCCACGACGAGCCCCCGACCCTTGTCGAAAGCAACACCAAAATAAACTGCGTGCGGGATTCCCGAAACCAGAGGCTTGAGCAGACCCGAGGCTTTTTCGGCTTCCGCCCCACTAGCGCCCGCTGCGACTGCACCAAGGCCGATCAACAGCAAACCGGCCGTCAATATCGCGCGCATCTTTACAATCATTCCATCCCCCTGATGAAACATCCGGGCGGGCTTTCGCCCGCCCGGATGACGGCACAACCTGATTTAGACGGTACCCAAACGAGCGATTGCCGACTGTGTCAGGAACTTGTTGTAAATGCCCTTCTCGTCATCGGAGTAGTAGGTGCTCTGATAGCCGCCCGAAATACCCTTGACGTGATTGAGCAAGCTCATGCGGCCAGACTGCGAATCGAAGATGTGCACCGAAGTCCAGGACCAGTGCGGATAGCCGTCCTTGTCCTTGTTGACGAACTTGCCCTGAACCTGCGGGCCGAACGCCGGATCCACCTGCTTCCAGATTTCGCCGCGACGGTCATAGGTGATGTAGGCGATCACCATGGCGTTGCGCGTATCCACCCAGATCTTCTTCTTGCCGACCGGCGCGCGGGGATAACCCGTGGGCTCGGACTCGATGACGACGCACTCGGGGACCAGTTCCATGGTGTAGTCCATGAAGGTCTGGCCCTTCGGGCCGCCGTGGCGCTTGGCATTTTCCCAGTTCGGGTGCTCTTCGCCGCGGAAGTTGCCGCCGAGCGCCGCGAGATGCGGTTCGCGGCCGACGATCTTGGTGTTGCCCCAGGTCAGCATCGGGTCGCCGGCTGCCCAGGCATCGGACAGGAACAGCGTGATGCCCGGCACCAGCGGCTCGAAGCGCTGGTTGGCGGGGAACTGGCGCACGCGGCGGAACTGCGGCAGGTAGCCGTAGATTTCCGGGAACTTGCGCTGGTCGTAGTACCAGGGCACGAGGAACGAGGCACCGGCCTGTTCTTGCGGCGCGGTGAAGAACACCGACTGGTACCGCAGCATGTCCTTGTGACCGTCGAAGATCTTGTCCTTGCCGGTACGCGCCGTGGTGTTCAGCTCGGTCCAGAAGAAGTCGTATGTGAAAGCCGGCGAACCGTCGGGGTTGATGTCGAAGTCGCGCACCGCGTACTGCGACACGTCGTGACGGCCCCAGCTCAGCGTGAGGTTGGCGATACCTTCTTGGCCGGTGCGGATTTCCGGGAACGGGTTGCCGCCGATCCAGGGGCCGCCGGTGGCGGTTTCGACAACGTTGCCGGTGGCGTCGAAAGATGCCTTGCCGGCGTTCTTCAGCGTCGCTTCCATGTAGGCGTGCGGGAACAGCTCGGCGACGTTCTTGGTTGGCGCGCGGATGCGGAACTTGCGTCCCAGATCTTTGACCTGGTG
This sequence comes from uncultured Hydrocarboniphaga sp., assembly GCA_964246995.1. Classification (GTDB taxonomy): domain Bacteria; phylum Pseudomonadota; class Gammaproteobacteria; order Nevskiales; family Nevskiaceae; genus Hydrocarboniphaga. The sequence continues at coordinate 33,803 of CAXTSJ010000002.1, forward strand.
ATAGAAGATCGGATCGAGCAGATGCTTTACATACTCGACGTTGGCCGAGGTGATTTCATCGCCGACCTTGATCTTGCCCTTGGTGTTGGCTTCGATGCTGATCAACTCATCGGGATAAGCCTTGGTGACTTCACCCGTGTTGCCGATGGTCGGCCACAAGGGCGCGAGCACGCCGCCTGCGGCACCGACAGCAACTTTCTTCATCAGTTCGCGGCGGCCGTAGTCAAAATCATATTTTCTAATGTGCATGTTCAAACCTCCATAAATGAAACGTTTCGTTTAGCAACCTGGACCCGCATCGAAACCGACAGGATCGAATCGGGATGAGCATGCCTTTAGTCATCGGCGATCAGGCCTGCGACGGGACACTCTCAACAACCAGTACGTTTACCGATCAAGTGTTGGACGCACCTGCGGATGAGATCCGGCAGGCAGCATGAAGGATTCAGGCTGGATGGCCTGGAAACGAATTCTTGTCGAAAGCTTCAGCAGCGGCTGCTAAACGCACGTCACGCATATTTTAATCTCCGTCCTCATCGCGATGACTGCATATCCGAGATCCTCTCTCGCCTGCAGCCTGTGGGCGTTCTACACGCCTTTAATCATTTTGAAAAGCAGACGCACCGACACCACCAGCCCATCCTCACGACCACCATCGTCTTGCGTCTGATTTCTACACCGGCCAGAGGCAGGAGACACACCTCAAAGCGCCAGTACGGTACCATATCACCTGCAAGATGCAATCCGGACGTATCGTAAAAAAGCCATAACGCATTGCGCCATTCACGACGTGCTACGGAAGTCTTATACGGCCGTACTTTGCGCCCAGCAACACCCTTTCGGGTAGTCCACCGGGACGTGTTTTGAATGCTACGCTGCAACGCAGCCCGTCTTCGCGGCGCATACGTTTTTCACGGGTCTTCTCCGCGTGCGATGCATGTGCAGTGTCATCCAGGCGGCGCAGGATCGGTGATGCCTCGATCTCCGTCCCCAACCCTAAGTGCTGGCAGCGCGTAGCGTCGGCTGGAGATCGGCAGCGCCATGGCGGTTACCGTGATCGCGGTGTCGCAACACGCGGCCGGCGGTCACACGGCCGAACGCGGGTCGATACGCCGCCTCTCTCCACAGCAGCTTGCCATTCACCATCACGGCAGCGACGACGCCGGTAGGGCGATTGACCATCTGGTGATGATCGAAGCAATCGCGCCAGACCCACTCCACCGAAGCTTCCGGGTCCCAACGTTGCAACGCCGACGGGTCCACGAGCACCAGATCCGCGATCGCGCCGATTTCCACGCGCCCGGTGTCCAGCCCGAAGAATTCGGAGGGCTCGCTGGTCAGGCGGCGCACGGCGCGTGCGACGACTTCTTCACCCTGCGTCTGAGCGATCTTGAGCATCCGCAGATTGCCGTCGTAGAACGCCATGTTGGTCAGGTGCGCACCGCTGTCGTTGAACCCCGGCAAGAGCAACGGATGGAACAGCAGCCGCGCGGTGGTGGCGGCGTCGCGATTGGCGGTAGTGGTTTTCCAACGCAGCGCGGTATCGAAACGGCGCAGCAGGTGCAGAAAGAAATCGGCGTCATCGCGCCTGGTGGTGCCGAAGGACTCGAAGACAGCGCGTTCTGCATCGTCCTTTGGCGACATCGAGCCGGCCTGCCACGCGACCAGTCGCTCATGGACCGCATGCAGAGTCGATCCCGCCCAGCTTCCGACCGGACAGCGGTCGATGATCATGTCGCGCAGATCGCGCGACAGCACATTGTCCTCGCGCCGCAGCAGGCGAGCCAGCCGTGCCAGTGACAGGCCGCGCTTGCCCTTGAACCACATGCGGCGGAATTCGGCGATCCAGGCCGGATCGTCCATTAGCGCCCGGCGCGCGGCGGCGTCGTCCAGATCGAACTCGTTGATCGCGCGCAGGCAGGGGATCTCCTCACTGAGCGGCGTGATCAGGCCGTCGCTCCAGGTGGTGAACGGCGCCGCCAGCGCCTGAAAGCGGAAGTGCCCGTCGAGCAGGCGCGAGTTGAGGACGCGTGACAGCAGCAGCGCCATCTTCAGCAGCGTCTGGTTGGTATGAAGATCCAGCGCCGCCACCGCGGTGATCTTGAGCCGGCGTCCGAACAAGCGCCTAGAGGTCAGCAGAAAATTGCGCAGGATGCCGAGCTTGCTGTCCTTGGGCGGCGTCGCCTGCCAGACCCGGTCCCAACGCCGCACCACGTCGGTCAGCCGACGCAGCTCCTTGAAGCGCGCGAACTGGGTGGGGATCTGCTTGTGCGTATTCGGATGATTGGCGAGGAAGTGAAAAGGCAGCGCGTCGGTGGAAAATCCCGCATAGCCTTCGCGCATGCCCTTGTCGACGAGCTGTTCCATGCGTGCCAGCTCGGCTTCGGTGGGATGGCGTGACACCGAGGCGTCCAGACCCATGACCTCGATGCGCAGCATCGAATGCGGAATCATCGGCGCGATGTTCGGCCCCAGCGGCAGATGCTGGAAGTGATCCAGATAGGCTTGCGAATCGTTCCAGGTGACGCGATCGGCGACCCGCCGCAGCACCGGCTTGGGCACGTTCTCCACCCGTGCGAAGCAATCGACGATCGGATCATCGCCATTGCGCCGCTGCGCGCCAAAGGCCAGCCCCAGCGAGCAATTGGCGACGACCACCGTGGTACTGCCGTGCCGCACCGCCTCGGGCAGCCCCGGCTCCAGCTCCACTTCCAGATCGAAGTGGGTGTGGATGTCGAGCAGGCCCGGCATCAGCCAAAGCCCGCTGCCGTCGATGATTTCCGCGGCCTTGCCAGCGATGCACGGGCCGATGGCGACGACGCGACCGTCGGCAACGCCGACATCCACGTTGCGCGCGGCGCCGCCGCTGCCGTCGAACAGGCGGGCGTTGCGGATGATCAGGTCCAGCTTTGCGGCGGCGCTACCGTCCATGCGCGATCTCCTTCTGAGGATTCGCGGTCAAGCTAACGAAGAACCGGCCTCAGGGGTCTGGGCGCGGCGAATCGTCCCGGTGGTCGAATAGCCAATGTGGAAGTCGAGAATCACCGTGCGGCCGCCGTTGGCCATCACCGCATCGTGCCCGGCGACCTGGTCGACGCGGTAGTCGCCGCCCTTGACCAGCACATCCGGCAGCACCCGGCCGATCAGCCGCGCCGGCGTGTCCTCGCAAAAGGCCACCACCGCGTCGACGCACTTCAGGCCGGCCAGCAGGCGCAGGCGATCGGCCAGCGCGTTGAGCGGCCGCGCCGGCCCTTTCAGCCGGCGCACCGACTCGTCGCTGTTGACGGCGACGATCAGCAGATCGCCCAGCGCGCGCGCCTGCTCCAGATAACGTAGATGGCCGACATGCAGCAGGTCGAAGCAGCCATTGGTCATGACCACGCGCTGGCCGCGCGCGCGCGCGGCCGCGGTCCAGGCGAGGAGGGCCTCCTCTTCCATCACCTGGTTTTCGCTGCCGCGATCGGGCGCGAGCTGCGCGCGCAGCTCGGCTTGGGACACGCTGGCCGCGCCGAGCTTGCCGACGACGATTCCGGCAGCGAGATTGGACAGCAACACCGCCTGCTCCAGATCGACACCCGCGGCCAGCGCAGCGGTGAGCGTGGCGATCACCGTGTCGCCGGCACCGGTGACGTCGAACACTTCGCGCGCCACCGTGGGCAGATGCAGCGCCGGGCGATCCGGCCGCAGCAGACTCATGCCGCGCTCGCTGCGCGTCACCAGCAGCGCCTGCAGCTGCAGCTCGCGCATCAGCGCCTCGGCGCGATCGAACAGCGTCGCTTCGTCAGCACACTCGCCGACGACGGTTTCCAGCTCCGGCACGTTGGGCGTGAGCACGCTCGCACCGGTGTAGCGCCGGTAATCGGCGCCCTTGGGATCGACCATCACCGGCTTGCCCGCAGCGCGGCAGGCTTTGATCAGCGGCGCGACGTCGGACAGCGTGCCCTTGCCGTAGTCCGACAGCAGCACCGCATCCACGCCCGCGATCTGTTCGGCGAAGACGGCGGCGAAGTCTTCGCGCGGGAACGCCGAGGCGGCCGCCAGCGACTCTTCGAAGTCCAGACGGATGACCTGCTGATTGCGCGACAACACGCGCAGCTTGGTGATCGTGGGATGCGTCGGCGACTCGATCCACCGCGCCGCGATGTCGGCCTCGGCGACGCGCTGACGCAGCAGCGCGCCGGCCTCGTCGCGGCCGACCACGCCGAGCAGACTCGCCCGCACGCCGAGCGCCGCAAGATTGAGGGCGACGTTGGCGGCGCCGCCCGGGCGCGCCTGGTCGCGGCCCACGCGCACGATCGGCACCGGCGCCTCCGGCGAGATGCGCGAAGTGCTGCCGGTCCAGTAGCGGTCGAGCATCACGTCGCCGGCGACCAGCACGCGCGCCCGGCTGAAATCGGGCAGGGACTTCATCGGACCAGGTTCCGCTTCATCTCGATCTCGTCGCGATAGCGGCCGTCGGCGAACACCGCCTCGGGCTCACAGGCGAATTCGACGAAGCCCGCGGACGCGTAGAGCCGCCGCGCCGCGGCATTGTCGGCGAGCACGGTGAGATTGTTGAGATGGCGCAAGCCTTCGATCGCTCGCGCCTGCGCAATCGACTGCTCCAGCAACAGCCGGCCGACGCCTTGGCCCGCCCAGGCGGCACCGACCAGCATGCGATACAGCAGCGCCTTGTGCCGGCATTTGTGGCGCGCCTCGCGGCGGACACTGACGACGCCCGCCATCACACCCCCGATCTCTGCAAGCAGGGTGAAGGCGTCAGGATCAGCCTCCAGCGGCGGCCACTCGGCTTCGATGTCCCCAGCCGTCAACCGGAACCGATCCGGATGCGCAGCCACGCCCGCCAGCATCAATGCCTGATACGCAGGCAGGTCCTGCCGATGCAGCCTGTGGATCGCGGCTTGGCTCACGTCAGACCGGACTCAGCCACTCCGGATACTGCTCGCGCGTGCCCTTGACCTGCGCCAGATAAATCTTCTGCAGCTTCTCGGTGACCGGCCCGCGGCTGCCGGTGCCGATGGCGCGATTGTCCAGCTCGCGGATCGGCGTCACTTCCGCGGCGGTGCCGGTGAAGAAGGCCTCGTCGCTGATGTAGATCTCGTCGCGCGTGATGCGGCGCTCGCGCAGCTTGTAACCGAGATCCTCCGCCAGCTGGATCACCGTGCGGCGGGTGATGCCGTCGAGCGCCGAAGTGATGTCGGGCGTGCTGATGACGCCGTCGTGGACGATGAAGATGTTCTCCGCGCTGCCCTCGGCCACATAGCCCTCGGGGTCGAGCATCAGCGCCTCGTCGTAACCGTCGCGCAGCACTTCCTGCAGCGCCAGCGAAGACGTGAGGTAGTTGGCGTTGGCCTTGGCGCGGCACACCGCGGCATTGACGTACTGACGCTGAAAGGAGCTGGTCTTGACGCGGATGCCGCGCTCCATGTTTTCCGCGCCGAGGTAAGCGCCCCAGGTCCAGGCGGCGACGATCACATGCGTCTTCAGACCAGTGGCGCGCAGGCCCATGCCCTCGGAACCGTAGAACACCATCGGCCTGAGATAGGCCTCGTCGAGCTTGTTGGCGCGCAGCACTTCGAGCTGCGCCTCGTTGATCTGCCCTTCGGTATAGGGCATCGGCATGCCGAGAATCTTGGCCGAGTTGAAGAGGCGCCGCGTGTGCTCCTTCAGGCGGAAGATCGCGGTGCCGCGCGGCGTGTGGTAGGCGCGCACGCCCTCGAAGCAGCCGACGCCGTAATGCAAGGTGTAGGTGAGGACGTGGGTGGTCGCCTCGCGCCAGGGCACCAGCTTGCCGTCGTACCAGATGAAGCCGTCGCGATCGGCCATGCTCATGTCGGGGTCCTGTCTCGAGATTGTGTGCGGAGCGCCTGGCCGCGGAAGACGCGGTGGCTGCGCCTATTATAGAGCCCCGCCTGCCGCTGGCCGAACCGCCCCTTGCGACTCGTCGACTCGCTCCGCTCAGCCGCCGCGCCGCGCATCCTGATCGTCCGGCTGTCGGCCCTGGGCGACATCGTTTTCGCCACCGCCCTTCTCGAAGGCCTGCGCGCGCGCTGGCCGGACGCGCACATCGCCTGGATGCTGCAGTCGGCTCTGGCCGGCATCATCGAAGACGATCCGCGCATCGACGCCTTGATCCGCGTGCCCGCCGGCGCGCTGCGCTCGCCGGCTGCGCTGTGGCGCCTGCGCCGCGAGCTCGCGGCGCAGCGCTTCGACTGGGTGATCGACACGCAGGGGCTGGCCAAGTCGCGCCTGTTCGCGTGGCTCGCACCGGCGGCGACGCGCATCGGCTTGACGTCGAGAGAGCCGCTCGGCTTCGTGCTCGACCAGCGCGTCGACAAGGGCGGTGACGTTCGCGACCTGGCCTCCGAATATCGGTATCTGTCCGAAGTCCTCACCGGGCAAACCGCTCCGCCGCCGCGGCTGCCGGTGAGCGCCGCGGCCCGCAATGCGGCGACCACCGCGCTAGCCGAACAGGGCTTGGCACCCGGCTTCATCGCGCTGTGTCCTTTCACCACGCGTCCGCAGAAACACTGGATGGACGAGTACTGGCCGCAGCTCGCCGGCCTGCTCGACCGGCCCTGCGCGATCTTCGGCGGCCCTCTCGACGTCGCCGCGGCCGAAAAACTGTGCGCGGCGGCATCCAGGCCCGTGGTGAATCTCGCCGGCAAGACGCGCTTGAACCAGTTGCCCGCCTGGCTGGAACAGGCCGCTCTGGTGATCGGCGTCGACACCGGGCTCACGCATATCGGCAGCGCGGTGCGGCGGCCGGTGATCGCGCTGTTCGGCAGCACCTGCCCGTATACACAAGGAGCGGACTCACCGCTCACCGTCTTCTACGACAACCTGCCCTGCGCGCCCTGCAAACGCCATCCCACCTGCCACGGCCGCTTCGACTGCCTGCGCGGCATCACGCCCGCGCGCGTCGCCGCAGCCGCGCAGGCAATGCTGGCGAACCCATGAATCACCGCCTGCGCGTGGTCCATGTCGAAACCGGCCTGCATCTCTACGGCGGCGCGCAGCAGGTGGCATACCTGCTGGAAGGCCTGGCGCAGCGCGGCGTCGACAACGTGCTGGTGTGCCCGCCGGGCGCGGCGATCGGAAAACACTTTGCGGGCTCGGCGGTACGCGTGGTGGAACTGCGCTGCGCCGGCGATGCCGACCTCGGCTTCATCGCCAGGCTCGCCGGACTGCTGCGCCGCGAGGCTCCGCATCTGGTGCATCTGCACAGCCGCCGCGGTGCCGATGTGCTTGGCGGCATCGCCGCGAAAGTCGCCGGCGTGCCGGCGGTGCTGTCGCGACGCGTCGACAACCCCGAACCGCCGCTGTGGGCGCGCTGCAAGTACCGGCTCTACGACCGCGTGATCTGCATCTCTGAAGGCATCGCCCGCGTGCTGCGCGACGAAGGCGTCGACGCCGCGCGCCTGCGCGTCGTGCGCTCGGCGGTGGATGCCGCGCCGTGGCGCAAACCGCTAACGCGCGCCGCGTTCTGCGATCGGTTCGATCTGCCGCAAGAGGCGCTGCTGATCGGCGTGGTCGCGCAGCTGATCCAACGCAAAGGCCATCGCGTGCTGTTCGACGCGCTGCGCGGACTGCCGCTGCCGCAGCCTGTGGCGCTCGTTCTCTTCGGCCAGGGTCCCCTGCAGGACGAGTTGGCGTCGCGAGCCGCGACGCTGCCGCTGGCGGCGGTGCGCTTCGCCGGTTTTTGCCAGGACCTGCCGCAGTGGCTCGGCGCGCTCGACCTGCTGGTGCATCCGGCGCTGGCGGAAGGCCTCGGCGTGTCGCTGCTGCAAGCCTCGGCCGCGGGCGTGCCGATCATCGCCAGCGGCGTCGGTGGCATTCCCGAGGCGGTGCGCGATGGCGTCAACGGTCTGCTGGTTCCGCCGGGCGATGCTCCGGCGCTGGGCGCCGCCATCGCGCGGCTTGCGGCCGATCCGGCGCAACGACGCCGACTGGGCGCGGCGGGTTCGTGGCTGGTCGACGCCGAGTTCGCAACCGATGCGATGATCCAGAACAACCTCGACGTCTATCGCCAATTGCTCGATCCCCCCGTACCCACCGACGACCCATGAACCCTCCAAAGCTCGGCCTCACCAGAGGCTTCGTCGCCACGCTGATCCTGCTGCTGCTCTACACCGCGGGACTGGTCGCCTACGCCTGCCTCGCGACCAAACAGGACGTGCTGGCGATGTTCGTCGAGAACGGGCCGGTGGAAAACCAGAGCATCGCCGGCTGGCTGTCGCTGTGCGCGTTCTGTCTGTGGAGCTTTCGGCTGGCGCCGCGCGTGCTGCTGCCGGGCGCGCTCACCGCGCTGGTCGGCGCCGCGCGCGAAGACGATCTGCAGAACGCGATCACCGGCGAGAACCTGTTCCGCCTCAAGTGGTATTTCAAGGCTGTCGCACCGCTGTCCGAAAAGCTGATCGCGGCAAGCGTGCTGATCGCCGTCATCGGCCTGCTGCTCTACATGCTGGGCATCGGCGCCCGGGCTTTTTTGCGGCCGGCGAGCTGGCAGCACGGCTGGGTACTGACGACGATTCTGGCGCTCGGCGTCGGGGCTGCCTCGCTGGTGCTCGACAAACTGCAGGCTTATGTCCACGACTTCACTGGACACTGGCTGCACCAGCAGGCTTCCCTGATCGTCAAGGCGCTCGAAGAAGGATTGGAGCTGGCGCTGCCGCTGCTCTTCGTCTGCGCGCTGCTGCAATATCGGCAGCTGCGACGACATGGCAGTTGAGGCTCCAAAGATCCGGCTGCTGTTCGTGGTGCCGGATCTGAAAGGCGGCGGCGCGCCGCGGGTGACGCTGTCGCTGCTCGGCGCCCTTGGCCAGCGGCGTTACGACTTGAGCCTGCTCAATCTCGGGCGACGCGGCGAGGTGCTCGAAGCGCAAGTGCCGCGCGACGTACGCCTGCTGCGACGGCCCCGCTGGCTGCCGGGTCTGGTCGGCGCCAGGCTCGCGACGCTCTGGCATGCACGTCGTCAGCACCTGTTGATCGCGGCCGTGGAAATGCGCGCGACCTTCTGCGTGCATTTCGCCGCGCGGCTGCTGCGCAAGCCGGCGATGGCCTGGGTGCACATCGCTTTCGAAGACTGGGTACGCGGATTCGGCGAACGCCACCATCGCCGATCGCGCGCGGCCTACGCCGCGATCGGCCCTCTGGTGTTCGTCGCCGAAGACGCGCGCGCCTCGATGCGGCGCTGGCTCGGCGATGACCGCGCGCACTGGCGCTGCATTCCGAACCTGTTCGACGCCGGCGCCTACCCCGCCGGTACGCCGGACCCGGCGCAACGCGCGCTGATGGCGCGCATGCAGCGCGGCGCCAGCGTCGTCGGCATCGGCCGCCTGGAAGCGCGCAAGGGTTTCGATCTGCTGATCGCCGCCTGCGCGCTCGCGCGAAACGGCGGCGCCGATTTCGATCTGGTGATACTGGGCGAAGGCGCGTTGCGCCCGGCGCTACTGGCGCAAGCGCGCGACCTGGGCATCGGTGACCGCGTCTTCCTGCCCGGCCATGTCGACAATCCGCTGCCCTGGCTGCAAGCCGCGACGCTGTTCGTGCTCAGCTCGCGGCTGGAAGGTTTGCCCACCACCATCGTCGAATCTTTCTGGGCCGGCACGCCGGTGGTCGCCGCCGACTGCCCCTGCGGTCCGCGCGAAATGCTCGCCGATGGCGCGGGTGTTCTGGTGCCGATGGACGACGCGCCCGGGATGGCGGTGGCGATCGCCGATCTGCTCGATGATCCGGCGGCGCGCACACGCCTGGCCCATGCGGGTCGCGCCGCTTTGACGCGTTATGCGCCGAGCACGGTGCTGCCGCAATGGGAGTCGGCGATCGCGCAGGCGCTGGGCACCATGCCCCGCGCCTAGCCGGCGTCAGGCCGCGGCGCCGGCGACGCTGGCAGTCCGTGGCCACCGTTTACGAGCGCCTTGCAGCAGGGCGCGCCACGACAGCACCAGCGCGCCGAAGGCGATGCCGATCGGGCGCGGCCAGCCCGACAGGTGCGCGTGCCAATACAGCGGCATGAGCCGCTTGCGCTTGCCTTTGAAGTGCAGCACGCAGGCGCTGGGCCGCGGTTTGAGGGCCTTGCGCAGCTGGTTGCCGGGCGAATGGTTGTAGCGCTCGCAGGGCAGCAGCCGCAGGCTGGGCGCGCCGCTGCCGAGTTCGTCCGGCTCGCCGCGGGTGCGGACCAGGTCGCTCAGCGCGCGCTGGTCGCCGAACCACGAGGCCTCGCTAATGTACTGGTCGCGGAAGATCTGCAGATAGGTTTCGAAGAACCGCCGCAGCTGCGCCGGACGCCGGTTGTTGACCAGCAGGAAGCCGCTGTTCACCGGCATCTCGGCGTGCTCGCGGACGGTGAGCGCAACGTCGAAATCATCGTCGTCGAGCAGGCCCGACAGCACGCCGTTGACCAGCATGTCGGTATCCAGGAACAGCACGGGCGCATCGAAGCCGTGGATCTGCAGATGCCGCCACTGCGCCTCGGCGCGCGCCAGCGTCAGCCGGGACGGGTCTGCGGGATGATTCTCGCGGTGCACCGGCACGCGCAGCGACGACAGATCGGTCTGCGCGTTGGTGAGCACCGTCACCGAGGCGTCCGGATGAAACCGGCGCACCGACAGCACCAGATATTCCAGTAGTCGCAGATACTGGTCATGCGCGACCAGCAGATGGGGATGCGCCCCTGGCGTCTGCACGTGGAAGGTGGCGAATCTCATCACGGCGCGTCGCTGGCGACGCTGTGCGCGCAGCACCACAGCAGGGTCTTGCCGTCAGCGGTGGCGGCGCGGTCGCGCAGTGCCCAGCCGGCGGTGGCCAGGAGTCTTTCGAAATGCGCGGCCGACAGATGATTGCGCCAGCCCAGGCGCTGCAACTCGTCGGTGGCGCGGGGCCGGTCGCCGAGCGTGTGGCTGATGACGAGCAGGTCGGCGTCGGCGCGCAGGCGCCCGAGCACGCCGGGCAGATCCTCCAGTGATTCGCTGATCCCCAGCAGCGCCGCCAGGTCGACCGGCTGCGGCAGGCGCTGGCGCGACAGGTCGAGCAGCTGCACATCGGCGGCTTGCGGCAACAGGTCGTAGCCCTGGTAGTCGCAGGCCACGCCGAGCTGGCGCAGGCGATTGCGCAGCTTGCCGTCGCCGCAGCCGAGATCGGCGACGCGGCGCGAGGCGCGGCCCTCCAGCGCAGCGGCGATCAATGACGCGGCTATCGCCGCGCGATCCTGCGACGCCGTCTGCCGTTGATCCGCGATCAGCGTGGGCTCGCCGCGCCCGAACTGGCGCTGGCGGCGCTCGGCCACGCTCGCCTGCACCTGGCCGAGCAGTCGGTCGACATGCGCGGGGTAGTCGAAGCGCCGCAGCGCGCCACTGACGGCGGCCTGGCTGATCTGCCGATAGCGCGCCGGGTCGCCGGTGATGTCCAACACCGCGCGCGCCAGATGCGCCGGATCGCACACGCCGGGCTCGGCGACGCGGCGGATCTCCGGCCGGTAGACACGCGGATACACACCCTCGAGATCACCGCCGAAGGCGGCGAAGTCGGCCAGCGCCAGCGTCGGCACCACGCACAGCCCGTCAACCCCGGAATCGATCACCTCGGGCAAGCCGTCCACCGCCGCCGCCGCCACCGGCACGCCGGCCATCAGCGCCTCGGCGCAGGCGTTGCCGTAAGGCTCGCGCAGCGCCGGGTGCAGCAGCAGGTCGATACCGTTCAGAAATTCGTCGACCGGCGCAATGCGGCCGAGAAACCGCAGGCTGGCGTCGTCCAGCCCAAGCCGCTGCGCCTGGGCCTGCATCGCCGCTTGGTCGGGGCCGTCGCCGGCGACGATCAGGTGCGCGGCGACGCCGAGGCGACGCAGCTCCGCCAGCGTGTGCACCGCCAGCACGCCGCCCTTGAACGTCTGCAGGCGCGCGCAGAAACCCAGGCGCAGCGGCTGCCCCGGCATCAGGCTGCGTACGCGGCCCGGCCGTGTCGACAGAATGCCGGGCCGGCAGATTTCGATCGGCGCGGTGACGCCCCAGTAGTTGAGCATTGCCGCGCAGGCTTGGGAGTTGGCGAGATAGCGGTCGAAGCCTTCGAGAAAATCCGCGTCGGGTGCGCGCGAGCGCGCAAACCAAGCGGCTCCGCGTTCCCAGTACAGCGACGCGGCGCCGATGCGCGACGCCAGTCGCGCCGGCCGCGGATCGCCGAACCGGTTCCAGCTGAGGATCGCGTCGATGCCCCAGGTGCGCGCCTGCGAAGCCTGGCGCGACTGGCGCATGCCGCGCCAGTTCGGCACGGTGACACCGCGCCAGCGGCGCGCGTCGGCGGCCGGCATGCTCAGGTGCGGCAGCGCCGCCGCGACGCCGGAGGCCACGCTGCGCAGATCCTCCGACAGGTAATGCGCCACCCGCGGGTCCTCGGCCGTGGCCTGCAGAAGATTGGCGAACTGCTTTTCCATCCCGCCCCAGGCGTCATGGGCCAAATGGATCTGGTGCAAAAGGCGCAAGGCCGTCATGCGCAAAACTCCGCATCCCCACCATCGGCCACACATCGCAAAAGCCTGGCGGACCGCTCATTGTCCATCCCACCCCAGGCGTCATGGGCCAGATGGATCTGGTGCAGAAGGCGCAAGGCCGTCACGCGAAAAACTCCGCATCCCCACCATCGGCCCCAAATCGCAAAGGCTCGGCGGACCACTCATTGTCCATCCCGCCCCGGGCGTCATGGGCCAGATGGATCTGGTGCAGCAGACGCAAGGCCGTCATGCGCAAAACTCCGCATCCCCATCATCGGCCACACATCGCAAAAGCCTGGCGGATCTTTGATTGTCCATCCCGCCCCAAGCGTCATGGGTCAGATGGATCTGATGCAGGCGCGGCGCACTCACGCCGCCTGCTCCGCCGGTGCCAGCTCCTGCAGCAGCGACTGCCACTGCGGCAGGATCACGCCCGGCCGGAAATCGCGCAGTCGCTGGCGCCCACGTGCGGCGAGCAACTCGCGTTCGGACGGCGAGGCCAGCAGCTCGATCATGGCGGCTGCCATGGCCTGTGCGTCGTCCACCGCCACCAGCCGGCCGGCGGCGCCCGGCTCGAGCATTTCCTCCGGCCCGTGCGGGCAGCGCGTGGCGATCACCGGCGCGCCAGCTGCGAAGGCTTCGAGAATCGTGCCGGGCAGGCCTTCGATCCGCGAGGACAGCACGTAGATGCAGGCGCGGCGCAGCCATACCGACACATCGTCGACGAAGCCCGGAAGCTGCAGCCGATCGTGCAGATTCTCAGAGCGTGCTTGCGCCTCCAGCGCGTTGCGCAGCGGTCCTTCACCGAGAATCGCGAGATCAAAATCCAGGCCGCGATCGCGTACCAGCGCGGCGGCCTTGATCAGCACGTCGAAGCCCTTGCGTGATTCGAGACGGCCGATGCCAAGGATCAACGGCCGTGCCGGCGCGTCAGCGCGTGCCGGAACACAGTCGTCGAAAACATTGTGGATCGTGCGCCACTGCTCACGGCGCTCGCCGGTCCAGCGCTCGAAGGACTCGCGCGCGCCGCCGGACACGAACACCAGGCGATCGAAATCGCCATACGTGGATCGGGCGCGCTCGCGATTGCGCACGCTCAGCTGCGCCGCGTATTCGCCGAAAGCGATGCGCACCCAGGCCACCGACGGCTTGCGCAGCACGCGCGCCGCGAAGCGCACGCAGAAGCTGGCGCGCAATTCGGTGGCGGCGATCAGCACGTCCTGCCCGCGCGCGTAGAACAAGGTTGCGAGCTTGCCCAGGCGCAGCAGCCGGTGACGCGGCGCATGGACCAGACGCAAACCTTCGGGCACCAGCGGCGACAGGACGCCCGGGCCGTCGAGCACCAGCAATGTCACGGCGAAGCGCGTCGGATCGAAGTGTCGCAACAGGCGCAGCGTCATCCGCTGCGCGCCACCGCCGGACAAGTCCGGCAACACGAACAGCAGGCGCAGCGGGCGCGACGGCGCCAGGGCCATTGTGGCTCCGGTCAGCGTCGCAGTGATGCCTGGCCCCTCGCTCATCAAGTGCTCGCCTGTGCTTCGCATGGATCCTGCTCAGCGCCGATCGACAACCGATTCGACACGCGGCCGGTCGCTCCGCGTTTCGTCCGCAAGATACGAGCGGACCATCGCCTGCATGCGTTCCGGAGCGAACAGCGCCTCCATGCTCGCACGCGCCGACCGGCCCACGCGACGGCGTAGCGCCGGATCGTCGCGCAGACGGCGGATGATCTCCAGTGCCTCGCGCTGATCGTCGAAAACGAAGCCATTGTCGCCGTGACGGATGTTCTCGACATGGCCGCCGAAGCGGTGGCAGACCACCGGCAGTCCGCAGGCCATGGCCTCGCGCACGGCGCGCGCCGCGGTGTCGTAGAACGTGCCGGTGCGGTAGACGAAGCCGTCCAGCCCGCGCAGATATTCGGCGGCGTCCATCGAGCCGGTCGGTCGCAAGCAAAGGTTCGGCAGCACGGGCAGCAGATGGCGGATGCAGTCCGCACCCATCAAATCGATGTCGACGCCTTCGGCCGCCAGTGTTTTGTACAGATCGGGATCGTAGAGAAACTGGTGCTTGTCGAGGGTGTCGCGGCTGTGCCGTCCCAAGCGCATCTGCCCGGCAACGGCGGCGCGATCCGGCGCCGGCGAAAAACGCCGCAGGTCGATCGGCGAAACATGCACCTCGCCCATCGTCTCGGCGTCGAACAAGCGCCGCTGGCTTGCGCTGGTGAACGCGATCCGCAGGTCGGGACACATCCGCCGGTAGATCGGCAGATGCGCGCGGAAGTTGGCCACGTTCATGTCGTTGACGATGACGGTCAGCCGCAGCGGGCGCAGGCGCTGCAACCAGGGCTTGGGCTTCCAGAACGAGCCGATGAAGACCAAGCTCCCCTGCGCGCGCCGCCAGGGCGCGAACCACTCGACTGCATGATCACGCCCCAGCTCTGCCGGCACGCGCGACGATGTCGTCCACAGCCGCACTTCGGCGCCGCAGGTTTCGCGCAATCCGCGGGCAATCTCCAGCGCCCGCATCTGCGATCCGCCGACGCCTCGCGAATAGGGGAAGAACAGGTGGACCCGTGGCGGCGTCGCTGCCACGGCCGCGATCAGCGACGGGCCAGTGCGCTCAGCGCTGGCGTGGGCGCATCCTGGCTCTGCGTTTCCAGCAGCCGCAGATCGGCATATTTCCAATAGGCGTATCGCCCCAGGGTGATGGCGATCACCAGGCCGCGCCAACCATCGAGGATCGACAGACGCAGCAGGTACTGCTGAAGAAAATCGGTGCACAGCCGCAGGCAGGCATATGGCAGATTGCCACGCTGGCCCTCGGCGAATTTCTGCCTGGCCAGCAGGCCGGCGTAGTGCCGATGCTTGTTGCGCAGATGCGCGTAGTCGCGCCAGCTGTGATGGTCGAGGCGGCCGTCGAGCACCGCGCTGCGACGCTGCGGCAGCAAGACCTGTTCGTGCACCTGGTGTTCGCGAAAGCGCGCGCCCGCCCGCAGGAACAGCCGGTTCTGCGGCGTGGCGTAGCGGCCGAATCGCAGGGCGCCGCCGAACAGGTAGGTGCGCCAGGGAATCTGCAACAGCGTGCGGTCGAGCGCGGGATCGGACAGGCGGGCGTCGACCTCGGCGCGCAGTTCCGGCGTCGCTCGCTCGTCGGCGTCGACAACCAACACCCACTCGCTGGTGACTTTCTGCAGCGCGCGATTGCGCTGCGCGCCATAGCCGGGCCAGTCGGTGACCCAGATCTTGTCGGTGTAACGGCGCGCGATGGCGACCGTGTCATCGCTGCTGCCGCTGTCGAGGACCACGATCTCGTCGACCCAGCCGGAAAGCGAGCGCAGACAGTCCTCGATGCGGTCGGCTTCGTTGCAGCAGATGATCATTGCCGCAAGACTGCGGCGCCTGACGGGCTCGGCCATGACGTCCTTATCTCCTGAAAGGCGCGTTCCGGCGCCTTCTTAAGGTTTTTTAATCTTGCGACGATGTTGCGGCGACGGCCTGAACCTCGCCTGTCCGCACGCGGCCCTAAGCCAGGCCCAGTCGCTGCAGATAACGCTGCGCGCTCAGCTCGACGCGGTAGTCGGCGACCGCCTCGCGCAATTTATCGGCCGGAAGCGGGGCCTCCAGCACCGCGTCCATTGCCGCGGCGAGCGCAGACGGGTCGCCAACCGCGACCAGCGGACCATAGTGGCCCTGCCCGAGCAGCTCGTCCGGTCCGCTCGGGCAGCGGGTCGACACGCAGGGCCGGCCGAGCGCAAGCGCTTCGGTGAGCGCGTTGGGCGAGCCCTCCCAGAGCGAAGACAATACGAATAGATCGGCGCGTGCGAGCCAGGCGTAGGGGTTGGCCTGGAAGCCTGCCCAGTGCACATGCTCGGCCACGCCCAGGCGGGCGGCGAGTTGCTGCAAGGCCTCGCGGTCGCCGCCCTCGCCGAGCACGATCAGGCGCGAGGCGCGCCGTTGGCGCAGAACGGCGAAAGCGCGCAGCAGGTTCGGGAAATCCTTTTGCCGCGTCAGCCGCCCCATGCCCATGATCAGCGGCAGATCGTGTTGCTCGATCCAGGGGTGATCCACCGGCTCGGCGGCCTGCGCGGCGAGCCTGCTCGTGATCACCGGATTGCGGATCACCACCACGCGCTGCGGCGGCAGACCGGTCACCGCGAGCGTGTCGCGGCGCACGCCTTCGGACACCGCGATCACGCCGTCGGCGCGCGCATACAGCCGCCGCATCGGCGCCACGCGCAGCCAGCGATCGAACGCGGACTTGCGCGCCAGCGCGGCCGACAGATTGCTGCCCAGGCGAATCCACAACGGCATCGTTGCGCCTGCGCGGGATCGCGCGCGGATCGCGGCACGGCCGGCGCGATCTTTGGCCACCAGCAGCGCGTCGGGATTCGCCTGCCGCAAGTACTCCGCCACTTCGCCGACGCAGGTCCAGGCATGGCGCGCGCGCAGCGGGATGCGATTCACCTGCGGCGGCATCCCCTGCAGGTGATGACCCTGGGCCTTGAGCATCAGCAGGTCCACCTGCACATGGCGCGCGAACTCGCCGCAGAGGTTGGCCACCATGCGCTCGACGCCGCCGTCGCCGGAAAACGACATCAGCACGGCGAGGCGCTTCACGGGCGGCTCACAGCCATGCCAGCGGATCTTCCTCGGCGCCCGGTACCTGGTCGGGATGCTCGATGAACAGGCGATGCCAGATCGCCAGCTGCATCAGGCTCCAGATCTCGCGCGAGCGGTTGGCGGTGTCACCGGCGAACAGCTCGCGCAGCGCCTGCGGCCGGCACCAGCGGCGGATCGCCGGATTGCGCGGCAAGGCCGCGGCAAGGCCGCGCAGAAACTCGCCGTTCAACCATTCGCGCACCGGCACGTGGAAGCCGCGCTTTGCCTGCCAGAGATGATCCGCATCGATCCGGCTTTCGGCCCAGCGTTTGAGGAAGACCTTGCCGCTGCGCGACGACACTTTCAGCGCGTCGGGCAGCGACAGGCCGAACTCGATCACGCGATGGTCGACCAGGGGCACGCGTCCTTCCACCGACCAGCTCATCAGCATGCGGTCATTCTTGACCAGCAGATCGTCCGGCAGATTGCCGGTGATGTCGGTGTACTGGCGACGCTGCAGATCGCTCCAGGCCGCGGGCGTTTCACGCCAGGCGGCGGTCTGGGGGGCGCGATGCGCCGCCAGATGCGCCTGCAGCTCGGGGACGAACAGACGCCGCGTCCACGTCGCATCGAGTTCGCCGCGCACGCGAAAGCCACCGCTGCCGGGCCAGCGCAGGCGCTTGTAGTGGCGCTCGGCCCAGCCCGGCCGATAGCGGCCGTAGCCGGCGAAGGCCTCGTCGCCGCCCTCGCCGCTGAACACCACTTTGAGATCGCGGCCCGCGGCCTCGGCCAGCGCCAGCGTCGGCAGACAGGCGTAGTCGCGCAGCAGGTCATCCGCGGCCCAGACCGCGCGCGGCAGGCGCTGGAACACTGCCTGCCGGCTCAGCCGGATCGGCGTGTGCTGCGCACCGAATCGCTTGGCGATGCGCGCCGCCTCGGTCAGCTCGTCGCGCATCTGCACGTCGGCGTAGCCGATGGAATAAGTGCGGACCGGTGCACCGCGCTGCTCGCTCAGCAAAGCCAGCAGCACCGCTGAATCGACGCCGCCCGACAGGAACAGGCCGTAGGGCACGTCGGCGCGCACATGCTCGCGCATCACCTGGGCGATCAGCGCGTCCCACTCCTCAAGGGCGGCTCGCTCGTCACCGCGTCGCGGCTGCACATCCAGCGCCGACCACCAGCGCCGGTGTTCGATACGCAGTTGCGCATCCACGCGCAGCGCCTCGCCCGGCAACACGCGCTGGATGCCGCGGACGATGGTGTCGCGTCCGCTCGAATGCTGGTTCTGAAAATATTGCGCCAGCGCCGGCTCGTGCCATTCGACGGCGGGCATCTGGGCCATCAGCGCCTTGAGTTCGGAGCCGAAGACGATGCGATCGGGCAGCACCGCGTAGTACAGCGGCTTGATGCCGAGCCGGTCGCGCACCAGGTGCAGCTCGCGCGCCTGATGGTCGTAGAGCGCGAAAGCGAACATGCCGTTGAGGCGCCTGAAAGCGTCGCGCCCCCACACGGCGAAAGCTTGCAGCGCGGCCTCGCTGTCGGAGTCGCAGGAGAACTGCCGGCCCAGGGCCTCAAGCTCCGCGCGCAGCTCCGGAAAGTTGTAGATCTCGCCGTTGCAGACGATGGCGTAGCGGCGCTGCGCATCGAAGATCGGCTGGTGGCCGCCGGGCAGATCGATGATCGCCAGACGCGTGTGCGCGATGCCGAAAGCGCCGCTGACGTAAGTGCCGCTGTCCTCGGGCCCGCGATGCGCCAGACGCGCCGCCATGCGTCGCAGATCGGCCTCGGCCACCACGCCCTGGCGCATCACCTGGCCGGCGATGCCGCACATCTAAACGCCGCTCGCGCTATTGATCAGAGCGTCGATGCGCGTCGCCACCGCGCGCAGGCTGGCGTCGGAGAAGTCGCGGTAGCTCGCCGCCACCAGCAGCCGGTGCCAGACATAGGCGAGAAAATCATTGCGCGCGGCGAGGTCGGTGGGCGTATCGATCGCGCTGCGCAAGGTCTGCGGCAGCCATTCGAGGCGCTCGACCGGACATACCAGCGGCGCGAAGCAGTAGAAATTCCGTCCCAGCGTCACCACCGGGCGGTCCAGCGCCAAGGCCTCGAAGCCGACCGTGGAATTGACCGTGACCACGGCGCTGGCACCGGCGGCCAGGCGCGTCGCCGGGATGTCGCGGACCCAGGTGATTCGCGCATCGGCCGCGGCGAGGCGACGATAGTCGCTCAGGTGATGCACGCGTTCCGCGGGATGCAGCTTGACCACCAGTCGCTGCGCAGGCGCCACCAGGGCCAGGGCATCGGCGACCAGGCGCACGAAGCGCGGCATGTCCTGCCCGACCAGGGGCGAGTGCTGGATCAGCTGAGAATCGCCGACCACCTGCAGCGGCAGAAAGACGTAGGGCCGCGACCGTCGCGGCAGATCGATCGCGCTGAAGCCGGCGGGCCGCGGATGGAAATGCCAGCGCGACGGGTCGATCGGACGCGCCAGTTCGCGGCTCAGACGCGCGCCCAGCGAGGCGCGCACGCGCCGCCGCGGCGGCACTGGCGAGGGCCGCGGATGTTCGCCGCGCAGCGTCGCCAGGGCGGCGTCGAGCGCCAACTGTTCCCCGGCGGCAAGCCGGGTCCCGCGATACGCGCCCTCGGCGACCGCCGCGGTCAGCGAAGAGCGGTGATTGACGCCGGCGGCGTCGATCTGCAGCGTTCCGGGCAGATAACCGTTCTCGCCGAAAACCACCGGCAGACCGCGGCGGCGCGCCAGCTCCACGGCGACGCTCGTCACCAGATCGGCGCCGTTCCAGACGAACACGGCACCGACGTTCTCCTCGACGAAGAAAGCGTCGAGAGCGCGTTCCAGACGCGCCGCCCGTTCGCGCCAGGCCGGATGCGGATCGCTGCTGTTCTTGTAGCCATCGAGCGTGAGCGTGGTCGGGGCATCGGCGGCCGGCAGCACCCGCTCCTGCGGATGCGGCACCAGGCCGCAGCGCGCCAGCACGCTGCGCGTTTCCGGCCGCATCAGATAGAACACGCTGCGCCGTTCCAGCAAAGGCGCCAGCTCGGCGCAGAACTGCACGAGCTGGCGCGGCAGATCGATGAAGGCGAGCGCCGAGGCCTTCATGCGCTGGCGCCGCCGGAGATCGTTACGCCGGGGTCGAAGCGGTAGCCGAGCATCTGGATATCGCGCGCGAAATACCGTGCGACCAGCTCCGCGGTCTGATCGTTGTAGTAGCTGCGGTAGTCGCGGCCGCGGTCCGTCGCCTTGCGCTTGTGCGGCAGAGCGGGCGTGGCGACGCGCAGGCGCGCGCAGATCTGCGCCCAGTCGTCGAGCAGCGACTCATAGCGGCCGATGTAGTCGACGACCTGGCGACCGTGCAGGTCGACCAGGTAGTCGGTCTGCAGGGTGATCGAGGTGTCGAGATGGTACTGCCAGGGTCGATCCAGATTGAGTTTCCAGCGCAGAAAAGCCTCGAAGCCGTCCTGCCCGTCCAGCAGCCTGGGCCGCTCGCGTTTGAGGTGGTGGTAGCTGCTCACCTGCAGATCCCAGGGATTGCGCACGAAGGCGAACTTGAACAGCGAATCGAAGTAGTCGCGCGGCAACATCTCCATTGCGGCGATGACCTTGGCGTGCCGCGGCAGCTTGGCGGCGATGCGGTGGCCCGACAGATGATCGAGTCGCGAACAGATCGCCTGCAGGGGGTACAGCGGATCGCGCAGTTGCAGGCGGCGCAACGCGGCGCGCACGCTGGTGCCGCCGGTCTTGGCGATGTGCACATAGAGAAAACGGAAGCGATGACTCAGGACCACGGGGGCGACTCGGCGTTGAGTAGGCCGAGTTTAGTTGACGAGGCGCCTTGACGATCAGCGCTACTCCAGAAGTTCCCGCCACAGGCGACGCACCGACTCGCGCTCGGTGCCGAAGGCCTCGGCCGGCGCCATCACCGGCTGCTGTTGCAAGCCGCGCACATGGCTCCAGCCGCGCAGGGCGCGATAGGCGGCGATCAGTTCGTCGCGCTGCGCCGCCGATACCGCGCCGGCGTTGGTGAGCGCCTCCAGCTGGCGCCAGTTGTCGGACCAGTCGAGCAGCGCCGGCGCGCGCGCGGCCTCGCGCAGCACCAGATACTGGGTGATGAATTCGATGTCGATCAGGCCGCCCTCGCCCTGTTTGACGTCCCACAGATCAGGCTCGCGTCGTTCGAGCTGAGCGCGCATCTTTCGGCGCATGTCGGCGATGTCGTGGCGCAACTGGGCCGCGTCGCG
This sequence comes from uncultured Hydrocarboniphaga sp., assembly GCA_964246995.1. Taxonomy (GTDB): domain Bacteria; phylum Pseudomonadota; class Gammaproteobacteria; order Nevskiales; family Nevskiaceae; genus Hydrocarboniphaga. The sequence continues at coordinate 55,142 of CAXTSJ010000002.1, forward strand.
CGGCGCACCCAGGACTTCGCGACGGATCACATCGAAGCGCGCGCCGATGCGGGTGCTGCCGGCGGCGAAGCGTGCGCGCGTGAGCGCCTGATGCTCCCAGGTCCAGGCCTCGCGGCGCTGGTAGTCGGCGAAGCCTTCGATGCTGACGACGGCGAGGCCGGAGCGTCCGCTGGGGCGCAGTTCCAGATCCACCTCATACGCGCGGCCGGCGGGCGTCAGCGTCGACAGCCAATGGACGATGCGTTGCACCCAGCGCGCCATGAACACGCCGGAGCTGATCGCGCGCTTGCCCCCGCTGGTCTCCTGGTCCAGCGCGTCGCAGTCGTGGACGAACACCAGGTCGAGGTCCGAGGTGTAGCCCATCTCGATGCCGCCAAATTTTCCATAGGCCAGCGCGGCCAGACCGGCGTTGCCGCCGTCGGCGCGCAGCGGCTCGCCGTAGGAGGCCTGCAGTTCGGCGAACGCGCGCGCGCAGGCCGCCTGCAGCACGGCCTCGGCGAGCCAGGTCAGCCGGTCCGACACCTTGACCAGGGGCAGGCTGCCGGCCAGATCGGCGGCGGCGATGCGCAAGGTCGTCTCCAGCCGGAAGCGGCGCAGCGCGTCCATTCCGGACTCGGTTTCTTCGACCGGAATCTGCACGAGCACCTGGCCCAACTCGCGGTGGATTTCCTCGCGATCGGGCGGCGCGTAGAGGCTGCGCTCGTCTAGCAGCGTGTCCAGCAGCGCCGGGCTTGCCGCCAGCAACTGCGCGATCCAGGGGCTGGCCGCGCACAGCTGCACCAGATGACCGCGGGCGATCGCCGATTCGCGCAGCAGGGTCAGATACGTCGAGCGGCCACCGATGGCCTGGATCACCGCCAGGGTGCGGGTAATCGCCACACCAGGGTCGGCCTGCGCCTGCGCCGACTCCAGCAGCAGGGGCAGCAAGACCAGCAAGCGCTCCTGGGACGCCGGGCTCAGGCCGCGCACGCTGCGCGAATCTCGCAGATCGCGCAGCGCCTTATCGACCGCCGCCGTCGCCGCGCCGAAGCCGGCGTCGGCGGTAAGCGCGGGGTCGCTGTTCCACAAGCCGGTCACCCAGACCGCCAGGCCGGTCTCGGCCCGCTGCCCGGCGGGCTCGGCGAAAATGCGAAGAAATTCCTCGTGAACCTCCTGGCGTACCCGCGCCAGACTCGCCGTCAAGGTCGGCCAGTCCTGGATGCGCAGACCGTGGCACAGCGCGGCTTGGGCATCGGCGTCGGTGGGCAGCGAATGCGTCTGCTCGTCGGCGTACATCTGGATCGCATTTTCCAGCCGGCGCAAAAATTCGTAGTGCTCGTCGAGTCGCCGGGCGATGGCCGCCGGCAGGTAGTCGGCCTCGCCCAGATAGCGCAGCACCGGGCGCAGGCGCGTGTCGCGCAACGCCGCGTCCTGACCGCCGCGCACCAGCTGGAAGGACTGGACGATGAATTCCAGTTCGCGAATGCCGCCGACGCCGAGCTTGACGTTGTCGGCCTGGCGGCGACGGGCGACATCGTCGGCGATGCGCTTCTTGAGGGCGCGCAGGCTGCCGATGGCGTTGAAATCCAGGTAGCGCCGATAAACGAACGGGCGCAGGCGCTGCAGCAGTTGCGCGCCCGCCTCGAGATCGCCGGCAATCGGCCGCGCCTTGATCAGCGCGTAGCGTTCCCACTCGCGGCCGTGGGACTGGTAGTAGTCCTCGGCCGCGCCGAAGCTGATCGACACCGGCCCGCTGCTGCCGAACGGCCGCAGCATCAGATCGACCCGGAACACGAAGCCGTGCTCGGTGCGCTCCGCCAGCAGGCGCGTCAGGCCCTGCGCGAGACGCTTGAAGAAGTCGGCGTTGTCGAGACTGCGTTCGCCGTCGGTCTGGCCGGCGGCGGTGTGAAAAAAAATCAGGTCGATGTCGGATGAGAAATTCAGCTCGCGACCGCCGAGCTTGCCCATGCCCAGCACCACCGGCGCGACGACGGTGCCGCTCGCGTCGCGCGGCTCGCCGAAGCGCGCGGTCAACGAGTCCATGACGAAATCGAGCGCACGCGCGCAACAGGCATCGGCGAGATCGGACAGATCGGTGAGCGTCTCGCTGAGATCTGCCAAACCGCAAAGATCGCGGCAGGCGATGCGCACCATCTCGCGCTCGCGGACGCCGCGCAGCTGGCGCATCGCGCCGGCCTCGTCGCGCACGGCGGCGAACGCAATCGCAAGCTGTTTATGAATTTCGCCGGGCTGAAGCGGCCGCAGCAGACCCTCGTCCTTCGCCCATTCCGGGTGCCGACGCAGCGCGGTGGCCACGAACCGGCTCGCAGACGCAGCAATGTCGATTGGGCTGTTGGGCGAAAGATTCGGCAATTCCATCGGCGGCATCCTAGCCCAACGAATCGGGGCGCCCGAAGGCGCCCCGATGTTGACTGCGTTGAGGCGACCGTGAGCCCTTAGAAATCCCCCATCCCACCCATGCCGCCCATCCCACCCATGCCGCCACCGCCGCCCATCGGCGGGCCGCCGGCATCCTTGGCGGGCGCGTCGGCGACCATGGCTTCGGTCGTCAGCAGCAGGCCGGCAACGGAGGCCGCGTTCTGCAGCGCCAGACGGGTGACCTTGGTCGGGTCGATGATGCCGAGCTCGATCATGTCGCCGTAGCTGCCGTTGGAGGCGTTGTAGCCGTAAGCGCCCTTGCCTTCGAGCACCTTGTTGACGACCACGCTCGGCTCGTCACCGGAGTTCTTGACGATCTGGCGCATCGGCTCCTGGATCGCGCGACGCAGAATGTTGATGCCGATCTGCTGGTCGTCGTTGAAAGCCTTGAGACCGTCGAGCACCTTGGAAGCGCGCACCAGCGCGACACCGCCGCCGGGGACGATGCCTTCTTCAACGGCCGCACGGGTGGCGTGCAGGGCGTCTTCGACGCGGGCCTTCTTCTCTTTCATCTCGACTTCGGTGGCGGCGCCGACTTTAATCACGGCAACGCCGCCGGCCAGCTTGGCCAGACGCTCGGCGAGCTTCTCTTTGTCGTAGTCAGAGGTGGAGGCGTCGACCTGGGTGCGGATCTCGGCCACGCGGGCGTCGATCTTGGCCTTGTCGCCAGCGCCGTCGACGATGGTGGTGTTTTCCTTGTCGATCTGCACTTTCTTGGCCTGGCCCAGATCGGTCAGGGTGGCCTTCTCGATGGACAGGCCCAGCTCTTCGGCGATGACGGTGCCGCCGGTGAGGATGGCGATGTCCTTGAGCATTTCCTTGCGACGATCACCGAAGCCCGGGGCCTTGACGGCCGCGACCTTGAGGATGCCGCGCAGGTTGTTGACGACCAGGGTGGCCAGGGCCTCGCCTTCGACGTCTTCGGACACGATCAGCAGCGGACGGCCCGACTTGGCGACGCCTTCGAGGATCGGCAGCAGGTCGCGGATGTTGCTGATCTTCTTCTCGGTGATCAGGATCAGCGGGTTTTCCAGCTCGACGGTCTGGCTCTGCGCGTTGTTGATGAAGTAGGGCGACAGGTAGCCGCGGTCGAACTGCATGCCTTCGACCACGTCCAGCTCGTTGTCCAGGCCCTTGCCTTCTTCAACAGTGATGACGCCTTCTTTGCCGACCTTGTCCATGGCGTCGGCAATGATGTTGCCGATCGCCTCGTCCGCGTTGGCGGAAACGGTGCCGACCTGGGCAATGGCCTTGCGGTCCTTGCAGGGAACCGAAACGCTTTTCAGCTCGGCGGTGACGGCCTCGACGGCCTTGTCGATACCGCGCTTGATGTCCATCGGGTCGACGCCGGCGGTAACCGACTTCAGGCCCTCGTTGACGATCGCCTGGGCGAGCACGGTGGCGGTGGTGGTGCCGTCGCCGGCGAGGTCCGAGGTCTTGGAAGCGACTTCCTTGACCAGCTGCGCGCCCATGTTCTCGAACTTGTCCTTCAGCTCGATTTCCTTGGCCACGGACACGCCGTCCTTGGTGACGGTGGGGGCGCCGAAGCTCTTGTCGAGCACGACGTTGCGGCCCTTGGGGCCGAGGGTGACCTTGACTGCGTTGGCGAGAACATTCACGCCCGCGACCATGCGCGAACGGGCGTCGTCGCCAAACTTGACGTCTTTAGAAGCCATGTTGATTTACTCCTTTGAATTGTTGGGATGAGAGGCGAGCGGCGATCAGCCGATGACCGCCATGATGTCGTCCTCGCGCAGCACGACGAGGTCATCGCCATCGACCTTGACCTCGGTGCCGGAGTACTTGCCGATCAGCACGGTGTCGCCTTTCTTGACGTCGACCGGGTGCACCTTGCCGTCGTCGCTACGCTTGCCGGGGCCGACTGCGACCACTTGAGCGCGGAGAGGCTTCTCGGCGGCGCTGTCCGGGATGAGGATGCCACCGGCGGATTTCTTTTCTTCTTCGAGACGCTTGACGATCACGCGATCGTGCAGGGGACGCAGATTCATATTGACACTCCTTGATCGGATTCGGGGTTTCTTTTGAATTACCGGGACTCGCACTCGAGGGGAGAAGCCAGTGACATCCAAGACGGTCCGGGATGGAACCCCGGACGGCCCTTTTCAGGACTCGTCGCCAGACACGTCTGTTAGCACTCTCCCCTGGAGGCTGCTAAGTCTTGGGCACCGAGCCGATGCTTTCAAGGGGTCGGGCCAATTTATTTCATCACGCGCCACGATTGCCCCAACAAGATGCAGCTTCACTTGCCCCTACAGGTCGTTTAAGCTCTGTCGCGCTGCACCATCATGGAACGGGTGCATGTCAGTCACCGACAGTGTTCAAAGGGAGTCGTTATGAAGATGGTCTTTCGCCGCATGCTTGCCGCTGGCCCAGTGTTGGCTTCACTGGTCACTCTGTCCGCCAGCGCCCAGGACCTGGCACCGAGCGAAGCGGCCAAGGAGCCGCTCAACTATCTCGGCGTCATGGGGAGCTATCTTGATCTGGACAAGGGTCATGGGCCCAAGGACGGCACCGGCGTCGATGCTTATTACGGCCGGCAGATCGGTGGCAACTTCTTCATCGAAGGCCACATCTTTACCCAGAATTTCGAGACCGATCAGGCCAACTTCACCGACTTCTATCACCACGGCGGCGGTCTGGATCTGGTGTATTCGCTGGGCGAGCGCCGTCACTTCTCACCCTTCATCCTGCTTGGCGGCGGAGCCGCTTACAGCGACGTCGTACCCGATCACCGCGACGCCACCGACTATTTCGGCAATGCGGGCCTGGGCTTCGTGACGCAGCCGATCGGCTATTTCGGCCTGCGGCTTCGTGCCGAAGCGCGTTATGTGTACGACGATTTCGGCAGCGGCCAAAACGATTTCCGCTACAGCGCAGGCATCGAACTGCCGCTGTCGCCCTATGACCAGCCGCACTACGTTTCGCCGCCTCCGGCTCCGGCCGCTGCCGTTGTCGCCCCCGAGGTTCGCACCGAGGTCGTCACCGAGAAGCTCCAGGACAGCGACGGCGACGGCGTTCCCGACCAGGGCGACAAGTGCCCATCGACGCCCCAGGGCATGCCGGTCGACGGCGTCGGCTGCGGTCTGTCGCAGGTGCTGACGCTGACCGGCGTGACCTTCGACTTCGACAAGGCCACGCTGACCCCGGATTCCCGCAAGATCCTGGAAGACGTAGCGCTCAAGGTGAAGCATTTCGTCGACGTACCGATGGAGTTGGAAGGCCATACCGACAGCAAGGGTTCGGATGACTACAACCTCAAGCTGTCCGATCTTCGGGCCAAGTCGGTGCGTGATTTCTTGATCGAACAGGGTGTGCCAGGCGCCAAGCTCACCGCGCGCGGTTTCGGCGAGAAGGTTCCGGTGGCGGACAACAACACCGAAGCCGGGCGCGCGCTCAATCGCCGCGTCGAACTGCGCATCGCCGGCCAGCAAGCCCCCAGTGTGCCGGTGGATGCTTCGGGCGACGCGCTAGGCGGCGCTGCGCCAACCGCGCCGGTCGACGCCGCAACGCCAACGCCGTAAACAACGCGAGTCTTGAAGAGGCCGGCACGATGCCGGTCTCTTCGTCCTAATCGAAACAGGGAGTAAGTACGATGAAGCAATGGAAGCTCAAGCACCTGGCCTTTGCCGCCATGGTTGCCACTGCCGCGGTGGGTCTGGCGGGTTGCGAGGCGCAGGGCGATGGATCGCTGGATGGCATCGACGATGGTGACGGTGTGCTGTTCCCCAATGACGGCAGCACCTTTACCCGAGTTACCGAAGACGGCACGCCGATCAATGTCGGCGAGCGATTCATCTGCGACGCGGGCGCCAGCGATGTCAGCAACGATCTGGAAACCCGGGTGGTCACCCTTGGGCTGATCGGGGGCCCGGTGGCGAACCTGCTGGATGCACTCGGCGCCGATCCGGTGAATGGCGTGACTGGCAGCGTCACTGACAAAGACAATGTCATCGACAACGACCTGACCACGTTCGCCACCTTCCGTCGCGCGGTCGACCTGGTGGGGACGCTCACCACCGTCGATGAAGTGGTGCGCTTCAACACTCAAGTCTCGGACGGTCACTACGCGGTATTCGCGGTGTCTTTCCCGGCGGGCGTGCTCGAGGCGTCGCTTGTGAATCGGATCGTCATCCACACCTTCCGCGACCACGTGCTGCAGGAAACCACCGCGCTGACCCAGGCCGTCGCGGTCGATCTGCTCGGCCTGCCGCTTGTCAACGGCGTCCGTCGCGCCTTCATCGGTCTCAAGACCACGCAGGATTTCGATGCGGTCACCGTCGGCACCGTGCCTCTGCTGGCGGCCAACGTCGGCGATTCGCTGCGCGTGCACGAGCTGTGTACTGACGGGCATTTCGTCAGCGCTCCGGGGACCTGATTCTGTAGCATCCATCGAGCCGGGGCGCGGGCCTTCCGCACCCCGGCTTTTTTGTGGATGCGCGATCTTCGGACGCGGTCGCGGCACTGCCGGGCATACTTGCTGCAAGGCCGTGCAAAGGCCAGAGCGCTTCACCCAACTCAAGCCGCACTCCTGGGGAATCGATGAGCCTGTCTGCCAAACTGCTGCGCACCAAACCGATCGTGGCCGACGACGGCAGCGTCAAATCCGAGCTGAAGCGCGTACTCAGTGCGACCGACCTGATGCTACTCGGCATCGGCGCGATCATCGGCGCAGGCATTTTTGTCCGCACCGGGCAAGCGGCAGCGAATCTGGCGGGGCCAGCCGTGGTGCTGTCGTTCGTGCTCGCAGGCTTCGCCTGCGCCTGCGCGGCGCTTTCGTATGCGGAACTGGCAGCCAGCGTCGGTGGTGCCGGTTCCGCCTATGGCTACGGTTACGCGGGCCTGGGCGAACTCCCGGCCTGGGTCATTGGCTGGATGCTGCTTCTCGAATACCTGGTATCGGTCTCGACGGTGAGTTCGGGGTGGTCGGGCTATTTGGTCGGCGGCCTGAACGACATGGGCATACACCTGCCGGTGGCGCTGACCCACGGTCCCTGGGATTTGCAGCAGCAGGGCGTCATCAACCTGCCGGCGTCGCTCATCATCCTGGTGCTCGGCGGCCTGCTGCTATCGGGCGCGAAGATGAGCGCGGTGTTCAATGCCGTCATCGTCTCGATCAAGCTCACGGCGATCGCGGTGTTCATCGGCGTGGCGGCGTTCCACGTCAATCCGGCGTATTGGCATCCCTTCATTCCGCCGGTAGGCCCCAACGCCCATGGCGAAACCGCCTACGGTGTCAGCGGCATCTTCACCGCGGCTTCGAAGATCTTCTTCGCGTACCTGGGTTTCGACGCGGTATCGACGGCCGCCGAAGAAACCCGCAACCCGCAACGCGACCTGCCGATCGGCATCATCGGTTCGCTCGCGCTATGCACGGTGATCTACATCATCGTGTCAGGGCTGTTGACCGGCATCACGCCTTACCTGTCGCTCAACAATGACCATCCGGTGACCAAGGCGCTGGTCGATGTCGGCGCCAATTGGGCGGCGGGTCTGATCACCATCGGTGCCGTCGCAGGCCTGACTACGGTAATGCTGGTGATGTACTACGGCCTAACGCGCGTGCTGATGGCCATCTCGCGCGACGGCCTTTTGCCCGGCGTGTTCTCGCGCGTCAATGCCGGCGGCAACCCGCATGTCGCCATCATCTCCACCGGTCTGATCATGTCGCTGCTCGGCGGCCTGGTGCCGCTGGACGAGCTGGGCGACATCGCCAACATCGGCACGCTGGGCGCATTCGTCATTGCCTGCGTCGGCGTCATCGTGCTCCGCAGGACACGGCCTGATCTGCGTCGCCCATTCCGCGTTCCTGGCGGCGCAGTACTGCCGGTGCTCGGCATCCTGTCCTGCGGTTTCCTGATGATCAATCTCGGTGCGCTGACTTGGAAATCGTTCGCGGTGTGGATGGCCATCGGCCTTGTCGTCTACTTCACTTATTCTCGCAAACACAGCGTGTTGGCACGCTCATCAGATAAGTGATGGAAGCTTTCTTCGCGGTTCTCGAATCCATCAACGACGTCATGCTCAGCGTGCCGATGCTGCTGGGCCTGCTCGGCATCGGCCTGCTGTTCACTCTCTGGAGCGGCCTGTGCCAGTACCGGTCGCTGACCCATGGCGTGGCGCTGGTGGCGGGCCGGGGTATCGACACCTCCCACGGCCCGGGCGCGCTGACGCATTTCCAGGCGCTGACCGCGGCGATGTCGGGCACGGTGGGCCTTGGCGCCATCGCCGGCATGGCGATCGCGGTCGATTTCGGCGGCCCGGGCGCGGTGTTCTGGATGTGGGTGGTGGGCCTGGTGGGCATGGCGCTCAAGACGACCGAAGTCACGCTGTCGCTCCTGTTCCGTGACACGCGCGAGGCCGACAACCCACACGGCGGCGCGATGTATGTGGCGCGCGACGGCCTGAGCGCGCTGTCGCCGCGGCTGCGTCCGCTGGGGCGTTGGATCGGCGGCGCTTTCGCCTGCTCGCTGCTGCTGTTCGCCTTCACCGGCGGCAACATGTTCCAGACCTGGAGCGTGGCCGACACCACGCGCGAATACTTTGGCGTGCCGACCTGGATCACCGGCGTCGTTCTCGCGGTCAGCGCGGGCGCGGTGATCCTGGGCGGCATCCAGCGCATCGGCAACGTCACCAAGACGCTGGTGCCTTTCAAATGTGGCGTCTATGTGCTCTGCGGTCTGTACGTCATCGTCACGCACGCCGATGCGCTGCCCGAATTCTTTCGCCTGATTTTCGCCGGGGCGTTCTCCAGCACCGACGGCGTCGGCGCCTTCACCGGCGGGACCTTGGGCACGGCTTTCATGTGGGGCATGAAGCGCGCGCTGTTCTCCAGCGAGGCCGGCCTGGGGACGGCTCCGATTGCCCATGCAGCGGTCAAGACGCCCGAGCCGGTGACCGAAGGCGTGGTCGCGGGGCTCGAGCCCTTCATCGACACCATGTTCGTCTGCACCGTCACCGGTCTGGTGGTGCTGCTCACCGGCGTCTGGAACCGCGGCCCGGCGGCGAGCTGGGACACGCCGCCCGCCTTCGTCGAAACCACGCCCGGGCACTGGCAGCCGCAACTGCAGCCACCGGCGCTGCGCGACAACGCGCTGCCGGCGAATGCCGCGGGCACGCCGGTTTTCATCATCGTCGAGCGTGGCTGCGAGCGCCTGCGTCTGTATGGCACGCACAACGGCGCTCGATTCGACTGGCAGCCAATCGCGGCGACCGCACGTCCGCGCGCGGCCGAGGCCGGCGTGTTTGCCGACTACCGCGGCTCGACCCTGGTGGCGAAAGGCTTCGACACGGTCCATCCCGGCCTCGGACGCTGGCTGATCACCATCGCGGTCTGGGTGTTCGGACTATCCTGCATCATCAGCTACGGCTACTACGGCGAGCAGGGCGTGATCTATCTGTTCGGCGTCCGCGGCGTGATGCCGTTTCGCTGGCTCTGGTGTATCGCGGCCGCAGCCGCCTGCCTGGGTTTCATCCAGACCTCGGGCCAGCTCGACACCATCAGCACCATCGGCATGGGCTTCATGTACGCGATCAACCTTCCTCTTCTCCTGATCCTCGGTGGCCGCGCGATGCGCGCCTATCATTCCTACTTTCGCCGCCTGCGTAGCGGTCAGATCGCTCGCAGGCCCGCATGACCGACCTTTATGAGGTTCAGCATTCGACGGCGGCGCGCTGCGGCGTGCTGCTGCTCAACCTGGGCACGCCGGAGGCGCCGACACCCGCCGCCATCCGCGCCTACCTCAAACCATTTTTGTCGGACCGGCGCGTGGTGGAGCTGCCTCGTGCGCTGTGGCTGACCATTCTCTATGGCTTCATCCTGCCGGTGCGGCCGCGCCGGCTCGCGCATAGCTACGCCAGTGTCTGGATGACCCCCGGCACGCCGGAAGGCTCGCCGCTGCTGCATTACTCGGTGCAGCAGCGCGATGGCCTGCAAGCCTGGCTGCGCGAGCGCTTCGATGAGGACATTCCGGTCGCGCTGGGGATGACCTACGGATCGCCTGGCGTCGAGCAAGCGCTGGAAGAACTGAAGAAACAGGGCGTGCGCCGCATCGTCGCGCTGCCCTTGTACCCGCAATACTCGGCCACCAGCACGGCCGCGGCGCTGGATGCGGTGTTCCGCGTGCTGATGGCCGAGCGCTGGATGCCGGAGGTGCGCACGATCAACAGCTATCACGACGAACCGGCCTACGTCGAATGCCTGGCCCGGAGTCTGGAACAGCACTGGCAGTCCAGCGGCCGGGGCGACCATCTGCTGATTTCGTTTCACTCGATCCCGCGGCAATATTTTCTCACCGGCGATCCGTATTTTTGCTTCTGCCAGAAAACCGCGCGCCTGCTCGTCGAGCGCCTCGCGTTGCGCGACGACCAATGGTCGGTCAGTTTTCAGAGCCGTCTCGGCCGCCAGCCCTGGCTCCAGCCCTACACCGACCTGACGATCCCGCAGCTCGCCGGCAAAGGCGTCGCCACACTCGACGTCATCTGCCCGGGCTTCGCGGCCGACTGCCTGGAAACGCTGGAGGAAGTCGCGCTGCGCTATCGCGACGATTTCATCAACGCCGGCGGCCGCCAGTTTCGTTACGTGCCGGCCTTGAACGCATCGGCTTCGCATATCGCCGCGCTTGGGGAGCTGATTGCGCGAAACCTGGCGGGCTGGCCACGCGTGGTCCCCGTCGCCACGGACCTGGTGCAACGCGCCGATCAGGCACAGGCGCAGATGCAATCGCCGACGCAACTCTGAGCTGACGACGTCGGCAATCGCGTTGAGCTGAACCCAGTAGCCGCCGCCACGCAGCGACGTCGGAATCTGCCGGACTCATCGACCTCAAAACGCCAGCCATAAAAAAACCCCGCCGGAAGCCGGCGGGGTTTTGATCAGACCGGCGTTTCCGCCGGACCGGTCTTACTCGTGCGTCTGCACTTCTGCGCGGCGGTTCAGCGCGCGCCCTTCGGCAGTCTCGTTGGTCGCGATCGGCTTGGACTCGCCGAATGCAAACGTGTTGATGCGGCCAGCGGTCACGCCCTTGCGGACCAGGTAGCTCTTGACGCTGCCGGCACGCCGTTCGGACAGGCCCTGGTTGTAACCGTCAGTGCCAACCCAGTCGGTATGACCGGAGACATCCACCTGTAGCTTCGGATACTTCTTGGTCAGGCCGTCGATGACTTTGGCCGCGGTATCCAGCTTGGCTTTTTCACTCTCGGCGAGATCCGATTTATCGAAGGCGAAGTGCACGTCTTCGAATTTCTTGTTGGCAGCCTCAGCCGATTCCTTGGGGCAACCCTTGGCGTCGACCACACTGCCCTTGGGCGTGCCGGGGCACAGATCGGCCGAGTCGCAAACACCATCGCCATCGCTGTCGGCGCAAGCCGCGGCGGGTGGTGCCGCCTGAGCGGAAACGGGCCTGTTGCCGAACGGAATGACCAAGCCGACCTTGAGGACCGCCTCGTTCAACTCGTCCTCGATGTTGCCGGCGAGTTCGTCCTTGTCAAAAAAGATGTGGCGGTAGCGTGCGTCCGCACGGAACCCGAAATCAGCGCCCCACAGCCGGAAATACTTGATGAAGCCGAGGCCAACATCGGCCATCGGGTCGGTCGAATCCAGCGAGGTCCCGCGCAGCTTTTTTCGCACAGAAACGGCGCCCACCGAGAAGTAGGGCGAAAACGACGGATTGCGACTGTAGAAATAAAGCCCGTCGACCTTGGCGCCGAATTCGCGTTCGGCGCGGCTTCCGGGGTTGTCGTCGTGCGGAAACTCGGAATAGGTGCCACCGATTTCCCAGCCCCAGTGCTCGTTGATCGCAGAGCCGAAGCTCAGCTGGGCACCCTGGCCGGAGTCGGTCCCGTGCCGATCGCTGGTTTCGAAGGTGTAGGTATAGAGCTCGGACAAATACGGCCGCATCTCCTTGTACTCGGTCGTCGAATCGTCCGCGTGGGCCGCGAAGGCGCCGCACAGCAACCCGAACAGCAGTCCGGCCCTTATAACTCTCTTCATTGTTTGAACTCCCTTCCAGCAATAGCGACTGAGGCTTTCAGTTTCCGCACTATTATAGGCAAACCTGAACGACACTCGGCAAGCCCGCAACCCGATGCGAAACAGCATTCTTCCGCATCGCAGCATCCTCATCGCGCCCCAAACAGGTCCTGAACACGAACACTTAGCCGTCGATGACGGTGCATTCATTTTTTCCGGGAGTTGCAGACTGTGTCTGAGTTTCTCGCTGTTTACGGACTGTTTTTAGCCAAAACGATCACCTGGCTCGCCGCCTTGCTGGCGCTGCTCGTCGGTTTCGGCAGCTTGCTCCGGTCGGGGCGCGAATCCGGCGCCGACAAACTGGAGATCAAGAACGTCAACCAGCGTCTCTCCACGCTGGCGCGCAGCCTCGATCAGGATCTGCTCAGCGCGCGCGAATTCAAGCAGGCCGACAAGTCGCGGCAGAAGGCAGAAAAGCGTCGCAAGGGCGCGGGCGCGCAGGCGCCTCGCATTCGGCTTTTCGTTCTCGATTTCGAGGGCGACCTGCAGGCTTCGGCCGTCACGGCCCTGCGCGAGGAAATCAGCGCCATCCTGCAAGTGGCACGCGACAGCGACGAAGTCCTGTTGCGGCTCGAAAGCGCCGGCGGACTGGTCCATGCGTATGGGTTGGCCGCCTCGCAGCTCGCGCGCCTGCGCGATCGCAAACTGCGCCTGACCGTGGTTGTGGACAAGGTTGCTGCAAGTGGCGGTTATATGATGGCCTGCGTCGCCGACCGGATTCTCGCTGCGCCTTTCGCCGTGGTCGGGTCGATCGGTGTGGTCGCGCAGTTGCCCAATTTCAATCGACTGTTGCGCAAGCACGATATCGACTTCGAGCTGCACACCGCCGGCGCCTACAAGCGCACGTTGACGGTGTTCGGTGAAAACACCGACAGCGGACGTGCCAAGTTCCAGGAAGAGATCGACCAGACCCACGAGCTGTTCAAGACCTTTGTTTCCGAGAACCGGCCGATTCTGGATGTCGCCCGCGTGGCCACGGGCGAGCACTGGTTCGGCACGCAGGCGCTGGCGCTCAAACTCATCGATGGCTTGTCGACGTCCGACGACCATCTGCTCGCACGAGCGCGCGATGCGGACGTTTTCGAATTGCACTATCGCCGCCGCCAGCCGCTTTCGGAACGCCTGAAGCGCAGCCTGTTGCAGCTTGGCATCGGCGGCCGCGGGCGTGGTTTACTGAGGCTCTGATCGCGTTCGCGTCAACTCCAAGGGTTTGCAGCAACCGCACCACCGCATTTCAGACGGCGGGTGGCCGCGCGGCGCTGGTCTGACTCATAATCGGCGGATTGCGCGCGCTGTCGGCGCCACGTGGCGACCCGAGGCAGCCACGGACCAACACGAGCTCAGGAACAAAGGCATGAAACTGACCAGCAAAAGCTTTTTCGACGGTGGCCTGATTCCGGGCCGCTGCGCTTTCGCGGTCAAGGCGCCCAGGGGACATGTGCGGCTGTCGGACAATCTCAATCCCGAATTGAGCTGGAGCGGAGTGCCCGCCGGGACCAGGAGCTTCGCTCTGATCTGCACCGACCCGGACGCGCCGACGCGCGCCGACGACGTCAACAAGGAGGATCGCGAGGTGCCCCTGAAGCTGCCGCGCACCGCCTTTTTTCATTGGGCGATGGTCGATATCCCCGCCGACTGCGACAGCATCGAAGAAGGCGCTTGCTCCAATGGCGTCGTCGCGCGCGGCAAGCAGAAACCCAACGGCGTGACGGGCGCCGCGCAAGGCATCAACGACTACACCGGATGGTTCAAGGGCGATGCCGACATGGAGGGCGTCTATCACGGCTACGACGGCCCCTGCCCGCCCTGGAACGACAGCGTCCCGCATCACTACCGCTTCGAAATTTTCGCTCTGGACGTGGAGCGCGCGCCGGTCGAGGGTGATTTTGGCGCGAGCCAGGTGCTGTCGGCGATTCGCGGCCATGTGCTTGCGAGTGCCACCATCACCGGGCGCTACAGTCTCAACCCCAGAATCCGCCTGAATTGAATTTGCGGGGGGAAACTCATCCGCCCGCTTAGAGTCCAAGCCGCGCCGCGCCCTCCCCACACTGCCGAGACGTCTCGATGCCCACTTTTGTTTTGAAGACTTTCGCGCCGCTGGCGTTGGCCATCAGCGCCAGTCTGGTCGTCCCTGCTGCCCACGCGCAGGCGCAAGGCTCGCTGCCGCTGCAGCAGGGGCTGCCTTCGCTGGCGCCGATGCTCAAGCTGGCAACGCCGGCAGTGGTCAACGTCGCGGTCACCGCCAAGCAGGAGATCCAGAACCCCCTGCTGCAGGATCCGTTCTTCCGCCGTTTCTTCGAAGTGCCCGACCAGCCGCAGGAACAGGAGTCGCAGGCCGTCGGGTCGGGTGTCATCGTCGACGCCGCCAAGGGCTACATCCTCACCAACAACCACGTCATCGACGGCGCCGACACCATCAAGGTCCGTCTGATCGATGACCGCGAGTACGACGCCAAGCTGATCGGCAAAGACCCCGACACCGACATCGCCGTGCTGCAGATCAAGGCCGACAATCTCAAGGCGCTGGTCATGGCCGATTCCGAGAAGCTCGAAGTGGGCGACTTCGTCGTCGCCATCGGCTCGCCTTTCGGCCTGCGCACCACCGTCACCTCGGGCATCGTCAGCGGGCTTGGGCGCCAGGGCACCGGCGAAGGCTACGAGGATTTCATCCAGACCGACGCCTCGATCAACCCCGGCAACTCGGGCGGCGCGCTGGTCAACCTGCGCGGAGAACTGGTCGGCATCCCCAGCCAGATCCTGTCGCGCAGCGGCGGCAACATCGGCATCGGCTTCGCCATCCCCACCAATCTCGCCAAAGTGGTGATGAATCAGCTGACCCAGTTCGGATCGGTTGAACGCGGACGCATCGGCGTCGGCGGCCAGGACCTGGATCCGGCGCTGGCCAAGGCCTTCGGCCTGACCAATACGCATGGCGCCGTCGTCACTCAGGTGATGCCGGGTTCGCCGGCCGACAAGGCCGGCCTCAAGAGCGAAGACATCATTCTCAAGGCCAACGGCCGCGAACTGGCGAGCTTCACCCAGCTGCGCAACCTCGTCGGCCTGATGCGCATCGGCGACAAGGTCGATCTCGATATCCTGCGTGCCGGCAAGCCGCGCACCATCAGCGTCACCATCGGCAAGGCGGCGGCCGAAACCGTGGCAACCGGCCCAGCCGGCAACACCCTGCATCCGGCACTGGCCGGTGCCAGCTTCTCGACGCTCGACGCCGCCGTGGCCAAGCGCCTGGGCAGCGGCGGCGTGCAGGTGCAGGACGTTGCGCCCAACTCTCCCGCGGCGCGAGCCGGCCTGCGGCCCAACGACGTCATCATGAGCGTCAACCGCAAGCCCGTGGCCAGCGTCGAAGAATTCAGCAAGCTGGCGGGGCCCAAGGCTGGAGAGCTGCTGCTGCACATCCAGCGCGGGCCCGGCGCGCTGTTCCTCATCATTCGCTGACAGATCACCAACCGCCGTTCTCCAAAACCCTTCTCCGCCATCGCGGAGAAGGGTTTTTCAATATCGCGGGTTTATACTCGTCGCGAGTCCCTCCCGCGTTTTTGAACGACATGCTGGAAGCCGAACTGGAACAGCTCGAACAACGCGTGCAGCGCCTGGCCGCGGCCTATCGTCAGGCCCGGCTCGAAGCGCGCCGCGCCGAGCAGGAACGCGACCGCATGGTGGCGCTCAACAGCGAGTTGCGTCGGCGCATCGAAGGCATCGTCGAGCGTGTGCGCATGCTGGAAACCGAGCAGGGTCCGTGAACGACAAAGTGTCCTTCGGCAGTGAAGACAAGGGCGAGGCGCTGAGCGTGGCGGTACGCATCATGGGCCGTGAATACACGGTGATGTGCCCGAGCGAAGAGCACGAGGCGCTGGTGGCGTCCGCCGATTTTCTCAACGAGCGCATGACCGCCATCCGCAAGCGCGGCAAGGCGCTTGGCGCGGAGCGGATCGCGGTGATGGCGGCACTCAACATCGCGCGTGAGTTGCTGGAGAGCAAGGGCGCCGAATCGGTGACACGTCCCGATCAGGCGTCGATCGCCCGAGTGCGGCAACTGCGCCTCGACATCGACTCGACGCTGTCGCTGGAATAGCGGCAGCTTGGCCTGCACGCATCGCGGATCAGCACGGATGATCAGGCGACGGCGTTTGGCGATGCTATGATGCAGGCGGTGTCTCCTGCAGTGTTTGTCGATCGCTCTAATCCCCTTGAGCCTATTTGCAAACCCAGGGAGCCAAAGCTGGTTGGGAGTGCAGGCCCGCGTCGTCGGCGGGAAGCCCGAGAATCAGATTGCGGCACCCACTTGAGACCTCGTCTCAAGGCACCGAGCGAATGACGGCGCAGGTGGGAGACACCACTTCTTCCCTGGTCTCGCAGCGTATGCTTCTGCGCCGCGAACTGCGTCAGCGGCGCGCCGCACTCGGCGTATCGCAACGACGGCTTCAGGCCCAGCGATGCGCACGCCATGCGTTCCGCGCGCTGCGCGCGCGCAAGGCAAAACGAGTCGCGCTGTATCTCGCGTGTGGCTCCGAGATTTCGACCGCACCGCTCGTCGCGATGCTGTGCAAGAGCAGGGTGCGACTGTTCGTGCCAAGGCTGGTGCACGGCGCGATGCGCATGATCGAATGGCGCGCCGATGCGCGTCTGCGCCGAAACCGTCACGGCATCGCCGAACCCCACGGTCGGCGCCATCTGCGCCGTGGCGAACTCGATGCCCTGGTCATGCCGCTCACCGGCTTTGACGATGAGGGCAATCGATTGGGCACCGGCGGCGGCTACTACGACCGCTTTCTCGCCGGCGCCGGACGCACGCCCTGGCGGCTTGGTTATGCTTATTCGGTTCAGCGGTGCCGGGCGCTGCCGGCGCAAGCCTGGGACGTTCCCCTGCATGCCGTCTGCACCGAACGCGGCCTGATCCGCTTTTCATCCAACACAACGTAGGGATGGCGATGAACTACTGGCTGATGAAGTCCGAGCCCGACTGCTTTTCGATCGATGATCTCGCCGCGCGGCCGAAGCAGACCGAGGCCTGGGACGGTGTGCGCAACTTCCAGGTGCGCAACATGATGCGCGACCAGATGGCACCGGGCGACCAGGCGTTCTTCTACCACTCGAGTTGTCCGCAACCCGGCATCGTCGGCGTGATGAACATCGTCTCGCGCGCCTACCCCGATGCCTCGCAATTCGACCCGAAAGCCGATCACTTCGACCCCACCGCCAAACGCGAGGAGCCGCGATGGCTGATGGTGGACGTGCAGTTCCAGGCCAAATTCGACAAGCCCGTTCTGCTCACCGACCTGCGCGACAAGCAGGCCGCGTTCGACGGATTGCGGATTCTGGAAAAGGGCTCGCGTCTGTCGGTGACGCCGGTCAAGCCGGCGCACTGGAAAGCGATTCTGAAATTGGCTTCGGCGTAGATCGACTCAAGCAAACCCGAGCTTGTGAAGATCAGACCCGCGTACCCAGGAACAGCTGGTATGCCGGGTTGGCCGTCTCGTCCCAGTATTCGTAGCCCAGCGTGTCCAGTGACCGGCGGCATTCGCTGAGCTGCCCACGCGGCAATTGCAGGCCGCAGAGCACGCGTCCGTAGGCCGCGCCGTGATTGCGGTAGTGAAATAGCGAGATGTTCCAGCGGCTGCCGATGGCCTCCAGGAAATCCAGGCAGGCGCCGGGCCGCTCCGGGAATTCGAAGCGGAACAGATGCTCGTCGAACAGGCCTGGCGCGCGGCCGCCGACCATGAAGCGCGTGTGCACCTTGGCCATCTCGTTGCCGGTCATGTCGACCACCGCATAGCCCTGTCGCTCCAGCAGGCTCAGCAATGTCTGGCGTTCGGCCAGGCCCTGCGTGGTCTTGACGCCGACGAACACGTGCGCCTCGGTCGGCGATGAATAGCGGTAGTTGAACTCGGTGATCGCGCGCCGCCCGAGCTGCTTGAGAAAGCGCCGGAAGCTGCCGGGTTTCTCATTGATGGTCACCGCCAGCAGCGCTTCGGCCTCGTCGCCCAGCTCCGCGCGCTCGGCGACATGACGCAGCCGGTCGAAGTTGATGTTGGCGCCGGAGACGATGGCGCAATGGGTCTGGCCGCGCACATCGTGATCCTGGGCCCAGCGCTTGATGCCGGCGATGCCCAGCGCGCCCGCGGGCTCGGGCACCGCGCGCTTCTCGTTGAACAGATCGCGGATCGCCGCGCAAATTTCGTCGATGCTCACGGTGATATGCGCGTCGACCAGCCGGCGCGCGATGCGGAAAGGCTCAACGCCGGCCTGGCGCACGGCGACGCCATCGGCGAACAGCCCGACCTGCTGCAGCTTCACCCGGCGACCGGCCTTGAGCGCGGCGCCCATGCAATCCGAATCCTCGGGCTCCACGCAGATCACTTTCGTCTGCGGGCTCGCATGCTTGATCCAGGCGGCGATGCCGGCGAGCAGACCGCCGCCGCCGACGCAGACGAACACCGCATCGAGCCGGCGCACGTCGAGGGCATCACACTGCTGCAGGATTTCGCGCGCCAGCGTGCCCTGGCCGGCGATGACCTGGGCATCGTCGTAGGGATGGATCAGGCTCAGCCCGCGTTGCGACGCCAGCTCCGCGGCGTGCGCGGCCGCCTCGTCGTAAGTGTCGCCGTGGAGAATCGCGCGGCCGCCAAGGCCGCGCACCGAGTCGACCTTGATCGCCGGCGTTGTCCGCGGCATCACGATCGACGCGGCAATGCCTAGCCGCTGCGCCGCCAGCGCAACGCCTTGCGCATGATTGCCCGCCGACGCCGTGATCACGCCACGTCCACGCGCGTCCGCATCCAGCCCGATCATCTTGTTGTAGGCGCCGCGCAGCTTGAAGGAATGCACCGGCTGCGTGTCTTCGCGCTTGAGCAGCACGCGGCAGCCGAGTCGCGCCGAGAGCTTGGGCGCGTCCTCCAGCGGCGTGACCCTGGCGACGTCGTAGACGTGGCCGGCGGCTTGTTCGATGCGCTGCGCGTATTGCGCGATCATCCGCACGGTCGCCGCATCCATAGGCGTGACGACGGGCGCGGCAGTCGCCTTCTTCGGTTTGGTTTTTTTCAAGGCTCGGAGATCCGCGTTTGGCGGGTGCGAGTCGCGCCGGACGCCGGTTCGTAGAATGGCTGAGGGTTCTTTATCATACCGGCCCTCCCCCCAGCCCTCATCTGTCCAGCCCCATGGCGCGGATCATTGCCTTTATCGGCGGCGGCAACATGGCCAGCAGTTTGATCGGCGGCCTGATCGCGGCCGGCACCGATCCGAGCCTGTTGCGCGTGGCCGAGCCCGACGCCGCGCGCGCCGAGGCCTTGCGTCAGCGCTTCGGCATCCGCGTCGTCGCAGCGGGCGCCGAGATCACCGCCGGCGCGGATGCGATCGTGCTCGCGGTCAAGCCGCAGCAGATGGCCGCGGTGCTGGCGACGCTGGTGCTGGATGCCGGCACCACCGTGCTGTCGATCGCCGCGGGAGTGCGCCTGGAGTCGCTGCGCGGCGCTCTGGGCGACGGCGTGCATCTGGTACGCAGCATGCCCAACACGCCGGCTCTGGTCGGCTGCGGCATCAGCGGGCTGTATGCGCCGCCGCATACATCTGTCGCCGCGCGCGATCTGGCGCAGAGCATTCTGGCGGCGGCCGGCGACACCTGCTGGGTCGATGCCGAAGCCGATCTGGACGCGGTGACCGCGGTGAGCGGCTCGGGCCCGGCGTACTTCTTTCTGCTGACCGAGGCGCTGCGCGAAGCCGGCGAACATCTGGGCCTGAGCCCCGACACCGCGGCGCGTCTCGCCGCCCGCACTTTCGTCGGCGCCGCCCGCATGGTCGAACAGGACGGCACCGACATCGCCGAACTGCGTGCCAATGTCACGTCCAAGGGCGGCACCACCGAGGCGGCGCTGTTGCATCTGCAGGCCGCCGGTTTCAAACCCCTGTTCCGCGACGCGCTGTCCGCCGCGGCCCGACGCAGCCGCGAACTCGGCGACGAGCTCGCCGCGGCGGCGCAACCCCCGAGGAGACTTTGATGGGCGCGCAAGCGACCAATGCGGTGATTTTCCTGATTGGCACGCTGTTCAATCTGTACATGGGCGCCTTGCTGTTGCGCGTCATCCTGCAATGGGTGCGCGCGGACTTCTACAACCCGATCTCCCAGCTCATCTGGCGGCTGACGCAGCCGGTCCTGGCGCCGCTGAAAAAAGTGCTGCCGCGCTGGCGCAAGCTCGACCTCGCCGCCGTTCTGGTTCTGGTGGTGCTGTCGTCGATCTACATCCAGATCATCGCCGCGTTGTGGAGCCGCGACATCGGCCTGATCGCGACGCTGTGGTATGCGGCGCTGAAGATCGCCGCGCTGACGATCTCGGTGTACACCGCGAGCATCATCATCTACGCCATCCTGTCGTGGTTCGGCCCCGGCTCCAGCAATCCGGCGACCAATATCCTCTACAGCATCAACGAGCCGATCCTGCGGCCGATCCGCAAGGTGATGCCCAACCTGTCCGGCCTGGATCTGTCGCCGCTGGTGGCGATCCTGGCGCTGCAGGTGATCGGCATGCTGCTGCCGCTGCCCGGCTACTTCGGCATCTCTTGAGCTGCGCGCACGCCGGTGGCTGAGAACGCGGATCCAGATTCGGTGGGGCCTGTCAGGCCGCGCAAGCTGCTGATCAACAAGCCGCTGATTCTCGACTGCGGCCGCGTGCTGCCGCGACACGAGTTGATGGTGGAAACCTACGGCACCCTCAACGCCGCCGCCAGCAACGCGATCCTGATCTGCCACGCGCTCTCGGGCGATCACCACGCCGCCGGCACCTACGAGGGCGACCGCAAACCCGGCTGGTGGGACAACTGCATCGGGCCGGGCAAACCGATCGACACGCGGCGCTTCTTCGTCGTCAGCCTCAACAATCTCGGCGGCTGCGTCGGCTCCACCGGGCCGAATACGGTCGATCCGGAAACCGGCCGTCCGTTCGGCCCGGACTTTCCGCTGCTCACCGTGCGCGACTGGGTGCGCTCGCAGGGTCTGCTGGCGGATCGCCTGGGCATCACGCAGTGGGCGGCGGCCATTGGCGGATCGCTCGGCGGCATGCAGGTGATGCAGTGGGCGGTCGATCTGCCCCGGCGCATCCGCCACGCCGTCGTCATCGCAGCGGCACCGCAGATCTCCGCGCAGAACATCGCCTTCAACGAGATCGCGCGCCAGGCGATCATGTCGGACCCGGACTTCCACGGCGGCCGCTACTTCGAGCACGGCACGGTGCCCGCGAGCGGACTGCGGCTGGCGCGCATGCTCGGCCACATCACCTATCTGTCGGATGCGGCGATGCGCGCCAAGTTCGGCAACGATCTGAAGGCGCCGCAACCGTCCTTCAACTTCGACGTCGAGTTCGAGGTCGAGAGCTATCTGCGCTACCAGGGCAGCAGCTTCGTCGATCGCTTCGACGCCAACACCTATCTGCTGATGACCAAGGCGCTGGACTACTTCGACCCCGCGCGTGACTACGATGATTCACTGGTCGAAGCGTTTCGCCAGGCCCATGCGCGCTTTCTGGTGATCGCCTTCTCCAGCGACTGGCGCTTCTCGCCGGCGCGTTCGCGCGAGATCGTCAAGAGCCTGGTCGATGCGGGCCGCGACGTGTCCTACGCGCTGATCGAATCCGCCCTGGGCCACGACGATTTTCTGATGCCGCTTCCCGACTATCACCGCGTCTTGCGCAACTACCTGCAAGGTGTTGCTGAGGAGGTGGCCGCGTGAGCACCCCACAAAGTAACCAGCGACTTTGCGGGGACCCCGCGTGAGCGGCGAGCTCGACCTGCGACCCGATCTGCGCATGATCGCCAGCTGGATCAAGCCCGGCGCGCGCGTGCTCGACCTGGGCTGCGGCGATGGCCGCCTGCTCGCCTACCTGGCGCGTGAACGCGGCGTGCGCGGCTACGGGCTGGAGATCGATCCGGCCAATGTCGCGGCCTGCATCGCCTCCAAGGTCAACGTGATCCAGGCCGACATCGACGACGGCCTGCGCGACTTCGAGGCCGGCTCTTTCGACTACGTGCTGCTGACGCAAACCTTGCAGGCGTTGCAGCGCCCGGACGCGGTGATCGAAGACATCCTGCGCGTCGGCCACACCGCGATCGTGACCTTCCCCAACTTCGGCCACTGGCGCGTACGCACCGCGCTGATGATGGGCCACATGCCGATGACGCGGGCGCTGCCTTCGAGCTGGTACGACACGCCCAACATCCATCTCTGTACGGTCGCCGACTTCGACGCGCTGTGTCGCACGCGTGACTGGCAGGTGCGCAGACGACGGCTGCTCAACCGCGCGCATGCGGAAGGCTGGTCGATCCGTCTGGCGCCGAATCTGTTCGCAGAAATCGCTCTATACCAGCTACACGGCCGCGGCTAGTCCCTGCTTGCTCGGCTGGCGCCGGACGCTGATGGCGCGGAAATCGCTTAGTACCAGCTACACGGCCGCGCCGATTCAGCTCGCGCCGGCCGCGGATTCCGCCGCGAGCTTGGCGGCGATGTAGTCGCGATGCGGCACGTAGAGCAGGTCGGCGAGACGCCGCAGCAGCGCTTCTTCCTGCGGATCGAGATGGCCGTCGGCGTAGGCCACGCGCCACAGCATCGCGATCAGCTCAAGCTTGTCGCCGGGCTGCAGTCCGGCGTTGAGTTGCGCGACATAGTCGTGCAGCGAGACCGCGCGCCGCGCTTCTTCGCTGGCCTCGTCCAGCAGCGACGCCAGCGCGGCGTGGTCGATGCCGAAATATCCCGCCAGCGCCTCGCGCACCACCGTCATCTCGGTTTCGCTGCGATCGAAATCCGCGCGCGCGCATTCGAGCAGCAGCACCGCCATGGCGATGCGCTGACGCGCATCGCGATCCTCGGGCGGGGCCTGGGTGTTGCCCAGCAGTTTTCGCCAGATCGCCGGCATCAGAAGCCGAACCCGACGCGCAGGTTGAACGAGTCGCGCGATCCGCTGCGCTCGTACTCGGGCGTGATCCCCAGCAGCAGGAAGCTGACGCGCACGCCGGCATAGAAGCGCGCCTGGTTGACGTCTTCGCGATCCAGGGCGATCGAACGATCCGGATCGACGCGGCCCCAGACGTAACCCACGCCGGCATACGGCGTGACGAAGGCAAAGCCCTTGGACACCGTCGCGTCGAGGCTGTAGGTGGAGAAGTCGAAATCATCGATGCCGGTCGCGGTGGTGTAGCCGCCGCGAATCGCCAGCGCCGGCGTGGCAACGCCGCCTTCGAGAATCGCGTAGCGGATCTCGGCGCCGAACAACTGTGCGCTGGCCTGCGGGATCGACGAGTAGAACGCGCCGACGTCGATGCCGAAAGGCAGGCCCTTCTGCACGATCAGGCCGGCCTGCGCCAGGCCCGAGACGCTGTCGCCGGTGAGGCTGCGCCAGGCGTCCTTGCTGTCTACCGACAGGTAGGTGGCATAGCCGCCGATGCTGAAGCCGGTCAGGCCGGTCGCCTCGGCTGGACCCAGTGCCTTGTAGCTGTACGCGGCCACCAGGTCCTTGGAAACCGACTCGAAGGCGCCCTGGTCGGGATTGACGATGTCGAAATCGCTGCCGGCGAACGCCGGTCCGGCCATCAGGCAACAGGCGCACGCAAGGCTATGGGTCAAGCGGTTCATGAAATTCTCCTGGAGGTTTTTATCTGGTCGACCTGATGTCATGGCGTGCCCGGTTCTCACCGCCGTCCGAACTTGGGCGGAGCATAGCTCAGGGTAAAACGCGGTTGATGAAATCCCCGGCGATCTGCTGGATGTCGCCCAGCCGGCCATTGAAGAAATGCCCGGCGCCATCGACCGTCGCCAGCTCGGTCGGCGAAGGCGTCGGCTGCATCGCCGACACCGTGGCCGAGGTATCGGCGTAGGCGACCACGTCGTCGTCGCGGCTGTGGATGACCAGCCAGGGACAGGGCGGTGCGGCCGGCGGCCCCAGCCGCGCGTAGTCGCCGCCGAGAGGCGGGGCGACGCTGATCTGCAGCGCCGGACGCGCCGCCGCTGCGGCGCGCAGGCTCACGGCACCGCCGAACGAGAAACCGGCGAGCAGCAGCGGCCAGCCCGCGGGCAGGCGTTGACGCAGCCACTCGACCATCGCCACGATGTCGTCGGTCTCTCCGATCCCCTGGTCGTGCACGCCCTGGCTGCGGCCGACCCCGCGAAAGTTGAAGCGCAGCGCGTAGAAGCCGGCGTGCAGCGCGACCGACGCCAGCGTGTATGCGACCTTGTTGCTCATCGCCCCGCCGAACAGCGGATGCGGATGGCAGATGACGGCGAAGCCGCGCGCCGCCTCCCTCGGTGAGGCGATGATCGCTTCAAGATCACCGGCAGCACCCGGCAGCAGACACTCCCGAGCGGAGCCGGCGGCCGGCAGATCGGAGGTGCTTTCGGGGGACGCAGCCATGGCAGCGAGTCTACCCAAAGGCCCCGCGCTGCGCCGCCGGGCGAAGGCTTTGTGTAAGCTGTTTTGCGCATGACGACCTTCTCCCGACTCTGGCCCGAACGACTCGGATCGGGCTTCGCCCTCGACCTGCGATCGCTCGCGCTGTTTCGTGTTCTGTTGGCCCTGACACTGGCCTTCGATGCTCTGCATCGCCTGATCAATCTCGGCGCATTCCACACCGACGCCGGCCTGCTGCCACGCGACCAATGGGCGCAATTGAGCGATCCCATCTGGCGCTGGTCGCTACATCTGGCGAACGGCGAATCCTGGTCTCAGGGGCTGTTTCTGTTGGCGCAGGCGCTGTCGGCACTGGCATTGGCGCTGGGCTGGAGGACGCGGGTTGCGGGACTGTTGACCTGGCTGCTGCTGGTATCCGTCGACAACCGCAATCCGCTGGTGCTCGACGCGGGCGACACCCTGCTCGCCGCCCTGCTCTTCTGGAGCCTGTTCCTGCCGATGGGCGCGCGCTGGAGTGTCGATGCCGCGCTCTGCGACGAAGCCGTCGTCGGCCCCCGGCACCGGTCATGGGCCTCGATCGTGCTGGTGCTGCAACTGCTGTCGAGCTTGTTCTTCAGTGCCGTGCTGCAGGTGCAGGCCGGCGCCGGGACACAAGGGCGGGCTTTGCTGGAACTGCTTTCTTCGGCGCAGCGGTCCTGGGGTCTGGGCCCGGCTCTCGCCGCGCATCCGGATCTGGCTGGCGTCGTCGGCCTGTGGTGGTGGTGGCTGCTGATCCTCGGGCCGGTCCTGCTGCTGCTGCCGCTGGCCAGCGGCGGCAATCTCGCCGGCCTGCAGAACCGGTTGCGCAATGCGGTCCTCCTGCAGCTGGTCCTCGTACAGGTCCTGATTCTGTTGTCCCTGGCCGCCGGGCATCTGCCCTGGGCGCAGACGCTGGGCTTGAGTCTGCTCGCAGGCAGCGGCATCTGGGATCGCTGGACGACGCGCAACGCGTCGCGACAGCCGCCGGGCGAGTTGCGTGTGTTCTACGACCGCGACTGCCGCTTCTGCGAACACACGGTGCGTCTGCTCAAGACTTTTCTGATCCTGCCGCGGGCGCTGCTGCTGCCGGCACAGGACAACCGGCGCGCCGACGCACTGATGCGCGCCAACGATTCCTGGGTGGTGCTGGACTACGACGACTCCGCCTATCTGCGGGGCAACGCTCTGCTGCTTCTGTTGGCGCGCAGCCCGCTGTTCGGGTGGCTGGGGAAAGCCGCGCTGCGCCTGCGTCTCGGGACCATGGCCGATGCGGCATACCGCGTCGTCGCCCGGCATCGTGCGGGTCTGTCTGGTGCCTTCGACACTCTGCCCGCGCCTGTTCCCAGCCGGCCGGCAAGCCCGGCCTGGCAACGGCTGGCCGCCGCGCTGGCCTTATTGGCGTTGATCTGGAACCTGGCAGGCCTGTCCTCGGGCGGTGCGCGTCTGCAGGCCGCGCTGGCGCCGCCGCTGCAGGTCTTGCGCCTGGACCATCGCTGGAGCCCACTGGTGACGCTTCCCGCTGGCGACCACTGGTGGGTGGCGCCGGGCCATCTGCGCAATGGCGGCGAGATCGACGTGCTGCGTCCGCACCGGTTGCTCGGGTTTTCGCGGCCGCCGCATCTGGCGAGCGAGCCGGACGGCGCACGCTGGCGCCTGTGGCAGGAAAAGATGCTGGAGGACGACGCCGTGGTGCATCGCCAGGCCTGGGCGCGGTATCTGTGCCATCGATGGAATGGGCATCTTGCCGCTTCGGCGCCGGAACGCCTGGAGGACCTGCGCCTGATCGAGATGTTCGCCGCGCCGAGCGGACGCATCGAACAGCGGGTGCGCCTGCGCCAGGATTGCGCCGGGATCCCCTGATGCAGATGGTCGACATCGGTGCCAACCTGGCGCACGAGAGCTTCGATACCGACCGCGACGCGGTGCTGGCGCGCGCCGCCGCCGCCGGCGTCGGGACGATCGTGGTCACCGGCAGTTCGATGGACAGCTCGCGCGCAGCGCTGGCGCTGACCGATGCGCATCCGGGCGTGTTGTTCGCCACAGCGGGGCTGCATCCGCACCACGCCAGTGACTGGACACTCGCGATCGCCGATTTTCTGCGCGAGCTTGCGGGGCATGGCGCCGTCGTCGCGGTGGGCGAATGCGGACTGGATTACTTCCGCGACCTGTCGCCGCGCGCGGATCAGCGCCGCGCTTTCATCGGGCAACTCGAGATCGCGGTGGCGTCCCGACGCCCCGTGTTTCTGCATCAGCGCGACGCGCATGGCGACTTTCTGGCGATCCTGCGCGAGCATCGGTCGCGGCTCGTCGACGCGGTCGTGCATTGCTTCACCGACACCGCCGATGCGCTCGACGATTACCTGCGGCTGGACTGCCACATCGGCATCACCGGCTGGATCTGCGACGAGCGCCGCGGCCGGCACCTGCTCGATGCGGTGAAGGCGATACCGGCCGATCGCCTGCTGATCGAAACCGACGCGCCCTACCTGCTACCGCGCACCGCGCCCAAGGCCGCGCACCGTCGCAACGAACCGGCGTATCTGCGCTACGTGCTGAGCGCGATCGCCGGCGCGCGCGACCAGGACGAGTCGCAACTGGCGCAGCTCACCAGCGAAAATGCGCGGCGCTTTTTCCGCCTGCCGCCGCATGAAAAAGGCCCCGCGGTTGCGGGGCCCAGTTCAACGCGAAAGTGATCCGATCGTCTCAGCGGTCTCTACTGGCGTAGCCGAGAATCTGCAGCAGGCTCATGAACAGATTGTAGATCGACAGATATAGCGAGACCGTCGCCAGCACATAGTTGGTCTCGCCGCCGTTGATGATCTCGCCGGTCTGATAAAGGATCATGCCGCTCATCAGCAGCGCGAACATCGCCGAGATCGCCAGTGACAAGGGCTGCAGGTAGATGCCGAAGAACGAGGCGATCAGCATGCCGATGCTCAGCGCGAATGCCAGCAAGATGCCGCCGACCAGGATGCCGCGCATGAAGCTGAAGTCGCGGCGCGTCTTGATCGCGTAGGCCGACAGGCCGAGGAAGATGGTGCCGGTGAGACCCAGCGCCATCATCACCACCTGCGGACCGTTGGCGAGATGCTTGATGTACATGTTGAGCACAGGCCCCAGGCCGAAGCCCAACAGCCCGGTGACCGCGAACACCACCCAGACGCCGGCCTCGGATTGCGCGGTGCGCGGCACCACGAACCACAGCAGACCCATTGCCACCAGAGAGCAGATCAGGCTGGCGCCGTAAGGCAGGCCGATGGCCATCGACACGCCGGCCATGGTGGCGCTGAACAGCAGGGTCATCGATAACAGAAGATAGGTGTTGCGCAGAACTTTTTGCGCCGAACTGCGCGCGCCGGTCTGGCTGAAACCGCCGACCACGGCGGCGTTGCGATACTGCTGCAGGTCCTTCATCAGAGAGTCTCCGTCGATCGTCGAGCCAGTCTAGCATCGCCGTCTGCGGCGCTTGCCATGGCTCGATGGGTCAGACCACGCTTTGCATGCCCAGTTCCTGCACCGCCTGGTTCTAGAACGGATTGAACGAGCGCTTGAGCGTGTACTGCAGGTAGCCGATGTTGGCGCCTGCGCGCAGGCCCACGCCAGTGCGGATCGGTGCCAGCGTGATGTCGCCACTGCGCTGGTAATTCACGCCGACGCCGCCCACCACATAAAGGCTGCCTTCGACGCCGGGAAAACGCTGCAGCATCTCGTTGGTGGTGCGCAGCTTGTAGACCAGGGTGAAGACCTTGCTGGCGTTACCGCCGAAGTCCCAGCCCACCGACGGACCCTGCCAATACAACGGCAGTGCGCCACCGCCCTTGTAATTGAGCGTGCCCTTGCCGTAACGGAGCCCGACGACGATCGCGCCGCTGCCTTCCTCACCGACGATGTAGGCGTTGGGACGACCCTGCTCCTTGAAAATCTTTTCGATGGCCTTGGCCAGACCTTCGGTCGTGGCACCGAAAAAGTCCTTGCCTTTGGTGAGGATTTCGTCGGAGCTGTACGTGTCCTGGCTCACCGGCTCGCCGGGTGTCTTGACGGCCTCGTCGGCAGGCGGCTCCGGCGGTGCCTCGTTCTGGGCGATGGAGACGGCGGCTGACAGTGAGGCGGTGACCGCGAGGACCGCGGCGAAAATGGCGAGCAAGGCTTGTCGCATGAATCCCACTCCGGGATGAAAGGTGGCCCAGTCTTGGGGCTCAGGCTGAGCGTCGGCTTAACTAAAACCGGTATCCATCGGCAAACAGAGCGTGCCGGTCAAGCACGATGATAAGGATGGCCGGCGATCAGACTGCTGGCGCGATACAGCTGTTCGACGAGCAGCACCCGGACGAGCGCATGTGGCAGGGTCAGCGGCGACAGCGACCATTTTTGCTGGGCACGTTGCAGTACCTCGGGCGCATGCCCGTCGGGGCCGCCGATCAGCAGCGCGACGTCCCGACTCTCGTTCTGCCAGCGTCGCAACTGTTCGGCGAGATCGGTGCTGCTCCAGGATTCGCCGCGCTCGTCGAGGGCAATCGCGTGCGCCGCGTCCGGCACCGCCCTGATGATGCGTTCGCCCTCCTGCTGCCGGGCGCGGGCGATGTCGGCATTCTTGCCGCGCGCCGCCAGCGCGATCTCCACCAGTTCCAGGCGCAGCTCACGAGGCAGCCGGCGCGCGTAGTCCTCGTAAGCCGTCTGCACCCAGTCCGGCATCCGGCCGCCGACGGCGATCAGCCGCAGACGCATGGGGCTATCCGTTCACGGCCTTGCCGCGCGGCTCCGACAGGTCCCAGAGTTTTTCGAGCTGGTAGAAAGCGCGCGTCTGCGTCTGCATGACATGGACGACGACGTCGCCCAGATCGACCAGCGCCCACTCGCCTTCGTCGAGGCCTTCGACGCCGAGCGGCCGGTAGCCGGCTTCCTTGGCGGTGTCGACCACGTTGCGCGCGAGCGACGCGACATGGCGGCTCGAGGTGCCGGTGCAGATCATCATGGTGTCGGTGATGGTGGTGAGGCCACGCACGTCGAGCACCTTGAGATCAATCGCTTTAAGGTCCTCGAGCGCGCCGCGGGCGACGTCAATCAGTGGCAGGGTCTTCATCGTATGTAAGAAGGCTGATGTCCTCAGCGGTGAGTGAATCGATGACGGCCTCGGGGACGAGACCGCGGACGGACCGCCCCGCCTTGAGCAGGCGGCGGATGCGGGTGGAGGAAATCGCCAGCGGCGGAATGTGGGCCGACATCCAGAGCCCGGCCTCCTGCCGCTTGAGGGCATCGGCGTCGGCAGCGCGGCGGCCGCGCAGATGCGCGATTAGCTCGGGCGCCGGGGCCGGCGGCTCGTAGGGCCTCTCGACGAACACCAGATGCGCCAGGCCGATGATCTCCTGCCAGAGATGCCAGGTATGGAACTGGTTGGCCGCGTCGTCACCGAGCAGCAGCACCAGTGGACGGCCGGGATTTTCGGCGCGCAACTGCGCCAGCGTATCGACGGTATAGGAAGGTCCGTCGCGGCGCAGTTCGCGATCATCGGCGATCAGACCCGGCTCGTTTTCCAGCGCCAGTTGCACCCACTGCAGCCGGCGCTGCGCACTCACCTGCGGCGATTCTCGATGTGGCGGACGCGCGCTGGGCACGATGTGCACCGCGGCCAGGTCCAGGCGCTCCTTGAGTTCCAGCGCGAGCCGCAGATGCCCGTTGTGGATGGGCGTGAAGGTGCCGCCGAACAGGCCGAGCGGGGCTTTCAGCGCCGCGCCCTCAAGGCGAGGCCTTCACGCGGCGCGCCTGCGGTCAGCGGACAGAACCGTCACCCACGACCACCCATTTCTGCGAGGTCAGCCCTTCGAGCCCGACCGGGCCGCGGGCGTGGAATTTGTCGGTGCTGATGCCGATCTCCGCGCCGAGGCCATATTCGTAGCCATCGGCGAAGCGCGTCGAGGCATTGATCATCACCGAGCTGGAGTCCACCTCGCGGATGAAGCGCCGCGCGTGGCTGAGGTTCTCGGTGACGATGGCATCGGTATGCGCCGAACCATAGGTCGCGATGTGGTCCATCGCCGCGTCCAGTCCATCGACGACACGGATCGCCAGAATCGGCGCCAGATACTCCTCGCTCCAGTCGGCCTCGGTTGCCGGCCTGGCGTCGCTGATCAGCCGGCGCGTGCGCTCGCAGCCGCGCATCTCGACGCCGGCCTCGCGATAGATACCTGCCAGCCGCGGCAGCACCCGATCGGCAACGGGCGCGTCGACCAGCAGGGTCTCCATGGTGTTGCAGGTGCCATAGCGCTGGGTCTTGGCGTTGACCGCGATCGCCACCGCCTTGTCCAGATCGGCGGCGGCGTCGATGAAGACGTGGCAGACGCCGTGCAGATGCTTGATCACCGGCACCCGCGCGCCCTGCGACACCGCCTCGACCAGCCCTTTGCCGCCGCGCGGAATCACTACGTCGACATACTCGGGCATCGCCACCAGCTCGCCGACGGTGCGGCGATCGGTGATGTCCAGCACCTGCACCGCGTCCTCCGGCAAGCCGGCGTCACGCAGGGCGCGGTGGATGCAGCGCGCGATCGCCTGGTTGGACATCATCGCCTCCGAGCCGCCGCGCAGGATCGCGGCGTTGCCGGACTTGAGACACAGGCTGGCCGCGTCCGCCGTGACGTTGGGACGCGACTCGTAAACGATGCCGACCACGCCCAGCGGCACGCGCATGCGGCCGACCTGGATGCCGGACGGACGCAGCTTGAGGTCGCTGATTTCGCCGACCGGATCGGGCAAGGCGGCGACCTGGCGCACGCCGTCGGCCATGGAGTCGATGCGCGCTTCGTTGAGTTCGAGCCGGTCGAGCAGAGCGGCGTCGAGCTTGCCGGCGCGGCCGACACGCATGTCCTCCGCGTTGGCCGCGAGCAGCGCGCGACGATCGTCCATGAGCAACCGCGCCAGGATGAACAGCGCCGCGTTCTTGCTGCCGGTGTCGGCGCGCGTCAGCTGACGCGCAGCGACGCGCGCGCGCGCGCCGCGTTCGCGCATGTAGCTGGCGATGTCTTCCTTGGTCTTGCTGACGGCGCGGGCCGTTTGAGCGTTCATGCTCGGAGCTTGATTGGCGCGGCCCCGGCGGCCGCCAGCACCAATGTTAGCAACTCTTCCCAAGCCTGTTCCTTGCCGCCGGTGGACTTGGCGAGCTGGTCGATGACCGCGGTCTTGCGCAACCAGCCATAGATCTGCGGCAGCCGCGCGCGGCGCAGGGCGTTGAGGTAGGGCGCCTCGCGCGGCCGGGGGATGCGCGCCGACTCGCAGGCGCGCTGCGCATCGCCGCCGCGCGCGAACGCCGCTTGCGCCTCGGCCCACTGGCGCAGGGACCAGGTCAGCGCGCCCAGCAGTTCGAGCACGTCCACGCCTTCTTCGCGCAGGCGGCGCAGGCTGCGGACCACGCCCGCGGCGTCGCCGGACAGCATGCGCCCGGCAAGATCAAACGCATCGAATCGCGAGCTGTCCGCCACCGCCTCGCGCACCGCGTCCACGCCAATGCGCGCGCCGGGGAACAGCAGGGCGAGCTTGGCGATGTCCTGCGCCGCGGCCAGGCCGTTGCCTTCGGTGCGCTCGGCCAACAGGCGCAGCGCGTCATCGTCTGGGGCAAGGCCCGCCGCGCGCAGGCGCGTCCCGAGCCAGCTTTCGAAGTCCTGCGGCGCGATCGGCCAGGCATAAACCACTACCCCGACCTCGGCCAGAGCGCTGTACCAGGGGCTGCCGCGCTGACGGCCGTCGAGCGGGCCGCAGGCGACGATCAGGAGTACATCCTGAGGCGGTCGCTGTGCCAGCGAGCGCAGCATCTCGCTGCCTTGCGTGCCGGGCGATCCGGACGGCAGCCGCAGTTCGACGATGCGCCGGCTGCAGAACAGCGACAGGCTGCCGCAGGCCTCGACCAGGCGCGACCAGTCGAACGACTTGTCGGCGTCCAGAACCTCGCGTTCGTCAAAACCACGGGCACGCGCGGCGGCGCGGATCGCATCGAGCGACTCCTGGATCAACAGCGGCTCGTCGCCCGCCACCAGGTAAATCAGCGCCAGGCTTTTCGCCAGGTGCGAGGGCAGATCCGCGGGTTTCAGATTCATCGGCCCATTATTCCGCGAACGGGGAAAAAATCGCAGACAAAAGAAAACCGGTACCGGCTCGGAGCCGATACCGGTTGATTCACTGCAGGCCTACTGAACCGGTACCGCCTCCGGCAAGGGCGGGTCCACCGGGCCGGACGACTCGGCAGGCGCAGCCTCAGCAGGAGCCGCTTCGGGTGCGGACGGAGGAGCCGCTTCGGGTGACGCGGCAGGTACTGCCTCGGCCGGCGGGACCGCTGCTGGCGCCGCTTCCGCTGGCGGCAGCGGCGCGCTCGGCGAAGCCGGTTCCGACACCACCGGCGGTGCACCCGCGGCGGCTTCGGTGACGTTGAGCTCGACGCGACGGTTCTGCTCGCGACCCTCGTCGGTACCGTTGTCGGCAACTGGTTGGCTCTCGCCGTAACCGATCGAGGTCATGCGTCCGCCGTCAATCCCACGGCCGGTCAGATACTCGACCACCGAGGCGGCCCGCGCCTCCGACAGTTTCTGGTTGTACTGGTCGGTACCGAAGTTGTCGGTGTGGCCGGCGATCTGCACCTTGATGTCCATCCGCGCGAGCAGCGCATCGGCCACCTGATCGAGCAGGGTCTTGGCATTGGTGGTCAGCGTGGCCTTGTCGAAGTCGAAGTTGACGCCGCGCAGGATCACCGTGTCGCCGACTTTGCAGCCGGCCAGATCGATGGTCTTGGCGGGGTCGGACTCGCAGGGCGGCGGAGGTGGCGGCGGCGGCGGCACCACGACCACCGGCGGCTCCGGCGGCGGCGGCGGGGGCGGCGGTTCGGGAGCGTCGAAGTAGTAGCGCAGGCTGATCATCGCCACCTGCGATTCATAGCGCATCTTGACCGTGGTGTCGCCGTTGCCGTCCAGATCGTATTTGCCCTTCTGCGAACTGAGGTAGCGATAATCGAGAGTGGCGTCGACCTGCTTGCTCAGTTCGAAGATCACGCCCGCACCGCCCTGATAGGCGAGCACCCGGTCATCGTCGCTTTTGAGCTGGACGTTGTCGTATCCGGTGTGACGAATGTCGATGTTGGCCAAACCGATGCCGGCGCCAACGTAAGGATGGACTTTGCTGTCCGCCAGCAGGTCGAACCACAGATTGAGAAAACCGGCCGTGGTTCTTTCGTTGCCGTCGAAACTGGTCTTGTCGCCGTTGGCGAGCTTGCCCTTGTCGAGATCGGTGTCGCGGAAATTGATCTCCAGCTCGGGGCGAAGGCCGCCGGACAGTTTGTAACCGGCGGTGAGGCCGAGCAGATAGCCCGTCTCCAGATCGACGTCGCTGCGCAGATCGCCTTCGGCGACCGGAACGAAAGGCCTGCCGCCATCTTCCGCCGCACGAAATTTCTGGTCCGAGGCGAAATCAAGGCCGCCTTCGGCGCCCAGATAAAAACCGTCGCCCGCCCTCGCCGCGCCTGGCAACAGCGCAGCCAGTGACATAGCCGAAAGCGCCAGCAGTTTTTTGTCGTGTTTCATCAGATATCTCCCAAATCAATATTGAACGGATGAGTCATGCAATCTGTTAGCGACGTTGAGCGTTGCTTCAGACTTTGTAAGAAGAGTGGCTTCAAAAAAAAACCGGCAGCGGCTGATGCCGATACCGGTTTTTAAGAACCGTCGCTTCAGGGTACCGGCGTGGCTTCAGGCAGCGGTGCGTCGACCGGAGCGGAGCTTTCGGCCGGAGCGGCTTCGGCGGGCGGTGCCGCTTCCGGTGCGGCGGCCGGTGGCTCGCTGGGCGTCGCCTCGGCGCTCGGAGAAGCTGGCTCGGACACCACCGGCGCACTGCCCGTCGCGGTTTCGGTCACATTGAGCTCGACACGGCGGTTCTGCTCGCGGCCTTCGTCAGTGGCGTTATCAGCCACCGGCTTGGACTCGCCATAACCGATCGACGTCATGCGCCCGGCGTCGATGCCACGGCCGACCAGATACTGCACCACCGACGCGGCGCGTTCTTCCGACAGCTTCTGGTTGTACGCGTCGCTGCCGAAGGCATCGGTATGGCCGGCGATCTGCACCTTGATGTCCATGCGCGCCAGCAGCGCGTCGGCGACCTGGTCGAGCAGGGTCTTGGCGTTGGTGGTCAGCGTCGCCTTGTCGAAGTCGAAATTGACACCGCGCAGCACGACGGTGTCGCCGATGTTGCAGCCGGCCAGATTGATGGTCTTGGTGGGATCGGACTCGCAGGGCGGTGGCGGGGGCGGCGGCGGTTCGACCACGGCCGCCGGCTCGGGCGTCGGTTCCGGCGGCGGCGCCGGGGGCGGCGTTGGCGCGCCGAAGTAATAGTGGAAGCTCACCATCGCGACCTGCGACTCGTAGCGCATTTTCACCGTGGTGTCGCCATTGCCGTCGAGATCGTACTTGCCCTTCTTGGAGCTGACGTAACGATAGTCGATGGAAATGTCGGTCTGGCTAGTGGCGTCGAAGATCACGCCGAACCCGGCCTGGTAGGCCAGGACCTTGTCGTCGTCGCTGCCCAGCTGTGTGTTGCGAAAATCAGGATGGCGGATGTCGATGTACGCACCGCCGACACCGCCGCCGATGTAGGGATGGACGTCGCTTCTGGGATAGATGTCGTACCAGAGATTGCCGAACACCATTCCGACTTTTTCCTTGCCGCCGCTTTCGAACGTGCCGTCGCGCTCGGCATAGCGGTTGTGGTCGAAATCGTTCTGGGTGTAACTGAGCTCCAGCTCGGGACGCAGACCGTTGTAGAGCTTGTAGCCGAACGTCAGGGCGACCAGGGGGCCGGCGTCGAAGTCGCTCTGGGTGATGGTGTCGCCGCGGTTGATCGGTGCCAGCACCGTGCCGCCGTCGAAAGCGGCGTTGAATTCCTGGTCCACCGGAAAATTGCCGCCGAGTCCGATGCCGATGTAAGCGCCCTCGCCAGCGTGCGCCGCAAACGGCGTGGCCAGCACTGCCGATACGACCAGCATCCTGCCCAAGGATTCTCTGCGTGTCTGCTTCATCAAAACTCTCCCTTGAAATTGTGGAACTGCGCGACCCGATGCTGCACTCCCGACCTCCCGTTGCGGGATCAACCGCGGGTCAGGTTTTGTTCGATTGCAGACCGCTCGCCAAGCCGGTCCCGGCGCCGATGATCGGGGCTTTGTCGCCTCGGTGCAAGCGCAGTGTCCAGGCCTGCGACGGCGGCGAGTTTTGATGAATCGGATTCAGCCGGCCTTGGCCCAGGTTTTCACCGCTTGGTCGCGCGCCAGCTTGTTCCAGCCGAGCGTGTCGCCCAGCAACTCGGCGCAGTCGCGGATCGCGCCGGGATCCAGGGTCGTCAGCAGGCTCAGGGGCATGCGCCGACGCAGCACGTCGTCGAGCGACAACGCCATCTCCTCGCGGCCCGCGAGCACCACCTCGGCCTTGATGAAAGGTGCATCGGCGTGAACCGGTTCGGCCCAGGCCGGGCATTCGTCGAGCAGCGCGAGAATGCTGTCGACCCGCAGGCCATGGCGCAACGCCAGCTGTCGCGCGCCCGCCGCGTCGATGCCGCGCGCCTGCACCCGCGACGCTGCGGCCGCCAGCCAGCGGTCGAATCCGTCGACCAGCGGCGCCCCCGGCAGCGGCGTCTCGTGGGTCGTCGACGGGCGCCGCCCGCGCCCGAGGATCTGCATCACCGTATCGACGATCTCCACGGCGTCGCAGCGCGCCGTGGTGTACTTGCCGCCCACCGGCAGCACCAACCGCGGCGAGGGTTGCAGCACGA
>CAXTSJ010000002.1:91829-191625 GCA_964246995.1 uncultured Hydrocarboniphaga sp.
CCCGTCGTGTTCCTGCACGGCGGTCCCGGCGCGGGGAGCTCCCCGTGGCACCGGCGGTTCTTCGATCCGGAGCGATACCGGATCGTGCTGCTCGATCAGCGCGGCGCGGGCCGCAGCACCACGAATTCTCGACTGACGGCAGCCAGGGAATCCTCGTCCTCGGCCTGCAGGGTGCGCACGCCGGCAAAGCGTCCCAGCACCTGCTCACGCGTCCAGTTGAGCGCTGGCAGCGCATCGCGAGCCGCGGCGAGCAGGTAGTCGATCTCGGCGTCGGTGGCCACGGCCTCTTTGGGATTGGCGACCTCGGCTTCGGTGGTGCCGAGCAGGGTGCGGCCGTACCACGGGATCACGAAGTACACGCGCCCGTCCTGCGGCGCGGTGAACAGGAACGCATCGGTGCTGGTCTTGCCGTCGACGACGATCGGCGGCATCACCAGATGCACGCCTTTGACCAGCTTGACCTGCGGCGCCTTGGCACCGACCAGCTTGTGCGCCCAGGGGCCGGCGGCGGCGATCACGCAATCGGCAGACAGCTCGAAGCGGCTGTCGTCGACGACGTCATGCAACGCGGCGCCGCGCACCTCGCCCGCCTCGTAGATCAGCCGCTCGGCGGCGACGCGGTTGGCGACGACCACACCCGCCGCCTGCGCCGCGGCCACCACGGCCAGCGTCATGCGCGCGTCGTCCTCCTGGCAATCGCCGTAGGACAGGCCGCCGGTGAGTCCTTCGCTGCGCAGGTAGGGATGCAGCGCCAGCAGCTTCTTGCGCGAAAACGAGCGATGGCGATCGACCGGCTGATCGCGGCCCGCGAGCAGGTCGTACAGGGTGAGCCCGGCGGCCATGCGCGCGCGCCCGACGCGCGCGCCTTTCCATACCGGCACCATGAACCGCAGCGGCCGCACCAGATGCGGCGCGATCTCGGTCAGCACGCGGCGCTCGGACAGTGCATGGCGCACCAGGGCGAACTCGAAGTGTTCGAGATAACGCAGCCCGCCGTGAATCAGCTTGCTCGACGCGCTCGACGTGCCGCTGCCCCAGTCGGCCTTCTCCACCAGCGCGACCTTGAGGCCGCGCAGCGCGGCGTCGTAGGCGCACCAGGCGCCGTAGATACCGCCACCGATCACCAGCAGATCGAAACGTTCATCGCGAAGCGCTGCGACGCGTCGCAGCAGCGGATAGGCATTCATGGGTCGAAAACTTGGACGGCGGTGAAAGGCTGGAAAAGCTCAGGCGGCCTCAGCGATCAAGCCATTGTGCCGCAGCAGCGCGTCGATCTGCGGATCGCGGCCGCGAAATTCACGGAACAGGTCGCGCGCCGGACGCGATCCGCCGTTGGCGAGCACCGAGTCGCGGAAGCGGTGACCGGTCTCGGCAGCGAAGTCCGATTCCTCGAACGCGGCGAAGGCGTCGGCCGACAGCACTTCCGCCCATTTGTAGCTGTAGTAGCCGGCGGCATAACCGCCGGCGAAGATGTGCGAAAAACTCATCGGCATGCGGTTGAACGCCGGCGGGCGCAGCACCGACACCTGCTCGCGCACCTGGTCCAGCGTCTCCAGCACGCGCGCGCCCGCCGCCGGATCGAAGTCGCGATGCAGGCGCAAATCGAACAGCGCCAGTTCGATCTGCCGCACCGTCGCCAGGCCGGTCTGGAACACGCGGCTGGCGCGCAGCTTGTCGATCAGGTTCTCGGGCAGCGGCTCGCCGGACTGCCAATGGCGCGCGAAGCCGCGCAGGGTCGCGGTGTCGTAACACCAGTTCTCCATGAACTGGCTCGGCAGCTCCACCGCGTCCCATTCCACGCCATGGATACCGGCGACGGAGGCCTCGTCGACCTGCGTCAGCAGCAAATGCAGCCCGTGTCCGAATTCATGGAACAGCGTGAGCACCTCGTCGTGGGTGAGCAGCGCCGGTTGATCGCCGACCGCGGGGCGGAAGTTGCAGACCAGGTAGGCAACCGGCGTCTGCAGGCCATCGGCGCTGCGACGGCGGTTGTGGCACTCGTCCATCCAGGCGCCGCCGCGCTTTTCCTCGCGGGCGAACGCATCCAGATAAAACCGCCCGACGGTTTCGCCGGACGCGTCCTGCAAGGCATACAGGCGCACGTCGGGATGCCAGACCGATGCCTGTTCGACGGGCACCGCGCGCAGGCCATACAAGCGCTCGATCAACCCGAACAAACCACCCAGCACCGACGGCAGCGCGAAATACGGACGCAGCTCCTCGTCGGACAATCCCAGGCTCTGCTCCTTGAGCTTCTCCGAGTAGTAGGCGATATCCCAGGGCTGCAAGTCGTCCAGGCCGTCGAGTTCACGCGCAAAACGGCGCAGATCGTCCAGTTCGGCGAGGGCGCGCGATCTGGCGCGTTCGGCGAGATCAAGCAGGAAGCGCTCGACCTCGTCCGCCGACTCCGCCATCTTGGTCGCCAGCGACAGGT
This sequence comes from uncultured Hydrocarboniphaga sp., assembly GCA_964246995.1. GTDB lineage: Bacteria > Pseudomonadota > Gammaproteobacteria > Nevskiales > Nevskiaceae > Hydrocarboniphaga. The sequence continues at coordinate 94,264 of CAXTSJ010000002.1, forward strand.
CGGCGTAGTGCGCGAAGCCCAGCAGCTGCGCCTCCTCGTGCCGCAGCGCGAGGATCTCCTGCATCAGGGGCCCGTTGTCGAATTGCCCGGCCTGCGGCCCCTGGTCGGAAGCGCGCGTGGTCCAGGCGGTGTACAGCTCCTGGCGCAGTTCGCGACTGCGTGCGTAGGTGACCACCGCGTCGAAGCTTGGGAAGTCCAGGGTCAGCAGCCAGCCGTCCAGATCCTTGGCCGCCGCTTTCCCGCGCGCCTGGCTCTTGGCCGCGTCGGTCATGCCGTCGAGCAGGGACTCGTCGGTGACGTGCTTGCGGAACGCCTGGATCGCATCCATCAGGTGCTCCTCGAACTGCGTCTGCACCTCTGACAGGCGCATCGCGATCTGCTTGTAGCGCGCCTGCTGCTCCGCTGGCAGATCGATGCCCGACAGACGGAAGTCACGCAGCGCGTCGTTGATGACTTTCTGCCGCACGGGCGACAGCGCGCTGAAATCGGCGCGTCCGGCGATGGCGCGGTAGGCCGCGCATAGCGGCTCGGACTGCGAAAGCTCCAGGCCGTATTCGGTGATCTTGGGCAGGCAGGCGTTGAAGGCCGCGCGCCACGCCGCGGTGGCGCTCACGCCGAACAGGTGCGACACCGGCCCCCACACCTGTCCCAGGCGCTCGCCCATTTCCTCCAGCGGCTCGACCAGGGTCTGCCAGCTCGGCGAGGTCTGCCCGGTAAGCACGCGCGCCAGGGCTTCGCGGCTGTCGGCCAGCACCCGGTCCAGCGCCGGCTCGGCCTGTTCGGGAACGATCGCGGCAAAATCCGGCAGCTGGTTGAGACCGGCGGGCGACAGCAGAGCATTGGAGTCGAGGTTCATCGGGAGAGGCGGTCCTGTTGGATGCGGGATTGGCAGCAGCCTAGCAGCAGCATGGTTTCTACAATGGTGACGCAGGGTCGGCGGGCAAGGCCGGCCGCGGCTTCTGCATGTACCATGATCATCATCGCCTGCGCGCGCCCCGCGCCACACCAACGCCGCCCTCAAAGCCTATGACCACCGCGTTCCGCAAGCTCTGCATCGGGCTCCTGCTGCCGATGCTCGCCTCCTGCTCGGTGCAGCAGAGCCTCAACAGCATCACCTCGGAAAAAGACTTCGTCCGCACCAGCAACCTGCTCTACGACGGCGCCACCGGGCTGCGTCTGGATTTGTACAAGCCGGTCAACCAGAGCAAGCGGCCGGTGGTGATTTTCTTCTACGGCGGCCGCTGGAGTTCCGGCGCCAAGGAGCAATACGAGTTCGTCGGCGGCGCGCTGTCCACCATCAATTACTGCACCGTCATCCCCAACGTTAGGCAGTACCCGGTGGCGCGCTTTCCGAGTTTCGTGGAAGACGGCGCGCGCGTGGTCAAGTGGGTGCACGACCATGCCGGCGAACAGGGCTGCGATCCCGAGCGCATCTTCGTCATGGGCCATTCCACCGGCGCCCACATCGCCGCGCTGATCGCGCTCAACGAGGCCTATCTGGCCGGCGTCGGCGGATCGCGCACCTGGCTGCGCGGCATGATCGGCTTGGCCGGCCCCTACGACTTCTTGCCCTTCACCGACCCGATGCTGCGCGATCTCTTCTCGCCGCCGGACAAGTTCGAACAGTCGCAGCCGATCATGTTCACCGACGGCCGCAATCCGCCGCTGCTGCTGATGGCGGGAGAGGACGACGAAACGGTGGAAGTGAAGAACACGCGCAACCTCGCCGCCAGCGTCGCCCGCGCCAGCGGGCCGGTGGAGACCGTGATCTATCCGCAGATGTCGCATTCGCGCCTGCTGGAGTCGCTGGGCCCGATCCTGCGCCGGCGCAATGACGTGCTCGCGCACATCAACGAGTTTCTCGACAAGTGGTCGGCGACCAACTATGTCAAGCGCCTGGAAACGCCCGAAATCATCGGCACGCCGATTCAACTGCCGCCGTGATCCGCTCTTTTCAAGGCATCAAGCCGACACTCGGTGCGCGCGTCTTCGTCGACCCGCTCGCGCTGGTGCTCGGCGATGTGAGCTTAAGCGACGATGTTTCGATCTGGCCGTTCGCCGCGCTGCGCGGCGACGTCAACCGCATGCGCATCGGCGCGCGCAGCAACGTGCAGGACAACGCGGTGCTGCATGTCACGCACGACGGCCCCTACACCCCCGGCGGCGTCGAGCTGCGCATCGGCGAGGACGTGACCGTGGGCCACGGCGTGATTCTCCACGCCTGCGAGATCGGCAACCGCGTGCTCGTCGGCATGGGCGCCATCGTGCTCGACAAGGCGGTGATCGAGGACGATGTGCTGCTCGCCGCCGGCAGTCTCGTGCCACCGGGCAAAAGATTGAAATCGGGCTGGCTGTATCGCGGATCGCCGGCCGCGCCGGTGCGCGAACTCACCCAGGCCGAGCGCGACAACTTCACCTACTCCACGCACCACTACGCGCGTCTCAAGGACCGTCATCTGGCGGACGCCGCCAACCAGGAATCCCCACTCCGATGAGTACCCGCAAACTCGTGCTGCTGCGCCACGGCCAGAGCCAGTGGAATCTCGACAACCGCTTCACCGGCTGGGTGGATGTGGACATCACCGAAGCCGGCCGCCTGGAGGCAGTGAAAGCCGGGCAGCTGATGAAAGCCGAGAATCTGGCCTTCGACGTTGCCTACACCTCGGTGCTCAAGCGCGCCATCCGCACGCAGGAAACCGCCCTGGCGGAACTCGATCAACTTTGGATTCCCGTCTACAAAAGCTGGCGTCTCAACGAGCGCCACTACGGCGCCCTACAGGGCCTGGACAAGGCCGAGACCACGGCGCTGCACGGCGAAGCGCAAGTGAAGATCTGGCGGCGCAGCTACGACGTGCCGCCGCCGCCGATGGACGCCGCCGACCCGGGCCACCCGGTTCACGATCGCCGCTACCAGACGCTCGACGCCGCCGCGCTGCCCGTCACCGAATCGCTGGCGACCACGCTCGACCGGGTGCTGCCCTACTGGAACGACGCCATCGCGCCCGACCTGAAAGCCGGCAAGACCGTATTGGTGACGGCGCACGGCAACTCGCTGCGCGCGCTCTACAAGTATCTCAACGGGATTTCGGAGGCCGAGATTCTGGAGCTGAACATCCCGACCGGCATCCCGCTGCTGTTCGAACTCGACGCCACGACGCTGCGTCCGCAAAGCTTCCGCTATCTGGGCGATCCGGAAGCCGCCAAGCGTGCCGCCGAGGCGGTCGCCAATCAGGCATCCAAGAAGTAGATCGTAGGTCGTAGCCGCAGGTTGGGGTGAGTGGAGCGAACCCCAACAAAGGACCGCACAATGTTGGGGTTCGCCTGCGGCTCACCCCAACCTACGGCAATGACGAAAGCGACAACCCGCGCACCGCAAGCCAGGCTTGCGCGTCGCCGCTGTCCCGCTCGAACCAGGCACGCGTGCTGCCGAGTCGGAAGTGATAGCCCCAGGCATCCATGTCCGCGAACAGACGGTCGCGGTCGTAGCCGGGCAACCGATCGGCGAGCAGGGCTTGCAGATAGCACACCGCGTTTTCTTCGATATCGCAGCCGCCGGCGTCGGTGTGCAGTTGCTCGCGGCGCGGCCCGTCCATGCAGATGAAGTGGCAGGCCTCGTGCAGCGCCGAATGAACCGGCGTGTCGGCGCGCAGATACAGCGCATGGCCGATCAAGCCCGCCTCGCGCTCGCCCCAGTAGCTGCCGGGGATCGGCTGATCTGGCGCAACGGCGATGAACGTCAGGCCGTGGGGTGTCAGCAGATCGGCGAGCGCCGAAGCCGGCAGCTCGCCGATCGACATCACGCTGGCTTCATTGCCCATGCCGGATGGGTCTTCTGTGCCGCCGGCAGCAGGCAGGACGCGCCCCAGATCAGCACGCTCGCGAAAACGATGCTCAAGCTGGTCGCCGCGTAGACCAGCATCGGCGAGGGCTCGGCCAGGTGCAGCGCGATGATGGTCGGCGCGCCCGCGCCGAAGTTGCCGAAATAGAACGTGCAGGGAAAGAGCACGAACAGCCCCAGCAGCGGCACCCAGCCGGTGCTGCGGCGGCGCAGCTCGGCCGCCATCACGCTGAACACCACCACCTGCGCGGTCTCCAGCACACCGATTACCAGCGGATAGTTGAGGATGCGGAACACATGCGGGCCCCAGTAGCTGTAGGCGCCGCCGTTGATGCCGATCATCTCGAACGCGCAAGAGCAGAGCAGTTCAACGCCGGCCCACAGATACAGCCCATTGCGATTCATGCCGCGGGCGATGCCGTTGCAGATGTACATCGCCGGCGCGGCGTAGAGCACGACATAGCCGCTGTGCGTCCACAAGGGCTGCGGGATGTCGAAAGCGGTGAAGTGGGTCAACAGACCGGGCGTGTAGAAATACAGCATGAAGCCCACGTCGTAGAGCGGCTCGGCGAAGGCGCCGACGGCCGCGGCGAAAATGATGATCACGTAGAACGGCGTCTTTTGCTGCAGGCCCATGCGGATGGCGATGATCAGCAGAACAACCCAAAGGCTATAGCTGCCGTAGTTGAGGATGTCCTGGGTCAGCAGGTTCAGCGGATGGTCCAGCGTTGTCGGCGTCAGCATGGTCTCTAGCCTCCATGTTTCAGGTGTGCAAACTCTCCAAGCGAAATCATACAGGGGGCTGCCGCTCAGACGTAGATCATCTTGCGCGTCATGCCGCCATCCACGAGGTAATGCCCGCCCGTGATGAAACCGGCCTGGTCCGACAACAGGAAACGCACCAGTGCCGCCACGTCTTCCGGCCGGCCCACGCGGCCCACCGGATGCTGCGCGTGATCGGCTCGCGACAGCTTGGGCCGCTGCCGGCGATCCGAGCGTTGCCATTCCGAGGTTTCGATCCAGCCCGGGCTGACGCAGTTGACCCGCACCTGCGGGCCCAGGCTGATCGACAGCGCGTGCGCGAGCGCCACCAGGCCGCCCTTGGTCGCCGAATAGGACTCGGTGTCCGGCTCGGATTGCAGCGATCGGCTGGAGGCCATCAGCACCATTGCCCCTCCGGCTGCCTTCTTCAACAGCGGCGCGGCGTGGCGCGCGAGCAGGAAGCCCGGCGTGAGGTTGGTCGCGAGCACGCGGTTCCACTGCGCCAGAGTGAGCTGGTGCACCGGCTTGCGGATCATGACGCCGGCGTTGGACACCACGCTGCGCAGGCCGCAGCCAAGCTCGGACGCCGCCTCGACCGCCGACACGATGGTCTTCTCCTGCGCCACGTCGCCTTTCAGAAAATGCGCGCGCTCGCCGAGCGCCTTCACCGCCTCGCGACCGGCCGGGCCATCGCTGTCGACGATCAGCACATACATGCCCGCGGCGATCAGCGCGCCGCTGCAGGCCAGGCCGATGCCTTGGGCTCCCGCGGTGACGATGGCCGAGTAGTCTTGATCCATGTCCTAAACTCCCGAAGATGCAATGCCGGTCCCACTGCGGCGCCTGCTGCACCGCGCCTTCGATCGCCTCAATCATTCCCGGCATGCCGCAGGGCAAAGCGGCCGGCGTGCGCTGCGTGCAGCTCGACGATCAGCAGCGCTGCAAACTCTTTGGCGATCCGCGACGGCCCGCGTTCTGCGCGAGCCTCAAAGCGCAGGCCGAGATGTGCGGCGATTCGCGTGAGGCGGCGATGGCCTATCTCTTTGAACTCGAGCGACTGACGAAACCCGACGCCGTATAGCGCGGCTCGCGCTACACCGCCGGCTTGGCGACGACGCGGCGGATCAGCCCTTCCTGCGCCACGCTGGCGACGATGCGGCCGTCGGCGTCGAAGATGCTGCCGAAGCTCAGGCCGCGCGCGCCCTGCGCGGCCGGCGAGTCGATGACATACAGCAGCCACTCGTCGACGCGGGCGTCGCGGTGGAACCACAGCGCGTGATCGATCGAGGCCATGCGCACGTCGCCGCTGCCCTGGCCCTTGCCATGCGGCCGCAGGCTGGTCGACAGCGGGCCGAAGTCCGAGGCGTAGGCGAGCACCGCGCGATGGATCAGCTCGTCGTCGGGCAGACGGTCGACGGTGCGGAACCAGAACGCGGTCTGCGGCGGCGTCGGCGCGTGGTCGAAGAACACCAGCGGATTGACATGGCGCACGTCGAACAAGATGTCCTGGGTCAGCAGCTGGCGCACGCGCGCGCTCGGATTCCTGGTTTCTTCCAGCAGCTTCTGGCGGCTGTCGCGGTCGCTCGGCAGATATTCCGGCAGCGGCACGTCGGGCATCGCGCGCTGATGCTCGTAGCCCTGCTCGGTTTTCTGGAACGACGCGATCATCGTCAGGATCACCTGGCCGTGCTGGATCGCCTGCACGCGGCGCGTGGTGAAGCTGTGGCCGTCGCGCACCGGGTCGACCTCGTAGATGATCGGGTCGTTCATGTCGCCGGGCCGCAGAAAATACGCGTGCAGCGAATGGATCACGCCCTCGGGCACGGTGCGGGTGCCGGCGACCAGGGCCTGGCTGACGACCTGGCCGCCGTAGACACTGCGGCCGCCGAGATCGCGCGACAAGCCGCGGAACAGATGGTCGTCCAATACCTCGAGGTCGAGCAGATCGACCAGTTCCTGCACACGGCTCATGGCGCTTCCTAAGTCGGGTTGTCGCCGAAACTGTAGCAAGCTATGTGCATGAGCTTGTCAAAAGATCGCTCAGCGTATCCTCGCCGGTCACGGGCCGGTGAAGATGGAAAGATGACGAAACCGATCAAAGGAAATCGATGCTCTGGCTGTGCTTAAGCCTGATCCTGGCCGTCGCCCTGGCCTACAACCGCGCCGGCCTGCGCACCACCACCGCGGCCTTCGCCGCGCTGCTGCTGGCCTTCGGCGTGTTCGGCGGCTCGCTGGCGTGGTTTGGTTTGCTGCTGCTGGCCTATGCCGCGGCGTTCGTGCCGCTGAGCCTACCGACGCTGCGCCAGGAGTGGCTCACCCGTCCCGCGCTCGACGCCATGCAGAGGCGCTTGCGGCCGATGCTGGCCGCCGACGTCGCTGCCGATATCGATGGCGGTGACTGGGACCGCCGCCTGCTCGGCGAGAGCGCCGCGCCGCTCCCGGCCGCGTCCGCGGCCGACGCAGCGCCGATGGCCCTGCTCTCCGCGCTGACCGCAAGCCTCGACCGGTCGCCGCGGGACAGCTTGCCGGCACTTGTCGAGCAACGGGCTCTCGCCGCCAGCCTGCCTGCGCTGCAAGGCGGCCTGGAACTGTCGGCGGCGCAGCGCGCGCAGCTGTTGCAGGGCCTGGGTTTTCTGGCGCCGCAATCACCGTTGCCCGACTGGCTGGCACGCGCCGACGCCGCCGCGCAGATCGTCCTGCGACACACGACGGCGGCTCAGCAGACGGCGCTACTGCCGGCGATCGCCGACGGCAGCCTGCGACCGGCGCTGGCGACGCGCTCCTACTGGGCCACCGGCGACAGCCTGCCCGACCACGCCGTCGTCTGCCGCGGCCTGTGGAAAGGCAAGGAGATCACCGGGCTGCTCGCCAGCTTCGACAAGATCACCGAGGCCGATGCCGAGCTTGCGACCGAGTTGCTGATCAGCCTCCAACTGCGCGATCCCGAAGATCTGCTCGGGCCGACGTCCACCGATGGCCCGGTGCTGGTGCGCGTTCCGGCCGCGCTGGCCGACGCCGAGGCGCAGCCGTCCGGCACGCTGCGCGTGCAGGGCCGCGATCGCTTCGTGCCGCTGGATCATCTGGTCGGCGGTCCAACCGCGATCGGCCAGGTTGACGCCCCATTGCAGACCGCGGCGACCGCCGTTGCGATGGGCTTTGTCGCAGCCACCAGCGGCCGCGCCGCGAGACGCTTCGAGCGCTTGCGTCTGCGTCATCGCGTCGTTGCGTTCCACCGCCTGCGAGCGCCGCCGGCCGTCCTTCAGCAGGCGCTGGCCCAGGCCGCACTCGACGCCTTTGGGCTCGACAGCTTGCGCCGCCTGCTCGCGCGCCAGCTCAACCATCCGCCGGCGTCGCCGCGTATCGCCAGCCTCGCACAAGCTCTGGCGTGCTCACTCGATACCCGGTGCGACGATGCGTCGGCACTCGACGAGCGCGCCCTGCATACCCTGATCGGCGCGCTCTGCCCGGTCCTGCGGCAAAGCCTGCAGGCGGCATCGACGACGCCGCACGGTCTGGCCCTGCTTAAATTCGACGAAACCCTCTGGCCGCTGGTGGGCGAGGTCGTGGCGCACCAGAGCCAGGCTTTTCTGCTCGCGCTCAGCGACGGCCGGCTGGCGGGGAATGCGGCCGGCGGCGGTCGTCACGCGCAGCGTCTGGCGCGCTACCGCGCCGCCGTCGCCTGCTGCTGCGACGCCCACGTGCTCGGCGCGCATCCCGACGGCGCCGGCGATCGCGGCGGGGCGGCGCTGCGCGACGCGCTGGCGCAGACGCTGGGCCTGGCGGCTGCCCTGCAGGCCCACGCGGAGGACGGATGGCCGCGCGATCAGGCACCGCTGCTGGATGCTTACGCCGCGCGCTGCGGCCGGCGCATCGAGGCGGCGCTGGCCGCCTTCGCACGGCAGCAGACCTCGTTGCGGCGTCGCCTCTGGTTGCGCGTGCTGCTGCTGCCGCTCGGAGAGCTGATGCCGTCTGCCGATGCCGACGCTGTGGGATTGGCGGCTCTGCTGCAAAACGCGGTGCGCGAACGCCTGCAACCCGCCCTGATCGCGGAGGACGCGTCGCTCGATGCCGGCAACCAGCTGGAACACGCACTGGCCGCCGCGGCCGACGCGCAGCAGCGTCTGCTGCAGGCGCTCGACAACGGACGTATCACGCCGGCCCCGCCGTTGGCTCAGATCGGCGACGCGCTCAATCTCAATGTCATCACGGCGGCGGAGGCTGACGGCTTGCGCACCGCGCTCAATCTGAGCGAGGACTGGCTACGCGCGGCGGACGCCGATCAGAACGTCCACTTCACTCGCAGGCCATAGGTGCGCGGATCGTTGAGGATCACGCTGCGGCCGAAGTCGTCGACGAAGATGGTCTGGATGTAGGTCTCGTCGGCGAGATTGCGGACGGCGGCCTCCACCTCGATGTTCCAGGGGTCGTACTTGTAGGTGGCGTGGGCATTGAACAGCTGGTAGCTAAACGTCTTTTCGATCGAGGCGTTCTGAGCCGACCAGTAGAAGCCGCTGTTGTAGTTGCCGTCGACCGCGAACTCCACCGATCCGTTCTCCAGCGCGAAGCTCTGGCCTAGGCCCAGATTGCCGGTGAATTTGGGTGTGCGCGGAATCTGGTTGCCGGTCTGGTCGCGCGCCGGCAGCAGCGGCAGCACATTGCCCGGGCCGTAGGACACGCCGGTCGCCGGGTCGTAGCCGCGGCCGTTCGGGTAGTCGGTGTACTTGGTGTCCAGATACGCGCCCGAGAGCGTGATGGCCAGGCCCGGATCCGCGTCCGGCAGCGGCGACCAGACGATGTCCGTTTCCGCACCCAAAATCCGCGCCGCCGGCGCGTTGTCGTAGTTGACGATGCCGCCCGACAGCACCTGCACGGTGCCCGTCAGCAGGTCTTTCTCCCGCGTATAGAACAGCGCCGAGTTGATGCGCAGGCTGTGGTCGAGCACGTCGGTCTTGAGGCCGATTTCATAGGCGTCGTTGCGCTGCGCCTTGACCGGCCTGATCGGCTCCAGCGTCGAGCCCAGCAGGTTGACGGTGTTGTAGGTCGGCGTCTTGTAGCCGCGCGCCCACGAGGCATAACCCTGCGTGTCGTTGCTGAAACGGTACTGCAGGCCGACGCGCGAGGAGAACTGGTTGGAGTGCAGCACCGGCAGATCGTCGCTGATCAGCACCGTCTCGTTGCCGGTCTGCGCATTGAAATAGCTGGTCTGCGACTTGGTCAGCTCCTTGCGGGTGTGCTGGTAGCGGCCGCCGAGAATCAGGCTGAGCTCGTCGGTGAGCGAAAGCGTGCCCTGGAAATAGCCCGAGATCGAATAGCTCTGGATGACGCCGCGGTTGTAGAGGATCAGGCCCTCGTTGGGGTCGTAGCCCGCAAGCTGGGTCACCGGCGCGATGAGCGAATTGATGCCGGTGATCAAGGGGGAGTTGATGCCCAGGGCCGCGTTGGCGATGCCGGGCGCGAGGATGAAGCGGAACGGATCGAGCCCGCCCACGGTGTCGATGTAGAACAGGCCGCCGACCCAGCTGAAGCGATCGCTGAAGGGCGTATTGGCATTGGACAAAAACTGCAGCTCGCCGGTGGTCTGATCGTTCTTGCCGTTCTGCTGGGCGAGCGCCAGCGCGCCGGCGCCGAAGGTGGCGCGCACGTCTTCGGGCACCAGGTTCTGGTAGGAGGCGATGCCCTTGACATCAAAAAGCGGCAGCCGCCACTGCAAGGTGTCTGCGATCAGGTAGGAATGCAGCCGCGCACCGACGAAGAAGCCGTCGTACTGCACGTGGCGATCCGCCTTCTGATCCGCGGCGACAAATGAAACGCCGCCTATGCGCGGCGACGGTAGCGTGTTCTCGAAGATCAGGCCGGCGTTGTTGCTCAGCTTGTTGTAGGACACCGACAGCGTGTTGTCGATGTCCTCGGTGATGTCCCACAGCAGCTTGATGCGCCCACCATAGTTGTAAACGTCGATCACCTTGCCGACGTCGTTGGTGTAGAAATTATCCTGCGTGCTGCCATAGGCCGCGACGCTCGCGGCGAGGCTGCTGCTGATCGGCAGATTGAGGTAGACCGCGCCTTTCTTGGTGTTGTAGTTGCCGAAGCCGGCCTGCGCGTCGCCTTCAAAATTCTGTGTCGGATCGGGGGTGACGATGTTGATCGCGCCGCCGACCGAGTTGGCGCCAAACAGCGTGCCCTGCGGGCCCTTCAAAACTTCCACGCGCTGAATCCGGCCCAGGGAATCCGAGCTGCCCTGGGTGCTCAGCAAGGGAATGCCGTCCAGGTAGAACGGCACGCTCGCGTCGGCACCGGGCAGGAAGGCATCGGTGCCGACACCGCGCAGAAACACCTGGTTGAAGCCGGCCTGGTTGGTGATGGTCAGGCCGGGCGTGACGCTGGGCAGATCCTGGACGGCCTGGATGCCGAGCGCCTCCAGCTTGTCGTTGCTGAACGCGGTGACCGACTGCGGGATGTCCTGCACGTTCTCCTCGCGCCGGTTGGCGGTCACGATGATTTCCTCGATCAGCCGGCTGCGGTTGCCCGCGGCCGCGGGTGGCGGCGCCGGTGCATCGACATCGGGGTTCACCGGGATGGTATCGACCACGCCGGACTCGGCAGTCGACTGTGCTTGGAGCTTGGCACTCGGATCGATCGCCGCACCCGCGTCGTTGTCGTCAGGCGCGGCAACCGATGCCGCGCTGACCACCAGCAAGGCCGACAGACAACCCGCCTGCAGCTGATTTCTCTTCATGCTCTCTCTCCACGCACAGCTCGCGATACGGCCGCTGGTTTTTTCAATATATGTAACGATCGTTAGATCGGATGGCTCACTTTACCGTGATCTTTCCGGGCCGACAAGACCGCCGTTTCCGTTTCAGGTCGCGGTCGCATCGGGGCCGACACGTTCAGAGAGACCGCCTTCGCCAGGCGCCGGGCGACGGCATTGCCGGTGGCGACCGCGGTGTTGACGCAGGTCTGCGACAGATAGTCGCCCGCGTAGAAAACACGTCGGTCCTGCCGCGTGTCCTCGACGAAACCGGCGAGCTGCCGAACGAAGCCCACGGGCCCGATCAGCGCTCCGCGAGGCCAGGGGGTCATGAAGACCGCTTCTTCCGCGGTCTTGAGAATCGGCAGGTAGCGGCCGACGCGCTCGCGGGCATCGGCGATGCAGTCCTCGTCGGGCTTGTCAGCCATGCGCATCTGCCAGTCGAACATACCGAGAAATGACAGCGCGCCCTTCCCCGCCGGCGCGCGATCAAAGCAGAATTGATGGTCGAGCATGACGATGCAGGTATCCGGATCGGCCGCTTCCAGCACCTGCACGAACAGCGCGTCAGTTTGCGGCCGCTGCGAGAGCTGGAAGGTGATCATCTTCAGCGGCATGTAGATCAGGTCATCGAGAAAGCGGTTCTGCCGCGGGCTCAGCGCGTGGCCGTACAGGCGTCGCAGATCCTTGCCGTCGGTGGCGATGATGCAGTAGTCCGCCTCGATGGTCTGCGCGACACCGTCGACCTCTGCACGGATGCTCACGCCACGATCGCTGGCCCGTATCTCGCTCACGCGATGCCCGGTACGCACGTCGAGCTGTTCGCGAATGGTGTTGGCGAGCGTCTGCATGCCGCCTTCGAATGCCTGCATGCGCCCGCCGGAGAAACCCTTGAGGATCCACAGCATCGTCGCCGCCGAGATCTGGTCGCCGTTGACCGCGAAGATCGCGCGCAGGGTGGGATTGATCAGCAGGTCGTAGGCTCGTCGGGTGATGCGCTTTGCACAGAAATCCTTGGCGGATTCGCCGTCCGCGCCGGTCGCTCCGCTGAGATCGTCGAAGCGCAGATGCTTCCAGTACTGGAGCAAAGGCGGTAGCAGACGAAGCAGACTGAGCTTGTCGATCAGTCTCAAGCCCGGCGTGCGCAGGATGCTGCGCAGCGGACGATCCATGTCGAAGCCATAGGAGCCGCTGCCGGTCTCGACGGTCGACAGCGCGCGGATCGGATGCATCCGCCGCTTCAGGCCCAGTTCCTCCGAAAGCGCCATCGCCTCCTTGTAGCTGGACGGGAACAGACAGGCGCCTTCGTCCATGACGAAGCCGTTCTCGACGAGCGTGCGCGTGCGGCCGCCGGCGTAGTCGTTGCGATCCAGCACCAGCGGCGCGAAGCCGGCCTGCTTGAGCCGGTAGGCAGCGGTGAGTCCGCAGAGCCCGGCGCCGATCACCACGACCTTGTGGCCGGCCGTTTTCACGCACGCTCCTGTTTTTTGAGAGCGCGCAGGATGAAGAACATCATCAGCGTCAGCCAGATCGAATAGAGGATGACGGTCACGTAAAAAGTGATCAGCCCATTCCAGGCGAAAGGCCCGCGCCAGAGCATTTGCGAGAAGGTCGGGGGCACCGACATCTCGAATGCGGCGAACAGCGTGAACCAGCCAAACCACCGAGGAAAAACGGGGCTCGGATCGTCCTGCCTTGCCAATACGACGGCGAGGCCGACGGAGCCGACCTGCATCCAGAAGAACGATCCCGGCGTGACAAAGCTGAGCCATGCCAGCTGATGCAGCGCCAGCGTTATTTCAGGCGCGCGTTGAACCGTGAACGCGCAGACGCCCCATAGAACCGCGGGCCAGGCAAAGATCCAGGCGCCGACGAGCCCTGTCAGTATTTGCAGGATGGCCAGATAGGGAAAGCCTCTCTCGATGCGCGCCATCTGGATGGCGACCGGGATCGACATCGGCACGAAGAACGCTCCGGTCATGATCATGACCCCGACGCCAAATCGAAACATCAGGTTGTTGTTGGCGTAGAGAGCCAGGACATCGGCCGTCGCCATCAAGGGATCGGGAGGCGGCAGGAAATCGAGCAGGAAGACGTAAGACAAGCCGTACAGAATCGCGCAGACCGATCCCACCCAGATCAGGACTCTTTGCCCCAAGGGCCCCGGACTCGGAATCACCATCACATCGATCTCCTCACGATGAGCCGCTGCAACACCTGTTGGGCCGCGTCGTCTCCCGACATCGCGCTGGCGTTGGTGCTGGTAAACGAGAAATAGTCGCCGGCGAATTTGACGCGCGACGCTGGATCCCAAGACGCTTTAAGCGACGCCATGGCCTTGTAGGAGCCGACCTTGCTCATGAACAGCGCCGGCTTCCAACGTTCGAGATTGCGGACTTCGACTTTTTTGCTGACGCCGGGGATGATTTTCTCGATCGACTGGATCATCTCATCGAGGATCCGATCATCGCTCCAATCGAGCCGGGCCTCGCCCCACTCGTGGCGACCGTAAGCCACGACCAGGCCCTTGCCCGGCGGCACCATGTTGCGGCCCTGCTTGTGCGCCAGCAGCAGGTTGGCGATTTCCTGATTCTCGCGGATCGGGATCTGGATGAAATCGGACTCCAGATCAGGCGGTGAACTGAGCCCGAAGTGTCCGACCATGATCGTCGAATACTCGAAAGCGTCGAGGATCTTCGCTTGCTCCGGCTTGAGCTGCGGAAAAATCTTGGGCACCGCGTGGGCACTGAGCGCGACGATCGATGCGTCGAACTGTTCACGGTGAACGCTGCCGTCCGAGGTCCAGCTCACTTCGACACCATCGGCGGATTCGGTGAGCTTTTCGACCCGCGCATTCGTCGTCACCGGTACCCGCCGCGCCAGCTCGTTGACGAGAAAATCGATGCCGCCGTCGATGCTGTACGCGCCCATGCCCAGGTAATGCGCAACGGTGAACATTAAGTCGATCGATGACGGTCGCGAGGACGGCACCACCAGCAGCGCGGCCATCGCCGGATCGACCACGTAGTCGTTGATCTCACGGTTCAAGCGCCGCAGCGCGTAGCCCTCCGCGGTCTCGAAATCATGCGGCGCGGCGACGCTCAGATCATCGAAGCGCAGCACCGGGCGCAAGCGCGCCACGTCCAACAGCAGGCGCGGCATCAGCAGCTTGCTCTTCCAGCTCAGCAGTCCCGAGAACAGGCTGTCGAGCAGGACATGGTTGGTGCGCAGGTTGTAAACCTTGCCGTTGCGCAGCGTGCCGAGCTTGGAATGGCCGTAGGAGAGCTTGTGCTCAAGCCCGAGTTCCTTGACCAGGCCGATCAGGAAATCGTAGCGACCGGCGAGCAGGGTCGCGGCACGGTTGAAGGTGAAACCATCGACGCGGCGGCAGGACATGCGTCCGCCGACGCTGGCCTCGACCTCCAGCACCGTGACTTCGCAGCCGGCCTTCTGCAACTGGTACGCCGCCGTCAGGCCGGCGATGCCGGCGCCGACGACCGCGACCCGCTGTTTTTCGACGCCCATCGCGGCGTGTCAGCCGTGGCCCTGGCGCACGTCGCGCTTCCAGTGAATCAGCGGCTCGTGCGAGGGCAGCAGGCCCGGCGCCGCTTTCATCACGAACGGCACGGCTTGCAAACAGGCAGCGATGACCGAGTGGTAGCCGGGCTCCGTCTGCAATTTTCCGAGATCGACGAAGCGGTCGTTGTTCTTCAACGAAGCCTTGATGTCGATCGCCACTTTCACCGACGGCCGCCCCTCGATCGACAGCACGAAATACTGCCCGGGCTGGATGCCCTCCGGCAGCATGCAGTCGTCGATGAACCAGTTGTACTCCATGGTGAAGAAAGGCTCGGTGTCGGCCTCGTGTTCAAAGCCCATCATTCGGTGAGTCACGCGGCCGACCTGCCCCGGCAGGATGTGCATGTACTTGCTCTTGATCTCCTGCGGCGCCGGCGCGTACTCGGATGTGTTCTCGGTACGCGCGAAGTCGCGGCCCAGCAGCGAGTGCGCGGTCGAATACACCACCGCGTTCTGGATGTTGCGGCAGGCGGCGGCGGACATCGGGTTGGCGGTCGCGTCTTCCACCGACTTGCCGATACCGACCACCGCCATGATCTCGGCGCTGTTGTTGGAGCAGTCCCACATCTCCTGCAGCTTCAACTGGCGGATGTCGGTGCACAGCCCGGTCACCGCCTGGGTGATGCGCTCGCTGACGGTGTCGGGATCGACGCCGGTGGCATGGAAAACCGAGTGGCCCTTGCAGCAGGCGGCGTCGAGCTTGTCGAGGAATTCCTGGCTGCGCCACAGGTGCGCCTGCTGGTAGGGCAGCGGCGTGATGACATGCTTTCCGGATTCGAGAATTTTCAAAACCTCGTCGTCGGTATGGAACACGCCCATGTCGAGGGCGAGATAGATCACGCAGTCGGCGTCGAGAGCCAGCAACTCATCAATGTCGTTGCTGAACTTGATGTCGTTCGGCTTCAGGCCGACATAGTCACCGGCGTCGATGCCGACCTTGCTGTCGCTGTAGCAGCGCACGCCGACGAGCTCGAACTCCGCGAGGGTGAGCGTCTCCCAGATGCAGATGGCGCCGAGTCCACCAGGTCCCCAGACCAGAATCCTGTAGGGTCTTTGCTCTGACATTGCCAACGCTCCTTTAGAAAAATTCAGGTGGATTCGAACGGTCAATCAGCGTGGATGAACGCATCCAACGACGGTGTCACGCGCAAGGATTCCGGCACCTGCGGTCCCAGGTCGCGATCGAGCTGTTCGTGGAAGGCGTAGATGCGGCGCTCCTGGCGGCCCAGGCGGATGTGCTGCAGGGCGCCCGCTTCGATCGACTTTTGCAAGGCCGCGACATTGCCCATGTCCTCGTTCATCACCAAGCCGAACTGCTCGATGATCGCCTGCGCCTGCGCCGGCTCCATCTCGGGGCAGTCCATCGGCTCGGTGATGAGGATGTCGACGTGCGTGGTGTTGAGGCTGGTCGGCCAGAACGTGAGAATCGGAAACTGGTATTCCGCCGCCGTGCCGATCAGGTTCGGGTAGAGCGTAAAGCTGATATTGCCGGCGCGCGTGATCTCGTGCCGCGGGTCGGTGCTGTGGCTGCCGGCATCGAGAATGAAGTCCTGCGCGGGATCGACATCACGCCGCCGCGGCACGGTGAGAATCGAGTGCCCGTTGGGCCACAGCTCGATGACGCTGCCGCGCGAGTCGAGAATCGGTGCCACGGTTTTTGGATGCGTGGCATCGAGGTGATAGGACTCCTGGAAGGCGTCGACGATGATCTTCCAGTTGCAGGGCAGATCAACGGGAATCACGGCGGCGACCCGGCGCTTGTCGAAATCGAAATGCGCCAGCTCTCGCATGGCCTTGCCGAAGTGCTCGCGCAGCGGCGGCGCGTCCAGATCGCGATTGACGAAGATCAGATTGCCCCAAAGCTCGCAACGCAGCGGCAGCAGGGAGTGCGCGGACTTGTCGAGACCCGGGAAGTCGTGTTCGTCGGGCACGAAGGCGAGCTGGCCTTCGAGGTCGTACGTCCATGCGTGGAACTTGCAGGCGAGCATCTTCGCCTTGCCGCAGGGCTCGCGCACCAGACCGCCGCCGCGATGACGGCAACTGTTGAAGAAGGCGCGGATGCGCAGGTCCTTGCCGCGCACGATGATCACCGGCCAGCCGGCGCGCTCCCAGAGCTTGAAGCTGCCGACATCCGGCACCTCATCGACATGCCCGGCGAGTAGCCAGGCTTTTGTCCAGACATGCCGCTTCTCCAGCTCGAAGAATTCCGCGCTGGTGTAGCGCTCGACCGGCACCTCCGGCAACGCCGGAAAATCCGCGGGATGCTCCTGGCGCTCGTGGCGCGCGAATTCATCATCGAAGGCGCGCTTGATCTGTGCAATCTTCTCGCTGTTCATCGACGCGCCTCCTCTGCTAGCTGGTGATCACCTTTGAATAATTCATCTTCAAATCTTCCATGACGACGATTGCCGTCGCCCGCCCGCCACCAGTGATGCCGCCGCCGGGATGCATGAAGGGGCCGGACAGATACAGGCCCTCGGCCCCCGGCACGCGGTATTGCGCCAGCTCCGGTGTCGGCCGGCGCGCGAAGAACTGGTAGATGAACATCGCCACGCCGACCACGTCGCCGCGACGGAACGATGGCGAGTGCCGCGCCATGTCCAGCGGCGAGTCGGCGTGCCGCGCCAGGATGTTGTCGCCGGAGATGTTCGGCGCGTAACGCGCCAGGCGCTCCATCACCCAATCGGCGCGCGCCTCCTTCACCGCGTCCCAGCCTTCATGACCACCGTCCTTGAGTTCGAGCGGGGCGAAGGTGGCGAAGTACAGCGTGTGCTGGCCCGCCGGTGCGCGTGAGGGATCGTAGATCGTGTGCACGGACGTGTAGCCGCAGAAGTGCGTAGGCAGCTCGCCGTACTTCAGCTCGTCGAACACGCTGCGGAAATCCTGCATCGAGGTGTAGTCGACGTAGTTGACGCACAGGCAGTCTTCCGGCGATTTGCCGACGGTCCACACCGGCTTTTCGCGCAGGGCCGCATTGACCAGGAAGATGCCGTAAGTCGACAGCTCCACTTTGGCTGCACGCTCGACCAGGCCGGCGTCGAGCCCCGGCACCATGTCGCAGAGAGCATGCGGATGGATCGCCGCGACCACCGCTTTTCTGGCACGCAACACCTGCCCGTCTTCCAGCTCGACCGCCGTCGCGCGGCCACCGCTGTTGAGCACGCGGCGCACGTTGTGGCCGGTGCGCACTTCGCCGCCGTGATGCTCGATGCAGCGGATCAGCGCGCGTGTCAGGTTCTGCGAGCCGCCAACCACGCAGCCGGCCTTGTTCGAGTGCGAGGAATAAATCAGGAACAGCAGCGTCATCCCCGTGGTCTTGTCCTCCGGGCTGCAACACATCTCCGCCATCCACTTGAGAAAGTGCAGACGCACCTTGGGATGCTCGAAGCGCTCCACCACCAGGTCGTAGGAACTGCGCAGCATCGACATCAGCATCTCGTTGCCGATGTCGGATTGCTCCAGCAACGAGATGAAGCGCCCGAAAGGCAGCGGCGGCTTGGCCATGCTCATCGAGATGACCGGCCCAAGCGTCTCCATCATCACCGCCATTTTCCGGTAGGCCTCGGCGTCCTTGGCGGAGAACTTGGCGATCTCGCCGCAAGTGCGATCGAGGTCCAGATAGCAGGACAGCGTGTCGCCGTCGTCGAACACGGTCATGAAGCTCGAATCGGGGAAGACGAATTCCAGGCCGAACCTGGATTTCAGCCCCAGCTCGTCGTTCTTCAGCAGCGGATGCCCTTGCAGATGCACCACCGCCGTCGCGTGGGTGTCGTGTGTGAAACCCGGCAGCGTCAGGTTCTTGGAGACCGCGCCGCCGCCAGGAATGTCGTTGCGCTCCAGCACCAGCACGCCCAGGCCGCTGGCGGCGAGGTAGGCGGCGCACACCAGGGTGTTGTGGCCCGCGCCGACGACGATGACATCGGGGTTGCTCAGTTCTGCCACGACGATCTCAGGAGCGGAACAGCAGCGAGAAGACGAACAGCTTCAGACGGAAACTCATCAGCCCGAACCCGCTACGCGTTTCGGTCGGCGTCAGGATCGCGCGGATCGGCATCGCGCCCATGATCGAGCCGATGATCACCAAGTGATTGCCCTCGCGCTCCAGGCGCGACACTTCCATCAGCACGCTGTTGTCCGGGCTCAGCAGCTTCATCCTGGGTCTCCTCTGGCTTGCTCGGCATGTCGGCTACCGATTCATTGGCGGCTACGGTAAGGTGAAAACTATTCAGTTTCAATTCGCATCATCAGAGTTCAGCCGCCATGCCCACCAAGGCCGCGAAAAGTTCACATGCCAAGCGCAAGGCGCCGCGGCAGACGCGCGCCAAGGCGACGTTCGACAGCATCAAGATCGCCACCACGGAGCTGGCACGCGTCAACGGCTTCGCGGCGCTCAACACCATCCAGATCGCGGCGCGCGCCGGCGTCAGCGTCGGCTCGCTCTACCAGTACTTTCCCAATCGCGAGTCGATCTTTCTCAGCCTTTTCGAGGACACCACGGCCAAGCTGGTGGAAGCGATGAAAGCCCGGGTACCACAGATTCTCGACGCGCCGCTCGAAAGAGCGATCCACAAGACCGCGTCGGACATGCTGTCGCTCTACAAGACCCATCAGCTGATCCTGCTCGAACTGCCGCAGCAGATGCCGGAGCTGCACCTGAGCGCGCACTCGCTGTCTTTCGACCAGTTGATCCACGGCACGCTGCGGCTGTTCCTGACGCATCGCAAGATCGGCGAGAGCCCGCAGATGATCGAGCACCGCGCGTTCTTCATCGAGAACATCCTGATCGGCAGCATCCAGCGCTATCTGACCAGGCCGCCGTCGCGATTGCCGATCAAGCTGTTCCTGCGCCACGTCACCGCCATCACTGTGGACTACATCGAACGGCCGATGGCGGCGATCAGTTGATCCCGGCAATCCAGTAGCGCAACACCACACTCCGATCGGGTGCCAGACAGGCTCTCAACTCTTGCTCCGACTCATGGGCGTCGCAGGCGCCCGGCGGCAGCTTGGGCTCGGACGCGCCGAGGCCTCTGACCACGGGTTCGGGAAGCCCTGGGGCATGGTCGATCAAATAATCCGCCACGGCTCGTGCGCGGCGTTCCGACAGCGCCTGGTTGCGGGCCGGGTCGCGGGTGATCCGGTCGGCATGTCCGATGACGGCCATGCTGACGACTTGCTTCGCCGCCAGCGTGTCGGCCAAGCCTTTCAGCGCCTGCTCGCCAGCCGGTGTCAGACGGGGGCTGGCGAAAGGGAAGAGCACGTCGGACTGCAGGTCGATGTTGACCGGTGCCGGCGGCGCTTCGGGCGGCGGCGGCGGTGACGGTGGTGATGTCGTCGGGAGCGGAGCCGCGCGAGCGCAGCCCGGGCAACCGCCCGACAGCACCAGGATCAGCTTTGCCAGGCCGCAGACGCTCAGAGCGAGAAACAGCAGCACCAGCACCGGCGATATGTTCCAGATGCGGCCGTCCCAATCACTCGGCTCCCGACGGCAACCGCAGGCTTCCGGGCAGCGGCATGCCGTCGCGTCAGCCTTGAAAAGATCGAGCTGGCCGCTGGCCGGCTCGCTTTTGTCGAGATCGCCTTCCGGCAGACTCCAGACCGAGTTCAGAAAGCTGGTGAACGGATCGAGGGCGATCTCCTCCAGGGTGTTCCTGAGCGTCTCGGGATCCTGTCCGATTTTTTTCGCGGCTTGATCGACGATCGTCGAAGCATCGCTTCTCAAAGCGAGTCCGCCGCCCGGCATCTCCTCATGCAGGTGCGATATCTCGATGGCGCCGCGCAAGCCCATCGGCCGGACCTCCTTCAACTTGTCTTCGAGGTACATCCAGGCCAGCGCCTGCCCCATGCAGTCGGTCACGAAATTGAAGCTCAGGTTGGAGCGCATGGTCAGCCGCACCGGATCGCAGTAGGCCAGCTCGACGACGGACGTGATGTCCTCCTTGGCCAGCCGCTCGACGACCTCGCGGTTGACGCCCTGCAGCTTGCTGATGTCGGAGGCGGCTTCGTCTTCGGTGGGTTTGAGCTGTGACCAGTTGTAGAGCAGGCGTCGCAGGATCGATGTCAGCGTGTCCAGGGGAAACGCACCGAGCGCGAAGGCCACCGTCAGCCCGAAATTCGGCAGCATGTTGGCAAACGCGTAGCCCATGGGGATGGCGATCACCAGCCGCAGCGTTCCCCAGTGGACGTCGGCCGGCGAGAAGTCGAGCCGCCGGGCGCGCGAGATGAAGTCGTTGACCACCCACATATAGGCACCGGCGAACGCCGACAGCGCGGTGTCGGGCAGCCGCAGCAGCGGGTTGCAGGACAGGTATCCAAAATGCACGAGGCCCGTGAACACCAGGCAGCTCAATGCCAGTGTCGTGACCAGCAGGATCAGCAGGCCCGGCAGAAAAAACAGGTGCCGGCCGTACCAGTCGGTGTGCATCGCCTCGAAGCGCTCGCTGGCGTCGCGTGATTCGTCGTCGTATCGGCCCGCGGCGCACGAAGAACTGGAAGTAGGCTTCGCGCGCATCATGATCGAAGCCGTCCATGATGTCCTTGCGCTTGGCGGCCCAGCCGATCGCGACATACCGGATCAGCGGCACCATCAGCACGGCGCAGCCGATCACGATCAGGCAGGCACAGACCGCGGCAGACGACACTCCCATTGGACGCTCCCCAGCCAGACACGACGCTGCGACGCCAGACGCCGATCCCCCGACGCGCTGACGACGCGAAGCCTAGCAGCCGGGTCGCCCGCGGCACCATGACCTGGTTCTCGCCAGTCAGCGCGGGTCAGACGCCCAGCGTGCAAAACGTGAGCGGATCAACGCTGCTTGTGTAGATCCATCAGCATGTCCATCGGCATCATGTTGCTGTTGAGATGGAACATGATCCAGATCGAACCGGTGACGACGATGCCGACGATCAGGATGCCGAAGGCCAGCGCGAGGATGTTGTTGGTGTCGTCCGGCCCGGTGCCGATGTGCAGGAAGAACACCAGGTGCACGCCCATCTGCGCCACCGCCATCACCGCCAGCGCCACCGGGATCGCCGGGCCCCAGATCAGCTGGGTGCCGATCAGGGCGAACGAGACCGCGGTCAGCAGCGCGGCAAACACCAGCCCCATGACGTAACCGCGCACGCCGGCGGTGACGCCGCTGCCGCTCGCGGGCTGGTCGCCGGGTGCGAGCTGGCGGCGCTGGCCGGCGCTCTCGGGTGCGCTCATCGGATCACTCCCATCAGATAGACCACGGTGAAGATCGCCACCCAGATGATGTCGAGCGCGTGCCAGAACAGACTGAAGCAGAGGAAGCGCCGCGCCATGGCCTCGCTGAAACCCTTGGCGAAGATCTGCGCCATCATCGTCCCCAGCCACAGCAGGCCGATGCCGACGTGCAGGCCATGGCAGCCCACCAGCGTGAAGAAGGCCGACAGAAAAGCGCTGCGCTGCGGCCCGGCGTCGCGGGCGATCAGCCCGGCGAACTCGTGCAGCTCAAGTGCGAGAAAGCCCAGGCCCAGCAGGCCGGTGAACAACAGCGAGACTTGCGTCCAGACCATCTTGCGCTCGGCAACGGCGAGGCTGGCCATGCCGCAGGCGAAGCTCGATAGGAGCAGCAGCGCGGTTTCCAGCGCGATGTTCGGCAGCTCGAACAAGTCGCGCCCGGACGGGCCACCGGCGGTCGCGTCGGCGAGCACGGCATAGGCGGCGAAGAAACCCGAGAACAGGATGAAATCGGAGAGCAGGAAAATCCAGAAGCCGTAGCCGACGACGATGCGCTTGGGTGCGGGTCCGAAGTCCGATGAAGCCGCTCCATCGCCGTGACCGAGCTGGTGCGGATCGTCATGGCTGCCTGCGGTCGCGGCGGCGCTCATGTCTGCGCTTCCGGACTGCCAAAGAGAACCTGACGCGCTTGACGGCGCGCGCGGTCGAGCCGCGCCACGTCCGCCGCCGGAATCCGGAACTCGTTGTGATCGCGCCAGGCGAACACGACGAAAGTGGCGAAGGCACCAGCCAGACCCAGCAACACCAGCCACCAGATGTGCCAGATCAGCGCGAAGCCGCTGACCGTGGCGAAGAACGCGGTGACGAAGCCGGTGGGCGAGTTGCGCGGCATCTCGATGTCCTCGTAATCCGGCTCGTCGGCGAAGCGCCCGTCCTTGGTGAAGCGCTGCTTGATGCTCCAGTACGCCTCCTCGCCTTTCACGTTCGGCAGCACCGCGAAGTTGTAGACCGGCGGCGGCGAGGACGTGATCCATTCCAGCGAGCGGCCGTCCCAGGGGTCGCCACTGGCGTCGATCCGTTGCCGGCGGCCGCGGATGCTCACCACCAGTTGCAGCACCTGGCAGCCGATGCCGCAGGCGATCAGCGCCGCGCCACCGGCTGCGGCGATGAACCAGGGTTGCCAGGCGCTCACATCGTAATGCTGCATGCGCCGCGTCGCGCCCATGAAGCCGAGCACGTAGAGCGGCATGAAGGCCAGATAGAAACCGGTGATCCAGAACCAGAACGCCGCACGCCCGAGGCCGTCGTGCAGGCGGAAGCCGAACACTTTCGGGAACCAGTAGGTGTAGCCGGCAAAAGCGCCAAACACCACGCCGCCGATGATGACGTTGTGGAAGTGCGCGATCAGGAACAGCGAGTTGTGCATCACGAAATCCGCCGGCGGCACCGCCAGCAGCACGCCGGTCATGCCGCCGATGACGAAGGTGACCATGAAGCCCAGCGCCCACAGCAGCGGCACCTCGAAGCGCACGCGACCGCCATACATCGTGAACAGCCAGTTGAAGACTTTCACGCCGGTCGGCACCGCAATGATCATCGTCATGATGCCGAAGAAACCGTTGACGTTGGCGCCCGCGCCCATGGTGAAAAAGTGATGCAGCCAGACCGTGAACGACAGCACGCAGATGGCCATGGTCGCCACGATCATCGAGCGATAGCCGAACAGCGGCTTGCCCGAGAACGTGGAGATCACCTCGGAGAACACGCCGAAGGCCGGCAATATCAGGATATAGACCTCGGGGTGGCCCCAGGCCCAGATCAGGTTGATGTACATCATCGGATTGCCGCCGGCCTCGTTGGTGAAGAAGTGGAAGCCGAGGTAGCGGTCGAGCAGCAGCATCGCGAACGTCGCGGTGAGAATCGGGAAGGCGGCGACGATCAAGAGGTTGGAGGCCAGCGCCGTCCAGCAGAACACCGGCATGCGCGTCAGGCCCATGCCGGGCGCGCGCATCTTGAGGATCGTCGTCACCAGATTGACGCCCGACATCAAGGTGCCGATGCCGGAGATTTGCAATCCCCACAGGTAGTAATCGACGCCGACACCAGGCGAGAACTTCAGCTCCGACAGTGGCGGATACGCGAGCCAGCCGGTCTTGGCGAACTCGCCGATGGTCAGGCTCAGGTTCACCAGCAAAATGCCGGCAGCGGTCAGCCACAGGCTCACCGAGTTGAAGGTGGGGAATGCGACATCGCGCGCGCCGATCTGCAGCGGCACCACGTAGTTCATCAGGCCGATCATGAACGGCATCGCCACGAAGAAGATCATGATCGTGCCGTGCGCGGAGAAGATCTGGTCGTAGTGCTCCGGCGGCAGGAAACCGGGCGCGTTGAGGGCCATCACCTGTTGCGCGCGCATCATGATCGCGTCGGCGAAGCCGCGCAGCAGCATGATCAGGCCGAGCAGGAAATACATCACGCCGATGCGCTTGTGATCGACGCTGGTGATCCACTCGTTCCAGAGGTAGGGCCAGTGGCCGCGCGCCGTGACCCAGGCCAGCGTGGCGCCGATCACCATCAGCACCGCCAGCGAGGTGATGAGCGGAATCGGCTCGTGCAGCGGTATCGCGTCCCAGCTCAGCTTGCCTAGCATCTCAGCGCTCCGATGGATTGGCGTGGCCGCTGTCACCGACCGACACCGCGAGCACGTGTGCAAAAAAATCCGGCGCCACGCTGCCGTAGGTGAAGGGTTGCGGTGTCACGCCGGGCCGCGACAGCCCGGCGAACGCCGCCGCGTCGAGTGTCTTGCCCGCGTTCTTGGTCTTCTCGATCCACGCCGCGTAGTCCGGCGCGCTCAAGGCGTGCACCTCGAAGTGCATGTCGGCGAAACCATCGCCGCTGAACTGCGCCGAGATGCCACGGAACACGCCCGGCACATCGGCAAGCAGGCTCAGCTGCGAGGTCATGCCGGCCATGGTGTAGATCTGGCTGCCGAGCT
Organism: uncultured Hydrocarboniphaga sp.; assembly: GCA_964246995.1. Classification (GTDB taxonomy): domain Bacteria; phylum Pseudomonadota; class Gammaproteobacteria; order Nevskiales; family Nevskiaceae; genus Hydrocarboniphaga. Next base: position 119,393 of record CAXTSJ010000002.1, read on the forward strand.
GCGGCACGAAGAAGCTGTTCATCACCGTGCCGGACGTCAGGCGAAAGTGGATCGGCGTGCCCGCCGGCACGGTCAGTTCATTGACGCTGGCGACCTGCGCTTCGGGATAGATGAAAAGCCACTTCCAGTCCAGCGACACCACCTCGATTTCCAACGGCGCTGTTTTCGATTCCAATGGCGCGTAGGGATCGAGATCGTGCGAACCGATCCAGGCGATGCCGCCGAGAAAAATCACGGTCAGCGCTGGAATCGCCCAGACGATGAATTCCAGCCGGCCGGAATAGGCCCAGGTCGGCAGATATTGAGCGCGCTTGTTGGAGGCGCGGAACCACCAGGCAAACGCGAGCGTCGCGACGATGGTGGGCACGATGATCGCCAGCATGATCGCCAGCGAGTCGAGCAGGATGATGCGCTCGGCATGCGCCACCGGCCCGCGCGAATCGAGCACGCCACCGCAGCCGGGCAGGCAGCCCGCCAGCAGGGCAATGCAGGCCAGCTTGCGGATCGGCGAACTCATGGCTTGTCTTATATCAGCCGATGACTTGTGCGGCGCCAATGGCAGCGATGAACCGGCTCGACGCGACCGGTGCGGCGGCCTGGCGCCGCCGCAGGCGAGTCAGTGGTGGGATCGACATGACAGCATGCCTCTAGGTCCGGTCCCTGCTACAGACCGATGTTCGTTTCCGACGACGATACGGACCCAGTGTCGATGCAAACCCTGTGTCGTTCAAACTCATTATGTGGATGTTCACCATCACCGAACTGAATGCCATGGCGCCACGCGGATCCACTCAACGGCATCGAGCGAGCATCGCGTCACTAAAAAGAACTCGTTGTCCAGTCCAACGGGTCAACGGCACGGAGGTCTGAAGACGCTCGGAGCTTTTCCTGAGATCAGCCTTTTGGAAGCTCGCGGGCTGCATAGCAATGCTCGAAGTTGGTCACTCAAGGCACAAGCCCGGTGGAAGCTTTGTGGGGGCAGAAGGTCAAGCGGCATCAGAAGGAACCACGCGGCGCTCACCTTCGATGGCCTGACGACTTCTTACGGGTCCTGGATGCGAATGCCACGATCGGCTAGGAAAGGCGTTTGCGTCTCTTCGATCTGAGCGTCAGCTAGCGTAGGTCGGGGCATGGTTGAAGGCGAGCTAGGGACAATTTTTCCGCGTTGGCCAGGTCGCGGACAACCGTCATAGTTTCGACACGTTACGTCGAGTGAACTCAATCAAGCAGCTCTGCGCAGTCGGCGACAAACCCAATGGTGGCAACTTCAGCGGGCCCCAATTCACCAGCAGGCCGATCAGCGTGTTGTGATAGCCCATCCACGGCTGGTTGGCCTCGCGCACGTTGCGGCAGGACAGCAGCGCATAGCCGACGATGCCCAGGTCGCCGAATTCCACGGCGCGCCCGATTTCGACGCCGGTGCCCTGTTTACCGGGAGCCGGATCATGTTGGCGACCACCGCTTGGCTCTGGCGCAGATCGACCAGGTAGGAGGCATCGTGCAGCCTCGCCTCTTCGACCGGTTCCGGCAAATACCGTGTCCGCCGGTAGCCCCAGCGCGCATCGCGGCGGGGTACTGGCGGATTTTCACGGGTCGGAACATGGGTTGCTCGACTTGTCCTCACCGTGATGCGATTCGCTGTTGAAGCCCGGGGCGATCTCGATCGACACCACGCCGCCGCATGGATCGTTCTTTCCAATCGGCGCGTCTCGCCGGCCTTGTCGAGCTAGGTCGAGGCTATCAGCGAGTGGCTGCCAGTGCTGACGACCACTACGTCGTAGGACATCGGCGTTTTCTGTTACTTGAGAACGATCGCCTCGTCCTTAGAACGTGAACTTCACGCGCAGGCCGTAGAGTCTCGGAACATTGAGAATCTCGAACCGCCCGGTATCGAGCAGGAAGACGCCGGCGGGATAGGTATGGTCGGTGAGGTTGTTGCAGAAGCTTGTAATCTGGAGACCCCAGGGTGTGTAGAAATAGCTGAGGCTGGCGTCGTACAACTGGAAGGCCGGCGTCTTGTACTCCGGCGAGTTCTGCGCATCGTTGAAGGTGCGCGACTGGTAGTTGGTGGTGACATTGATCTCCACCCGGCTGTCGGTGCTCAAGTCGAAGCTCTGATTGATGCCGGCGTTGTAGCTGAACTTGGGCGTGTGATTGATCTCGTTGCCGGTGAAGTCACGCGCGGGCAGCGTCGATACCGGGACACCGAAGATCGGCGCCGGCGGCCCGAAAGCCAGGCCCGTTGCCGGATCGTAGCCGCGGCCTTCTGGATAGTCCGTGTACTCCCCCTTCAGATAAGTGGCGCTGCCCACCACGGCCAGGCCCTGATCGACATCGGGCAGCGGCTGCCACACGAAATCGCCCTCGATGCCGTAGACGCGGGCCTTTGGCACATTCTCGAACTCCACGACGCCGCCCGAGGTCAGGCCGGCAAAACCCGTCAGCAGGTTTGACTGCTGGATAGCGAAGGCGGCGCTGTTGAGCGACAGCGTGCCGTCGAACAGCGCCAGCTTGGTGCCGATTTCATAGCTGTCGACTTTCGACGCCTTCAAGGGCGGTGGTGCGGAGAAGAAATTCACCGTGCTGTAGGTCGGCGATGTGTAGCCGCGCGAGAACGTGGTGTAGATCTGCTGGCCTTCGGTCGGGAACCACTGCAACTGGACCTTGAACGGCAGGAAGGTCTTGGTGAGATCGGGCACGTCGAAAGTCTTGGCGACGAACTGCACGTTGGGATCGAGGGGACTGCGCACGGCCAGACGGTTCGCGTTGAGTCCGCGCGTTTCACGATCGACGCGCAGGCCGGTGATCAGATTGATCCGCGACGACCAGCCGAAGATTTCGGACAGATGCGTGGTGCCCTGGAAATAGCCGGATGACGAGCGCGAGGTCAGCAAGCCACCGGAAACGGCGGTGACCACCGGGCTGGTCACGCCGGGGATCGCCGCCGGGCAGATCACACCCGGCACGCAAAGCGCCGACAGCGCCGCGTTCAGACTGTTTTGAAAGCCGTTGAGCGCCGGGATGGTGCCCAGCAATCCGCCCGCCGTGGAGCCGCTACCGGCCACACTCAAGTTGAGGTCGGGGAAGCCGCCATTGCCATTGAGATAATAGAATCCGCCCACGAAAGAAAAATACTGATTGAAGGGCGTCTCGTCCGTCGACAGAATCTGCAATTCGGCTGTCTTCTGCTTGAAGAACTCATCCGTCGAATTGAAGCTGAGCAGCGGCAGCGGACTGCCGTCGTAGTCGTAGGCTTCGTAGGTGTCGGTCTGCTTCTGCGTGGAGCCGATGAGCTTGAGTTCGATCCCCGGCAGCTTCCAGTCGCCACCGGCCGAGAACAGCGTGCTGAAAAGCGAGGCGCCGCCGATGACGTTTTGCGCATACTTGCCGTCGAGCTTGGGATCTTCCGGAATGATGGCGGCAAAATCCGGCGCCACGCGCGTCAACTGGTTGGCATATCCGACATTGGTCGCCTCCTCGCTGTACGAACCCGTCGCGAATACCGACAGATCGTCCAGGGCCTGCCACACCAGCTTGACCCTGCCGCCACGCGAATAGGAGTCGATGGTCTCACCCGCGGTGTTCTTCGCGTAGGGATCGTGATCCTGGTTGTAGCCGGAGATCGTTGCGCCTAGCCCCTCGAAGATCGGCAGGTTGACGAAGAGCTGCTGGTTGAAAGTGCCGCGGTTGCCGAAGCCGACCTGGACGTCGGTCTGCAGGTCCGGCCCCGGATCGGGCGTGATGATGCTGATGGCGCCGCCGGTCGAGTTGCGGCCGAACAGCGTGCCCTGCGGGCCTTTCACCACTTCCACTCGCGAGACGCGGCCCAGGGTGTCCTCGGAGCCGTGGCCGGCGAGCAGTACCACGCCGTCGATGTAGACCGGCACGGTCGCGTCCGCCGACGGCAGGAACGCGTCGGAGCCGACGCCGCGCAGGTAGATCTGGGTGTAGCCCGCCGACACGTTGAAGGTCAGGCCCGGCGTGACCTTGGACAGATCCTGAGCCGACTCGACGCCCAGCGCTTCCAGCTTCTCACCGCTGAACGCGGCGATCGAGATCGGTACTTCCGACAGGTTTTCCGAGCGCTTGGTGGCGGTCACCACCACCTCCTCGATCAGGCGGTTGCCGGCGCGAGCGGCAGCCGGCTCGTCTTCCTTGGGGGGTTCGGCGACCTGCACCGGGATCGCGCCGAGTTCCGTCGACACCGGCTCGCCGGTGGTCGCAGGCTCGGTGGCCGGCGCGCTGGCGGCATCGGGAAACGCCTGCGGATCCGGCGCGTCGCCCGACTGCGCGGACGCGATGCCGGCGGCACCGGCGAGAAGAAACGAAACCGCGATTGTCTTGTGCATCATGAGATTCCCCCAAGGCGATGCGGACTTCAGTTTCCGCGTCGCAATGTTTGTGAGTTCGCTGAGCTTGCGCGGCTGTTGCGGCTGTACAGGGCGGCTACTGCGAGCTCGGCGGGTCGGCCAACGCAGGCGCGGCTTCCGGTGGAGCGGCGTCGGGCCCGGGTGTGGTTGCGGCGTCCAAGGGCGCATCGGCGGGCGCCGCATCCGGTGTTGCGGCGGCCGCCGGTACCACCGATCCGACGACGATCTTCAGCTCCACGCGCCGGTTCTGCTCGCGGCCTTCGTCCGTGCCGTTGTCGGCGACCGGCATCGACTCGCCGAAGCCCTTGCTGCTCATGCGGCCGGCGTCGATGCCGTGCTCGGCAAGATAGGTCACCACCGAGGCCGCGCGCTGTTCCGAGAGACGCTGGTTGTAGTCGTCGGAGCCGATGGCGTCGGTGTGACCGTCGATTTCGACCTGAATGCTCGGGAACGCCTTCAACTCGTCGGCGACGCCGTCGAGAATCGTCTTCGCATCCGGCGTGAGCGAGGACTTGTCGAAGTCGAAGTTGACACCCCGCAACACCATCACGTCGCCGGTTCCGCAACCTGCAAGCGACAGCCGCTCGCCCGGCTGCGGTGCCTTGCAGGGCGGCGGCGCGATCGGTGCCGGCGGCACCACCTCGACCGGCGGCGGTGGAGGAGCCGGCGGTGGCGGTGGTGGCGGCGAACCGAAAGGCAGTTGCAGGCCGATGTGCAGGATCGCGTTGTCAAAGCTCGATGCGACCGGCAGGTCGATCGTGGGCGGCGTCTGGTCGCGGTCGCGCTTGTTGCGCTTGGCGTATTCATAAAGCGCTTCGGCTCGCAGCCCGAACTGATAGCTGCCGAAATTCAGCGGAAAGATGTAGCCGAGGCCTGTGTTGGCAGTGGCGTTGTTGAACGTGCCGTCCACCCCGGGATAGCCGTGAATGTTTTCGAGGCCGACGCCGAAGAGTCCGTACAGTCCGGGCAGGCTCGTAAACGGAAACACCAGGATGTTGCCGCTACCGCCAACCCCGCGGCCGGTGTCGAAGGAGGTGTAGCTGGCACGTCCCTCGAAAGCGAGCAGCTCGCGACGCAGGCCGAAGCCGGCCGTGACGCCGACGCCATCATCGGTCGCACTGCTGGAGTCCTCCTTTACGTACCGTCCGAGGAGGGTCGCGTAGGGGCCCTCAAAGAGGGGAGCAGCTTCAGCATCCGCCGCCGAGGCCAACGGTGCGACGATTGCCGCAACAGCCGCGAGTCCGAGCAGGCTGGACATCGTCAAGCGATGACGTGCTTCCATGATTCTCTCCTCTCCAATTGACACGCACCGGATATCGAACTCTTTAACGGCTCGTTTTACGGTTGATATACTAGCGAACGGTACGTCAACAAGCCAACAGTTGACCGGTCAAACTGCAGACTTCAAAGCTCATCGCTGTCGGCCTCGCTGCTGCCGAGACCGAGTCTATAGCAAGGACTTTTCCGATGTTCCGATCCATCACAATCCGCCACTACGTTGCCTTCATGCAAGCGCGCGGCTTTGGTGTCGAGGCGGTGCTCGCCGGCAGCGGCATCGAGCCCACCCAGTTCAGAAACCCGGCCCATCTCGTCGAGTTCTCGCAGTGCCAGACGGTGGTGGCGAACATGATCCGCCTCACCGGCAACCAGGGCATCGGGCTTGAAGTCGGCAGCGAATCGGAGCTGACCGATTTCGGCATCGTCGGCCACGCGATGATGTCGTCACGCACGGCACGCGATGCGCTGGGACTGTGGCTGCGCTACAGCAATGCGCTGGTCGGCATGCTGCTCAGCTTGCGGCTGGAAGAGCACGATCGCGGCGCCTGGTCGCTGAGCATTTCCGAGTTGCGGCCGATGGGCTTTCTCTACAACTTCGGCGTCGAGGAAATTCTCATGATCGCGATCAAGATGGGCGAAGCTTTGACCAAGCAGCGCTTCGTGCCGAGCGCGGTCGATTTGTCGTACCCGGCGCCGACGCATCACGCGCTGTACGCGGACTACCTGGGCTGCGCGCCGCGCTTCAATTGCAAGACCACGCGTATCCGTTTCGACACGGTCGACCTGCAACTGGCGGTCAAAGGCAGCGACGAGGAATTCAATGCGATCTGTCTGCAGCACTGCAGCCAGATCATGCGGCAGATCGCCGCCGACAGCCCACTGGTGTCGCGCATCCGCAGCCTGCTGCTGAGCAAGATGAACGGCTTGCCGAGCCTGGACCAGCTTGCCAGCGAACTCGGCATGAGCACTCGTACCCTGCGCCGCCATCTGCACGCCGAAGGGCAGAATTACAAGGGGCTGATCAACGAGTTCCGCATCGACGTGGCTAAACAATACCTGGGCAACTCGCGGATGACGGCGAAGGAGACGGCGTATCTGTTGGGGTTCAAGGACACCAACGCCTTTCGCCGCGCTTTCAAGATCTGGACCGGCCAGACCATCCATGAATTCCGCGAAGAGGCCGAAGCCAAGGCCTCGCCCTCTTCGCGTCCGGGACATTGATCGGTCTACGCGCTGGCGCCGCTGGGGCTGCCCGCCACGGCTTGACGCGATCGCTTCGGCAACGCCGAGCGCTCCGCGACTTTGGCGTCGATGGCTTTCATCGCGAGGTAGGAGAACACCAGAATCCAGACGAAAAACACGATCATCGGGCAGTAGAAAACGAACAGGCCGTTCTGCGAGAAAGGCCCGGTCTTGAAGAAAAGAATCCCCGCCGCCTCGAACATGAAGAACGAGGTGAACAGGTTGAAGTAACCCGACCAGCGCGGGTATACCGGGCGCTCCGATTGATCGGACAAGGTCACCGCCGCCAGCGCGAGCTGGTAGGACGCAAACGGCGCGCCGGTGTAAAGCACGCCGAGCCAGCCCAGATCGTTCAGGGCCTGCGTGACTTCATTGGTGGTCTCGCCCGCGCGCCAGGCAGCGGTCGCCCAGAAAAAACCGATGTACAGAATCACGACGACGCAGGCGGCGAGACTCACGACCTGGATATAGAACAGGATCGGGTAATCGCCCTCCAGCTTCTTGGTCATCATCGACACCGATAGGCCCCAGGCCAGATAGAAGATGCTGGAGAAGATCATCGCCGTACAGCCGATGCGCATGCCCACCAGGTTGCTGGTGTAGTCGCCGACGGTCTTGGCGGCCAAATCAGCGGCAGAAGGCGGCGGCAGATAGACCCAGCCGGTCATCGGCCCGGCGCCGGTGAGCCACAGGATCACGAACATCACGCCGGTCCAGGCGCAGAACTTGAAAACCCGCGGATTGAAACCGTCGGCGCTCATCACTCTCTCTCTCCTTATCGTCGGTGTTCAGGCTCTCGTCCCATGGAACGGCTTGCCGCCTGCTCGATATCTTACGGCGCGCACAGGCCGCAGAACCGACGAAAAGCATTGGTTGCCGGTCAATGGACTGATCAATTCGGCCATTCGGTCCATCGGGATCGTGCGGGCCTCCTGGTGCCTGGTGATGTAACCGGGTGAGTACCGCCATGAACTGCGCGTCCTGCCGGGCCCTCAGATCGCTAGCGAATGGCCCCAGTCAAAGCACGAACCTCGGAATCCGGTTGAAGTTCGAGCCCAACCGCGGCGGCGAGCGTGCTTCAAGCACGGCTGGAATCACTGCTCCAACGCAACGTGGACCTGATTCAGCTAAGCGCCATTCGCAATCGACGCCTGCGCCGCGAAATTGAAGCCACGCGCGTCCCCGCTCATGGCAAGCGGGGACCCGGCGATATCGCTCGAAGATATCGAGCGGCAGGCCGGTGCGCCAGCCGCTTTATCTCCGGCGTAACGCTAACCGCGTATCGGGACACTCAGATGATGCCGAACTCGATGATGATCGGGTTCTCGCGGCAGCGACTAATCACGCTCCGCAACTCGCGGAATTCGGGCGCAGGCTCCTGCTGGGAATTGAGGACAGCGGCCAGCAACAAAGCGCACCGTTACTTCACCGTCGCTTTCGCCTGCGGACGCACCGCGTCCGCCGTGCCCTGGATGAAGGCCTTGATCTTCTGCACGTCCTGCGCCGTCAGTTTGCCAGTGAAATCGGGCATGCCCTTGGCGACGAACGGGCCGTTGAACAGGATCTTGTCGAGGTTCTCGATGAAGGTCTTGTCGACATAGCCGAGGTTGGGCAGGTTGCCGCCCTTGTCGACGCCGGGCACGCCGTGGCAGAAGGCGCAGTTGCTGATGTAGAGCGCGGTGCCGGCCGGTACGTCCTTGGGGTCGTATTGGACGCCGGCCAGCAGCGAGCCCAACTGGTACTGGGTGAAGGCCGGCGGCGCGGTCTTGCCGCCGAGCACGAAGGTGTAGACCGTGCCGGGCGTGTTGCCCTCGGAGCCGCGCTGGATCTGGCCATAAACGCCGCCCCAACCGGCGGCGATGGTCACGTATTGCTTGCCGTCCAGTTCATAAGTGATCGGCGAGGCGACCACGCCGGTGCCCATCGGCGCATCCCAGAGCTTGGCGCCGCTCTTGGCGTTGAAGGCGATCAGGCGCGCATCCGCGGTGCCCTGGAACACCAGGTCGCCCGCCGTCACCAAGGTGCCGCCGTTCCAGGGCGACACGTAGTCATAGCCCCAGGCTTCCTTGCGCTTGATCGGGTCCCAGGCGACAAGGCGGCCGAAGGCCTTGCTCTTGGGCGGCGCGGGATTGAGGTTCATGCCGAGGTTGAAGCCGATACCGCTATTGGTTTCGCCGGGATGATTGCTGTTGTGGCCGGTCCAGGCCTTGTCTTCGGACAGCGACACCGGCACGTTCTGCGCCGGGAAATAGGCGAGGCCCGTGACCGGGCTGTACGACATCGACTGCCAGTTATGGCCACCGAACGGCCCGGGGACGATGTCGAAAGGTTTTTCGGGAGAACGCGCCTCGGCGATTTCGATCGGGCGGCCTTCCTTGTCGTAGCCGGTGGCCCAGTTCACGTCGACGAAGGTATCTGCCGAAATAAATTGCCCGGTAGTGCGGTCGATAACGAAAAAGAAGCCATTCTTCGGCGCGTGCAGGATCACCTTGCGGGTTTTGCCGGCGAGCTTGATGTCGGCCAGGATCAGGTCCTGGGTGGACGTGTAGTCCCAGTTGTCGCCCGGCGTTTCCTGGTAGTGCCAGACGTATTGGCCGGTGTCGGGGTTGAGCGCGACGATCGAGGCGAGATACAGATTGTCGCCGCCCTGCGGGCTGCGCTTGCGATGCGACCAGGGCGAGCCGTTGCCGGTGCCGATGTACATCAGGTTGAGGTCGGGGTCATAGACCATGGAATTCCAGACGGTGCCACCGCCGCCGGTTTCCCAGTACTTGCCGCTGGGGTCCCAGGTCTTGGCGGCCTTGGCCATCGACTCGTCCTCGAAGGGCTTGGACGGGTCGCCGGGCACCGCGAACCAGCGCCATTTCTGCTCTCCGCTCTCGGCGTCGTAGGCGGTGATGTAGCCGCGCACGCCCAGCTCCGCGCCGCCGTTGCCGATGATCACATTGCCCTTGATGACACGCGGCGCACCGGTGACGGTGTAGGGGCGCGCGTGGTCGATGATGGTGTCCTTCTCCCAGACCTTGGCGCCGGTCTTGGCGTCGATCGCGATCAGGCGGCCATCGAGCGAACCCACATAGACCTTGCCCTTGTGCAGGGCGACGCCGCGGTTGACCACGTCGCAGCAGGCCTTGTAGCCGCCGCTGCGCGGCACCTGCGGGTCGTACACCCAGAGCTTGGCGCCGGTGCGCGCGTCGAGCGCATGCACCACGCTCCAGGGCGCGGTGGCATACATGACGCCGTCCACCACCAGCGGGGTGGTCTCGACGCCGCGTTCCGACCCCAGGCTGTAGGACCAGGCCAGGCCCAGGTCCTTCACATTGGCGGTGTTGATCTGCTTGAGCTTGCTGAAGCGCGTGCCGGCGAAGTCCATGCCGTTGCTCGGCCACTGCTTGCTGGTCTTGGCGTTGGCGATGATGCTCGCTTGGTCGACGTCGGCGGTCGCGGCGCAGGCCAGCCCGCCGGCCAGCAACAACGCAGCCGCAAGCACCAAGCGGGAACGCATCCGCAGCGACTGCTGGATTCGATTGAGGCTCATCGGCTTCTCCTGTACGCACGGACCCGTCGAGGGTTCTGGCTGGTTCATTATGGGACAGCTGTTTGGACCGCTAATCTACACGCCACGCCGCCGGCTTTCGCCTACTCTTTCGTGTAGCGCCCGTTTTTATCCACCACGCGCGGCATACGCGCGCATGAACATGCCGACCGCGCTTTCGACATGCGCGCGCCGCTGCGCCGCCGTCACCTTGTCGATCACCCCGACCATCAGCTGGTGGTGATAACGGCCCTTGATCAGGCAGAAGAAGTGCCCCGCCGCCGCGATCGGATCGTCCACCGACAGCTCGCCCTTGGCGGTCGCGGCAGTCAGCAGTTGCGCGAAGCGCTCGATCGTCGCCTCGGGCCCGGCCTGCCAGAACAGGTTCGACAGCTTGCGATGCCGGCGCGGGTTCGCCGCCATCAGCCGGTACAGGCTCAGCGGCTCGGCCGAGGTGATCAGGCCGAAGAAACCGTCGGCGATCAGCAACAGACGCGGGCGCAGGTCGCCGCGCTGGCTGGGGTCGAAGTGCTCCACCGGCGTATGCGACTGGCAGGCGTGCGCAACGGCCTGGCGGAACAGATCGTCCTTGTCGGCGAAGTAGCTGTACACGGTGACTTTGGACACGCCGGCCTCGGCCGCGATCGCGTCCATGCTGGTGCCGAGCAACCCGTGCAGCGCGAACATGCGCCTGGCCGCGGCGATCACCGCCGTGCGCTTGTCCGCGTCCCGCGGCCGCCCTCGCGCAGGCCGCGCGGCTTGGCTTGCAGTGGCAGGTCGACGGCTCATGGCATTAATGTACTATGTCGTTCATTAAGTCTGGTATCCGTCAGTCGTTTCCATTTGCCAACTCGTCGTAGCGATCAGAGCCGCGGGATGAACACTATGCGCAGCACTCTGGCCTGGGTTTCGATTCTGGCTTCGCTTGCAGCCTGTCACAAGGAGGTGCCACCGCCGGCGGTGGCAAGGCCGGTGGCCGTGGTCGCGCCCATGCCCATGCAGGGCATCGCGGGCGAAGCGTATCCAGGCAGCGTTCGCGCGCGCGTCGAAACGCCGCTGTCGTTCCGCGTGCCGGGCAAGATCGTGGAGCGGCGAGCCGACATCGGCGTGCACGTGAGCAAGGGCACCGTGCTCGCGGTGCTCGATCCCGTCGACGCTCGGCTCAATGTCGATGCCTCACGCGCCGCCGCCAGCGCCGCCGAAGCCGACGCGCAACTCGCGCAGAGCGAATACCAGCGCTACAAGAATCTTTCCGATAGCGGCTTCGTCAGCAGCTCCGCGCTCGACGTGCAGCGCAATCAGGCGGAACTGGCCGCAGCCAAGCTCAAGCAGGCGCGCTCGCAACTCGCCGTGGTGCGCAACCAGGCCGGATACACCAGCCTGATCGCCGACGCCGACGGCAGCGTCACCGAAGTCATCGCCGACGCCGGGCAGGTGGTGAGCGCCGGGCAGGCGGTGCTCGGCTTCGCGCGCGACGGCGAGCGCGAGGTGCGCATCAGCGTGCCCGAAGGCGCGGCGGTGGAAGCGCTGCGAAAGGCCGCTCAGCTCGGCATCACGCTGTGGGCGGTGCCCGGCAAGACCTACCCCGGCAAGCTGCGCGAGATCGCCGAATCGGCGGATGCGCGAGGACGCACCCACGAGGCGCGGGTGAGCTTCGTCGAGAGTGACGACCAGGTGCGCGTCGGCATGAGCGCCAGCGTGATCGTCGGCGCGGTGACCGATCGCAGCGCCTGGCGGTTGCCGCTGTCGGCGGTATCGGAAGTCGCCGGCAAGCCGGTGATCTGGCGCGTGCAGGGCGACCCGGCAACCGCGCAGCCGCTCGCGGTCGAGGTGTTGCAACTGCTCAACGACAGCGCGGTGGTCGCGGGCGCCATCGGCAAGGACGACCGCGTGATTTCCGCCGGCCTGCAGCTGCTGACGCCCGGCATGGCGGTGAAGCCGATCGACCGCGCTGCGCCGGTCGCGCTGTGAACTTCAACCTCAGCGAGTGGGCGCTCAACAATCGCAGCCTGGTGATTTTCTTCATGGCGCTGTCGGCGATCATCGGCGCCATCAGCTACACCAAGCTGGGGCGCTCGGAAGATCCGCCGTTCACCTTCCGCGTGATGGTGGTGCAGACCTTCTGGCCCGGCGCCACCGCCGACGAGATGGACCGGCTGGTCACCGATCGCATCGAGGAAAAACTGCTGGAGCTGGAGACGCTGGACTATGTGAAGTCGTATTCCCGGCCCGGCGAGTCGTTGGTGACCGTGATCGTCCGCGATGATCTGCCGCCGCAGGTGATGCAGGAAGCGTTCTACCAGGTGCGCAAGAAGATCGGCGACATCCGCTACAAACTGCCGGCCAACATCATCGGCCCCACTTTCAACGACGAGTTCGGCGACACCTTCGGCAACATCTATGCGCTGACCGGGCGCGACTTCAGTTACGAGGAACTCAAGAACTATTCCGACCGCATCCGCGAGCGCCTGCTACGGGTGCGCCAGGTGGCAAAGGTCGATTTCATCGGGCTGCAGGACGAGCGTCTGTTCGTCGACGTCGCCAACGCCAAGCGCGATCAGCTGGGCGTGCCGCTGACCTCGGTGATCCAGGCGCTGCAAACGCAGAACGCCGTCGTCGGCACCGGCAGTTTCGACACGCCACTGGAGCGCATCTATGTGCGCGTCAGCGGCCGCCTGCAATCGCTCGACGAAGTGCGCGATCTGCCGATCGCGGCGGGCGATCGCACGCTGCGGCTGGGCGACATCGCCAACGTCTACCGCGGCTATCAGGACCCGCCCTCGCCGCGCATGCGCGTCGGCGGCGAACGCGCGATCGGCATCGCGGTGTCGATGGACAAGGGCGGCCACATCATTCATCTCGGCGAAGCGCTGGACAAGGAGATCGCCTCGATCAGCGCCGGCCTGCCGCTGGGCATGGAGCTGACGCGCGTCGCCGATCAGCCGCGCGCGGTGACGCGCGGCGTGGGCGAGTTCCAGCGCTCCTTGCTTGAAGCGGTGGTGATCGTGCTGATCGTGAGCTTCATCAGTCTCGGCATGCGTACCGGCCTGGTGGTGGCGCTGACGATTCCACTGGTGCTGGCGATGACCTTCGCGGCGATGCTGTATTTCGGCATCGACCTGCACAAGATCTCGCTCGGCTCGCTGGTGCTGTCGCTCGGCCTGCTGGTGGACGACGCGATCATCGCGGTGGAGATGATGGCGGTAAAACTCGAACAGGGTTACTCGCGCATCAAGGCCGCGGCCTTCGCCTATACCAGTACCGCGTTTCCGATGCTTACCGGCACGCTGATCACGGCGGCGGGATTCCTGCCGATCGCGACCGCCGCGTCGAGCACCGGCGAATACACGCGCTCGATCTTCCAGGTCACCGCGATCGCGCTGATGTTGTCGTGGATCGCCGCGGTGCTGTTCGTGCCGCTGCTCGGCTACTACCTGCTGCCGGAGCACGCGCTGCGCAAGGCCGCATTCGAATCCGGAGAGGCCGACTCGCATCACGACATCTACGACACGCGCCTGTATCGCAGCTTCCGCCACGTCGTGCAGTGGTGCGTGGACGCGCGCTGGGTGGCGATCGGCGCCACCATCGGCATCTTTGTCGGCGCGATCTTTCTCTTCAGCCTGGTGGCGCAGCAGTTCTTTCCGTCTTCGACGCGGCTGGATCTGGTAGTCGATCTCAAGCTGCCGGAAGGCGCGTCCCTGGACGCCACAGACGATGCCGCGCGGCGGCTGGAGAAGCTGCTCGCCCAACAGCAGGGCATTGTCAACTACGTGGAATACATCGGCTCGGGCACGCCGCGATTCTTCCTGTCGCTCGACCAGCAGCTGCCCGCGGCGAGCCTGTCGCAGTTCGTCATCAACACCACCGATATCGAAGCGCGCGAAGCCTTGCGCGGCAAGCTGCTGCAGCTGATGCCGCAGACTTTTCCCGACCTGCGCTGGCGCATCAACCGACTGGAGAACGGGCCGCCGGTGGGCTACGTCCTGCAGTACCGCGTGTCCGGCCCCGACCGCGCGGTGCTCGCCGGCATCGCCGAAAAAGTGGCGACGATCCTGCGCGCCAATCCCTACCCGGCCTATGTCAATCTCGATACCTACGAGCGCTCCAAGGTGCTGCGCGTGAGCATCGACCAGGACCGCGCGCGGGCGCTGGGCGTGACCACGTCCGACATCGCGCAGACGGTTGCCAGCGCGATCAACGGCGTGGCGATATCGGACTATCGCGAGGACAACAAGCTGATCCCGATCACCATCCGCGGCCCGGTGGCGGAGCGCGCCAACCTGCATCTGCTCGGCTCCTTGTCGGTCCCCACCGCGTCCGGCGCCAACGTGGCACTGTCGCAGGTGGCGCGCATCGAAAACGGATTCGAGGACGGCATCCTGTGGCGCCGCGATCGGGTGCCGACCGTCACGGTGCGCGCCGACATCTACGCGGACATCCAGCCGCCGCAGGTGGTGGCGCAGGTCCAGCCGAAGATCGATGCGCTGGTTTTGCCGACGGGCTATCGCATCGACATCGGTGGCACCGTCGAGGAGAGCGCCAAGGGTTCGAGTTCGGTGGGTGCCGGCGCGCCGCTGTTCCTGCTCGCGGTGCTGGTACTGCTGATGCTGCAGCTGCGCAGCTTCTCGCGGACGATCCTGGTCTTCCTGACCGCGCCGCTGGGCATCATCGGCGTCGCCATCTTCCTGCTGGTGCTGAATCAGCCTTTCGGTTTCGTCGCCATGCTCGGCACCATCGCGCTGGCGGGCATGATCATGCGCAACTCGCTGATCCTGGTCGATCAGATCGAGCAGGACATCGCCGCCGGGCATCCGCCGCAGATCGCCATCGTCGATGCGACGGTGCGCCGTTTCCGGCCGATCGTGCTCACCGCCGCGGCGGCGGTGCTGGCGATGATTCCGCTGTCGCGCTCGGAGTTCTTCGGGCCGATGGCGGTGGCGATCATGGGCGGCCTGATCGCGGCGACGCTGCTCACCCTGCTGTTCGTGCCGGCGCTGTACGCGGCCTGGTTCAGAGTGCCGCACATCGACAAGGCGCAAGCTTGAGGCCATGAACATCGCACACCCCGATCACGAGGATCTCGGCCACGGCATCGTCTGCATCGACACCGAGCAGAACCGCCGCAGCCTCGCCGCTTGCTATCTGCTGCGCCAGGGCGATCAGGCGGCGCTGATCGAATGCGGAACCTCCCCTGGCGTGCCGCGGCTGCTGGCGCTACTCGAGCAGCTCGGCGTGCGCCGCGAACAGCTGCGCTACATCATCCCCACCCACGTGCATCTCGATCACGCCGGCGGCGCGGGGTTGCTGACGCGCGAGCTGCCCGCCGCGCAACTGGTCGTGCATCCGCGCGGCGCGCGTCATCTGATCGAGCCGGCCAAGCTCATCGCCGGCGCCACCGCGGTCTATGGCGAGGCGGCGATCCGCGAGAAGTATGGCGAGATCATTCCGGTGGACGCCGCACGCGTGATCGTCGCCGACGATGGTCATCGGCTCTGGCTCGAAGATCGCGAACTGATTTTCATGGATTCTCCAGGACACGCGCGCCATCACTTTTCGGTGTGGGACTCGGCCAGCCGCGGTTTCTTCACCGGCGACACCTTCGGCCTGTCCTACCGGGTCTTCGACGGGCCCCAAGGCCCCTGGGTGATGCCGACCACGACGCCGGTGCAGTTCGACCCCGAAGCCTGGCATCAGACGCTTGACCGCTATCTCGCGCATCAACCGCAGTGCATGTACCTGACCCATTACGGCCGCGTCCGCGACGTGCCGCGCCTGGCCGCCGAACTGCGCCGGGGACTGGTTGATTACCAGCAACTGGCGATGAGCGTCTCGGTGCCGCCTGCGCAAGCGCACGCGGAGTTGAAAGCGGCGCTGTTCGAATGGAGCCTGCAGGCGCTGCGCGCGCGTCAGGCCCCAGTGTCGGAGGCCGTCGCGCGCGAATGGCTGGAGCTGGATCTGGAGCTCAACGCGCAGGGCCTGCTGGTGTGGCTCGAACAGCAGCGCAGCGGCGCTTGAAGGCGCGCATCACCAGCGTGCTCGCGCTGCTGCTGCTCGGCGGCTGCACCACCACCAGCTACTACCTGCAACTCGCGCGCGGCCAATACGAACTGCTGTCCAGGCGCGAGCCGATCAGCCGCGTCGTGCAGGACCCGGGCCGCGACACGCGGTTGCGCCAACGCCTGGCCAGCCTGCAGGAGGCGCGTGTTTACGCAACCGCGCAATTGCATCTTCCGGACAACGGCAGCTACACCCAG
The DNA here is from genome assembly GCA_964246995.1 of uncultured Hydrocarboniphaga sp. GTDB lineage: Bacteria > Pseudomonadota > Gammaproteobacteria > Nevskiales > Nevskiaceae > Hydrocarboniphaga. Next base: position 136,072 of record CAXTSJ010000002.1, read on the forward strand.
TACAGCGATCTGCGCCGCGATTACGTGGTCTGGAACGTCTTCGCCACGCCAGCGTATTCGCTGGACGGCGTCGAGTCCTGCTTCCCGATCGCCGGCTGCGTGCTGTACCGCGGCTATTTCCACCAAGCCGACGCCGAGCGCCAGGCTGCTGCTCTGGCCGCGCGCGGGCTGGACACCGACGTCGACGGATCACTGGCCTACTCGACGCTCGGCTGGTTCGACGACCCGGTGCTCAACACCATGATGCGCTGGTCGGACGCGCATCTGGTCGGCACGCTGTTCCACGAACTTTCGCACCAGCGGCTGTACGTGAAAAGCGATACGGCGTTCAACGAATCCTTTGCCAATTTCGTCGAGCAGCAAGGGCTGCACGACTACTATCAGTCCAAGGGTCTGGACTCGGGCGACGAGGCGCAACGCGAACGGCGCGGCCGGCAGTTCGTCGAGCTGGTGCTCGCCACGCGCGCGCGCCTGGTCGCGGCCTACGCCGCGAGCAACGATGAGGCGGTGCTGCGCGAGGCCAAGCAGAGCGCGTTCGACGATCTGCGCCGCGACTACCGCCAGCTGCGCGACACGCAGTGGAACGGCTACGCGGGCTACGACGCCTGGTTCGACGAGCCATTGAACAACGCGCGGCTGCTGCCGTTCGGACTATACGACCAATGGGTGCCGGCGTTTGCCGCACTCTGGCGGCAACAGAACCGCGACTGGCCAGCGTTCTACAAGGCGGCGGCCGCCATGGGCAAGCTGGACCCCAAGGCACGCCTGGCGCGTTTGCAAACGCTCGCGGGGTCGCCTGCGGATGACGGTCGCTAGGTCGTCATCAGGTAGAGGCCTGCCAGCGCAGCGATCGCGCCGAGGATGAGACCCGCGAGGATCAAAACGATGTGAGTGCCGCGGCTGCGGCGTTTCCACCAAGCCAGCAGCGCGAGCACAGGCGGGCGAACTCGCAACTCGGCGGCATCGAGAATTCGCGCGACGGTCAGGGATTCGTGGGCCAGCAGCGCGAGGCCCAGCACCACCACCAGCATCCCCGGTCCGGGCGCCGGCATCAGCACCACCCCAACTACGCTAAGCAGCACCCCGGCAATCAGCCTGCCGATGTGCCCCGCGGTGGAGCGCTTGCCGCGGCGGCCCTCGTTATAGGTTTCGACGAATCGATGCCCGGGCTTGCGTGCGCGAAAGCGCTGCCATCGATCCTTGAGTTGCTCGAACATGCACGTCGTCGTCGCCGAGGGTCGGGCGACGCTAGGGCGCGGCGCCCACCTGCGGGCTGAATCCCGCGGCTGCCGCTTCGCGCTTGTCCATCTCATCGATCAGTTCCGCTGCGCGGGCGTAGCCGGAGAACAGGCTGCCGTCGGGCAGGACCGCGATCGGCGTTCCCCGCAAGCCCATGTGCACCGCCGCCTGATACTGGTCCATCACCGGGTTCTTGCACAGGCTGCGCGGCTTTTTCGCCGGCAATTCGCCGCTGAGCAGATCGGCGTTGAGCAGGTCATGCCGGTCCGCGTCGCACCACACCTGCTGCGCGCGATCAAATGCCTTGGAGGGCGCTCCATACTTGCTGAAGAACAGATAGCGCACGCCGACGCCGCGCCGGTTCAACTCCGGCACTTCCTTGTGCAACAGCCGGCAGTACTCGCAGTCGACGTCGGTAAACACCACGATCCAGCGCTTGATATTTTCCGGCGGCGGCGCGAACTCGATGCCACCGCCGGAGAGTCTGCCGATCTGCTCCAGCCGCGCCTGGTCGCGACGGCGCTCTGTGATGCGCTCGCCGGTGTTCAAATCGATGACATCGCCGGAGACCAGGTAGCGACCGTCGGCCGTGACGTAGCCGAACGCATTGTCCGATCGCACCTCGAACAGGCCAGGGGCCGGCGAGCGCCGGATGTCGTCGCGATGCAAGTCGGGCAGCGTCGCCAATACGCGATCGCGCAGCTGCTCCAGTTCCGGGTCCGATGGCGGCTCGGCGCCAACGGCCAGGGTCGCCACAGGCATCAGCGCAAGCGCCGCCAGCCAGAGGCGCACTGCGCGAGCGTGGGATCGCGCCACGTCTGTGAAGGACACGCGGTAGCGCGCTCAGCCCGCAGCCGGAAATTTGGTCGAAGCGGCCTGCAGCATCTGCAGCAGTTCATCAGGCGGGTGATAGCCGGACACCAGCTCTCCATCCGGCATCACGATCGCCGGCGTGCCGCGCAGGCCGAGCGCGGCGGCGGCCTGCAACTGCGTCATCACCGGATTGACGCAGGACTTGTCGCCTTTGACCGGGGCGCCGGTCTTGGCCTCGGTGAGAGCCGCCTTGCGATCTGCCGAACACCAGACCGTCTCCGCCTTGTAGAAAGACTCGGTGTCGGGGCCGGTACGCGGGAAGAACAGGTAGCGAACGGCGATGCCCCGCGCGTTGTAGTCCTTGATCTGGCTATGGAGCATGCGGCAGTAGCCGCAGTCGACGTCGGTAAACACCGTCACGGTATATTTGGCCGGCAGCGATTCGGGCGCGAACTCGATGAACCCGCCTTTGTCGACCCGGTCGAGCAGCGCCAGGCGCGCGCCGCGGCGGCGCTCCTCGGTGACGCTGCGGCGCGTCTTCAGATCGGTGAGATCACCGGCGATCAGGTAACGGCCGTCCGCGGTGACATAGCCGAAGTTCAGCCCGACCTGGATCTCGTAGACGCCGGGCATCGGCGTCGCGTGAATCTGGTCCGGATTGAGTTCCGGCGTCTGCGCCTTGATCGCCGCCCGCACCGCCGCGATCTGCGCCTCGCCGCCGTCGACGCTTGCCGTCTCTGCCGGGTCGGCGACGGCGGCAGCTTTCTTGCTTTGGTCGGGAGCCGGCGGAGCGCAAGCGGCGACCACCAGGGCAAGCAGGGAGATGAGGGTCTTGTTCACGTCAATCCTAGACAGGGCAGCGCCGCACAACAACGGCGGCCGCCATGATGACAAACTTCGCGCGGCGGCAGTCGTCAGGACGGTGCCGGTTCCGCCTGCTGCGGCTTAAGATCGCACTTTAATTGCCAATTCAGGTAACTTCATTAAGGTCAGCTGACCTGCAGAGAACATGGTCCGGAGTGGGGAGCCCGTGAAATCATTGCGACTTTGGACCTGCGCGGCGCTCGCGATGCTGTCGGCGACGGCGGCTGCCGGCAATTGGTCTGTTGAGGTGCGAGCCCCGTTCGTCGATTTGCATTCCGCTCCGGGAGAGCGGTTCCCCATCGTTCAAGTTGCCGAGCACGGAGAGCAGCTGGACATTCTCGTGCAACGAGCACGTTGGTACAAAGTTCGCACAGCGGACGGTCACGTGGGTTGGGTTTCAGAGGAACAGTTGATTACTTCGCTGGAAGACGATGCGGTGATGGGGTCAAATCCAGCCGCGGTCCCGGCTCATTTTTCGTAGCTCGGTTGGCTTAAGGGAGATAACTTGAACGCGCAGAAGAACTGGTTGTTGCATACGGCTTGTTTGGCAATGGCGATGGCCGGGCTCGGCTTGAGCGGCTGCGCTACGGTGACGGCCGAGGACCCGCCCAGAAGCGATCGCGCGCTGCCGGGGGAGGAGGCGCCCAAGCAAGTGGTGACGCCGGTCCTGGAGCGGCCCAATGTTGGCGTGCGCAAGATCGCCTCGCAGGACTACGAACTGGGCACCTACTTCGGCACCTTGCTGGTCAAGAAGAGCAACACGCTCGGCCTGGTCGGTTTTCGCGCTGCCTACAACGCCACCGACAGCGTCTTCTTTGAAACCCGGTACGCCTTCTCGGCCGGAATCGGCGCCAACGAGGAAAAGTTCGACAACTACCAGAGCGCCAATCTCGCCATCGGGTACCACATATTGCCGGGCGACCTCTACGTCTCCGATCGCTACACCATCCCGTTCGTCATCTATGGTATCGCCGGCGCCGGTTACGCCCACACCGACAAGGGCTTCGCCGCTTACGACGTGGGTGCGGGCATCAAGATCCTGACGTTCGATCGGGTGGCGGTGCGCTTCGAAGTCCAGGACCAGTTCTTCAACCGCTACGGCATCGACCACAACGCCGAATTCTCGCTCGGACTGGCTGCGTACTTTTGATCGCTGGCGGGTCCCCACTCGGGCGTTCGCTGTTTGCCGGAATCTGTCTGCTCATGGGCACCAGCGCTGCGGCGGAAGATGCTTTTACCGTGCACGAGGACTCCCAGTCGCTTAAACGTGAGGTACTCGATCTCGACCGCGATCTGCGCGTCCTCGAAGAAAAACTGCTGTACCCGGCTGCGGGACGGTTCACGGTCTTCGTGGTCACCGACACCGGCATTTTCTTTCGCCTGGACTCGGTGCGGGTGCTGCTCGACGGTACCGAGATCGGGCGCTACACCTACAGCCCGATCGCCGAGCGCGCCCTGCTCAGGGGCGCGGCGCACCAGATCTATGTCGGCAATGCCACCGGCGGTGGCCACCAGCTGGTCGCCTTCCTCTCCGGACGCAACGCCAAGGGCAAGCCTTACCGACGTGGCGTCAGCTTGGGCTTCGACCAGACGGCTAATCCACAGGTGATCGAACTGCGCGTGTCCGACAGCGGCGATCTGCAGCAGGCCGAGTTCACCGCCCGGATCGTGCCGCAGTGAAACGGCTGAGTCTGGCGCTTGGCGCGCTGTCGCTGTGGGTCTGCTCCGGCGTGCACGCCGAGTCGGATTCGATCGGCACGCTGCGCGATCTGTATTACGGCGACGTGCTGTTCTACTACTTCCAGAACGACGACTACGGCGCCCTGACGCGACTGGAAGCAGGCCGATCGCAAGGCCGGACCTGGGCCCATGCCACCGACGGCGATCTGCTGCTGGCCTGGCTGCTGTTGTCGCTGGGGCAGACGCGCGAAGCGATCCCGGCTTTCGAGCAGGCGCTTAAAGTCGAGCGGCGGCCGGAGACGCGCAATCAGATCTGGCTGGCTCTCGGCCGCACCCTGCACCAGCGCGGCGCCGAAAACGAGGCGCTGATCGCGCTCGGCCGCATCGACGCGCCGCTCAACGGCGATTTCGACGCCGACCGGCAATTGCTCATCGCCCAGATCCTGATCGACATCGGCCGATTCGAGGACGCGGCAACGGTCCTGCGCGCCTGGAAGGGCAGTAGTGACTGGATGAACTTTGCGCGGTACAACCTCGGCGTCGCCCTGATTCGCGCCGGCCGCACCAGCGACGGCGAACGCCAGCTCGACGAGATCGACCGCTCCGGGTTGAAGGATGAAGAGCAGAAGTCCCTCCAGGATCGCGCCAACACCGCGCTGGGCTACAGCCGGCTCCGCGCCAAGGATTGGGACGGCGCCCGGCTGGCGCTGCGGCGCGTGCGCCTGGGGGGACCCAGCGCCAACCAGGCGTTGCTGGGCCTGGGCTGGGCGGAGCTGGGGCGCGGCGACGAGCGCGCGGCACTGGTTCCGTGGACCGAACTGGTGGATCGCGGCAGCGGCGATACGGCGGTCCAGGAGGCGATGCTGGCGGTGCCTTACGCCATCGCACTCCTCGGCGGATTGAACAAGGCCGCAGGCCGCTACAGCGGCGCTGTCGACCGCTTCGAGCAGGAAGTTCAGCGGCTGTCGGTGTTGGCCAAAGCCGTCGAACAGCCAACTTTCGTCGACCGGCTTCTCGAAACCTTGAGTGAAGGGGCCGATGTCAGACCCGACCTCAACAGCGACTCCCGGGCCGACCGGCCCGCAGATGACGGGCGGCAGGTGGCGCCGCTGCTGCACCTGCCGGCAGGGTCGGAGTACGTCGCATTGTCCGAGCTGATCGCCACCGACCGCTTCCAGGCCTCGCTGCGCAATGCCCGCGATCTCGGGTTTTTCAAACATCATCTGGCGGATCTGTCCAAGCGCATCGAAACCCTGGCCGCGGCCGCGCCGACCGCGTCCGACTGGGCGGCCCAGCGCGAACGCGCGGCGCGGCTGAACGCGTCCTGCGATCAGGTGCTGGAACGGCAGCGCCGCGTACTGCAGGAGCAGGCACTGGCCGAACTGCAGAGCCGCCAGCATCGCCTGCGCGACTATCAGGCCGAGGCGCGCTTCGCCGAGGCCCGGCTGTTCGATCGCTCGGCCAGCAAGCCGCCGGCACCGGTCACCGTGCAGCCGCCATGAAGAAGATCACCGCCATCCTGCTGGCGGCATGGCTGCTGGCGCCACCGGCGAGCCACGCGCGAAAGGAAAAAGAGCCGGAGTCGCGCAAGGGCAGCATCGGCGAGCTGCGCGAGCGCAAGCTCGACCTGTCGCCCGACGGGCCGATGGACAAGGCCAACCAGCGCGCCCGCCAGATCTACCAGCAGTATCTGGACGATCCCAACGCCGATCCCAAGCTCATCGCCGAGGCCCTGCGCCGCCTGGCCGACCTGGAGCTGGACGACGCCGACACCGCCGACTACACCGCCGAAGTGCGCACCGCCTCCTACAAGAAGGCGGCCGCGCATTATCGCGACCTGCTGGCGCGCTTTCCGCTCGACAGCCGCGACGAGAGGGTGCTCTACCAGCTGGCGCGCGCCGAAGAAGGCAGCGGCGACCCGGACGCGGCGCTGGACGTGCTCGGACAGCTGGTCGCGCGTTATCCGCAGTCGACGCTGCTGGCCGAGGCGCAGTTCCGGCGCGGCGAGATCCTGTTCGTCAAGCATCGCTACGAGGAGGCCGAGGCCGCGTACACCGCCGTGCTCAGGATCGAAGCCGGCCACCCGGCCAAGGGCGAGCAAGGGTCGTATGCCGAGTCCTCGCTGTACAAGCAGGGCTGGTCACGCTTCAAGCAGGACCAGTTCCAGACCAGTCTCGACGCCTTCTTCCAGTTGCTTGACGCCCGGTTGGGCAAAGTCCCCACGGCCGAGCTGGACGCCACCATTGGCGCGATGACGCGCCCGCAACGCGAAATCATCGACGACAGCCTGCGCGCAATGGGCCTGGCCTGCCAGAACCTGGGGCCGCCCAAGACCGTCAGCGAACAACTGCTGCAGCATGGCGACCCGGCCTACGGCTATCTGCTCTACGACAGCCTCGCGGCGATCTACACCAAACAGCAGCGCTACAACGACGTCTCCGCCACGCTGACCGGCTTCGTCGAGGCCCATCCGCTGGACACGCGCGCGCCGGGCTTCGAGATCCAGGCGGTCGGCGCGCTCGAATCCGGCGGCTTCGTCAGCCAGGCGCTGGTGCTGCGCAGCGACTACGTCAAGCGCTTCAGTCTCGACCAGCCGTTCTGGAAGGGTCGCAAGCCGGCGGACCATGTCGCCACCGTGGACTATCTGCGGGATTCGATCTGGCTGCTGGCACAGCAGCGTCATGCGCTGGCGCAGAACAAAACCGTCAAGCCCGAGGACCGAGCAGCGGATGCGGCGGAGGCCATCGAGCAATACCGCCGCTACGCACGCCTGTTTCCGCAGGACCCGCGCGTCCCGCAGGCGCAGTTTCTGCTGGGCGATCTGCTGTACGACACCGGCGAGCTGCAGAGCTCGGTCGAAGCCTACGAGGCGGCGGCCTACAACTACCCGGACTTCGATCACCGCAGCGACGCCGGCTTCGCCTCGCTGCAGGCCTACCAGAAGCGCGAGACCGAACTGGTCGGAGAAGCCCACGACGCCTGGCATCGTCGGCGGCTGGACGCGGACCTGCGCTTTGCCGAGACCTTCGCCGATCGCAAGGAGGCCGCGCAGATCAAGGCCAATGCCGCGGCCGGCCTGTACGAAATCGGCGAACTCGACAAGGCCGTGCTCACCGCTGAAAGCCTCATCAAGGACACACGGTCCGACAATGCGTCGCGCCTGGTGGCCTGGCGCGTGATCGGCTATGCGCGCTTCGACCAGCAGGATTTTGCCCAGGCCGAAACCGCCTACCTGGAGACCCAGAAGCTGGCGCCTCCCGGCAAGCCCGACAGCGACATCGCCGAACGCCTGGCGGCCTCGATCTATCGACAGGGCGAACAGGCCCAGGCCGCGGGCAAGCTGCTGGACGCCGCGGGGCACTTCTCGCGCGTCGCGGTGGAGGCGCCCAATACCAAGATTCGCGTCACCGCCGACTACGACGCGGCCATGGCCACGCTCAAGGCCGACCAGCCGACGCAGGCGATCCCGATGCTGCGCGCGTTCCGCGATCGCAACCCCGGCCATCCGCTGGGCGCGGAAGTCACGCGGACCCTGGCCGCGACGTATGAAAAAGCCGGCCAGCCCTACGAGGCCGCCGCCGAGCTGCAACGGATTTCGGACTCGCCCGGCAACGACCCGCAACTGCAGCGCGACGCGCTCTGGCACAGCACCGAGCTGCTGCTGGCGACCAGCCCGCAGTCGGCGATCCGCCCGCTGTCGCTCTACGTACAGCGTTATCCCGCGCCCTTCGACAATGCGATCGAGGCGTACCAGAAACTGATCGACCTGGCCGTCGCGCGCAGCGATGCCAACGACCGCGTCCAGTGGTCGCACCGCCTGATGGCCTTCGAAGCCACCGGCGGCGCCAGCCGCACCGAGCGCTCGCGCGCCCTCGCAGCGCAGGCTTCGCTGCTGCCGGCGCAGATCGCCCGCGATGCCTACCGCCGCGTCGCGCTGACCCTGCCGCTCAAAGACAGCCTCGACACCAAGCGCGCGCGCCTGGAAGACGCGCTGGCGGCCTACGCCCAGGCCGCTGAATACGGCCTCGCCGCCGTACTCACCGAATCCACCTTCGAAACCGCCGAGCTTTACCACGACCTCGCAGGTGCGCTGAAAACCTCGCAGCGTCCGCCGGATCTGGACGCCGCGGCGCTGGAGCAGTACGACCTGCTGCTGGACGAGCAGATCTTTCCGTTCGAGGAAAAAGCCATCGCCATCCACGAGGGCAACGCCAAGCGTGCTCGCGACGGGCTCTATGACGACTGGGTGAAGAAGAGCTTCACCGAGCTGGCGGTGCTGTCGCCCGGACGCTATGCCAAGACCGAGCTGGCAGAGGTTTCCGTGCCGGCCACCGAGCGCGGCACCCGGGTTCCTCGCGGCGCCAGGAAGGGCTATGAGGCGGCGGTCGCCGATCTTCAGGCCAGCCGCTATGCCGAGGCCCAGGCCGGCTTCAACACCCTGCTCAAGGACTTCCCCAAGTTGCCCGGCCCGGTGGTGAATCTGGCGCTGGTGTACCGCCAGCAAAACAAGCCGGCGGCCGAGGAAGCGGCGCTGAAAGTCGCAACGGAAACCTGGCCCAAGTACGCGCCGGGGCACCATCAAACGGGCCTCTGGCTGCGCAAGCAGGGCCGTTTCGCCGAGGCCGACGAGGCCTATGCGCGCGCCATCGACCTGGATGCCAAGTACCTCGCGGCCCATTACGATCGCGGCGTGCTCAACGACCTCTTTTTGCAACGCCCGCAGCAGGCGCTGACGGAATACGAGCAATATCAGAAAATGCTGCCCGAACCCGATCCGCTGGTGGCGCGCTGGATCGCCGACCTGCAGCGCCGGGCCAATCCGGGTGCTCCCACCGTGTCTGCCGTGCCATGAACCAGCCCAAGGGTGTCAGACGATCATCGCGATCAGGACCGCTCGCCCTGGGCGGGTTCTTGCTTGTGGCGATGACCGTCACGACTGCGCAGGAGCCGGCGGTGCAGACTTCTGCGGCCCCTGCTGGAGACGATCTGCATCTGGATACGACAACCATCACCGGCAGCGGCGAACTGCCGACGGTGCTGAACATTTTGCCGTGGAAGCGGCCGCTCGAAGGCGACCTGCGCGGCGCACCCGACGAGACCCTGCTCAACCAGGTCCTGCGTCCGGTCAATCGCGTCGAGTTCCGCCGCGAACTGCGCTACACCGGGCCGGCAGCCGGCAAGCCATGATCCCTGTCCCCAAGGCCGCGGGCGGCGGCGAACCCTTATGAACATTTTCGGAGCAATGCCAACATGATGAACTTCAGCAACATCCCCGGTTTCTTCCAGGCCGGTGGTTTATTCATGTATCCGATCCTGGTCCTGCTCGGCCTGGGGCTGGCGATCACCATCGAACGCATGATCTATCTGAAGCGCGCACACAACGAGAACCGCACCCTGTGGCGGCGTCTGCTGCCGATGATCAATGACGGCCGCTACGCCGAAGCCGAAGCGCTGGCGACGTATTCCACCACCGCCATCGGCCGCGTGCTGGGCTACGGCCTGGCCCGCTCCAAGGGCGCGGTCAAGCGCTCGCCGGTGGAGCGCGCGATGGAAGAAAGCCTGATGGAAGTCACGCCGCAGCTGGAACGGCGTACGCACTATCTGGCGACGTTCGCCAACGTCGCCACGCTGCTGGGCTTGCTGGGCACCATCATCGGCCTGATCCACGGATTCGGCGCGCTGGCCGACGTCAACCCGGGCCAGAAGCAGGATCTGCTGTCCAAGGCCGTGTCCGAGGCCATGAACTGCACCGCCTTCGGCCTGATGGTGGCGATCCCGTTCCTGCTGATCCATTCCTGGCTGCAGTCGGTCACCGACGCGTTGGTCGACCAGATCGAAATGGCCGCGGTGAAGTTCCTCAACAGTCTCGGGCTGGAAGACTAAGAAGCGCTTCCGGACCCACCGCCATGATGCAAGGACTTGCCAAAAACACCCGCCGGGCGATGCGCCGGGCGCGCCGCAAACGCGGCACCGAACTCAATCTGGTGTCGATGATCGACGTGCTGACGGTGCTGGTGTTCTTTCTGCTGGTGAACCAGATCGGCGTCTCGGTCCTGGGCGTCGAGCTGCCCGGACCGGCGGCGGCCAGCAGCGAACCGACGCCGCCGCAGGACCTGAGCGTGGTGGTGCGCGCCGACGGCCTGGTGCTTGCCGACAACGGGCAGCCGATCGGCCGCTATCCGCTGCTCGACGGGCTGTTCGATTTCAACGGCCTGGCCGCTCGGCTCGGCGAACTCAAGCAACTGACCCCCGACGACAGCCGCATCTCGCTGCTGCTGGAACCCGGCATCTCCTACGAAACCCTGGTGACATTGATGGACGCGGTCCGCGTGGATTCCGCCAACACCGACCTGCCCCTGTTCCCCGACATATCGGTGGGCGTGGCGCCGCCGACACAGGCCGAGCTCGACGCCCAGGCCGCGCAGGCGCAGGCGGGCGCGCCATGAGCCTGCTCGGTAGCGGCATGCGTCGCCGGCGCATGCTGCGCAAGGCGGAGCGCCCCGACTCGGTGCCCTTGAACCTGGTGTCGATGATCGACGTCTTCACCACCCTGGTGTTCTTCCTGATGCTCACCACCACCAGCGTGCAGACGCTGCGCACGCCGCGCTCGCTCACCCTGCCGCCATCGGTGTCCACCCAGCAGCCGGACGACATGTCGGTGGTGATGGTCACGCGCGAGGCGATCCTGTTCCAGGGCGAGGCGGTGATGAGCGTCGCCGACGCGCTCGCCGAACCCAGCAACGAACTGGAGCCGCTCAAGGCCTACCTGCTGAAAGTGCCGCAGCTCGCCGATCCCGCCGACCCCAGCGGGCGCCTCACCCGCGGCGAAGTCAACATCATGGCGGACAAGGACCTGCCGTTCGCGCTGCTCAACAAGGTGATGAATACCTGTGGCGGCAACACCGGCTTCGCGCGTATCTCGCTCACCGTCAACCGCGCCTCGGGTAAAGCCTCATGAGCAGGGCCCACGATGACCTCGCGTTCGCGCTGCTCAACAAGGTGATGGGCACCTGCCGTGGCGGCACCGGCTTCGCGCGCATCTCGCTTACCGTCAATCGCGCCTCGGGCAAAGCCTCATGAGCAGGGCCCACGATGACCTCGCGTTCGCGCTGCTCAACAAGGTGATAGGCACCTGCCGTGGCGGCACCGGCTTCGCGCGCATCTCGCTCACCGTCAACCGCGCCTCGGGCAAAGCCTCATGAGCAGCCATCAGATCCGCTGGGATACCTGGCAGCTGCTGGAAATCGCCGACCGCCGCTTCCGGCTGATCTGCCTGCAGATCGCGGTGCCGATCGTGGCCTTCGTCATCGCCATGGCGATCATCGATATCCAGCGCGACGCCACCGTGGTGATCCCGCCACCGGTTCGCCAGTACGCCAAGCTGCTGCCGCCACCGCCGCTGCCGGAGATCGTGCGGCCACCGCCGCCGCCCAAGCCAAAACCAATTCCCGAGCCCGAGCCCGAACCGATCAAGGAAGCACCCGAGGTCGCCACCAAGCCGACGCCCAAATCCACGCCCAAGCCGCAGGTCCGTCCGGTGCCGCGTCCGGTACCGGTGCCGGTGCCGGTGCCCGAGCCGCGCTTCGAACCCACGCCCTTGCCACCGACGCCCAAGCCCGAGCCCAAGCCGGAACCCACGGCCGAGCAGAAGACCGCGGCGGCTCGCCAGCGCGCCGCCAACTCCGGGCTGGTGTCGCTGAGCCAGGACCTGGCGGCGCTGCGCGATTCGCGCACTGCCGATCGGGTCGCCACGGGTGCCGCCGTCATCACCGGCACCGGCGCACCGCCCAAACAGGCCGCGGCCTCGTCCAGCCTGGGCGGCGCCAGCCGCAGCAGCGGTGGCATCGACACCGGATCGCTCAGCCGCGACATCGGCGAAACCCGCCTGGGCGAACGCAGCACGCAGACCGTGCAGGCGGCCGCGGGCACCGCCGCCGCAAAGCCGCAGAGCGCGCGCAGCGGCTCGCGCGACCGCGAGGCGGTGGAAGAAGTCTTCGACCAGAACAAGGGTGCGATCTACGCGCTCTACAACCGTGCGCTGCGCGACAACCCGGCGCTGCAGGGCAAGCTGGTGTTGCAGCTGACGATCGAACCCGACGGTACGGTGTCGAGCTGCAGCGTCGTCTCCAGCGAGCTCAACGATCCGGTGCTCGAAGCCCGCCTGGTCGAACGCGTCAAGCTTTTCCGCTTCAAGGCCGCGGACGTGCCGACGGTGACCACCACCAAGCCGATTACCTTCTTCCCTGCCAACAACTAGGAAGGTCTGAGGGTCCTCGTCGGGGGTTCGCTAATGCTCACCCCAACCGACGGGTTACGTGCGGGGAGGCTAGACGCCCAGCGCGCGCCGGATCAGCAGCTTCTTGGCCGGGCCGACGCGGTCGAGCAGTGCCAGGCCGGCGTCGAGCATCCGCGGCAGGCCGGGCGCGTTACCGCGGAACGCGCGATCGAGCGCGTCGGTGAGCGCGATCATTTCGAGATTGGCGGCCTTGCGTGCGCGCTCGAAGCGGCGCAGCACGCGGGCGCCGCTCCAGTCGCGCCCCTGGTCGCGCGCTCGTGCCAGCTCCATGACCAGCTCGGCGACATCGCTCAAGCCCAGGTTGACGCCCTGCCCGGCCAGCGGATGGATCACGTGCGCGCTGTCGCCGATCAGCACCAGAGCGTCGCGCACATAGTCGCTCGCGTGCAGAAGACGCAGGGGGAACAGCGCGCGCGGCGTGGAGTTTAGGATCGCGCCCGTCTCGAAGCCGATGGCGGTCGCCAGAAGCTGATGAAACTCGGCGGCAGGCATAGTCTTGAGGCGCTGCGCCTCGGCGGTCGGCAGGGACCAGACGATGGAACGGCGACCGTCGGCCAGCGGCAGGAAGGCGAGCGGACCGCCGGGCAGAAAGCGTTGCAGGGCCACAGCGCGATGCGGCTCGCTGGTGGCGACGTGCGTCACCAGGGCGCACTGCTCGTACTCGCGCTCGACGATGCTGATGCCCGCGCGCATGCGCAGTGGCGAGAGCGCACCTTCGGCCGCGACCACCAGAGGCGCTTCGATGACGCCTTCGCTGGTGGTCAGCCGGGCCGACGATCCGTCGAAGTTCGCATCGATCACCGCCGTCTGCGGCCTGGCGACGGCAGGCGGCAGGCGCGCCCACAAGGCCGTCAGCAACTGCGACTGTTCGACGATCCATCCCAGCTGCGAGCCGCCGACATCGCCGGCGGAAAAATTCAGTGCTCGCTCCGGCGACGACTCCCACACGCGCATGCCCTGATAGGCGCAGATCCGTGATGCCGGCAGCGTCTCCCAGACGTCCAGGCGCCGCAGCAAACCGGCCGACGACGGCGCGATGGCGTAGATACGCGGATCGTAGTCGCCGCCAGGCACCGGCGGCGCGGCCCCGCGTTCGAGCAGGCGCACGTCGAAGCCGGCGTCGGCCAGACCCAGCGCCGCGCTGGCGCCGACTAGGCCGCCGCCGACCACCGCGATGTCGCAGCGATCAGTCATTGCGCGCAGCCAGGCGCGGCACCGCGCTGCCGTAGCCGAGGTTCTGCTGCAACACCGCCTGCTTGAGCGGCGGCGCCAGGTCCAGCGCCAGCAGGCCCAGGTGCCGCAACCCGCGAAGACCGGGCACGGTGTTGGAGAACAGGCGCACCAGGGCGTCGGTGAATCCGGCGACACGCGCACGATCGCTTTCGCGCAGCTTCTCGTAGGCCGACAGACGATCAGCGGCCCCGCGATCGCCCGGCTCCGCGAGAATCTGCGCGAGCACCGCGACATCGCGCAGCCCCAGATTGAAACCCTGCGCCGCCACCGGATGCAGCGACTGCGCGGCGTTGCCGATGAAGAGCACGCGCGGCGCGCGCAGGCGCGTTGCCATCACCCGTTCCAGTGGATAAGCGGCGCGGCGGCCGAGTGCCTGGAAGCGCCCGAGGCGCTCGCCGAAAGCGTCCTGCGCCGCGGCCAGAAACGCCGCGTCGGCCATCGCCAGAAACTCATCGCAGCGATCCTCGCTGACCGTCCACACCAGGGAGCAGGCGTGCCCGTCGGCGTCGTCGGGCTTGGGCAGCACCGCCAGCGGGCCCGCCGGCAGAAAACGCTCGTAGGCGACGCCCGCGTGCGCGCGCTGCGGACGGATCGCGGTGACGATCGCGCGCTGCTGGTAGTCCCGCGATTCGGACGCGACGTCGAGCAGGCTGCGCACGGTCGAGCGCGCGCCGTCGGCGGCGATCACCAGACGCGCGCGGATCGCGCGCGGCCCCTCCGCTGCATCGATCTGCAGATGCGCCGCGTCGCTCGCCGGCTGCAGGCCGGTAAGTCGCGCCGGGGCCAGCATCTGCACGCCGGTGCGTACCGCAGCCTCGCCGAAAACAGCGCCGAGAACGCGCAGCGGCACGTTGTAACCCAGCGCCGGCAGATCCGCCTCGGCCGCCGAGAAACGCGCGACGCCGAAGCGTCCGCGTTCGGAGATGTGGGTGGACAGAATCGGCTCGGCACTCGGCGCCAGCGCATCCCACAAGCCGAGCCCGGCGACGATCTGCCTTGAAGCGGCGTTGAGCGCGATGCAGCGCTCGTCCCAGGCCGGAGGGTTCGCCGGCGGCGCTTGCGATTCCACCAGCAGGACGCGCAGCTTGAGCGGTGCCAGCGCCACGGCCAGGCTCGCGCCGACCAAGCCGCCGCCGATGATGGCGACGTCAACGTCCGCCGGCTGGAGACTCATCGCATCGGCTCAGGCGGCCCGCGCCATCACCGATTCGATATCGCGCACGTTTTTGGGTACGCCGCTGGTGAGCACGTCGGGGCCGTCGTCGGTGATCAGCACGTCGTCCTCGATGCGGATACCGATGCCCCAGAATTTTTCCGGCACGTCCGGCGTGCCGGGCGCGATATACAGGCCGGGCTCCACCGTCATGATCATGCCGGCCTCGAAGGCGCGCGGCTTGCCGCCGAGCTTGTAGCGGCCGACGTCGTGCACGTCCATGCCCAGCCAGTGCCCGGTGCCGTGCATGTAGAACTGGCGATGCTTTTCCTCCTTGATGAGCGTCTTCGCATCGCCCTTGAGCAGGCCCAAGTCGATCATGCCCTCGGTGAGAATGCGCGTGGCGACCTGATGCGGCTTGGCCGAGGACGTGCCGGGCTTGAGCGTCTTGATCGCTGCCTTGTTGGCTTCCAGCACCACCTCGTACACGGCCTTCTGCGCGTCGCTGAACTTGCCGTTGACCGGGAAGCTGCGGGTGATGTCGGCGGTATAGCCGCGGTACTCGCCGCCGGCGTCGATCAGCAGCAGATCGCCGTCCTCCAGCACCATGTTGTTTTCGGTGTAGTGCAGGATGCAGGCGTTGTCGCCGCCGCCGACGATGCTGCCGTAGCCCGGCTGCATGTCCTCGCGTTCGAACTCGCTGTGGATCTCCGCCATCACCTGCCACTCGTAGCGGCCCGGCCTGGTCGCCTGCATGGCGCGCACATGCGCGCGCGCCGAAACGTCGGTGGCTTTTTTCATCAGCGCGATCTCGGCCTTGGACTTGATCAGCCGCATCTCGTGCAGGCTGGTTTCCAGTGCGATGAACTGGGTCGGCGCGGCGCCTCCGCGGCGCGAGATCTCACGCAGGTGGCGCACCACGCCGGTGATGCGCGCGTCCAGCTCAGCGTATTCGCCGAGCGTGTAGTGCACCGCGTCGCGGCCGAGCAGCAAGGCGGGCAGTTCCTTGTCCAGCTCATCCAGCGCGAACGCCTGATCGGCGCCGTAGAGCGCCTGCGCACCCTCGGGGCCGGCGCGGCGGCCGTCCCAGATCTCGCGCTCCTTGTCGCGCTGGCGCACGAACAGCACGAACTCGCCGTCCTTGCGTCCCGGCACCAGCACCGCGATCGCCTCGGGCTCGGGGAAGCCGGTGAGGTACTGGAAGTCGCTGTTCTGGCGGAAGCGGTAATGCGTGTCGCGCGCGCGCACCACCTCATGAGAGGCGGGCACGATGGCGACGCCATCGGCGCCGATGCGGCGCATCAGCGTGCTGCGGCGGCGGGCGTGTTCGCGAGCGTCTGCTTTGGCGAGAGTCATGGTCCCTTCTAGTGCAGCGTGGGCTTGTCGGGATCGTCGTGATGGCGATGGTTGGGATTGAGTTCGAGGAACACCAGCTGCGCGCCGACGCGGATGTATTCCACCAGCTCGGTGTAAGCGTTCTCCTCCAGCTCTTCGTTGTCGCCCGCCTCCAGCCCGGCCTGGGTGAACTGCGACAAGTCGTTGACGATCTCGCGCAGTTCTTCGGAGCACTTCGCCAGATCGATCTTGCGGCGGCTCGACAGGCCGTACAGAAATCCCTGGCACCACAGCGCCAGCGCCTGCACGCGCGCTTCCAGCGGCAACTCGTCGCCCGGCAACAGCGGCGCGAAACCCAGATCGCTGGACGTCAACGCCTCCAGGGTCTTGGTGCCGAGGCGTGTGAGCAGGCTCTCGGCGGCGGCATCGGGCTGGTAGTCGTCGATGTCGGCGTCGATCAGCTTGAGCGGGTCCAGCTCGCCGATGTCCTGTACGCAAAGCGCGCCGCAGAGGGTGCCGTGAAATTCCGAGGCTTCCTCAGGCGAGCCGAGCCGATCGAGCGCGGCGGCCAGCTCGGTGTAGGGAGGGAAATCTTTCATGGGCCGGATTATAGGCCCGGGCGGTGATTCGCCATGTCGACGGGACGCCTGCTCTGGCAACCGCAGGCGTCCCGTCGACAGCAGACCGGTCCTAGCCTGCAGCGAGATACGGAATGGAACCGGCGATGTCGGTGTCGTCGATCATGAAAAAGCTGCTCGAACTGCCGGCCTGCCGCGCTTTGAGGTAAGGCTGGTATTCGGGACTACTGGTAAATCCTTCCACTGCGCTTTTGGAAGGGAAACAGAAGATCGCGACCAGCGTGCAGTCTTTGCGCGGGCCTTCGACCGTCGTGATATTGCCGCTGCGCGAGAGATAGCGTCCTCCGTGCTTTTCCGCGATCTTGTGAACGTTGGCAGCGTAGTCCGGTACCCAGGCATCGCTGGTGATTTTGATTTCTGCGATTAAGAACACACTCATTTTTTTCTCCATGGTTGATGTCGATTCAAGAGCTGCGCGGTGCGCATCCCGTTGCCAGTGTCGGATCCCGTCGACGCGTCCTCCAGTCACAAAACTGAAGTGCCCGATACAGTTTCTGGACTAGGCGGGGCACGGCTCCGGGTTCTACGCTGGCCGCAGACCCAACAGGAATCGCCGCGATGACCCAGGCCAGCTACAAGCAATTCTGTCCACTCGCCATGGCGACCGAGGTGCTCTGCACCCGGTGGACGCTGGTTCTGATCCGCGAATTCATCGCAGGCTCGACGCGTTTCAATGATCTTCGTCGCGGCGTTCCCAAAATGTCTCCAACGCTGCTGTCCCAGCGGCTGGGTGAACTGGAAGCCGCAGGCGTCATCAGGCGCAAGCTCCTGCAAGCCGAACGCGGCGTGTTCGAATACCAATTGACCGAGGCCGGCCAGGAACTCACCGCGGTTATCGAAGCTCTGGGCTTCTGGGGCCAGAAATGGGTGGGATCGGACTCTTCGCTGAAACATCTCGACCCGTCCCTGCTGATGTGGGACATGCGCCGCAATCTCAATCCGGCGCCCCTGCCGGACAGGCGGACGGTGATCCAGTTTCAGTACTCGGACCAGCCGGCGTCAAAGAGCCACTGGTGGCTGGTGGTCGAAGCCGGCGGAGACGTTGATCTTTGCTGGTCCGATCCCGGATTCGAGATCGATCTCTACGTGACTACCGATCTGAGGACCATGACGTCGATCTGGATGGGCCTGACGTCGGTCGAAAGAGAGCGCGGCAAACTTGACTTGTCAGGCCCGCAAAGCATCATCAAATCCATGCAGAGCTGGCTCGGGCTGAGTCCTTTCGCACGCGTCAGGAAGCAGGTTGCGTAGGCCGGCGCCCTATAAAACTATAATCACCGGGTGATCACCTCCGACTTCGTCCACTCGCTGCGCGCGGCAGCTCCCTATGTGCACGCACACAACCAGCGCGTGTTCGTAGTGGCCTTCGGCGGGGAGGCCGCCGAGCGCGAGGATTTCGACAGCTTCATCTATGACCTGGCGCTGCTGCATTCGCTGGGCGTGAAGCTGGTGCTAGTGCACGGCTCGCGGCCGCAGATCGAACGCCAGTTGACCGCGCTTGGCCTGGCTTCGCATTTCGAGCAGGGGCTGCGCGTCACCGATCGTCCGGCGCTGGAATGCGTCAAGGCCGCGGTCGGCGCGCTGCGGCTGGAGATCGAGGCGCGGCTGTCGACTTCACTGGCGAGCACGCCGATGGGCGGCGCGCGCATCCGCGTGTCCGGCGGCAACTGGGTGACGGCGCAGCCGGTGGGCGTGCGCGGCGGCGTCGACTACCAGCACACCGGCGAGATCCGCCGCGTCGACGCCGAATCGATCCGTCGCGAAGTCGACGACGGCCGCGTCGCGCTGATCTCGCCGGTGGGTTATTCGCCGACCGGCGAGATCTTCAACCTGCGTTCGGAAGTCGTCGCCACGGCGGTGGCGACCGCGCTCAAGGCCGACAAGCTGATCTTCATCGTCGCCAGCGATCCCGACACCTGGAAGCTCGCCGACGACACCGGCGACGCCGGCCAGTTTTCCGTCGCGCAGGCCGAGGCTTTGCTGGAGCAGGCGCGCGTGGACGCGGTCGACCGCGGCTATGTCGATGCCGCGCTCGACGCCGCTCGCGCCGGCGTGCGCCGGGTGCACCTGCTCGGCGCGCAGACCGAAGGCGCTCTGCTGCGCGAGTTGTACACGCGCGACGGCGCCGGCCTGATGCTGTACGCCGACGCCGCGTACGACGACACCGTGCGGCCTGCGACCATCGACGACGTCGGCGGTCTGCTCGCCCTGATTCAACCGCAGGAGGCCGCCGGCGTGCTGGTGCCGCGCTCGCGCGAACAGCTGGAGCTGGAAATCGGCCAGTTCTACGTGATGGTGCGCGACGGCCTGGTGATCGCCTGCGCCGCGCTGATCACCTTCCCGGCCAGCCGCATGGGCGAGTTCGCCTGCGTCACCGTGCATGCGGACTACCAGAATGCCGGGCGCGCGGGCGTGCTGCTGGCGCGCGTGGAGGCCGACGCGCAACGGCTCAATCTCAGCGCGCTGTTCTCGCTCACCACGCATACCCCGCACTGGTTCGTGGAGCATGGCTTCGTCGCCGGCGCGGTCGAAGACCTGCCCGACGAGCGCATGCGTTTCTACAACTGGCATCGCAACTCGCTGGTGCTGATCAAAGCGCTGTAGCGAAGAGTTTCCGGAGACTTCATGGCGACAACCGATCTGGTGCAACGCTCGCTGGATCGCGTCTGGCATCCCTGCACGCAGATGAAGGATCACGAGTGGCTGCCGCTGGTACCGATCGCGTCGGCCGAAGGCGCCTGGCTCACGGACACCGATGGCAAGCGTTATCTCGATGCGGTGAGTTCCTGGTGGACCAATATTTTCGGCCACCGCCATCCGCTGATCGTGCAGCGCTTGAAAGAGCAGCTCGACACGCTCGACCACGTGATCTTCGCCGGCTTCACCCACGAGCCGGCGGTGAGGCTGGCCGAGAAACTCTGCGATCTCACCGGCCTGGACCGCTGCTTCTACGCCGACAACGGCAGCAGCGCGGTGGAAGTGGCGCTGAAGATGAGCGCGCACTACTGGCGCAACACCGGCAAGCCGGGCAAGACGCGCTTCATCGCGCTCACCAACAGCTACCACGGCGAAACCCTCGGCGCGCTGGCGCTCAGCGACACCGGCGTGTATCGCGAGCCCTATGCGCCGCTGCTGATGCAGCCACTGTTCGTGCAGTCGCCCGATTGTTTCGAACGCGCGCCGGGCACGTCCTGGGAAGACCACACGCGACGCGCCTTCGCGCACATGCAGATCGCGCTGGAACGGCATGCGGATGAAACGGCGGCGGTGATCGTCGAGCCGCTGGTGCAGTGCGCCGGCGGCATGCGCATGTATCACCCGATCTATCTGACGATGCTGCGCGAGGCCTGCACGCGCGCCGGCGTGCACCTGATCGTCGACGAGATCGCCACCGGCTTCGGCCGCACCGGGCTGATGTGGGCCAGCGACTGGGCGAAGACGCGGCCTGACAAGGAGATGCCTCATCCCGTGCGCGGCGAGGCCGGGCTTGCCCGGCCGACAAGAGGAGATTTCATGTGCTTGTCCAAGGGTCTCACCGGCGGCACCTTGCCGCTGGCCGCGGTGATGACCACCGATACGATCTACCAGGCGTTCTACGACGACCACACCGCGCACAAGGCCTTCCTGCATTCGCACAGCTACACCGGCAACCCGCTGGCCTGCGCTGCGGCGCTCGCCACGCTGGAGGTGTTCGAGAGTGAAAACTGGCTGGCGCGCAATCGCGAGCTGGGCCATCTGATGTGGATGCGCGTGTCGGAGCTGCTGAGCCATCCGCACGTGGCCGAAGTGCGCCAGCAGGGCATGATCCTGGCGATCGAACTGGCGAAGAATCCGCGCAAGCGCGAAGCTTATCCGGCGAGCGAGCGCCGTGGTCTGCGCGTCTACCAGCATGGTCTCTCCAAGGGCGTGCTGCTGCGTCCGCTGGGCAACGTCGTCTACTTCATGCCGCCTTACGTCATCGACTCCAAAGACGTCGAGCTGATGGCCAAGGCCGCCATCGACGGCATTCACCTGGCGACGCGCGACTGATGTCGACGCGGCTCTATGTCGACGCGCCGCTGGCCATCGGCACCACGCTGACACTGCCCGAATCCGCGTTCCGGCATTGGGTGCAGGTGTTGCGCGCGCGCGTTGGTGATCCGGTGCGCTTGTTCGATGGTCGCGGCAACGAGGTCGAAGCGCAGCTCTGCGATATCGGCAAACGCGAGGCGCGAGTGACCGTGTTGCGCCTGGCGGCAACGGACCGCGAATCGTGCCTGCGCCTGGTGCTCGCACAAGCCGTGTCCAAGGGCGATCGCATGGACTATACGGTGCAGAAAGCGGTGGAGTTGGGGGTGAGCGAAATCATTCCGCTGGTCAGCGAACGCAGCGTGGTCAAGCTCGACGCCGAACGCTGGGACAGGAAGTTCGAACACTGGCAGGGCGTGATCGTCTCCGCCTGCGAGCAATGCGGTCGCAACGTTCTGCCGCGCCTGCATCCGGTGCACAAGCTCGGCGCCTGGCTCGACGCGACATCCTTCGACGGATTGCGGCTGACGCTGGCACCGAAATCGGCACGATCGCTGCGCGGCCTGCCGGCTCCTGACGCGGCCTGCCTGCTGGTCGGCCCCGAGGGCGGACTGAGCGAACTCGAAATCGCCGCAGCGTCGAGCGCAGGATTTATTGGTCTGCGCCTCGGCCCTAGAACCTTGCGCACCGAGACGGCCGGCGTGGCGGCACTGGCCGCGATGCAGGCCTTGTGGGGCGATCTCGGCTGAGCCGTCAAGCGCTCAAGGGGTCGACGACAGGCATGCGTCGTAGATCGCCTTCAGCCCTCCCGCGGAGTCATATCGCGCGAGCAGCCGAAGGAAGTGAGCGTCCGTCTGCCGGCTCGCGGCTCCGACGCCTGGGAGCGTCAGCAAATGGGCAATCTCGCGCTTGACGTCGGCGACCAGCGCTGCGGGCGCCGGGAAAAAAGCCGCTTCATTCTCATCGACGTTCCAGTCGAAGAAGAGCTTGAAATCACGATGGTAGTACTGCGTGGCCTCGTTGCGCGCAAGGCTGTCGCCGCGGGCCTTCTTCACCGAGAACTCCTCGAAAGACTTGCACCAGTAGTGCCGAAGGCGACCGCCGCCATACTTCTCGGTCCCCGGGTCCCATATCTTGCTCATGTCGACGCGCTCAAACTCCGAGTTGACCAGGAATCCATCGTCGGCCAGGTCTGGAAAGTGCAGAAAACGCATCGACACCACGTCGGCAATCCGCGCCAGGCACTTGATCGTGTGACTGCTCCCGGCGTACTCGAACCGTTCCAGCAACAGGCCCGGCACGCGTGCGAACGCTCGGTTGCTGCCGTACCAATGCCAGTTGAATCCCATGGCGGACGGCAAACGTACCGGGCTGCGGTGTTCGAGCTCATCGATCAGCTTGTCGATGCTGCCGGAGTACTGCGCCCCCAGCTCCAGAAACTCGTCCGAGTCCAGGTACAACACCCACTCGTAGTCGCGAAGCTCGTGCAGCGAATGCAGGGAATGGTCGTAGGCTTTCTGCTGGGGCGAGACCACGCCCGAGGTTCGATTCCAGACCAGCGTGATGACGTCCGAATCGGCCAGGGCCGACAGCATCGCGTCGGAACCATCCGCGTTGTCGTTGGTGTAGACGAAGATGTGGTCGACCTGCAGCGCTCGATAATGTGCGATCCATTCCAGAATCGAGACTTCGTCGTCGCGCATCGTGACCAGGGCTGCAGAGCGACGGCTGGGACGGATGTTCAGCAACAGCGCGTAGTTGATCGCCTGCAGCAGGCTCCAATGGCCGATGTAGGAGTGCTGTACCAGAATGTCGGCGCGCAGGCCCGCCTCCCGAAATCTGCGGTGCGCGGTGATCGGCTCGCTCGGTTGCTCGATCAAAAGCAACAGGCTTTCTTCGAGGATGACCTGATCGACTTCGCACCAGCCCGATCGTGGAATGCCGGCGTCAGAGCCGGCGTGTATCGCGTCGACTGTCCGCTCGATCCGATCGTCGCTCGAAGCATCCGGAAACGCATCCTTGAGCAAGGCAATGCATTCCAGACGCAATGCGGGATCGCGAATGCCGTGTTTCAAAAAACCAAGCTGACGCTCGTCGAACTGCACCGTAGCCTCCTTCAGACGAAGCCGGAGAGAACCTGTCTCAAAATCTGCTGTGCTCGGCATCTCGGGCATTTGCTCGGAATGCTCATGCGCGTTCCAGCGTCACCATCGCGCACACCAGATCGCGCTCGTCGCTGATGCTCAGGTGCATGGCGCCGACGCCTCGAGCGTGCAGCAGATCGCGCGCGCGGTCCGACAGGCATAACAGCGGACGCCCGAGATCGCCGCGCACCCAGCCGATCTCGTCGTGGGCGATGCCACGGAAGCCCGTGCCAAGGGCTTTGACGAAAGCCTCCTTCACTGCGAAGCACTTGGCGAGATAGTTGGCAACGTCGCGTACCTGCGTCAGGCGCTCGTGTTCGCGCGGATGCAACAAGCGCTGCACGAAGCGATCGGCATGCTTCTGATAAACCTCGGACACGCGCGAGACGTGCAGGATATCGACGCCGATGCCGTAGATCGCGGGCATGCGTTACACGCGCGCCAGCCGCATCGCCTCGAGCATTTCACGCACCGCATCCGCCATGCCGACGGTGAGCGCACGCGCGATGATGGCGTGGCCGATGTTGAGCTCGACGATGGCCGCGATCGCCGCAATCGGCGCGACGTTCTCCAGATTCAGGCCGTGGCCGGCGTGCACCTCGATGCCCGCGCTCGCCGCATCTCGCGCGAAGCGCTCGACGATCTGCAGTTCGTCGGCGCGCTGCTCGACGGCAAGCTCCGCGTAGCGCCCGGTATGGATCTCCAGGTGCGGGGCGCCGCTTGCGACGCAGGCGTCGAGCTGGCGCGCGTCCGGGTCGACGAACAGGCTGGTGGCGATGCCGGCCGCTTCGAGCCGCGTCACCACCTCGCGGATTTTCGACCGCTGCCCGGCGACGTCGAGCCCGCCTTCGGTGGTGCGCTCCTCGCGCCGCTCCGGCACCAGGCAGACACAGGCCGGCCTTAGACGGCAGGCGATGCGCGTCATCTCATCGGTGACCGCCATCTCCAGGTTGACCGGCACCGGGCTCAGCCCGAGCAGGCGCTCGACGTCTTGATCCTGGATGTGGCGGCGGTCTTCGCGCAGATGCACGGTGATCGAATGCGCGCCCGCGGCGGCGGCGATCAATGCCGCCGCGACGGGGTCGGGATAGGCCGTGCCACGCGCCTGCCGCACGGTGGCGACGTGGTCGACATTGACGCCGAGACGCAGCGTGTGTGGCATCGCCATTCCTAGTGTCCGAACCGCAGACCGAACGCGAGGGTGAGGCTCGGGTAGACCTTGATGATGTCGCCGATGTCGTGCTCCAGCGACTGGCGCTCCTCGTCCAGCTGCGCCTGGAAGATCTGCGCGGGAAGACCGTTCCCGGTGGTGCTGAAGGACAGGCCGGACTGCTGGTCGATCGCCGATCCCGAGGCCTTCAGGCTCACCGTCGGCGAGCCCTGCAGCAGCGCGCCCAGCTCGAAGCGGAAGTAGACGTTCGAATCACCCTGCATCGCGTTGCCCCAGCCCAGGCCGAGCAGCGGCGCCGCCGAGCGGAACCGGGCGCGTCCGCTGAGCTTGAGCGGATCAGACGGATCTGAGGTGTAGACGCGATCGCTGTCGCCGATCCGGTACTCCTCTTGTCCGCTCGGATCGGAGGCGCGCAGGTGTAGCCGGTTGCCGTTGGCGAAGATGCCCGCGGTGAGATAGAAGCTGCTTTTGAAGGGATGCAGATCGATCTGGCCGCCAAGGCTGCGCAGCCTGAGCTTGCCGTCGTAGTCGACGCCGTCCTGGCGATCGTCGTAGCTGAAATCGAGCAGGCTCAAGGGAACGCGCAGATCGAGGCGATCGCTCAGGCCCAGCGTCGCTTCCACGCCGTAGAGACCCAGCGTGCCGCTGCGAAAGCCCAGGGCGACCGGCGCCGCCTGCGCCGGCAGGCCGATCGATGCGATCAACAGCGCCGCGCCCAGTCTTCGCCATATCCTGTGTTGCATGCTGTCTTCCGAGAGTGCCCACGAGGGCGAGTGGATAGTACGGGGCGGGCGCCCGGCTAGGCCATCTTGCGACGGGCGCGCAGTGCGCGCAGCAGACGTGAGGCTTCCAGCTCGCGCTCGCCCAGCAGGGGCGCCAGCTGCGCGCGCAGCAGGCGCTGCGCGTCGCGCAACACGCGGCGATCGCAGCCGGCAAACGCCGCGTCGCGCAGCGCGATCAGCGCGGCGCCGGCGTAGACGCCCGGCAGTTCCGCTTCCGCGCGCATCGGGCCGTGCTCGGGGTCGTAGCGATAGTGTTGTTGTACGTCGAGATCGTCGGGCAACTGCAGACCGTAGCCCAGCTCCGTCAGCAGCTGGTTTTCGAACACGCGCAGCGAGGCTTCGAGGTGATCGCCCAGGCCATCGAGCGCGATGCGGTATTCGGTGTAGAGCGGCGGATGCGGGTCGTGCCGCTGCAGCAGGCGCAGCAGCAGTTCGTTGAGATACCAGCCGCTGAAGACCGCTTCGCCGTGCAGCTGGGTCGCAGCGCCTGCGGACTCGACCGCGGTGAGCGTGCCCAGGTCGCCCTGCTCGTTCCAGCTCAGCAGCAGCGGCTGGAAGATCTGCAGCAAGGCACGCGTACGCGACTTGGGGCCGCGCACGCCGCGCGCCACCAGCCCGACCCGTCCGTGATCGAGCGTCCAAGCCTCGACCAGCAGGCTGGTGTCGCGATAAGGCTGGATGCGCAGCACGTGGCCCGGAGTGAGCTGGATGCGCGCGCGGGTCACGGCTTTTTAGAACCTGTTCTCAAAGCGTAGCGAGCGAAGGTAGGTGAGATGCCGAGCGCAGTAGCTTTGAGGACGGGTTCTACTCGGCGTCGTAGCCGAACTGGCGCAAAGCTTTCGGGTCGTCGCTCCAGTTTTCCTTGACCTTGCACCAGAGCTGCAGGAACACCTTGTCGCCGGTGAGATGCTCGATCTCGCGGCGCGCCGCGCTGCCGACGCGCTTGAGCGTGGTGCCGCCTTCGCCGATGACGATTTTCTTCTGGCCTTCGCGTTCCACCCAGATGGTGGCGCTGATGCGGCGCAGCTTGCCGTCCTGCTCGTACTGGTCGATCGACACGGCCAGCGCGTAGGGCAGCTCCTGGTGCAGGCTGCGGGTGAGTTTTTCGCGCACCAGTTCGCTGGCGCCGAAAGCGTCGTCGTAGCCGGTGACCATGTCGGGCGGATACAGCGCCGGGCCTTCGGGCATGCGGCTGAGGATCTCGTCCACCAGCGGCACCAGGTTGCTGCCCTTGGTAGCCGACACCGGGATGACGAAGGCGAATTCGCGCAACGCGCTGAGCCGGGCGATTTCCGGCAGCAGCTTCTCGCGGCTGTCGAGCTGATCGATCTTGTTGATCAGCAGGCCCACCGGCGCGGTGATGCCCTCGAGCTTTTCCAGCACCGCCTGATCGTCGTCACGAAAAGCGCCCGCCTCGACCACGAACAGCACCAGGTCGACATCGTGGATGGAACCAGCGGCGGCCTGGTTCATCGCGCGGTTGAGCGCTTTTTTTTCTCCGCGATGCAAGCCGGGTGTATCGACGAAAACGATCTGGCCGTTCTCGTGATGAAGAACCCCCTGGATGCGATGGCGCGTGGTCTGCGGCTTGTGCGAGACGATGCTGACCTTGCGGCCGATCAGGGCGTTGAGCAGCGAGGACTTGCCAACGTTGGGGCGGCCGATGATGGTGACGATGCCGCTGTGCATAATGTTCTTCTGCGCCTGGTTTCGAGCGCGATTGTAGGTCGCGGGGCTGAAAGCCGCTTCCGTAGGGACTACAAAGGCTACGGGCCGGGCCCGACCAGTCGCTGCAACAACAGCTCTGCCGCTTTCTGCTCGGCGCCGCGGCGGTTGTTGGAGAAGGCCTCGGCGGTGAAGTCGGTGTCGACCAGGCGCGCGCGGACCACGAACTGGCGGCGATGCGGTGGCCCGGATTCCGACAGCACTTCGTAAACCGGCAACGCACGCGAGCGCGCCTGCAGCCATTCCTGCAGCCGCGTCTTCGGGTCCTTGAGTGTCTCGGCGTCGGGCAGTTGCTGCAGCAGCATGTCGAAGCAATGCAGGCAGACGGCGCGCGCGGCGTCGAAGCCGCCATCGAGATAGATCGCGCCGATGATCGCCTCGAAAGTGTCGGCGAGAATCGAATCGCGGCGCCAGCCGCCACTCTTGAGTTCACCCTCGCCGAAGCGGATCGCCTCGCCGAGCTTGAGGCCG
This sequence comes from uncultured Hydrocarboniphaga sp., assembly GCA_964246995.1. GTDB lineage: Bacteria > Pseudomonadota > Gammaproteobacteria > Nevskiales > Nevskiaceae > Hydrocarboniphaga. Next base: position 163,624 of record CAXTSJ010000002.1, read on the forward strand.
CGCGCCAGCAGGGCCAGCGACTGTTCGCGCACCAGGCTCGCGCGCAGGCGCGACAGCGCGCCTTCTTCGGCGGCTGGGCGCAGGCGGTACAGCGATTCGCCGACGACGAAGTTGATCAGCGCGTCGCCGAGAAATTCCAGACGCTCGTTGTTGTTGAGCGCATGCGAGCGATGGGTCAGCGCGCGGTCCAGCAGCATGGCGTCCTGGAACTGGTAGCCCAGCGCCTCGCAAAGCGTTTTGACGATGCGTGAACTCACGCAGCCACTACGGCTGCGCGGACGTCGGCAGCGGCACGTCGCCGGCGAAATGCAGGACCAGCGAGACGTTGTAGAACAGGTGGGTGCGCGCCTCGTAGTCGTAGACTAAAGCGCGGCCGGCTTCGCTGCGACGGACCTTGACGTCCTGCGGGGTCAGCGCGTCGATGCTCTCGATATCCCAGCGCCGCTGCAGGCGCTCGCGCAACACGCCGGCGTCGGCGCCTGCAAGCTCCGGGTCGATGCTCACGCCATGCACGGCGCGCGCAATCTTCATCTGGTTGAGGTATAGCGGCAGGCATTTGACCACCAGCAGCGCCGCCAGCGCGATGAGACCGAACACGAACACGGCGCCGACGATACTGAGCCCAGCCTGGCGTTGAGGATGCGCGTGCGGTGTCATGGCCGGGCGTGCACGATGATCTAGTGGATGGTGGTGCCGATGCGCGAGAATAACGGCCGCGCCGCCTGCGCGTCCCAGCTCATCCAGATGAAGAACGCGCGGCCGACCAGGTTCGCCTCCGGCACCGTGCCCCAACCACGGCTGTCGAAACTGCCGTCGCGATTGTCGCCCATCGCGAAGTACTGGCCGGCGGGCACCGTGAACTCGAAATCCTGTGCCGGCCGGTTCGGATCGACCAAGATGTGGTGCTCGACGCCGGTGAGATTTTCATCGAGGCGGTAGCGCACGTCGGCCGAGGAACCCGACGCGGCATAGACGCCGTCGGCTTCGAGCTTGGCGACCTGGCCATTCACGTACAAAGTCTTGTCGCGGTAGGCGAGCTTGTCGCCGGGCAGGCCGACGATGCGCTTGATGAAATCGGTGGACGGATCGCGCGGCCAGCGAAACACCACCACGTCGCCGCGCGCAGGTTTGCCGTCGCCGAACAGGCGCGCGTGGAACACCGGGTCGCGCAGTCCGTAGACGAACTTGTTGACCAGGATGAAGTCACCTTTGATCAGCGTCGGCAGCATGGACTCGGAAGGAATGCGGAAAGGTTCTGCGACAAAGGATCGCAGCATCAGCACGACAAAAATCACCGGGAAGAACGAACGGCAGAAATCGATGATCCAGCCGGGCTTGTCGCTGCCGCCGATGAGGCTGCGTCGGCGGCGCGCCAGCATCAGCTTGTCGATCAGCCAGCCGATGCCGGTGATGAGCGTGAGGATGCTGAGCATCACCGCAAAATCAAAATGTACGTCTGACATCGTTTGTTCCCGTTCCTTTGAAGCGCTGCCCGGTCAGGGCTAGGCCTTCTTGTCGACGCCGAGCACGGCCAGGAAAGCTTCCTGCGGAATCTCCACGGAGCCCACCTGCTTCATGCGCTTCTTGCCTTCTTTTTGCTTTTCCAGCAGCTTCTTCTTGCGGCTGATGTCGCCGCCGTAGCACTTGGCGATGACGTTCTTGCGCAGTGCCTTGACGGTCGAGCGGGCGATGATCTTGGCGCCGATGGCGGCCTGGATCGCGACGTCGAACATCTGCCGGGGAATCAGCTCCTGCATACGCTCGCACAAATCCCGGCCGCGCGCATACGCCGCGTCGCGGTGGACGATGGTGGCCAGGGCATCGACCTGCTCGCCGTTGACCAGCACGTCGAGCTTGACCAGGGGCGCCTCCTGGAAGCGCAGGAATTCGTACTCGAAGGACGCATAGCCGCGGCTGACACTCTTCAGGCGATCGAAGAAATCCATCACCACCTCGGCCATCGGCATCTCGACTTCCATCTGCACCTGGTTGCCGAAATATTTCAGGTTCCGCTGCACGCCGCGCTTCTCCATGCACAGCTGCATCACCGGGCCGACGTAGTCCTGCGGCATCAGCACGCGGCAGTTGATGATCGGCTCGCGGATGTCCTCGAACTCGCTGCCCTCGGGCAGCTCGGCCGGGTTGTCGATCTTGCGCACTTCGCCGCGGGTGTCGGTGATCTCGTAGACCACCGAGGGCGCGGTGGTGATCATGCTGATGTCGTACTCGCGCTCCAGGCGCTCCTGCACGATTTCCATGTGCAGCATGCCCAGAAATCCCACGCGGAAGCCGAAGCCCAGCGCGGTGGAGTTCTCCGGCTCGTACTGCAGCGCGGAGTCGTTGAGGCGCAGCTTGGACAAGGACTCGCGGAAGTCCTCGAAGTCGTCGGCGTCGATCGGGAACATGCCGGCAAAGACCCGAGGCTGCACCTTCTTGAAGCCGGGCAGCTGGGTATCGCAGGGCTTGGCCGGGTCGGTGAGCGTGTCGCCCACCGGAGCGCCGAAGATGTCCTTGATGCCCGCGATCAGGAAGCCCACCTCACCGGTTTCGAGCGCGTCCTTGTACATGCGCTTGGGCGTGTGGACGCCGAGCGCGGAGATTTCGTGGTCCTTGCCGGTGGACATCACGCGAAGCTTCTGGCCTTTGCGGATGCGGCCGTTGATGACGCGCACCAGCGACACCACGCCCAGGTAGTTGTCGAACCAGCTATCGACGATCAGCGCCTGCAGCCGGCCATCCGGGTCGCCCTTGGGCGGCGGCAGGGTGTGGACGACGGCTTCCAGCACCTCGGCGACGTTGAGCCCGGTCTTGGCGGAAATGCGCAGCGCGTCGGCGGCGGGGATGCCGATCACGTCCTCGATCTCCTTGGCAACGCGCTCGGGCTCTGAGTTCTGCAGGTCGACCTTGTTGAGCACCGGCAGTACGTCGAGATGCAGCTCCAGCGCCGTATAGCAATTGGCCACCGACTGCGCCTCTACGCCCTGGCTTGCGTCCACCACCAGCAGAGCGCCTTCGCAGGAGGCGAGCGAGCGGCTGACTTCGTAGGAGAAGTCGACGTGGCCGGGGGTGTCGATCAGGTTGAGCTGGTAGACCTCGCCGTCGCGCGCCTGATAATTCAGCGACACGGCCTGGGCCTTGATGGTGATGCCGCGCTCGCGCTCGATGGGGTTGTTGTCCAGCACCTGCTCGGTCATCTCGCGCAGTTCCAATCCGCCGCAGATCTGGATGAAGCGGTCGGCCAGCGTCGACTTGCCGTGATCGATGTGCGCGATGATGCAGAAGTTGCGGATGTTCGACTGTTTCATGGACCGCTGAGAGGCCGCCGCGGACTTGGCGGAGCGTGAGTGAAGAGGGAAGTGCCGCAGTATAACGGCTCGGATCGCTGGGCCCGAACCCCAGGTCGGGGTGAGCACAGCGAGCCCCGGTGTGAGTTCGCCTGCGGCTCACGCCAACCTACAAAAATTCCGCCCTGATCGAGCCGCGGTCTGTGATCCACTCCGCCACGGCCTCGGCGTCGAAATGCGTGACACAGACCGACGCGCCTTCGGCCCCATCCAGCAACACCGGGATCTTCAGCCCGTAGCGGCGCTGCCAGTCCTGACGCGAGTCGACGTCGGCCATGTCCACCAGGCTGGCAAGCTGCGGAAAAGCACTGATCAGCGCAGCCGCCATCTCCTCGCAGAGATGGCAGCCCGGACGGCTGAGCAACAGCAGTTTTCGGCTCAGGGGCCGGGCCTCGGCGATCGCAGCGGCACTTCCAGCGGCAGGAACGACGGCTGGCCGTTGCGATTGATCAGCACCGGCACCGTGACACCGGGCGTGAGCAGGCCGACGATTGCGCCGAGACGTTGCGGTGAGTCGACTTCCTGTCCGGCGATCGACTGCAGGATGTCACCGCGACGAATCCCGGCCTGAGCGGCGGCGCCGGGCGTGACGTTCTCGACCACCACTCCGCCTCCGACCACCTGCGCCCGGCGGCGCAGCTCTTCGGTGAGTGGCAGCACTGCGAGCCCGAGCGGCAGCGCGACAGGTTTCGGGTCGGACGGGCCGGCCGAGTCGCCGCTGTCGGCTTCGCGGTCCTGGTTGTCGAGCTCACCGATCTCGACCTTGATCGTCACCGCCTTGCCGTCGCGCTGCACGCGCAGCGGAATCACCTTGCCGGGGTCGGCGTTGCCCACCATCGGCGGCAGGGCGGCGGAGACCGCCAGTTCCTCGCCGTCGAAGCTCAGGATCACGTCGCCGGCCTTGAGGCCGGCGTGTTCGGCCGGGCTGCCGGCCATCACCCGCGCCACCAGCGCGCCCACCGGACGCTCCATGCCGAAGGTATGCGCCAGGTTGCGATCGACCTCCTGCACCACCACGCCGAGCCAGCCGCGAGTCACATGGCCATGTTCGCGCAACTGCCTCGCGACTTTGGCGGCGACGTCGATCGGAATCGAGAACGAAACGCCCTGATAGCCCCCGGACTGCGAATAGATCTGCGAGTTGACGCCGACCACCTCGCCCTTGAGATTGAACAGCGGCCCGCCGGAATTGCCGGGATTGATGGCGACGTCGGTCTGGACGAAGGGCACGTACTGCTCGGAGATCAGATTGCGGCCCTTGGCCGAGACGATGCCGGCGGTCACCGAGTAGTCGAAACCGAAAGGCGAGCCGATCGCGAGCACCCACTGCCCGGGCCGCAGCTTGTTGGATTCGCCGGTCTTCACCGCGGGCAGGCCCTTGGCGTCGATCTTGAGCAATGCAAGGTCGCTGCGCTCGTCCGAGCCCACCACCTGCGCGGTGAACTGGCGGCGATCCAGCAGGCGCACGATAACTTCTTTGGCGTCCTGCACCACGTGGTAATTGGTGAGGACATAGCCGTCCTCCCACAGAATGAAGCCCGAGCCGAGCGGCTGCGGCGCATTGGGCGCCGCGCCGCCTTCTTCGGGCGAATCCGGCAACTCAGCGCCGGGCGCCGCGCCGTCCGGCGTCTCGGAACCGTGCTCTTCGAGAAATTTGCGGAACCACTCGGGCGCCCGCCGTGAACCATCAGGCGTTTCGCCGCCGGCCTCTTCTTCGCCATTCACTGCGGAGATGGTGCTGATATTGACCACAGACGGGCTGGCGCTCTCCACCAGATCGGCGAAATCCGGATAGCCGCCGGTGGTGGACGGACGCGAGCAGCCCGCCAGAGAGAGTGCGAACAAAGCCGCGGCCAACGGCGCGGCTAGCAACCGCCGCGAACCGCTTGCGGCTTGGGTCATGAGGCTTGGACTCCCTGGAGCCCGGCAGGCGCCAGGCAGAATGTCTGCCCATTCTATTGAACCGGCGCGTAAACCGACATCATCGGGTCGGCGATGACGCCCACAGGCGCTCGATAGAAAACACCGCGGGTGCAACCGGTGCCGCCGGGCCGCACCGGCAGGAAGGTCGGCGCCAGAGAAACGCCGGTCGGAGCGTGACCGCTCAGCGCTGTCCGTCGGACTCCGTCACCGGCCGCGATTCACCGCTGCGGACTTCCAGCCGCGCGTTGCGAAAACCGCCGTTGATGCCCGGCTCGACATAAGCCGAGCGGCTGGCGATGTAGTCACGCAACAGCTCCGCGTATTCCTCGTCGGCAAACGTCGGGCCCGGGTTGTCACCGGTGAGCGACACCGAGCGCAAATGTCCGCCACTGCGACCGCTTTGCAGATAGAGAGGATTGCCGACGCGAACCATCGCGCCGCCGGCGCTGCTGCTGACACCGCTGGCATCGGCGACGCCATGCTGCGGCGCCATGAACAATACCGCCGCCGCGCCCATGGATGCCGCCGCGGCAAAACCGACCGCCGGCTTCCAGGGCAAGGCGACGACGCGACGCCGCCACGCGGCGAGATCGATCACCGGGCCACTGCGTACCGGCAGGTTCGCAGGGTCTTCGATGGCCGCCATCACTGCCGCGCAGATGCAGGACTGGCCCCGCTGGTAGCGGGTGCCCTCCTCGATCTCGCGGCGCAACTGCCATCGGCTCCAACGCTGCGCCAGCTCGGGACTGGTTTCCAGCGAAGCCAGCAGGCGATCGATTTCAGCGTCGCTGCATTCGCCATCGAGAAGAGCGGACAGTGATTCTTGGGGCATTGAATGACACCTGGGGTTGCGATGTTCAGCGTTGATACAGGCTAAACCACTTTTCTGGCGGAAAGTTCCGCTCGTGTACCGATCCCGCGTTTATTTGTTGCGCGCTGCGCCGGCACCCGGCGGCTAGCCCAGCAGAGGCTGGATCACCGCGTCCAGGGCCTCTCGCGCGCGAAAGATGCGCGAGCGCACCGTGCCGATCGGGCAGTTCATGACCTCGGCGATCTCCTCGTAGGACAAGCCCTCGAGTTCGCGCAAGGTGATGGCCTGGCGCAGGTCGGGCGGCAGGCGGGCGATGGTCTCGACGACCTTGCGCTTGATCTCGTCCGACAGCAGCAGCGACTCGGGCGTGTCGACGTCCGACAGGTGCTCGGTGTGGCCGTATTGCTCGGCGTCGTTGACGTCGATGTCCTGGTTGGACGGGCGCCGGCCGCGCGCGACGATGTAGTTCTTCGCGGTGTTGATGCCGATGCGATACAGCCAGGTGTAGAACGCGCTCTGACCGCGGAAGCCGTTGAGCGCGCGGTAGGCCTTGATGAAGGTTTCCTGGGCGACGTCGGGCGCATCCGCGTCGCCGACCAGGCGGCTGACCAGCTGGATGATCTTGTATTGGTACTTGCGCACCAGCAGTTCGAAGGCGCGCTTGTCGCCGGCTTGGGCGCGCTCCACCAACTGCTCGTCGACAGGTTCTTCGCTCATGCCGGCCTTGCGGCCTTCGCCCTTGGTAAAACGCTAAAATGGAGTGCGTCGATAGACCGCGCATACTCGGCGGCCAGCATACTAGTCTAGCGAATCCCGCTCATGAGTGAACCCAAGGCCCCGCCCAAAGTGCTGATCGTCGGCAGCGGCGCCGCAGGCCTCACGTGCGCTCTGAAGCTTGCCCAGCATGGCATCGCCAGCACCGTCGTCTCCAAGGCCCAGCTCGAATCCGGCGCGACCCTGTGGGCGCAGGGCGGCATTTCGGCGGTGTTCGATGCCGACGATTCGCTGGAGGCACACGTCCGCGACACGCTGATCGCCGGCGCCGGCCTGTGCTTCGAGCCGGCGGTGCGTTTCACCGTCGAACGCGGCCCGGCCGTGGTGCGCTGGCTGCAGGAGTCGGGCGTCGAATTCACCTTCGACGAGGGTCGCCTGCATCTGACGCGCGAAGGCGGGCACAGCCACCGCCGCGTGGTGCACGCCGCCGACGCCACCGGCCGCGCGGTGGAAACCACGCTGGCCGGGCTGGCGCTGAGCAATCCGCTGATCGCGGTGCGCGAACGCTGCGTGTTGCTGGACCTGATCAATGACGAGCCCGGCCAGCGCGTCGTCGGTGCCTATCTCTACGACCGCAAGACCAAGCATGTCGAAGCGATCGCCGCGCACTGCGTGGTGCTGGCCAGCGGTGGCGCCAACCAGGTTTATCTATATTCCAGCAATCCCTACGGCGCCTCGGGCGACGGCATCGCCATGGCCTGGCGCGCGGGCTGCCGCGTCGCCAACATGGAATTCATGCAGTTCCATCCGACCCTGCTCTACAACCCCGGCGCCAGAGGCGGCAACGGCACCGGGCGCTCGTTCCTGATCAGCGAGGCGCTGCGCGGCGAAGGCGCGGTGCTGCGCCTGCCGCCGAGCGGCGAGCGCTTCATGCCGCGCTTCGACGAACGCGCGGAGCTGGCGCCGCGCGACGTCGTCGCCCGCGCCATCGATCACGAGATGAAGCGCCTGGGCCTTTCGCATGTGCATCTGGACATCACCCACAAGGGCGCGGCGTTCGTCGAGGAGCACTTCCCCAGCATTCACGCGCATTGCCTCGGGCTCGGCCTGGACATCAGCCGCGAACCGATCCCGGTGGTGCCGGCCGCGCACTTCACCTGCGGCGGCGTGCTCACCGATCTGCGCGGGCGCACCGACGTCGCCGGCCTGTATGCGGTCGGTGAAACCGCCTGCACCGGCCTGCATGGCGCCAACCGGCTGGCGTCGAATTCCATTCTCGAATGCCTGGTGTTCGGCGAAGCCGCGGCCGACGACATCGCCGCGCGCCTGGATTCGCTGCCGGCACCACCCACGCTCCAGCCCTGGGACGAATCGCGCGTGTCGGATTCCGACGAGGACGTGGTGGTCTCGCACAACTGGCTGGAGCTGCGCACCTTCATGTGGGACTACGTCGGCATCGTGCGCACCACCAAGCGGCTGACGCGCGCGCTCAACCGCATCGGCGTTTTGCAGCAGGAGATTCAGGAGTTCTATGGCAATTACCGCGTCGGCCATCATCTGATCGAGCTGCGCAATCTGGCGGTCTGCGCCGATCTGATCGTGCGCTCGGCGCTGGCGCGGCACGAATCCCGCGGCCTGCATTACACCCTGGACCATCCGCAGACCGACACCGAGGCGCGGCCGACGATCCTGGCCGGCCGCAAGCGGCCCGAGGCGATCTGACGATGCCCGCTAACCGCAGCGTCCTCGTCACCGGCGCCTCCGGCTTCATCGGCAGCGCGCTGTGCAAGGCGCTGCGCGCGCGCGGCGACTCGGTGATCGCGCTGAGCCGCAACCGCCGACGCGCGCAGCGCGCGCTCGGAACAGACGTCGAAGTCGTCGCAAGCCTCGACCAGATCGCCGCCACGCGAGTGATCGACGCCGTCGTCAACCTCGCAGGTGAGCCGCTCGCGGGCGGGCTGTGGACACGCGCGCGCAAGAAGGCGTTCGTCGACAGCAGGGTCGACACCACCGCCGCGGTCGTGGCGCTCATCAGGCGCTTGCCGGCGAAGCCGGCGACGCTGATCAGCGGTTCGGCCATCGGCTTCTACGGCGAGCGTGGCGACGAGACCCTTGAGGAACACAGCGGACCGGCGCCCGGTTTCATGTCCGAACTCTGTCAGCGCTGGGAAGATGCGGCGATGCAGGCCGAGGCGCTGGGTACCCGCGTCTGCCTGCTGCGAACCGGGCTCGTGCTGGGCGCAGGCGGCGGCCTGCTCGCGCCGCTGCTGCTGTCGAGCCGCTTCGGGCTCGGCGCGGTGCTCGGCGACGGCCGGCAGTGGATGTCCTGGATCCACATCGACGACGAAGTGGGACTGATCCTGTATCTGCTGGACCACCCGACGCTCAAGGGCGCGGTCAACGCCACCGCGCCGTCACCGGTGCGACAGGCGGAACTGATGCAGGTGCTGGCGACAAGGCTGCATCGGCCGCAGTGGCTGCGCGTACCAGAACCACTGCTACGCCTGGCCGGCGAAATGTCGGTGCTGTTTCTCATCAGCCAGCGCGTGCTTCCGAAGACCGCCCTGATTGCTGGCTACAGCTTCATCCATCCGGAGTTGATGCCCGCGATCCGCTCCATCGTGTAGATCGACGACGGGCCTTACTTCGCAGCCGTCTCCGGCCACTTCTGCGGCACCAGGCGCAGCTTGGACGTGTCGTAGCCCATGGCGGCGATGCGTTTGACATAGCCCTTGTAGGCGGCGTCGCTGATGCTCGGGGTACGCGCCAGCAACCAGACATAGTCGCGCTTGTTGCGGGCGATGATCGACGCCGAGTAGTCCGGCTCGACAAACGCGATGCGGTATTCACCCTTGAACGGCCAGATGAATTGCATGCCCCACAGCGCATTGCCGGTGTTCTCGCGGACGTAGCCAGTGGGGTGATAGACCTTGAGCGGCTCGTCGAAACCCTTGCGCATGCGATATGTGGTTTCGATGCTACCGTCAGCGACGAGTTTGTAGGTCTCGATGGCGTTATGCGCTTTTTTCTCCGGCCCGATTCCAATCGCCGAAATCACGTACCAGTCGCCCATGAAGCGCGCCAGATCGACGCTGGGCACGGTGGGAATAGGCTCTTGTTTGGTGCCCATCATGCTGCAGCCTGCGAGCACGAGGACCAGCAGCAAAGCGGATATCGAACGCATGGTTTCCTGACGCAATCAGAGGTCATGGCCGGAGCCTACGCTGGCCCACCTGAACCGGATGCGTCGTCGCCTGCGCCGGTGTTGCGAAGATGGGCGCGCAATCGGCGTATCGATTCCTCCGGCAATTCGTCACCAAGCAATGCCCGGCTGCGTCGCCGGGTCTTGTCGCCGTCCTGCACGCGGAAGTTCAGCACCAGCAGACGCGGATGAAGAATGCTGTCGTCCAGCAGTACCGCGGGCAGGGCGTCTCCGCCTCGACACCAGATCTTCCAACCGATCCCGGGCTGCCACAGCAGTCGCGTCAGGGCGCGGGGCCCGAAGCCGAAAACCGCGTGGCGTCGCAGCGACCACCACGACACCCCGAGCAGCAATGCGAGACCGAGCATGGGGTAACCGGGCTGGGCGGCGAAGGCGATCAGCGTCAGCGCGGCTATGTGAATCAGGTAGATCCAGCGCAGCGCCCGCACCGAAGGCGCGGGCCGCAAATCAAGCGTAGAGCCGAAGGCGCCTGACGACATCGGCGTACTCGGCCGGAACCGGGGAGTAATCCATCACCCAGGACCAGATGTCGGGGTCTTCGGCCGTTTCCAGCAACTTGGAGAAGGCGGCACGCTCCGGCTCCGGTGCGTCGGTGAAGTGGCGATCGTAGTAGCGCGTGACGACGACATCGAGTTCTTTCATGCCGCGGCGCAGGAGCCAGCGCAGGCGGAGGTTCTGGGGGTTGGTCATAGGCGCATTTGCGGTTTTCCCTCTCCCGGAAGGAGAGGAAGAACAACTTAGCCCTGTCTTTCGACTAATAGCTTCTTCGTCTTCGCGATCGCTTCCGCCGGGTTCAAGCCCTTCGGGCAGGTCTTGGTGCAGTTCATGATCGTGTGGCAGCGATAGAGCTTGAAAGGGTCTTCCAGCGCGTCCAGACGATCGCCGGTGGATTCGTCGCGCGAGTCGGCGATCCAGCGATAAGCCTGCAGCAGCACGGCCGGCCCAAGGTAGCGGTCGCCGTTCCACCAGTAGCTCGGGCAGCTGGTGGTGCAGCAGGCGCAGAGGATGCATTCGTAGAGGCCGTCGAGCTGGGCGCGTTCTTCTTCGGATTGCAGGCGCTCGCGCGTCGGCGCGGGCGAGTCGGTCTTGAGCCAAGGCTCGACGGACGCGAGCTGCGCGTAGAAATGCGTGAGGTCCGGCACCAGGTCTTTCACCACCGGCATGTGCGGCAACGGGTAGATGGCGACGTCGCCTTTCACCTCGTCGCAGCCCTTGGTGCAGGCCAGCGTGTTGGTGCCGTCGATGTTCATCGCGCAACTGCCGCAGATGCCTTCGCGGCAGGAGCGGCGGAAGGTCAGCGTCGGATCGACCTCGTTCTTGATCTTGATCAGCGCGTCGAGAACCATCGGCCCGCAGGCGTCCATGTCGAGCGCGTAGGTATCGACGCGCGGATTGGCGCCGGTGTCCGGATCGTAGCGATAGATCTTGAAAGACCGCACGTTCTTGGCACTCGCGGGCGCGGCGAATTTCTTGCCGGCTTGTTTGTCGATCGTCGAATTCTTGGGCAGGGTCAACTGGACCATGTCAGTTCCTTGGAAACATTCCTGGGTTAGGGGGCGCAGAACTCGCAAGGCGGCGACAACTCGTCACTTGGGCGCCTCGCTTACGTTCTGCATATGGATCAACTGCCAGCGGCCGGCGGGATTGCGCGCCATGATGAAGCGCATCGTTTTGCCGTCGCCATCTTCGACGATGGCGTCGAAGCGGCCGTTTTCGTTCTGGTGATAGCCGTAGTCGAGCACGCGGCTGTCGATGGGACAGGGCTGTTGCGCGGTGGCGTCGAAATCGCCGTCGGGCTTCTTGTCGCAGGTGAGCCGGATCAGGCCCCGGGGCGTGGCGGCGATCGCGACCCGGTCCTCGGCTATCTCGTCGCCAACCCAGTTGCGCAGGAACTCGAGGAACTTGCCGTCGTTCTTGTCGTGAATCTTCTCCTTGGCATCGTGCTCGACGCTGGCGCGCAGCGTCGCCCAGTCGACCAGCGGATCGAGTTTGACCGGATCGCGCTCGCTCATCGCGATGCGGATTTCGCGCAGTGCCAGCATCGGCGCGTACCAATGCCAGGCGTAAGCCGCGCCGCCCACGACGATCAGCAGCAGCGCGACGACGATGACCCAGGCCTTGCGCATGAAGACTCTAGTAGACCCGCTTCTGCGGCGCGACGACCTGCATCTCGTCGTCCAGCGTGTTCATGTGCACCGGGCGACCGTCGAGCTTGACCTCGGTTTCGCCCGTGCGCCAGGCCAGGCTGTGCTTGAACCAGTTGACGTCGTCGCGATCGGGGTGATCTTCGTGGGCGTGCGCGCCGCGCGATTCCTTGCGATTGGCGGCGGACGCGAGCGTAACCAGCGCCTGGCCCAGGAGATTGTCGAGTTCGAGCGTCTCCACCAGATCGCTGTTCCAGATCAACGAGCGATCGGAGACCTGCACGTCCCGGAATGATTCGATGGTCTTCTTGATCTTGACCAGGCCTTCGTCCATCGACTCCTGCGTGCGGAACACCGCGGCATGCGTCTGCATGGTCCGCTGCATCTCGTGGCGGATCTGCGCGGTCTTGCGGCTGCCCTTGGCGTGGCGCAGCGCGTCGAGACGATCCAGGCTGGCTTCTTCGGAGGCATCGGAAATCGTGCGGTGCGGTGCGCCCTTCTTGACCACCACCGCGGCGCGATGCGCCGCGGCGCGGCCGAACACCACCAGATCGAGCAACGAATTCGAGCCCAGGCGATTGGCGCCGTGCACCGATACGCAGGCCGCCTCGCCCACTGCCATCAACCCCGGAATCACGAAGTCCGGATTGCCATCTTTGAGCGTGACGACTTCGCCATAGAAATTGGTCGGAATGCCGCCCATGTTGTAGTGCACCGTCGGCAGCACCGGGATCGGTTCCTTGGTGACATCGACGCCGGCAAAAATCTTCGCGGTTTCGGAAATGCCGGGCAAGCGCGCGTGCAGCACTTCCGGCCCCAGATGCTCCAGATGCAGATGGATGTGATCGCTCTCGGCACCGACGCCGCGGCCTTCGCGAATCTCCACCGTCATCGAACGCGACACCACGTCGCGCGACGCCAGGTCCTTGCGATTGGGCGCATAGCGCTCCATGAAGCGCTCGCCCTTGGAGTTGGTGAGATAGCCGCCTTCACCGCGCGCGCCCTCGGTGATCAGGCAGCCCGAGCCGTAGATGCCGGTCGGGTGGAACTGCACGAACTCCATGTCCTGCAGCGGCACGCCGGCACGCAGCGCCATCGCGTTGCCGTCGCCGGTGCAGGTGTGCGCGCTGGTCGCCGAGAAGTAGGCGCGGCCGTAGCCGCCAGTGGCGAGAATCACCGTTTGCGCGCGGAATCGATGCAGCTGGCCGGTGGCCATGTCCCAGGCCAGCACGCCCTTGCACTCGCCGCCGTGCATGATCAGATCGAGCGCGAAGTATTCGACATAGAACTGCGCCTGCGCCTTGAGGCTCTGCTGATACAGCGTGTGCAGCATCGCGTGGCCGGTGCGGTCCGCTGCGGCGCAGGTGCGCTGTGCCGTGCCCTCGCCCCAGTGCGTGGTCATGCCGCCGAAGGGGCGCTGGTAGATCTTGCCCTCCGGCGTGCGCGAGAACGGCAGGCCGTAGTGCTCCAGCTCGATGATCGCCGGGATCGCTTCGCGGCACATGTACTGGATCGCGTCCTGGTCGCCGAGCCAGTCGCTACCCTTGACCGTGTCGTACATGTGCCAGCGCCAATCGTCCTCGCCCATGTTGCCGAGCGCGGCGGAGATGCCGCCCTGCGCCGCGACGGTGTGCGAGCGCGTCGGGAACACCTTGGTGATGTTGGCGGTCTTCAGGCCGGTCTCGGCCAAGCCCAGCGTCGCGCGCAGACCGGCGCCACCCGCTCCCACCACCACCACGTCGTACTCGTGATGGATGATTTCGTAACCGGGGCGGACTTTCGGAAAAGGAATTTCGGCTTGAGCCATGGTTGAGTCTCTAGATTCTTTTTTGCAGGCGGCGGCCTAAGCCAGCGCGACCTTGAGGACGGCAAAGATGCTGATCGCGCCGAGCAGGAACAAGCCGAACTTGGCGCCGATGATCAGAAGCAGCTTGGCGCCCTCGTTGCCGATGTAATCCTCGACCACGGTCTGCACGCCGAGCGCGGCGTGGTAGAAGGAAATCGCCAGGAACAGCACCAAGGTGACGGCGACGGTCGGATAACTCACCCACCAACGCACCGACTCGTAATCGCCGCCGGCCAGCCGTGCCACCGAGAACACGAACCACAGCGTGAGCGGAATCAGCGCGAGCGCGGTGAGACGCTGCATCCAGAAGTGGTGAACGCCGGACTTGGCGGAACCCAAGCCGCGGGCACGGGACAGAGGAGAACGAAGGCTCATGGCATGTGTTCCGATCAGGCAGCGTAGGCGAGGAGCCAGACGGCGACGGTGAGCAGGGCCGACACCGCCAGCACTGCATACCCGCTCAGGTAGGCCGCTTTCAGTTCAAAGCCCTTGCCGATGTCCCAGAACAGATGGCGGATGCCGTTGCACAGGTGATACAGCGTCGCCCAGCTCCAGCCGAGCAGCAGCAGCTGTCCGTACCAGGCGAGCATGTGGCGCGCATACCCGGTGTACCAGTACGGCCCGGCCGCCAGCGATACCAGCCAGCCGGCAATGAACAGCGAGCCAAGAGTCAGCACCAGCCCGGTGAGGCGATGCGTGATCGACAGCATCGAGGTCAGCTGCGGCCGGTAATACGGCCCGATCATGAAGGGTGACAGCGGCCGCTTGTCGACCGTCTTGGTGGTGCTCATTCCGACTCCCTGGTGAGGTCTGGGACGTGAAGATGGGGGTGAATCCAAGCGCTAAAAATCGATGCAGCGACCGTTCTTTTCCCAATCGCCGTAACGGGTCGGATCGGTGCCGTCCTTGCGTCCGCCCACTTCGCGGATCGCGCCGGGTTCTTCCGAGGCAGCGGGCTTTGGGCCCTTGGTCGCAAAGCGCACCACCGTCTCCACCGCGGCGCAGGGCTGCTCGGAAAAGGGGTCGGTATTGGGCGTGAGAGCCTTGGACAAAACAGCTTCCTGACAGGTCTGGGGCAGTGACGCCGGAGTCGTCGAGGGTCAACGAAACCGCGATAGTGTGACAAAGTTTGCAAACGCGGCGCAACGCGGAAGCCGCCCGCAATCATCGCCTTTCTGGATCGACGACCCCAGCATAATGGATCAACCCACCCGACAAGACCTGCAGCTGCTGTATCTGGACGAGCGCGCCGTCATTCGCGCCGAGGGCGCCGATGCCGATGCTTTTCTGCAGGGCCAGCTCAGCAACGATCTGCGCCAGCTCAACCAGACGCGCGGCCAGCTCTCCAGCTACAACAGTCCCAAGGGCCGCATGCTGGCCGTGCTGACCTTGACCCGAGCGGCTTCCAGCGGCGTCGATCTGGAGTTGCCGCGCAGCCTGCTCGACCCGGTGCTCCGCCGCCTGCGCCTGTTCGTGCTGCGCTCGAAAGTGAGCTTGCGGGAAAGCCCCGACGCAATGCTCGGCGTGAGCGGTGCGGCCGCCATCGCAGCCCTGCAAGACGCTGGCCTGAGCTCGCCCAAAGCCGCGCTGGACGTCACGCGGACGTCGGAGCTTCAGCTGGTGCGCCGTCACGGCGCCTCGCCGCGCTTCACCATTCAAGGCCCGAAGACGCTGCTCGACGCACTCGCATCGAGCTGGCCGCAGGCCGAGCGCATCGACGCTGCGGCCTGGGCTCTGGCCGATCTGCGCGCCGGCCTGCCGGTGGTGCTGCCGCCGACGCAGGATCGCTTCGTGGCGCAGATGGCCAATCTCGATCAGCTTGGCGGCATCAGCTTCGACAAGGGTTGCTATACCGGCCAGGAGATCGTCGCCCGCCTGCACTACCTCGGCCAGCTCAAGCGCCGCATGTTCTGGTCGAGCGGCCAAGGCGCGACGCCCGCGCCGGGCGCACCCGTGCACGACGGCGAGGGCGGCCAGGCGGTGGGCGAGGTGGTCAACGCGGTCACGGTGAAATCGGGCTTCGAGGCGGCGGTAGTGCTGCAGCTGACGCATGCGGAGTCGTCGCAACTGCGTTGTGGTGACGTCGCCCTGGCGTCTCCGAAGGCGTTCTCGTACCTCTGAGTTTGGGCATCCGTAGGTTGAGGTTCGCTTGCGCTCACCTCAACCTACGAATTTACGCTGCCTCCACCGCCGTCAGCTCCGCGCAAGCCAGGTCCAGACGACGCAAACCCTCGCCGACATCCGCCTCGCCGATGTTGAGCGCCGGCGCCAGGCGCAGCACGTCGGGGCCGGCGACCAGGGTCCACAGGCCGTGACGCATGGCGGCGTTGAGCAGGTCCTTGGCGCGGCCCAGCCAGGCGTTCGCCATCGGCGCGCCGATCAGCAGGCCCATGCCGCGCGGCGCCGTGAAAATCCCGTAGCGTTCCGCCAGGGCCGACAGGCCGCCGCGCAGCTGCGCACTGCGCGCCTGCACGTTGCGCGTGATGGCCTCGCTCGAGGTTTCTTCGAGCGCGGCCAGGCCCACCGCGCAGGCCAGCGGATTGCCGCCGTAGGTCGAGCCGTGGCTGCCGAAAGCCAGGCTCGCCGCGACCTCCGCCGTCGCCAGCATCGCGCCCAGCGGAAAGCCGCCGCCCAGGCCCTTGGCGGTGGTCAGCACGTCCGGCGTCACGTCCAGCTGCTGGTAGGCGAACAGCGTGCCGGAGCGGCCGTTACCGGTCTGCACCTCGTCGAAAATCAACAGGGCCTGATGACGATAGCACAGCTCGCGCGCCAGGCGCAGGAACTCCGGCGTCGCCGGCGTGATGCCGCCCTCGCCCTGCACCGGCTCGATGACGATCGCGCAGGTGGCATCGCTGACCGCCGCCCGCAACGCCGTGCAATCGTTGAACGGCAGATGCGTGATCCCGCCCGGCAAGGGCTCGAAGCCCTCGGTGTACTTGGCCTGGCCACCGACCGACACCGTGAACAGCGTGCGTCCGTGGAAGGCGTTGAAGAACGAGATGATCTCGTGCTTGCCCGGCCCGTGCTTGAGCGAGGCGTGCTTGCGCGCCAGCTTGAACGCGGCCTCGTTGGCCTCGGCGCCGGAATTGCAGAAGAACACGCGGTCGGCGAACGTCAGCTCGACCAGCTTGCCGGCGAGTTTCAGCGCCGGCTCGTTGGTCATCACGTTGGACAAGTGCCAGAGCCGATGCGCCTGTTCGGTGAGCGCGGCGACAAGCTTGGGGTGGCAGTGTCCTAGGCTGGTGACGGCGATGCCGCAGGCGAAGTCGACGTATTCGCGCCCCTGCTGGTCCCAGATGCGCGAACCGGCGCCACGCACCGGGATCACGTCCGACGGCGCGTAGTTGGGGAACATCACCTGATCGAACGTCTGGCGGGTGACCTGCATATCGAACCTCTATCGGCTCGCCGACTGCGCCTCCAAAAACGAATGGCCCGCAGTGCGGGCCATCGCGCAGAGACGCCTTGCGGCTATTGTGTTGCCCGCAATTGTACCGAAAGGGCCTCTCGTACCAAATGGACTTCGAACAAATTCTCCATGGAGTAAAACCCCGCGACGACGGCGATGGCTGGATCGCCTGGATTCCGCAGGACTGGCTGCAAGGCCGCAGCGCTTACGGCGGTCTGCAGGCCGCGCTCGCGCTGCAGGCGATGCGAGCGCTGGTGCCGGCGATTCCCTTGCGCGGTTTGCAGGTGACCTTCGTCGCGCCGGTGCCGCCGGGCGCGGTGCAGGTGCGCGCACAGGTGCTGCGCTCGGGCAAGACGACGACGCAAGTGGAAGCGCGCTTGATGGAGGGCAATCAGACCCTGTGCCTGGCCGTGGGCCTTTTCGGCGTGACGCGCGCATCGAAGATCCGCGTGCGCCCGGCTGCGCCGACCTATCTGGCCGATCCGGCACGGCCGCCGCCACCGTCCGCGGCGCTGCCGGTGTGCATGCAGCACTTCGACCACCGCTGGGTGCGCGGCGCCCTGCCCGACTCGGGCGCATCCAGCCCCGATGCGATGATCCAGATCGGGCTGAAGGTGGCCAGCCATACGTCCGAGCTGCACCTGGTCGCACTCGCTGACGCGCCGCCGCCGATGGCGCGCGCATTGCTGACGGAACCCGCGCCCGGCAGTTCGATGAACTGGATGCTCGACTTCCTCGCCGAGTCCTACGATCACCTGCCGATGCAGGATTGGCGCTTCGATATCCACATCAGCTCCGCTGCCGACGGCTACACGCACCAGACCGCGACGATCTGGGCACCGGATGGCAGCCCGGCCATGCTGAGCCGGCAGATCATGGCCGTGTTCGGCTAGCGTCAGTGAGCGGGCGCGCATGAATTTTCTGGCGCACCTGGTGCTCGCGGATCGCGTTGGCGCCGACCTGGCCGGCGCGATTCTCGGCGACGTCATCCGCGGCTCGGAGCTGTCGGGTCTGCCGCCACGGATCGAGCACTCGGTGCGCTTGCACCGACGCCTCGATGTCGTGACCGATCGCCATCCGCTGGTGCGCGCGCGGATTGCGGATTTCGCCGCCGGACACCGCCGGTATGCGCCGCTGATCGTCGACGTGCTGTTCGATCACGCGCTGACGCTGGACTGGCACCGGCACGGCGCTGAATCGCTGGCGGATTTCAGCGCGCGCGCCGCGCGCGCGGTGGTCGCCGGCGCGGATTGGTTCCCCGATCGAAAACCCAGCGTCGACGGCTTCACCGCGTTGCTGAAAAGCTATGCCGATGAAGCGGGGGTGGAACTCGCCCTGCATCGCATCGCAATGCGCTTGCGAACGCCGGGGCCGATGCAGGCCGCCATCGTCGGCTGGCAGGCGCACATCCCGGCCTTGCGAGGCGATCTCGCGCCCTTGATGCGCGATCTACTGCAAGCGGCTCAGGACTTCGGCTAGCGCATCGTCTTGCGATGCCGCGCCGCCAGCGACCCGCGGTGGCAGAGCCCTACCCGCCGCTGGTTCGTCGCGCCAACATCCAGCCGCGTCTTTCTCTGCGCTCTCTTCGGAACCCCTCATGGCCACGACACCATCGGCACTCGCGATCTGGCAGCGCTTGCGCGCGCTGCCCCTGGGCCGCCGCGCCTTCACTCGCTTGATCTGCCTCAAGGCGCCGTATTTCGGCAGCATCCGGCCGCTGTTCGTGGAGCTGGAACCGGGCCATTGCGTGGCGACCGTCAAGAAGCATCGCGCGGTGACCAATCACGTCGGCGGCATTCACGCGATCGCGCTGTGCAATCTCGCCGAACTGGTCGGCGGACTGATGACGGAAGTGAGCGTGCCGGCGACGCATCGCTGGATTCCGCGCGGGATGAGCGTCGAATATCTGAAGATCGCCAAGAGCGACGTGCGCGCGGTGGCGAGCTTTGCAAGGCCGCCGGTCTTCGGCGCGCAAGGCGCCGAGGTGCCGACTTCCATCACGATTATCGATGCGGCCAACGAACCAGTGTTCCGCGCCGAAATCAGGATGTGGGTGTCACCGCGGAAGTCCCCAGGAGCTCGCTGATGCGAGCGTCCTTCTTCTGCCAGATGTCGCCGAGCCAGCGCTGGAAGCGCTTGCGCACATCGGGATCTTTCTCGTAGCCGGTGAAAAATTCCTGCGGCACCGTAAGCTGGCGCACTTCGACGATGACCTCGCGCACGCCGCCGGTGAGGAAAGCCCACAGGCCATCGGGGCCTTGCGGATAGACGATGGTGACATCCAGCAGCGAATTGAGGCTCCCGCCTAGCGCCGACAGCGCGAAGGCGAAACCGCCGGATTTGGGCCGCAGAAGGTTCTGGTAGGGCGCGCCCTGCGCCAGCCGTTTGGCCTGCGTGAAGCGCGTGCCTTCGAGAAAATTCAGCAGCATGCCGGGCTGGTCGCGGAAGCGCTCGCAGGCGCGCCGCGTGGTGTCCAGGTCCTTGCCCTTGAGCTTGGGATTTTTCTTCAGCTGCGTGGGCGTGTACCGCTTCATGAAGGGGTAATCCAGGCCCCACCACACCAGCCCGATCACCGGCACCCAGATCAGCTGCTGCTTGATGAAGAACTTGAAGAACGGCGCGCGCCGGCCGAAAGCCTTCATCAGCACCACGATGTCGTTCCAGCTCTGGTGGTTGGAGCAGACCAGATACTGGCCGTCCTGGTGCACGTCGGCGTCGATGCGGATGACCCACTTGGTCGGCAGCATCAGGTCGACGAAGAAGGTGTTACACAGCGCCCAGTTCTGCGCCATCGTCGCCGCAATGTGCGACAGCGCGCGGCGCACGCGGCTGCCGACCGGCGTGATCAGCTTGCCGGCGATGCACACATAGATCGGCGCGGCCCAGAACAGGGTATTGAGGACCAGCAGCACAGTCATGATGACGCCGCAGACCGGCGCAGGTAGAAGTCGGGACATGCAGCCTCTTGGTATCGGGTTGCTTAGGGAGCCGGGGGTGTGTCACCGGGATGGGCGGACCAGTGCACGTGCATGATCTTCCAATCCTGGTTATCGCGCCGCAGCAGCACGGTTTCGGTGCCGTCGAGGACCAGGGCGCGGCCTTCGAAGTTGCCGGTGGTCTGGGTCGTGGAGATCACCCAGGCAGTCGCGCCGTCTTCGCCCACCTGCCGGCTGATGACGTGGCGCTCGGTGGCGCGCGCAAAGCGCATGGACTCTTCGAGCTGGCTCTTGGCATAGCCATCCCGCGAAATCTCGGCGAAACCCTGCTCGAACACGGACACGTCGCGCGCCATCAAGGCCAGCGCCGCGCGGCCGTCGCCGCTGCGCAGCGCGCGGTGAAAGGCCTCGACCACGGCCGAGGGCGAGACCGGCGTCGCCAACTGCGCCTGCGCCACGGTCATGCCCAGGATCAGCCCGCCGGCGCAAGCGCGGCGCAGCCAGCCGGGCAGGCCCAAGCCACGCGCGCGGAGGCTCAATGCAGAGCCAGACCGACGCTGGTGGTGCGGACATTGCCGGTCTGGTCGACGACGCGAATCTTGTCGAACGGCACCTCGGGCAATCTCACCAGCGCGCAGGGGCTGGTCAGCGCCGGCACCAGCGCCACCTCACGCTGCGGAGTGAACAGGGTCACCTTGAGAATCAGCGTGTCGCCGCGCAGGTCGCCGATGCGGCTGACCGCAAGCCCATGGCCCGCCGCGCGCGGCTTGCCCAAATCCACCACCGCGTACTGGCCTCGCGGAACCTCGGCGCCACCGGTGATATCGATCCCGCGCGCCCGCTCCCACTCCTTGACCGCCGCACCGCCGGCCAGGGCGGTGACGCGCATCTGCTCGTCCGGCGCATTGCACTGGCTGCTGTTGGCCAGCTCTTCAACGACGATCTGGTCACGTGCACCGAACCAGTCGCCGGGCCTTACGGGACCGGTCCCGAGGCCGCAGCCAGCCAGCGCCACCATCGGGGGCAGCAAGGCCGTCATGCGGAAAAACACAGGGCTCATGAGGGGCGCGGGCACGGGCGGAAACTGGCGCTGATGCTAACTTATTGATCGGGGCTGATGTAGTCAGACCGCCTTTCGACAAGCCCGCCTTCGAGGTGCGGGCGATGTCGCGATGCGGCTTTGCAGATTCCGGTCTCGCGCGACAGGACATCTCCTTCTAAGCTTCGCCGAACCGATGCAGGGAGAGTGGGATGCGCTTGAAGGACAAAGTCATCATCGTCACCGGCAGCGCCACCGGCATCGGCGCCGCCTGCGCGTTGCGACTGGCCGCCGATGGCGCGCGGCTGGCGCTCACCGACATCGTCGGCGACAAGGGCGAAGCGGTGGCGGCGCTGGTTCGCGAACGGGGCGGCGATGCGGTGTTCCTCGCCGGCGATGCCTCCAGCGCCGGGCATGTCGCCGCTCTGGTCCAGCTCACCATCGACACCTACGGCCGCATCGACGGCTGCGTCTGCTCCGCCGGCATCGCGCCCAACGACGATTTCCTGAGCCTGCCGCAGGAGCGCTTCGAGCGCGTGCTCGCGATCAATCTCACCGGGCCTTTCCTGCTCGGCCAGGCGGCGGCGCGCGAGATGGTCAAGACCGGCGGCGGCGCCATCGTCAATGTCACCTCCACCAGCGCACGCCTCGGCGGCCCGCTGCAAGCCGCGTACTGCGCCAGCAAAGCCGGGCTTGATGGCCTCACCCGCGCCATGGCGGTGGGCCTGGCGCCGCACAAGATCCGCGTCAACGCATTGGCACCGGGGCCGACGCGCACCGGGCTGTCCGACGCGGTCTGGGACAAGGACGAGATCATCCTGCCGATCCTTTCGCGCACACCGCTGGGGCGTTTCGCCGAAGCCTCGGAGCAGGCGGCGGTGGCAGCGTTTCTGCTGTCCGACGACGCCAGCTTCATGACCGGCGAGACGGTCTATGTCGACGGCGGCCGCACCGCGCTCAACTACACCATCCCGGTCAAACCCGGACAGCGGTAGACCGCACCGGGCGGGCGTCGGCATGCGCGAGATGTAACGGCGGATAACGGCGACCGACGGTCGGTAACCGTGCCGACCACGGCGCCGGTCGCTGAATTAAGCTGGCTCATGACCAACACCCGCCCTTCGATTCTCGTCGTCGATGACGACCGGCAGATTCGTGAACTGCTGGGCCAAGTGCTGGAGCAATACGGCTTCGCGACCCGCCTGGTCAGTGACGGCCGCGAGCTGCGCGCGGCGCTGGCGCAGGCGCCGGCCGAGCTGATCGTGCTCGACCTGATGCTGCCCGGCGACGACGGCCTGGCCCTGTGCCGCGAACTGCGCACCCGCGGCAACATCCCGGTGATCATGCTCACCGCCCGCGGCGAGCCGATCGACCGCATCGTCGGGCTGGAAGTCGGCGCCGACGATTACGTATCCAAGCCTTTCGATCCGCGCGAGCTGGTGGCGCGCATCCGCACCGTGCTGCGCCGTGCGACGGCCACCGCGACGAGCGCGGATCGCCCCACCGGGCGGCCGCGCTGCTGGCGCTTCGACGGCTGGAACTTCGACGCCGTCCGGCGCGAGCTGCACAACCCCGATGGCGCCGTGGTGCCGCTCTCGAGCCTGGAATTCCGGCTGCTGGAACTGCTGCTGCAGAGCGCCAACCAGATCCTGAGTCGCGACCAGATCATGGAGGCCATCGTCGGGCGCTCGGCCGATCCCTTCGAGCGCCGCATCGACATCGCCATCTCGCGCTTGCGGGCCCGCCTCAGCGACGACCGCCGCGAGCCGCGCCTGATCAAGACCGTGCGCAACTGCGGCTATGTGCTGACCGCCGACGTCACGGCCGCGACATGAGCTTGCCCGCCCGCCTCCTCGGCACACTGCGCCGCTGGTACCGGCCGGTGCCGCTGCCGGTCCGCGTCGCCCTGCTGCTGACGCCGGTGATCGTCGTCAGCCAGCTGGCGACAGTCGGCCTACTGCGCAACGCCATCCCGGTTTCGGTCCTGCGCTCGGGCATGGATTTCGGCCCGCTGAGGCAGCCGCCCCGATTCATGGCGGACCCGGGGTTCGACGCGCTCCTTGTCGATCCGCGCGGCAGCTTTTCGGCACGACAGATCCCCCCGCTCGGCGCGCCGCCTCAGCGTCTGCTGTTCCAGAGAAACTTTGTCGAGCGCGGCGAGCTGGATCGCCCGCCGATTTTCTTCACCCGCCGCTGGGCGCCGCCCTGGCCGCTGCTGCTGTCGCAGTTCTGCGTGACCGCGCTGATCGTCTGGATCGCCGCCTGGTGGCTGATGCGGCCACTCGCGCGGCTGTCACGGGCGGCGGAACAGCTCGGGCGCAATGTCACGAGTGCGCCGCTGGACCAAAGCGGCCCGCCCGAGGTGCGACTGGCCGCGGCCGCGTTCAACAAGATGCAGGATCGCCTGCTGCGCTTCATCCGCGGCCGCAGCGATGCGTTGCTGGCAATGTCGCACGATCTGAAGACGCCGATCACGCGTCTGCAGTTGCGCGTCGCCCTGCTGCCCGAGTGGCTGCAGGCGCCGATCATCGACGACGTTCGCCTGCTGCAGACACGCGTTGAAGATGCGTTGATGTTCATGCACGGCGTCCACAGCGCCGAGCCGATCCAGGACGTCGATGTCAACGCGCTCGCGGCACTGGCAGTGGAGCGCCTGCAGGACACCGGCGCCAAGGTATCGGTTGCCGGCAGCGCGCGGACACTGCGCTGTCGGCCAGGGCAGCTCGAGCGCGCGCTGAGCAACGTGCTGGAGAACGCCGTGCGTTACGGCGGTGGCGCGGAGCTGGTGATCACCGACAGCGCCGAGGCGCTGACGCTGCGCGTGCTCGACCGCGGGCCGGGCATTCCCGAGGGGCTGCTGGAGCGCGTGACCGAGCCCTTCTTCCGCGTCGAGAGCAGCCGCAACCGCGACAATGGCGGCACCGGCCTGGGACTGGCGATCACCAAGGATCTCGTGGAGTCCATGGGTGGCCGCCTCGATCTGCGCAATCTCGACGGCGGCGGCTTCGAGGCCGCTCTGAGCTTGCCGCGCCAGGCTTAGCGGCATTGTTTCAAACCCGCGCAGCGCGTTACTCCGCGTTGCAAGTCGGCAACGCTTGTTGACGGGGCGGTCCCCTATCGTGCTGGCCACCTTTGGACCATCACGAGAATCTCAATGCCCGATTTCTTGCCGCGCTTGCGCGCGGCGCAGTTTGCCGTCCCGATGCTGGCATCGCTCGCCCTGGGCCTTGCGGCCTGTGGCGGTGGCGGCGGCTCGAATGCCGATGTCGAAACCGTCGAGGCGTTCAACGTCGTCGGCCAGGCCGACTTCACCGGCTATCAATCCAACCGCGGCGGCAGCGTCAACGCGCTGGGCCTCGCGCAGCCGCTGGGCGGCATCGCCACCAACGGCTCGCTGTTCTATGTCGCCGACTACAGCAACCACCGCATTCTCGGCTGGAACAGCATCCCCGCCAGCCCCTTGGTGCCACCCGATTTCGTCATCGGCCAGGGCGACTTCACCAGCAACACGTCGGGCACTTCGGCCAACCAGTTGGCTCTGCCGGCCAGCGTGTCGATCACCGACACCCGCCTGGTCGTCGCCGACGCCGGCAACAACCGCGTGCTGATCTGGAACCAGCTCCCGAGGGCGAACACTCCGGCCGATATCGTGGTCGGCCAGACCGATTTCTCCGCCAACGCGCCGGGCACCACGGACTCGACCCTGAACTTTCCGATCTCGGCGATGATCGCCAACAACAAGCTGTTCGTCGCCGACCAATACAACAACCGCCTGCTGATCTGGAACAGCGTGCCCGCGAGCAATGGTGCCGCGGCGGGCATCGTGCTGGGCCAGCCGGACTTCACCACCAGTACCGCGGCCGATGAGGAGGACGGCCTGACCAACCCCGCCAGCGTGTGGACCGACGGTCTGCGCCTGCTGGTGTCCGACAGCGGCAACAACCGGGTGATGTACTGGTCGTCGATCCCGCGCACCAACGGCGCGGACGCGACCTACGTCATCGGCCAGACCGATTTCTCGCGTACCAGCGCCGGTGTCGGACAGGCGGCGCTGCGCACGCCTTACGGCGTGACCTCCGACGGCACCGGCATCTATGTCGCCGACGCGGAGAACAACCGCATCATCAAGTTCGACTCCTTCCCCATTGCCAACGGCGCCTCCGCGGTCAGCCGTTACGGACAGGATTCGTGGAGTGCGCGCGCCGCCAACGACGACGACCAGGACGGCGAGAGCGACGACGAGCCGTCCAACCGCACGCTCAGCTCACCCACCGGCGTCACCTATTTCAACGGCGCGCTCTACGCGACCGATCGCAGCAACCACCGCGTGCTGTTCTACCCCGACTAAGGGGGAGAACTCATGCGCTTTCCATCGTCACGGGCGGCCTGGGTGCCGGCCGCCGTGGTCGCGGCCGGCCTGCTCGGCGCCTGCTCCACGCCCAAGGTCGGCAAGGGCAACGCGCCGGAGCGGCTCTACCTGGGCGTTACCGGTGAAGAAGCCTCGGCGAAGATGTCCGAGTGCACCACGCTGGCCCTGAATGCTTATGTGGAGTTCAGCGACCAGGATGCGACGACCTCGTCCAACTTCAACACGCGCGTGGTCTGGGAATCGGAGAATCCGTCGATCGTCTTCGTCAGCGACGGCGTCACCCGCAGTCCGGAGGGCCTGATCTATCCGGCGGGCACGCTGGTGGCCCTGCGGCCCGGCGCGGCGACGATCGCGGCGGACTACCTGGACTTTCACGCCGCGATCGTCGTCGATGTAAGCGAACTGACTCAGGTGCGCATCGACAACGATCTGACCGACATCGGCGAAAACCTGCAACAGGCGTTCAAGCTCAAGGCAGTGCTGGCAGAAGGCCAGGCCGAGCAGGACATCTCGTCGACCGGCATCTGGCGCTTCGACCCGGCGACGGCGCGCGCGCTGGTCGATCCGGCCACCGGCGTGGTTGAGGCCAATTCCAGCTCCGGCGGCGAGAGCCTGCGCCTGGTGGCGCGTCTGCCCGAATGCGATCGCGAGGTGTCGACGAGCTTCCGGATTTCGCCGGTTACCTCCACGTCCATCGACTACTTCGAGCGCGGCGACGCGCGCGCGCTGCCGATCGGTTTCTCCGAAGCGTTCCGCGTCACCGCGGGCTTCGCCGATGCGGCGGCGCCGCGGCAGGACGTCACCACCCAGACTACGATCGACGCGATCGACGACGACACGCTCTCCGCGGTGCTCGGCGAGGACGCCTGGACCGTCACCGCGCTCGATCGCGTCGGCGACGGCCATCTCAGTCTCAAGCTCGGGACTTTGGAAACCACGCTCGTCAGCAAGACCTGGAGCGTGCAGAACACCGGGCTGATCGATCTGGTGCTGTCGCCGCAGGACGATCTGCGGATCACCTATCCCGACACCGGGCAGCTCACGGTGACCGGCACGTTCGACAACGGCCTGGTGATGCCGATCACGCGCCACGTCACCTGGACGTCCAGCGATACCGCCCTGGGGACCGTCGCCACCACCAGTGACGACGCCGGTGAAATCACCATCCAGGACATCAATGGCGACTTCGACGTCACCGCCTCCTATGTGCTCGACAAGGAAGTGCTCGATGAAGTCATCACCGTCCATGCCTACGCCAATGATCAGTGAGCGCCTGCGATCCGCTGACGCGAAGCGATTGCGGCTCGTCGCCGCCGCGGCCTTGATCGCGCTTGGGTTGGCGGGATGCGAGGCGAAGATGTCGGTGGAACTCGCCGCCACACCGCTGGACGATGCCGATCGCGTGGTGCTGGCGATCGACGGCGTCGATCTTCTCGACGACGACGCCAGCAATCACGCTCTGGATTCCGACACGGATGCGCAGATCGACATGCTCGAATACACCGGCGGCACTGCGGCGAAACTGGTCGGCGGTGCCAAGCTGGCGAAAGGCCATTACAACGGGCTGCGCCTGCGTTTCGCCGACAGCGGATCGGCGTTCTACGCGCGCGATGGTGCCGAGTCTCCGATCGACATCGCCGGCAGCCTCGCCTTCGCCGACGTCGACGTCGATCTGGGCGACAACGACAGCGTTTCGCGCCTCGTCGTGCTGGAGACGCGCTTCTCGCTCTCTCGGTCCACGAGCGGCGACGGACATGACGTCCTCTCACCCGTGCTGCGCGTGGTCGATGCCGACCGGTCGGGCCGACTGTCGGGAATCGTGGACGCTGATCTGGTCGGCTCGGAGGCCTGCCGCCAGGACCGCGCGCCTGGCGCCGGCGTTGCGGTGTACGCATTCAGCGGCCTGGGCATCAGGCCGCACGATTTCGTGCAGGGCTACAGCGACAACCCGGTGTCCTCCAGCGACGTGTCGGTGTCGTCCGACTCGTCCACTTTCACCTACGACTTTCCGTATCTCGTGGCCGGCGATTACACCTTGGCCGTCACCTGCAAGGTCGATGGTGACAATCCCACGGTAAACGATGCTCTGCCCTTCATCGCGCAAGCCTCGACGACGATCGGCGAAAGCGAGTCGGCCACGTTGAACCTGGGACAGCCGGCCAGTTCACAAGGAGTTCAGTAGGGCGCTCGCCTAAGGATTCTCTGATTTAGCCCCTGCCACGGCGGCCAAAGCGATCGGTAAGC
>CAXTSJ010000003.1:0-130700 GCA_964246995.1 uncultured Hydrocarboniphaga sp.
CCATGGCTCCATTCTCTCAAGTAATGGAGCCTCCGAGATTTCCGGGGCGGTTCAAAGCCAAACCCGGCGACTGGAGCCAGCACGACGCAGGTCTGCCATGGCAGTCGCGCTAGCGCCATCAGTGTGTAATCAAAATGTTTTTTTCGAGGGTGTCGGCTCATGTTGGCAAGGTATTCCTACTCAGCATCCCCAGACCAGTGCCGCGAGCTTCTTCGGCGACAGACGGCAATAAATGAAAGGCTCGAGTATTGATGAGTCGGGTTTGATCAGTGGGTAGACTGGACTGATGCTAATCAAGTGTGCATCGAAGGCCGCTTGGTAAATTCTCGACAGCAGAATTCGGTTGGGTACAACAGGCTGGCCTACTGTTTGCGGCCTTCACCCATTGCGTAATCAGCGCAGCGTTGCCGGTAACTGTTTACCTCCCCGAAACCGAATTGCGAACCGCCATCGTGATGTGTATCTTCTGGTTAAATCATACACACCGAGACCGCCATGCGTACCAATATCGTGATCGACGATCAGCTCATGCAGAAAGCGCAGGCGGTTGCCGGGCTCAAAACCAAGCGCGAGGTCGTGGAACAGGGCCTCAAGGCGCTCATCCTGCTTCAAAAGCAGAAAGACATTCGCAGCCTGCGAGGCAAGCTGCGCTGGGAGGGCGACCTCGACGCCATGCGCCGCGACGCATGATCTTTGTCGATTCCAGCGTCTGGATTGCCTACTTCAACGGCGTGGAATCCGCCGAGGCCGCCGCACTGGATGTAGCCCTGGGTAGCGCGCGCATCGTCGTCGGTGATCTGGTGCTGGCCGAGGTGCTGCAGGGCTTTCGCACCGACGCTCACTTCAAAAAAGCCCGCGACATGATGTTGCACCTGGATGTACGTCCGGTGCTGAGCCCCGCTCTGGCCTTGCGCGCGGCTGAGAACTACCGAGCCCTGCGTCGTAAGGGGGCCACCGTGCGCAAGACGACGGATACCATCATCGCCACGTTCTGCATCGAGCATGACCTGCCGCTGCTGCATGCGGATAAGGACTTTCTACCCTTCGAGCAGCATCTGGGCCTGCGCTGCGTGGCTGAGCAGTAATTTTCAGTTCCTGCTGACTTGCATCCGTGGATCAGCCCGCCTGCCGTTTAAGCCTTGGCACTCGGCCGCGAAGACACGGCTTGATACCAACGCAGCGTATGCCGGTGAGACTCGGGCACCGTCTGCTTGACCCAGCCAGCGAAGTCCACCACGCATAGCGCGGTGATGTCGGCGATGGAGAATTGATCGCCTGCGATGAAGGGCGAGTTCGCCAGGTAGCTTTCGAGCAAGTCAAAGTATCGGGCGATGCCGGCAACGCCGCGTTCGGCGAGCGCGGGGATCGCCGGCACCGGCGCGGTGACGCCGGCCAGGCCGCGTGTGGCGAAAGCGGGTGCGGAATTGCGCAGGGCTTCGGCCACGCAGCGGAAGCCGTCCGCTTCCATGTGGCGGTTGCGCGAGTCGATCACCGCTTTGCTTTTGGCGTCAGTGCCCATCAGCGGCGGCTCGGGATAGAGCGCCTCCAGGTACGTGCAGATGGCGGCCGATTCGTCGATGCGGGTGCCGTCGTCCAGTATCAGCACAGGAACGACGCCACGAGGATTGATCTCGAGAAATTCCGGCTGAAGATTTTCTCCAGCCATCAGATCGATCTGAATGGTCTCCAGGCTTTGGCTTTTCTCCGCGAGAAACATGCGCACACGGCGCGGGCTAGGGGCGATCGCGCAATCGTAAAATTTCATTTGCCGTTCTCCTATGTCTTGGCGCCGGTGACGAGCATCGACCGCGCCATCTTTTTCGCCTCTTCGCCGTCGCCGCCGAGATTGATCGGCTCGGGGATGGCGATGCCGCGCTGCACGGCGGGCCGGGCGCGAATCGCTTCGACCCAGCGGCTGAGATTCGGCAGATCGTCGATGTCCACACCAGCCCAGAAATGCAGCGACACCCAGGACCAGTTGGCGATGTCGGCGATCGAATAGTCGCCGCACAGATAGTCGCTTCCCTCCAGGCGTGCATCGAGCACCTTGTAGAGCCGCTTGGTTTCGGTTTGATAGCGCTCGATGGCGTAAGGGATTTTCTCCGGCGCGTAGCGGAAGAAGACATTCGCCTGGCCCTGCATGGGGCCGATGCCGCCCATCTGGAACATCACCCACTGGATCACTTCCGAGCGGCCCTTGGCGTCCTTGGGCATGAGGCGGCCGTATTTCTCCGCCAGATAAATCATGATCGCGCCGGACTCGAATACCGCGAAGTCACCTTCGTCGCGATCGACGATGGTGGGGATGCGGCCGTTGGGATTGATTTTCAGATACTCGGGCTGCTTCTGGTCGCCCTTGGACAGGGCGATCGCCTTGAGCGTGTACGGCACGCCGAGTTCTTCGAGCGTGATGGAAGCTTTCCAGCCGTTGGGCGTGGCCGAGGTGTAGAGGTCGATCATGGTTGTGTCCGGTATTAGAAGTGGGGGGATTAACTAAGCGATGGCGTGGCGATCCAGCACCGCGAGAAAGTCGGCGGGCTCGGGCCGCACGCGATAATTCGAGGACAGGTCGCAATAGATCAGCTTGCCGCCGGCGGCCGAGATGAAGACCGTAGGCCTTGGCACATCGGAGTCGTAACCGAGCACCTGCATGCCGGCGGGCAGGCCGCTTTTTTCCATCACGCCGAGAATTTTGGCGGCTGCATTGCCGACGTCGGTCATGAAGCGCATCGGCGCGTCGAACTTGGTCGCCAGCGACGCCGTGTTGCCGGCCGGCTGCGGGCTGATCAGAAACACCTCGACGCCGCGTCGCGACAGCTCGCGATACTCGGCGGCGACTTCCTTGATCTGCGCCATGCACAGCGGGCACCAGTTGCCGCGATAGAAGATCCACAGCGCCGGCTTGCCGGTGAGTTCGATTGAGGAAACGCTGCGGCCTTTTTCCTGCAGCTCGAATGCCGGCAGCGGCGCGCCTTCGCGCAACACGATCGTCTCCGGCGCAGCGAAGCGCGAGTACCAGTAGACGTAGAGCACGACGCCGACAATGCCGACACCCGCGGCCACCAGCACCGGCGCCGCAAGCAGCGATCGCCCCAGAAAAATGCTGAAGACAGTGCCCGCGACTCCGCCGATCAGCATGATGTGCAAGTTCGCCGTCGTGCGCGCAAACGGGAAGGTGTACGCGCGAGCGAAAAGGCGATCGGCGCACCGCAGGCCAGCGCGGTGCCGAGCCATCCCGACATCCATCCCGTCTGCGACAATTGGATCAAGGCCGTCACCAATCCCGCCAGTGCCACGGTGATGAACGCTGAGACATAGATTGATTTCAACTGATTCATGACAGCTTCCCCTTGGTGTGAGTGGCGTGAAGCGAAACGATGTTGGTTGGCAAATGTTGAAAAAATGGGCGCCCGCTAATCCAATGCGCGCAGCGTGAGCCGCACGATGTCGTCGAGCATCGCCTTGGCGGGTTTCGACTTGGCTGCGAGGTTGATGCCCGACAGGGCGTTGACCAGAAAGCGGGCGAGCGCCTTGGGCTTTTCGTGCTGGGCGATGCTGCCGCTGCGCTGTCCGCGGCCGATCGCCTTGGCGAGGGCATCCTCCAACTGATTTCGGACGTTGACGCTCGCTTCGAGCACCACCGCGTCATGCGGCGCCACTTCTCCGAGGCAGTTGTTAACGAGGCAGCCGCGCTGGCCTACCGGGCTCAGGGCATGCGCCGCCATCCGCGCGAACGTCTCTTCAATCTCTTCCCGTCCGGCGGTCGGTCTCAACAGTGGTTCGAGCAGCCCGGACATCGACGATTCGCCGTAGCGGCGCAGCGCTTCCAGCAGCACATCGCGCTTGGTGCCGAAGGATTCATAGAAGCTGCTCTTGCTCAGCCCCATCGCGTCCATTAAATCGTTGAGCGACGCCGCCTGGTAGCCCTTCGCCCAGAACAGATGCATGGCGCCGTCTAGCGCGCTCTGTTCATCGAATTGTCGTGGACGGGCCATCTCGGAATCGTTATGGACTGGTCGGTCCATAATCCGTTGCCGGAGACTCCGCTGTCAAATGCGCGTCTTTCGCGCCTACGCCTGAGCGGCGCCGTTATGTGGCAGACCTGCCCGCGAGACCTGCCGCATTGCTCAGCGCCTTGAGCGACACGAAACTCATCACCATGATCCAGCCGAAGAAGATGAGGTAGATGAACCAGAACGAGATCAGGCCGTCGTAGGCGAAAGGGCCGGTGGTGAAGAACTCGATCAGCCCGGCCGGCGTGATCAGCACCGCGCACCAGAGGTTGAAGTAGGCGACCCAGCGCGGAAAGATCGTCGGCAGATTGTGATCGCGGAAGACGGCAACGGCGATGAAGATCATGAAGATCGCGAACGGCGGCCAGCTCAGGATGAAGATGAACCAGACGTAGTCATTCATGATCTGCAGAAACTTCGGATCCATCGCCTCGGGCCTGAAGGCGAGCATCGCCCAGGTGATCGGCATCAGCAGAAAGAACACGTAGCCGCCGCCGACATTGGCGATCGACGCATAGGTGATCACCGGTATGCCGCGCTCCATCCTGCGGATGCAGACGACGATCGCGATGCCCCAGGTCCCCCAGAACGAATAGCAGATGCACTGGATGAGCGCGCCGATGCGGATGCCGATCTTGCGTTCGATGAAGATCTGCGCGAGCGCCTCCGGGCTCAGGTTGGGCGAGGGCGGCGGGATGAAACCCATCAGCAGGCCCTGGGTGATCGCGAGCGAGATGACCAGCGCGATGCCGGAGTACGCCAGTATCCGCGCGATGGCGACGTCGTTCGCCGAATGGGGCGCCAGGCTGCTCGATCCGCTCATCGTTTCCTCCGGTTGATGTTGTGCCGACTCGCCGCCGACTTTATCCGATGCCGCCTGCTGCGACGGCGTTGTACTCAGGCCGCGAACTTCATCGCCCGCGCCAGCAGCGGATGCGTCCACCGCGGCGCGCTGCGAACATCCATCTCGAGCCTCAGCTTGCGATCCTTCATCTCGAAGATCGGAATTCGATGCGGCTGACCATTCGTGGTCTGGGTGCTGTTGTCCCAGACGCGGATGTGCGCCCTGGTGCCGATGAAGGCCAGCAGGTTGAGCCGGCTGTTCTGATAGCGCTCGCGGATCTTGGTTTCGGCGATCGCGTGGCCGCCGCGGCGAACCCGTTCTTCCACGCGTTGAATGTGCAGCTCTGCAGAGGCCAGGCCGACGAAGAGGATGGACAGCAGCCGGTCCATCGCCAGCGCCCGCATCATTTCGAACGAGATCGTCCTGGCGCCCAGGGTTGTTTCGAAAGCGAAGTCGGTGTCGTCGTCGATGGCGGCGCGCAGCGCTTCATGGCCCTTGGCCCAGGCGCGGGCGTTGGCCTGATCGTCGGTCATGCCGGCCGCGATCAGCGATCTGGTTTCCCGATCGGGATTGTAATAAGCGCCGCCGAGCGCCTCGATGTAAGGCTGGACGATCGAACTCTTGCCCGCGCCATTGGTGCCGGCGGCGACCAGGATGTGCCCGCCACTCACTTGGCGATTTTGCGTGCGCGCGCGGCCGTCCTGGCGGCGGTTTTCACGACCAGCTTGACGCCGGGTTTGGTTCGGCTGACAGCCACTTTATTGACCGCCTTGTGCGCCATCGCCGGGACCGGATGGGCCTCGTAGTGCCGGGCCAGAACGGCGTCGACGTCGGCCTGCGGCGCCGACATGAAACGATCAACCGCGTGGCGATGCTGCGGCGTCTGCATGCTGGCGATCAGCTGCTGGAACTGCGCGTCCAGCCGCGACAGCTCGTCCTGATCGACGACGGCCGTTTGCAGCAGCTGCTCGTAGCGCTTGGGGGAGATGATGTAGGCCTGCACCTTGCCGCGCTTCTGCACGCCGATGTCGACTTTCTCGATCCGGTCGGCCAGCTTGCCGAAGCCGGACTTGACCTCGGTGGCGTCCATCAGGATTCCAGCTGCTTTCATTGCGTCACTCTCGCGGGTGTGTCGTCGGCACTGTAGCGAAACGGACGATTCGAGTCCAATCGGCCAATTGCTGGGATGGTCAGGAACATTGGCCGAAAACGCTTGTTCGATCGATCAGCCCCGCGCCGCCTCCAGGGCCGCGTTGAGCGTCTTGCTCGGGCGCATCACCTTGTCCATCTTGTCGGGGTCCGCCATGTAGTAGCCGCCGATGTCGGCCGGCTTGCCCTGCACGTCGGAGAGTTCTCCGACGATGGTCTTTTCCTTGCTGGTCAGCGTTTCCGCCAGCGCGGCGAAGCGGGCCTGCAGGCCGGGATCGTCGGTCTGCGCGGCGAGCGCCTGCGCCCAGTACATGGCCAGATAGAACTGGCTGCCGCGATTGTCGAGCTGGCCGGTTTTCGGCGAGGGGTTCTTGTTGTTGTCGAGCAATTTGCCGGTGGCGGCGTCCAGCGTCTTGGCGAGAATCTTCGCCTGCTCGTTACCGGTCTTGATGCCGAGATCTTCCAGGCTCACGGCCAGCGCCAGGAACTCGCCGAGCGAATCCCAGCGCAGGTGATTCTCCTCCACCAGTTGCTTCACATGCTTGGGCGCGGAGCCGCCGGCGCCGGTCTCGTACATGCCGCCACCGGCCATCAGCGGCACGATCGACAGCATCTTGGCGCTGGTGCCCAGCTCCATGATGGGGAACAGGTCGGTGAGATAGTCGCGCAGGATGTTGCCGGTGACCGAGATGGTGTCGAGCCCGCGGATGATGCGCTCCAGCGTGTAACGCATGGCGCGCACCTGCGACATGATCTGGATGTCCAGCCCCGCGGTGTCGTGATCCTTGAGGTACTTCTGCACCTTCTTGATCACCTCGTTCTCGTGCGGGCGGTACGGGTCGAGCCAGAACACCGCGGGCGTGTCGGAGTTACGCGCGCGGTTGACGGCGAGCTTCACCCAGTCGCGGATCGCGGCGTCCTTCACCTGGCACATGCGCCAGATGTCGCCGGGTTCGACGTTCTGCACCATCAGCACTTCGCCGGTCGCCAGATCGACGATGCGCGCCTCGCCCGCCTCGCTGATCTCGAAGGTCTTATCGTGCGATCCGTACTCCTCGGCCTGCTGCGCCATCAGGCCGACGTTGGGCACGGTGCCCATGGTCACCGGGTCGAAGTTGCCATTGGTTTTGCAGAAATTGACCATCTCCTGGTAGATGCGGGCGAAGGTGCTCTCCGGGTTCACCGCCTTGGTGTCCTTGGGCCGTCCATCGGCGCCCCACATCTTGCCGCCGAGGCGGATCATCGCCGGCATCGACGCATCGACGATCACGTCGTTGGGCGCATGCAGGTTGGAGATGCCCTTGGCCGAATCCACCATCGCCAGTTCCGGGCGATGCTCGTGGCAGGCATGCATGTCGCGGATGATCTCTTCGCGCTTGCTGGTGGGCAGCGCCTCGATCTTGTCGTAGAGATTCACCAGGCCATTGTTGACATTCACGCCCAGCTCGTCGAACAGCTTGCCGTGCTTGGCGAACGCGTCCTTGTAGAACACCTTGACCGCGTGGCCGAACACGATCGGGTGCGACACCTTCATCATCGTCGCCTTGACGTGCAGCGAGAACATCACGCCGGTCTTGCGCGCATCTTCCATCTGCTCTTCATAGAAGTCGCACAGCGCCTTCTTGCTCATGAACATGCTGTCGATGATCTCCTCCGCCTGCAGCGAGACCTTGGGCTTGAGCACGATCGTCTGGCCACGTTTGGTCACCAGGTCCATCTTCACGTCGCGCGCGCGGTCGAGCGTCATCGACTTTTCGCCGTGATAGAAGTCGCCGTGTTTCATGTGCGCCACATGCGTGCGCGAGGCCATGCTCCACTCGCTCATGCTATGCGGATTCTTGCGGGCGAAGTCCTTTACCGCCTTGGGCGCGCGGCGGTCCGAGTTGCCTTCGCGCAGCACCGGGTTTACCGCGCTGCCGAGGGCCTTTCCGTAGCGCTTGCGGATGGTTTTTTCTTCGTCGGTCTTGGGGTCTTCGGGATAGTCGGGGATCTGGTAGCCCTTGCCTTGCAGCTCCTTGATCGCGCTCACCAGCTGATGCTGCGAGGCGCTGATGTTGGGCAGCTTGATGATGTTGGTGTCCGGCAGCAGCGTCAGCTTGCCCAGCTCCGCGAGGTTGTCGGGAACGCGCTGCGCATCGGTCAGATGTTCCGGGAACTCGCCCAGGATGCGCGCCGCCACCGAGATGTCGCTGGTGACGAGCTGGATGCCGGCCGCCTCGGTGAACGCACGCACGATCGGCAGGAAGGCAGCGGTGGCGAGCAGCGGCGCCTCATCGGTCAGCGTGTAGATGATGGTCGGCTGCTGGGTACTCATAGCGATCTCCTGGGATGGTTTTTCGTCGCGTCGCATGGCAACGAGCGGGCATTACGAGAGGGCACTATGTTACGCATCATGGTGCTATAAATCCGCCGGCCGCATAGCGCCCGGGCAGTACCGACACAGATTCAAAAGCCCTATGCGGAGAACAGAAGTGATGGAAAGTCCAGTCAAACGGGGCTTGCAGGGCCTGTCGGTCGTCACCGTGCTGGTGTTCGGCGGCATCGCGCTGTTCCACGTCAGCCAGGCACTCGGCATCGCGGCCGACCGGCGCGAGTGGCGACAGACCAATGGCGCCTGGACCGCCAGCAAATGCGAAGCGCAACTGCCCGCCGACGTGCCGACGCGCCTGATCTGCCAGGAAGCCTGGGGCCGCAAGGCCTATTTCGATTCCGCGCCGCGGCGGGAGATGACGCAGGCCGCCTGGTCGCTCGCGATCGCGCTGGCCGCGCCGATGCTGCTGTTGCTGTGGAATCTGCGCCTGCGTTTCGCGCGTCGGCGCTGATGTGCGCCCGCCTGCGTTTTCAGCGACGCCCGATCTGCCCGATGCGCGTCGCCAGCTTCTGCAAGAACAGACGGTAGCCCGGCGTCAGCGGCAGACGCGCGCTGATACCGGCGATCAGCACGACGTCGCCGGACGCCGGCAGCAGCAGCGCGCGTCGCGGCGCTTCCGGCCAGGGCGGCAGCACCGGCAGCCGATCGAGATCCTCGAGCAATAGCGCGCGCTGTTCACCCGCGCACTGAAACACCGGCCAGAGCGCGTCGTCGGCGAGCAGCCCCGGCGGCGCGTCGATCGAACCGGCCGGCAAACCGCTAGCGCAGACCAGGCGCGCCGATGCCTGGTCTTCGGCGATCTGGTAGACCAGCGCGAAAGCCAGATCGGCGCTGGCTTGCGCCAGTAGCGCACTCAAAGTCTCCCAACCGAGCGGCTCATCGGCTGCCGGGTGCGCCAGGCGATCATCGATCTCGATCAGCAGCGCGTCGCGACGCGCGCCGATCACCTCGGCAGTGTTCTCCGCGCAGGCAACCAGAACGCCGCCGATACCGCCGCTCTCGTCGCGGATCGCCGAGTAGCCGTAGGTGTAGAAGCCCTCTTCGAAGTAACCATTGCGATACAGGCACAACAGCCCGCGCTCGACCAGCGTGGATTCGCCGCGCTCGATCACCGCTTCCACCAGCGGGCCGATCACGTCCCAGATGTCGGGCCAGGTTTCACGACCGCGCTGGCCCATCGCCGCCGGATGTTTGCCGCTGCCGAGGATCGGCCGGTAGGCGTCGTTGTAGAACTGCACCAGCTCGCGTCCCCACCACAGCAGCATCGGCTGCCTCTGCGTCAGCACGATCGACAGCGCCGAGCGCAGTGACTGCGGCCAGGTGTAGACCGGGCCGAGCGGTGTCTGCGACCAGTCGATGCGGCGCATCAGCGCGCCCATCTCACCGCCACCGGCCAGCACCTGTTCGGCGATGCGGCGGGCGCGGGCATCGGCGTCCTCGCGCGGACTCGGCCGCAGGCGCGGCGGCGCGGCGACGATGCCGATGCGCTGCGCCGCGCGCAGCAGCGCATCGGTGAGCTGCGAGAGGACGATGGGCTTGGCCAGGTAGTCGTCCATGCCCGCCGCCAGGCAGGCGTCGCGATCCTCGCTGGCGGCGTTGGCGGTCATGGCGATGATCTGCGGTTGCCGCGATGCCGTCGGCTCGCCGCGGATGCGCCGCGTCGCGGCGAGGCCGTCGAGATTGGGCATCTGCATGTCCATCAGCACCGCATCGTAGGTGCGGCGGCTCACCGCCTCCACCGCTTCCAGGCCATCGGTCGCCAGATCGATCGCGTCATAGCCGAGCTTGCGCAGCAGCAGCGTCGCCACCTTGCGGTTGACCAGGTTGTCCTCCACCAGCAGCAGGCGCAGCGGCGGCATCACCGGCGCATGGCCGGGCGCCGGCGCCGCGCCGGCCGGGCGCGCGGTGAGCACGCCGCACAAGGTTTCGAACAGCAGCGAACGGTGCAGAGGCTTGGACTGCGATGCCGCGACCCGGGCGCCGGCCGCGTGCGCGCTGGCCAGCGTCGTGCCCAGGCTGGTGAGCAGCACCACCGGGATCGGCGCCATCGCATGCAGGCGACGGGTGAGTTCCAGGCCGTCGATGCCGGGCATTTGCTGGTCGACGATCGCCAGTTCGAAAGGCCGGCCATGGTCGATCGCGCGCCGCATCACTTCCAGCGCGCGCAGCGGCTCGTGCAGGCACACCGCGTCCATGCCCCAGGCCTTGACCTGGGCGCAGAGGATTTCCATGTTCGAGCGATTGTCGTCCACCAGCAGCGCGCGGCGACCGAGCAGGTTCTCGGGCGACGCCGCGGGCATCGGCGCCGGTGTCGCGCAGGCTTTGGTCGGCAGCCGGAAGCTGAAGACGCTGCCGCTGCCAGGCTGGCTTTCCACGCTGATCGAGCCGCCCTGGGCCTCGACCACGCGCTTGCAGATCGCCAAACCCAGACCGGTGCCGCCGAAGCGCCGCGCCGCCGAATCGTCGACCTGGCTGAAGTCGCGGAACAGCAGGTGCAGGCGGTCGGCCGGGATGCCGATGCCGGTGTCGCGAACATGGAACGCCAGCTCGCAGGCGTCGTCGCCGAGCGCACGCGCGCTGATGCGCACTTCGACTTCGCCTTCGCTGGTGAACTTGACGGCGTTGCTCAGCAGATTCACCAGCACCTGGCGCAGCCGCGCGGCGTCGAGCAGGCAGCTCGCCGGTACCGCCTCGTCCATCCGGTAGACCAGCTCCAGATTCTTCGGCGCCGCCTGGTTGGCCACCAGGTCCAGCGCCGCCTCCACTGTCAGCCGCAGATCGCAGGGGACCAGGTCCAGCGGCAGCCTGCCGGACTCGAGCTTGGAGAAGTCCAGGATGTCGTTGATCACGCCCAGCAGGTGATCGCCGCTGGCGCGGATGGAATTGACGAAGTCGCGTTGCTGCGCGACCAGCTCGGTATCGGCCAGCAGGTCGGCGAAACCCAGCACCGCGTTGAGCGGCGTGCGGATCTCGTGACTCATGGTCGACAGGAACGCGCTCTTGGCGCGCGCCGCCTCCTCGGCGCGCGCCTGCGCCGAGGCCAGGTCGTCGACATCGGTGGTGATGCCGTACCAGCGCAGGATCCGGCCGGCGGCGTCGCGCCGGGAACTCGCGCACACCTGATGCCAGTGATAGCCGCCCTGCGCATCACGGAGGCGAAAGCGCACCTCATAGAGTTCGCCGCTGTCCACCGACTGCTGCCAGCGCGTGCGCGCGGCGTCGACATCGTCGGGATGGACGAAGTCCAGCCAGCCATGACCCATGCTCGCCTGGCTGGCTTCGGTGAGGGACCGATCTCCGGCGCTGCTGACGAAGTCCAGAGCGCCGTCCGGCCCGGCGGTCCACAACACGCTGGGCACGGCCTGGATCAGATAACGCAGGTGCTCGCGGGTCTCCTGCAGCGCCTGCCCGGCGCGCTTGCGCTCGTCGATGTCGAACACCGTGCCGTCGATGAGGCCGGGCTCGCCATCCACCATGCGCGCGCGTCCTTCGACCCAGCGCTCGCTGCCGTCGGCGCGGCGGATGCGGTATTCGGTCACCATCGGCAGGCCGGCCGCGGCCTGCGCACCCAGCTCCGCGTCGACCCGCGCCACGTCTTCTTCGAACATCAGCTCGACATAGGGATGGCCGTCGGCGACGAAGTGAGCGGGCGGATAGCCGGTGAGCTTTTCGATACCGTCGCTGGCGTAGTGCACGCGAAACGGCGAATGCGCCTGGGCGCGGAACACCATGCCCGGAACATTGGTGAGCAGCGCCTGCGCAGAGCGTTCGCTCTGCGCGAGCTTGTCGTTGGTGCCCTGCAACTCGGCGCTGTAGCGCAGCAGTTCGGCCTGCAAATGCTCCAGGCGCTTTTCCAGCGCCGCGATGGCTGCCGTGGCCAGGCGCGTGTCGGGTTCGTCGGCGGCCATCATCACTCTCCCGTGGCGCACAACTTGAGTATGGGCGGGGGCTGGCATCGCCCCGGGGCCTAGTGTAGTTTGCCCCACTCAAAACTCGGCTGATTCCCGGCGCGCCATCGATCCCCGCAGGCGCCGACAGGCGCCACTGAAATGGAGGACACCATGCAGACCCAAGAGCAGATCCATCACGAGAATTTCTTTATCGACGGCAAGTGGACGCCGCCGGCATCGTCCTCGCGTATCGACGTCATCGGCGCCAACACCGGCCTGTCGATCGGCAGCGTGCCCGATGGCACCGAGGCCGACGTCGACAAGGCCGTCGCCGCCGCCCGCCGCGCCCTCGACGGCGGCTGGGCCGACAGCGCGCCGGCCGAGCGCGCCGCGGTGCTCAACAAATTCGCCGACGCGCTGGAAAAGCGCGGCGAGCGCCTGAGCCGCACGGTGAGCATGCAGAACGGCATGCCGCTGTCGATCTCCGAGCCCTTCGAAGGCGGCTATGTCTGCGGCCTGCTGCGCTATTACGCGGCGCTGGCGACCGCCATCGTCACCGAAGAAGTCCGCGCCTCGCCGATGGGCTTCAACACCCTCGTCCGCCGTGGCCCGGTCGGCGTGGTCGGCGGCATCGTGCCCTGGAACTACCCCGTCGTGCTGTCGATGATGAAGATCGGCCCGGCGCTCGCCACCGGCTGCACCATCGTGCTCAAGCCCTCGCCTGGCACCGTGCTGGACTGCTACATCGTCGCCGAAGCTGCGGAGGAAGCCGGCATCCCCGCCGGCGTCATCAACTGGGTCCCGGGCGGACGCGAACTCGGCGCCTACCTGGTTTCTCACCCCGGCATCGACAAGGTCGCCTTCACCGGCTCCACCGCCGCCGGCCGCAAGATCGGTGAAGTCTGCGGACGCCTGCTGCGCCCGGTGAGCCTGGAGCTGGGCGGCAAGTCCGCCGGCATCGTGCTCGACGACGCCAAGATGGAAGACGTCATGGCCGGCATGCTGTTCGCCGGCTTCGGCAACAACGGCCAGACCTGCGCCCTGTCCACCCGCGTGCTCGCGCCCGCCAGCCGCTACGACGAAGTGGTTGAGGCCTTCGCCGCCATGGCCAAGGGCCTCAAGGTCGGCAACTCGCTGGACAAGGCCACGCAGATCGGACCGCTCGCTTCCAGCGAGCATCGCGGCCGCGTCGAGGGATACATCGCCAAGGGCAAGACCGAGGCGCGTCTGGTCGCCGGTGGTGGCCGTCCCAAGGGCGTGGGCGACGGCTGGTTCGTCGAGCCGACGATCTTCGCCGACGTGCTCAACTCCGCGACCATCGCGCAGGAAGAAATCTTCGGGCCGGTGTTGTCGATCATCAAGTACACCGACGAGGACGACGCGGTGAAGATCGCCAACGACTCCGAGTTCGGCCTGGGCGGCACGGTGTGGTCGTCCGACAGCAAGCGCGCGCAGAACGTCGCGCGCCGCGTGCAGACCGGCACCATCGGTGTCAACGGCTATGTCATCGACCTCGCCTCGCCCTTCGGCGGCATCAAGGCCAGCGGCCTGGGCCGTGAGCTGGGCCCCGAGTCGCTCGCGGCCTATCAGCAGCTGAAGTCGATCTACCTGCCGGCGGGCTGAGATCAAGGCGCCGTCACGCTCGATGCGATGACATCACCCTGCACGCGGCCAGCCGCCGCGCGCAGGGTTTTTTATTGCTCGGTGATGCCGGTAGGCAACCCCTTCAACGCAGGAATCGCAATGTCCTCCGAAGCCAAGCCTGTCGCGGTCAGCACGCGCCTCGCCGCCACCGTCCTGTTGTTGCGCGACGGCGCCCGCGGACTGGAAGTGTTCATGGTCGTGCGCCATCAGCAGATCGACTTCGCCTCCGGTGCGTTGGTGTTCCCCGGCGGCAAGCTCGCCGCGGGCGACAGCGACCCGCGCGTGCGGGCGCGCTGCGGTGGCGCCGACGGTTTGTCCGCGGACGAGATCGCGCTGCGCGTCGGCGGTTTGCGCGAAGCGTTCGAGGAATGCGGCGTGCTGTTGGCGCGCGCCGACAACGCATCGGAGCTGATCGGCCCCGAGCGCTTGCTGGAGCTGGGCCCGCGCTACCGCCAGGCGCTGGACCGCGGCGAGATCGGCATCGCCGATATGCTGGAAGCCGAGCATCTGGTGCTGGCGCTCGACGCGCTCGTGCCTTTCGCACACTGGATCACGCCGAGCTTCATGCCCAAGCGCTTCGACACCTTTTTCTATCTCGCGGTCGCGCCGCCGGAACAGATCGCGCTGCATGACGGCACCGAATTGGTGGACTCGGTATGGCTGCGTCCGGCGGACGCGCTCGAACAGGCGCAGTCGGGCCAGCGGACCATCGTCCCGGCGACGCTGCTCAACGTTCGCAAGCTGGGTTTCAGCGGCACTGTCGATGAGGCGCTGGCAGCCGCGCGCAGCCAGATCGTGGTGACGGTCCTGCCCGAAGTGGTGGAGCAGCCCGGCGTCCTGCGATTGCGGATCCCGGCGTCGGCCGGCTACGGCGTCACCGAGTTCGAGGCGCCCGGTCTGAGCAGGTAATTTCTTGGGGTGGTTTTGAGAGCCCAATCGATCGCGTAGCATCCCGACGATTCCACAACGAGCCGCGCCCGCCGTGCAGCTGGCGTGACGCGGCCGAACCATCGGAGGAGACGATGTCGACCCAATCGGCGAAAGCAGGCGCGGGTGTGGCTGCGCCTGATCTGTCTTATGCCAGCGGCTGCAGCGAGGTTCCGCTGCTCGGCGAAACCATCGGCGCCAACCTGTCGCGCATCGCCGCGCGTTTCGGCGATCGCGACGCGCTGGTGGACGTGGCGCAGCGCCGGCGCTGGACGTATGCGCAGTTCGACGCCGAGGTCGACGTGCTGGCGCGCGGTCTGCTGGCGATGGGCACGCACAAGGGCGATCGCGTCGGCATCTGGGCGCCGAACGGCCCCGAGTGGGTCCTGCTGCAACTCGCCACGGCGCGCGTCGGCGCGATCCTGGTGTGCATCAATCCGGCATACAGCCGCTCCGAGCTGGGCTACGTGCTCCAGCACGCCGGCGTCTCGCTGCTGGTCGCGGCGACGCACAACCGCGGCGCGGACTATCGTGCGATGGTGGACGCGACCAGGCTCGAGGTGAGCAGCCTGTTGCACGTGGTCTACATCGGCGACGCGAGTTGGGACGCCTTGATC
Organism: uncultured Hydrocarboniphaga sp.; assembly: GCA_964246995.1. Classification (GTDB taxonomy): domain Bacteria; phylum Pseudomonadota; class Gammaproteobacteria; order Nevskiales; family Nevskiaceae; genus Hydrocarboniphaga. Next base: position 15,456 of record CAXTSJ010000003.1, read on the forward strand.
GCAGGCGCCGATCCGGTGTCGGCCGATGCGCTGCGCGAGCGCGCGGCGACGCTGTGCTTCGACGATCCGATCAACATCCAGTACACCTCGGGCACCACCGGATCCCCGAAGGGCGCGGTGCTCACCCATCACAACATTCTCAACAACGGCTATTTCGTCGGCGAGCTGATCGGTTACACCGAGCATGATCGCGTGTGCATCCCGGTGCCGTTCTATCACTGCTTCGGCATGGTCATGGGCAATCTGGGCGCGATCTCGCACGGCGCGGCGATCGTGATCCCCGCCGCCAACTTCGACGCCGCCGCCAGCTTGCGTGCGGTGGCGCTGGAGCGCTGCACCTCGCTCTACGGCGTGCCGACGATGTTCATCGCCATGCTTGCCGCGCCCGAATGCGCGACGCTCGATCTGGGCAGCCTGCGCACCGGCATCATGGCCGGCGCGCCCTGCCCGGCGGCCGTGATGCAGCAGGTGATCGAGCGCCTGCACATGCGCGAGGTGGCGATCAGCTACGGCATGACGGAGACCTCGCCGGTCTCGCTGATGACGCGACGCGACGACGACATCCGCCGCCGCCTTGAGACCGTCGGCCGCGCCATGCCGCACCTGCAGATCAAGATCGTCGATCCGGCGAGCGGGCTGAGCCTGGCGCGCGGCGCGAGCGGCGAGCTGTGCACGCGCGGGTACTCGGTGATGCGCGGTTACTGGAGCCAGCCCGACAAGACCCGCGAGGCGATCGACGACGCCGGCTGGATGCACACCGGCGATCTGGCGGTGATGGATGCGGACGGCTATGTATCCATCGTCGGCCGCATCAAGGACCTGGTGATCCGCGGCGGCGAGAACGTCTACCCGCGCGAGGTCGAGGAATTCCTGTTCACCCATCCCGACATCGTCGAGGTGCAGGTGATCGGCGTGCCCGACGACAAGTACGGCGAGGAGGTGATGGCCTGCCTGCGCCTGCGTGACGGCGCCGCGCCCCTCACCGTCGAAGCCCTGCGCGCGTTCTGCGACGGCCGCCTGGCGCGCTACAAGATTCCGCGTTATGTGCGCATCGTCGACAGTTTTCCGATGACCGTGACCGGCAAGGTGCGCAAGATCGAGCTGCGCGAGATGGCGGTGGAATGGCTCGCGCAGTCGGCCAGGTGAATGATCTGCGGACCCGCTTTCCCGGTGGTTCGAACGAGCGTTCAGCCGGCGGCGGTGCGTGCGTCTAGACTCCGCCCAGATCAAAGGCGCGGCCAGAATCAAGAGCCGGCAAAAGCAGAACAGCGTCGTCGAACACGTCTGCGGAGCGAGGGAGAGAGATGAGAAACACACGAAGTGGCTGCGCGCTGCTGTTGCTGGGCATGATCGCGGCGGACGCGATGGCGCTGGACACCGCGCCGACGACTTCTGCCGTGGAAACGGGCGCACCGCCCGCGGCCGGCGCCGCCGAACTGTCGGCGATCCCGGTATCGCCGCCCGAACCTCCGCCTGCCGTGCCGCCAGCCGCCGCATCCACCAACCGCCTGATCGAGGAGGTGGTGGTGACCGCCCAGAAGCGCGAGGAGCGGCTGCAGGACGTGCCGATCGCGATCCAGGCCTTTACCCAGGAGCGGCTCGATGTGCTCGGTATCCAGTCGGTGCAGGAGATCCAGCGCGCCACGCCGGGCTTCACCGTGACTTCGGCGGCGAGCTTCAATGTGGTGTTCCTGCGCGGCGTGGGCTCGGATGCTTTTTTGCCCGGCGTGGATTCCAGCGTGCCGTTCTATGTCGACGGCGTGCCGCTGTTGGCGGCGCAGGGCACCACCGACACGCTCGGGCGCGTGTCGCGCGTGGAAGTGCTCAAGGGCCCACAGGGCACGCTGTTCGGGCGCAACGCGACGGGTGGTGCGATCAGCATCGTCACCCCGGATCCGGGGCAGGTCTTCGAGGGCGACCTCAAGGCGGAGATCGGCAACTACAACACGCGCAACGTCGTCGGCTATGTCAACGTGCCGGTGGCCGATAACCTAGCGTTCAATCTCTCGGGCTTCAACAACGAGCGCGACAACATCCTCACCAACACCTCCACCGGTTATCTGCCACCCCTGGTTTTCGGACGCGGTGGACGGCTGAAGGGCCGCTGGAACGTGCTCGACAATCTGGCGCTGACCTTGAGCGGCAGCTACTCGGAGACCGCCAACGACGGCGGCATCGCTTTCCAAAACGTGCGCCCCGCGCCGGCGCTGGCCGGTGGTGGGCTGATTCTGCCCGCCGACGACACCGGGCTCGACCGCACCGTGCAGCTCGACGGCGACGCCGGTGCCGAGGCGCATGCCTACATCGTCAGCGGCGTCATCGACTGGAATCTGAGCGCGCTCGATTCCAAGCTGATCTACGCCCACCAGAAAGTCACGCCCACGCGCGTCGACGGGCCTTTCGACGGCACGCCCAGGCCGGTGGCGGATGCGCATGGTGCCGGCTTCGGCGGCATCGCCAAGCAGTTCGTCAAGCAGGACACGGTGGAGCTGCAGTTTCTGTCCAACGCCGAAACGCCGGGCGCGGACACTTTCGAGTGGGTGGCGGGCCTGTTCTTTCTGGATTCGCTGGGCGGTTTCGAGCCGATCGTGTTTGAAGTGGCGCCCAACTTCATCAACCAGATCCTGCCCTCGTTCGGCGTCGCCCTGCCGGGCTTCACCGACAACTTCACCAACGTGCTGAACGGCGTCCTCGGGCAGGCCAATCTGCCGCCGATTCTGGGTGACGAGGGCATCCAGCTCGCCAACTACGGACTGATCGACGCGCGCTCGTATTCGGGCTATGCCCAGGGCACCTTGCATACGACGGACACCATCGACCTGACCGCCGGCCTGCGCTACCAGGACGAGAAACGCAAGCTGGTGGACTCGCACACCAGCTACCTGCTCGACGACGGCACGCAGGTCAGGCTGCCGCTGCCGGACGGCAATCCCAAGACGCTGCATCCGCAGCAGACCTCGGCGCGTCTTGCCGCGCAGTGGCGCCCCTTCGGCCCGGACGACCAGTTCTATGCGTCGTGGGCTCGCGCCTACAAGAGCCCGACCTACAATACCGTCAACCTCACCGGCAACCTGTTCGGCACCGTGGTGCCGCTGAAAGCGGAGCGCGTCGATACCTACGAGATCGGTGCCAAGGTCAAGCTGCTGGACAACAACCTGCAATTGAACGCGGCGACGTTCTACACGCTGCAGGAGAATCCGCTGTCGGCCAACGTGTCGATTCCTTCCGGCGGTATTGCCAACTTCACCAATGCGGGTGAGGCGGAGATTAGGGGCGCCGATGGCGACTTCCTGTTGATCCCGATGCCCAAGTGGAACCCCGGCCTGGTGGTCACCGGCGGCTTCAGCTATCTGGACGCGATCTACACCGAGTTCAAGAACGGCCGCGGCTACGACGACGTCACCGGCCTGGGCTTCGGCAACGGCGGCGCCAACCTGCCGGCGCGCGACCTGTCCGGCAAGCGCATTCCGCGCGTGCCGCGCTGGTCGTATCAGGGCGGCATCAATCAGCGCATCGATCTGGACGATGGCAATGCGGTGGAGTTCGGCGCCGACACGTTCTACACCAGCAAGATCTACTTCCTGCCGCAGAACTCGGAGCTGTCCATCCGGCGGCCGGTGCACCTCTACAACGCGCGCGTGAGCTACTTCTACCGGCCCTTGAACCTGGAGATGACGGCGTTCATCAACAACATCACCGACGAGATCTACGCCGACTCCGCCTTCGTCACCGACTTCGGTACCGCGCTGCTGGTCAACGAGGATCCGCGGCTATTTGGCTTGAGAGCGAAGGTGACGTTCTAGAAGGAGCACACATGAGGTCAACAGCAGAATCGTTTTCCCGCACCTCGACAACCGTCGTCGGCGAGAGCAGCAAATCCATCCTGTTGTGGGCGCTGCTCGGGCTCGTCGCCTGCGCGTTCTCGTTCACGATTTTCGGCCAGTGGGTGATGTCGGACACCGCGTTCCGGAGCGTGCCGCTGACCGAGGCCGATGCGATCAGCGATGGCAGTCTGCGGCTGATCCGCATCGTCGAAGTCATCAGCAGCGGCGTGTTGTTGTGGGCGCTGTTGCAGTTTCTGGTGCGCCCCTGGGTGCGCACCGGCAAGCCCTCGATCCAGGGCCTGCTGCTGATCGGCGCGCTGATCTCCTACGTGCTCGACACCATGGTGAACTACGGCGGCTACTGGATGGCCTGGAACAAGCACGCCTTCAATGTCGGCACCTGGGCCTCGTTCTTCCCGGGCCATGCGGGGCCGACGCAATATGCGGAGGCGCTGTTCTGGGGGCCGCCGATGTACATGTATTTCGGCGTCGTGCTTGGCACGATCCAGTTGTGGATCCTCGATCGCCTGCAATCGAAAATCGGTTTCGCGCTGGCGTTGGCTGCCTCATTCACAGCGGCGTTTGCCTTCGACTTCATCGCCGAGTCCACCATCATCCGCGCCGGTGCCTACGCCTGGCCGCTGACGATCGGCTCGCTCACCGTCTGGCCGGGGAGCCTCTACCAGTTTCCACTTTACGAATCGCTGATGGTCGGCATCTACGCCACCGGCTACACCTTGCTGCTGCGTTCGGCGCGCACCAACGGCGTGTCGTTCATCGAACGCGGTGTTGATCGTTTGCCCGCCGCCATTCACACACCGATGCGGCTGCTCGCGGCGACCGGCTTCGCCACGCTGTTCACTTTCATCTACTTCGCCGGCTTCAACGTGTTTTCAGATTACGCAAACAGCGCGGTGGCGATGCCGGCTTACATGATGTATGTCGATCCGGCGTGGGTGCCGCCGCGCTGAAAGCTCGCGTGTCGCGCAAGCTCAGCCGCCTTCGAGCCTCGCCTGCTGCTTGATCGCGCGCACCGTCGCCCACCACATGGTGATGATCCAGCCGAAGAACGCGAGCGCCGCCACCCAGAAGCCGATGAGGCCATTCCAGGCGAACGGCCCGGTCTTGAAGAAGGGCAGCAGCGCGCCCACCAGAAAGCCCACGGCGAACCAGAAATTAGCGTAGCCGACCCAGCGCGGAAACACTTTCTCCTCGCTCTGGTCCGACAGTGCACAGAGTCCGATCGACACGTTCTGGATCAGCCCCGGCGGATACGCGCCGATGAAAACCAGCCAGCCGAAATCGTTGATCACCTGCATCGTCTCCGCGGGAATCACGCCGGGCCGATACGCGAGCGCCAGCCAGAAGTAGGCCGGGATCATGATCGCCATCACCGTGCCGGACGCCGAGCCGAGCTGCACATAGGCCAGCGGATGGTTGATGCCCTCGACGCGTTTCATCTGCGTGGCGATGGCGGCGGCGAATGACCACCACAGCACCGAGGCCGTCGCCAGCAGCAGGATGCCGATGCGGATGCGCGTCTGATCTTCCATAAACATCTGCGCGATTTCCGCCGCGCTCGCGCTGGGCTTGACCAGTGGCATCCAGCCGGCGATGCCGAAGATGCCGAGGCCAAGCAGGGCGGCGAACACCAGACCGCTGTGTGCGCACAGAAGCTGTGTCGATTTGTTCACTAGGAAACGCTCTCGAGGTTTTGGCGTAAGCCCATTATCCGCAAGTCACCAGCGCCGACTGACCATGATCGTCATCAGCAATGCCTGGTTGATCTCTTTGGCGTTTATACCAAAAGGCTGCACCTCGCCGGTGTTGGTGTACTTCACTTCGTTGCGAAACTGGTATTCCAGCGCCGCACCCAGATTCCATTGCGCACTCAGGTCTTTCGCGAAGCCGGCGGAGATCACGTTCTTGTTGATCAGCGCCAGCACCGGGCTGAGATTCTGCGGCGGAATGCCGGTGTTGGCGTGGCTGTATCCGGCTCTCAGCGCGGTGCCGGGATCCAACTGATATTCGACGCCCAGGCCGTAGACGGTGACGTCGCGAAAATCCACGGCCTGCCGGTTGAAAATGCTCGGCGTCGCGTCGGTGTCGTCGGGATCGCTCGCCTTTAAAGTGAGCGCTTTGAGCGCCTTGGAATAGTCCTGCCAGTTGAATTCTCCGCCGATCAGCCAGCGCGAGTTCACGCGGTAGGTCGCGCCGGCGCCGATGTCCTGCGGCAATGCGATGCCGTGCAGGCTCGCCTCGCGGTAGCGCACGCGCGAAAGGCCGATCGCATCGAAGTTCACCGTGGTCGTGCCCTTGTCGAGATTCAGCGGAATCTTGCTGGTGTAGGTGAGCGCCAACGTGAGCGCATCGACGGGCTGAACCTGCACGCCGAACTTGCCGTTGAATCCCCAGCCGGTGAGGCTGTCCAGACGCGTGCCGAAGAACGCGGTCTCCGGATGGTTCGCGTCGAAGAACGACGTAGCGGGAAAAAACTTCTGGCGCGCGACCGCGTAGTTGATGCCGAGCGCCGCGCCCAGGCGCAAATGATCGCTGACGTTCCAGGCCAGCCCCGGCGTCAGCTTGAAGATGCCGAAGATCGCCGACAGGTCGTCGCGCGTGCCGTACTTCGTATTGAGGTCGTCGTAGACGTAGCCGACGCCGCCTTGCGAAAACAGTCCGATGCCGGCGACGAACTCGCCGCCGGCAAGCGGATGTGAATAGCCGGCGCCGAAGATCGCGCCAGTGCGATTGTCGACGTCCTGCTTGCGGTTGTAGGCGTCGTCATGCGCGTTATCCAGCGTGTAGAACGGCTCCAGATAAACGTCCATCGCCTGCGTGTGCGACTGCGCGAGCCCGGCGGGATTGGCGTTGAGCGCCGTCGTGTCTTTCGACACCGCCAGATCGACGCCGCCGAGGCCGGCGGACGCGGAGCCGAAGCCGGTCAGGGTCAGGCCGTTGGCCGCCAGCGCCGCGGCCGGCAAGAGCATCGCAAACGCGCCGGCAACGCGGACCCACCAGCGCCGTGTCGGCTTGTTCGCCGATGTTTTCATTTTGATCATCCCTGAAAAGAGAGCGATGCGGCGGCTCCCGCACCGCGCACGCCCACAGGATAATCGGCTGCCGACTTACTGGCCTAAGTTTTCATTTCCGACCAGTAAGCGCACGTCGATCGCGCGAAGCTGAGCTAACGCGGACGCAGTGGCCTGAAGAACTCCCGCAGTTCGTCGATGATCACCGCCGGCTGTTCCATCGGCGCGAAGTGGCCGCCATCGTGATAGCGCTTGTAGCGCTGCAGGTTGTAGGTCTTCTCGATCCAGGACTTCGGCCAGTGCGCGACCTCGTGATCGAACATCGCGATGCCCGACGGCGCCTCCACCCGCGGTGTGCGATCGTGCGACGGCTTCCAGGGATTGTGCAGGCATTCGTAGTAGTAACGCGCCGAGCTGCCGGCGGTCTGCGTTGCCCAGTACAGGGTCATCGTCGTCAGCAGGTCGTCCTTGCTGAAGATGCTCTCGACGTCGCCGTTGCAGTCACTCCAGGCGCGACGCTTTTCCAGAATCCAGGCGCATTGCGCGACCGGCGAATCGTTGAGTCCGTAAGCCAGGCTTTGCGGACGCGTGGCCTGCAAGCCCGAGTACCCGCTGCCGTCGGTGAAGAAGCGTGCGTTGCCCTCGAACCATCCGGCCTCGTCCGCGCTGAACTCGCTCGCCTCCGGCAGCGGACACAGGAAGACGTCGAGCGGAATCGGCATGCTGGTGTGGATGCCGTAGATGCGATCGGCGTATTTGTGTCCGAGCTGCGAGGTCACGGCCGCGCCCCAGTCCGCGCCGTAAGCCGAGAAGCGCTCATAGCCCAGCACGTCCTGCATCAGCTCCACCCAAAGATCCGCGGTGCGCCAGAAATTGAGGCCCGGCGTGCGCAGCGGCGACGAAAATCCGTAGCCCGGCAGTGAAGGCACCACCACATCGAAGGCGTCGGCCGGATCACCGCCGTGCGCCGCCGGATCGGTGAGCGGACCGATCAGTTTCTGGTAGTCCCAGAACGTCCAAGGCCAGCCGTGGCTGAGCACGATCGGCATTGGATTGGGCCCCTTGCCGCGCTCGTGGATGAAGTGGATCGGCGTGCCTTCGATCTCGGTCCGATAATGCGCGTAACGGTTCATCGCGCCCTCCTGGGCGCGCCAGTCGAAGCCGTCCTTCCAGTAGTCGCACAGCTCGCGCAAATAGCTGGCGTTGGTGCCGTAGGCCCAGCCCTCGTTGGCGAAGTCCTCTGCGTAGCGCGCCCGGGCGAGCCGCTCCTTGAGATCGATCAGGACGGCATCGGGGATGTCGATGGTGAAGGCTTCAGCTCGCTGGTTCATGTCCTTGGCCCTGCAGTGACGGTCCGCCTTTTTACCATCGAACATCGGTGGCTTGCTGATGCAGTAGATTGCGCATCGTCCCGATCCGCTGCGTAGAGCGACAAAGTGATGATGACGATCTTGCTGATGCTGGCGGCGGTGGTCGCCACGGCGCTGTACTTCCTGGCCTCGCGTCGCCGACGCACGCCCAGGCTCGATCTCGATCTGGATTGCCTGCCGCCGCTGCAGGACGGCCTGGCCACCCTGGCGGGGCTGACCGGCGCGTCGGTGCATCGCGCCAACCGCGCGACGCTGTACCAGAACGCCACGCTGTTCGACGCGATGGAGGCCGACATCCGGGCGGCGCGGCACACCGTGCATCTGGAGACTTTCGTCTGGTGCAAGGGCGCGCTGGAGCAACGCTTCGCCGACCTGCTCATCGCCACCGCCGCAGGCGGTGTCAAGGTGCGCCTGCTGCTCGATGCGGTGGGCTCCTCGGGTGCCGACGACGCGCAGATCGCGCGCTTGAACGCCAGCGATGTCGACCTCGTCCTGTATTGCAAGCCGCGCTGGTGGAATCTGCGCCGCCTCAACCAGCGCACCCATCGCAAGCTGCTGATCGTCGACGGACACATCGGCTACACCTTCGGCCATGGCATCTCGGATCAGTGGCTCGGAGAAGGCCAGGACGACCAGCATTGGCGCGACACCGGCATCCGGCTGGAAGGCGCCGTCGTGCAGAGCCTGCAAAGCGTGTTCATGGAAAACTGGATCGAGGAAACCCAGTGCGTTCCTTGCGGCGACGGTTGCTTTCCCAGCCTGGCGGAATGCGGCCGCATCGACGCTCATGTGGTCAGCAGCGACTCCGGCGAAGCGGTGTCGTCGGTGGCTCTGCTCTACACCCTCGCGATCGCCTGCGCGCGCAGTGAAGTGATCATCCAGAACCCGTATTTCGTGCCGGGTGCCGGCGTCGTCGAACTGCTTGGGATGATGGTGGCGCGCGGTGTGAAGGTGCATCTGATGGTGCCGGGCAAACACACCGACAGCCCGTTCGTGCGGCGCGCCGGGACTTACCTGTATGCCGGCCTGCTGAAAGCCGGCGTGCGGCTGTACGAGCACGAGCCGACCTTGATCCACCAGAAGATCGTCGTCGTCGACGGCGTCTGGTCGCACATCGGGTCCACCAATTTCGACGCCCGGTCGTTGTGCCTCAATGAAGAGGTTGGAGTGGGCATGCTCGACCGCGATTTGGCCTTGCAACTCAAGGCAGCGTTTGATCGCGATCTTCTGGCGAGCCGTGAAATGACGCTGGCGCGCTGGCAACAACGGCGCTGGTCACATCGTGCGAGCGCGTGGCTCGCGTACCAGGTGCACGAGCAGCTCTGAAGTTTTTTCTAAGCGACTTCAACAAGCTTTGACGATGAACCAGGTGTGCAGCCCGGAATACGGGCTGCACACCTGACATCTCATCTCTTGCAGGGCTTGGCCGTGCCGTCGGCGCACTTCTCGATGGCTTCGCCGCCCTTCTGAATATCCTTGCCGGCACCGCCGATGGTATTGCAGCCCGACAGGCTGACGACGCCGAGAATCAGCAACGCGGCGGTGAACGATCCGAAGATTTTTTGCATGGGAACACTCCTTGTGATTTTGGATAAAGCGGCTTCAGCCTGCGCCGCCGTGAATCGCTTAGCGATTCCCGTGCCGTCGTCACATCTGCTCCATGCAAGGCGCAGAACGCGATCTGCGCGTGCCGAACGCCTTGCACATTGCCGGATTGAGCGATGCCCGCAAGGCGTCCTGCGCGGCTCTATTTCTGTTGCCAGAACAACACCGGCGCCGGCAGCGCACCGATCTGCACGCCGACCTCGCGCAGGTTCCAGTGCGTGGTTTCACGCACGATCTTGCGATTCTTGTAGCAGTGGAAGGTGATGCCGCGGCAGTAGGTGGTCTTGCCCTTGGCGCCCTTGAGGCCGAGGAAGTCGTCCATGTTGTGCTTGGCCTTCCAGATCCACTGCATCACCGCCCATTCGTCGTATTCCAGCTCGATGCCGGCCAGGGAATTCTTGCTCCAGCTGGTCCAAGCCTCGGGCGTGTAGCCTTCCGGCACCTCCTTGCGCGCCACGCCCTTGCCCTTGGACACACTGCCGCCGTCGTAGCGCACGACATCGAACTGATGCACGCCCGCGGGTGAATCCGGGCCGCCGTTGTTGAACGGTAGGAACGCGCGATACAGCTCGTCCTTGTTGCTGATGGTCTGGAACAGAGTGGCGTCCTCGAACACGAAGTCGTCGGCGTAGTAGTGGATGATCTCGCTGGCGCCGCCGTTGAAGAACGTGTCGATCCAGTCTTCGCCGGTGGACATGTTCATCTTGCCCTTGCCTTTGAAGCCCTGTCCCTTTTTGGCTTCCGCGCCAAATGCCACCGACGGCAGCAGGCCGCCGACGAGGATGCCGGCGCCGGCGGTTTTCAGGAAGCGTCTTCTGTCGGTGTCGAGATCGACATGGCGCATGGTGTCGAGGTAGGCGAGATGCATGGGGTTCTCCGCGTCAGGATTGAAGGTGGTGCCGCAGGGTTTCAGCGTTTGAGTCCACAGCTTGAATCACAGATTGTTGATCACGGTTGGATCACGGCTGATGTTGGGGCGTGCGCTTTTCGACGAACGCCGTCACCGCCTCCATGAAATCCGGCGAGCGCCCGCACTGGCGCTGCAGATCACGCTCCAGGTCGAGCTGCTGCGCCAGCGTATGGTCGTCGGCGGCATGCAGCGCCTGCTTGATGGCGGTGATCGCGATGCGCGGCGACGCCGCGATCTTGCGTGCCAGCGCCAGCGCTTGCGGCATCAGCGCGTCGTCGTCGGTCACGTCCCAGATCAGCCCGGCCCGATGCGCGTCTTCGGCCGACAGCGTCTGGCCCAGCAGCGCGACGCCCATGGCCTTCTGCCGGCCAAGCGCGCGCGACAGCGTCCAGGTGCCGCCGAGGTCGGGGATCAGGCCGATGTTGGCGAACACCTGCGCGAAGCTCGCCGAGCGCGCGGCGATGGTCAGGTCCGCCGCCAGCGCGAGTGAGGCGCCGCCGCCGGCCGCGACGCCGTTGACCGCCGCGATCACCGGCTGTGGCATCGAGCGCAGCCGCAACACCAGCGGATTGAATTCCGCCTCGAGCGCGCGGCCGAGATCGGGCAACCCGTCGTCGCTGCGCGGCATGTCGGCAAGCGTGGCGCGCAGATCGGCGCCGGCGCAGAACGCGCGGCCCGCGCCGGTGATCACCAGCACGCGCAGGCTCGCATCCATGGCGACGGTTTCGACCGCGTTGATCAGTTCTCGCAGCAGCTCCGGGTTGATCGCGTTGAACGCCTGCGGACGATTCAGGCGGATGCAGGCGATGGCGCCGTCGACCTCATACACGATGCTCCGATAGGCGCTCGACATGGTGCGATCAGGCTCCGAGCGCTTTTTTCATGCGCGCCGCGATGTCGGCTTCGGCGGCCATCGACACCAGCGAATGCTGTTCGGCATCGAGCTGCGCGCGCAGGCCGCGATGCTCGCTCTCGCGCAGCAGCCGGCGGGTTTCGCGCGCGGCGCGGCCGCAGGCGATCAGCGTGCCGGTACGCGTCACCACCTGATCGATGAAGGCCGCGCCTTCGGCGTCGATCAGCTCGTTGAACAGGCCCAGGCCCAGCGCGCTTTCCGCGCTCACCGCATCCCCGCGCAGCAGGATTTCCAGCGCCTTGCGATAGCCGACGATACGCGGCAGAAAGTGCGTGGTGCCGGTGTCCGGCGACAGGCCCAGGCGCGAGAAGCCGGGCCGCAGCGTGGCGCTGGTGCGCGCATAGGCGAAGTCGCAGGCGCAGACCAGTCCAAGCCCCGCGCCGGTGGCCGGGCCGTTGACCGCCGCGACCAGCAGCGGGCCGGCGTTGACCAGCGTCTCCAGCGTGGCGTGGATGCGCGTGGCGATGCGGTCGAGCATCCCCGGCAACTCGCCCGCGCCATCACCGGACATAAGCGCGGTCTTGAACGCGCTCACGTCGCCGCCCGAACAGAACACGCGGCCACTGCCGGTGAGAACAACGGCCTCGATACGGCTCGATGCCGTGATCCTTTGTGCTTCGCCTTCGAGCGCCGACGCCAGTGCGTCGTCGATCCCGTTGGCAGCTTCGGGCCGGTTGAGCGTGAGGATGACGACGCGCCCGTCGAGGCGCTCCTCCGCCAGAATCGGTTGCGCCGTGTCGATCGACTCTTTCACAAGCTCACCATGTTGCCGAGACGCATGCCGCCATCGCAGTCGAGAACCGACCCGGTGACATAGCCTGCGCGCTCGCTGCACAGGAATGCCACCGCGTGCGCGATATCGCTGACATCGCCGAAGCGCTTGAGCGCCGTGCCCTGGCGAACGAACTCGGCGATCTCCGGCGTGCCGGTCAAACGCGCCAACCCTTCGGTGCCGTCGATCGGCCCCGGCGATACGGCGTTGACGCGAATGCCGGCCACGCCCCATTCCAGCGCCAGGCATTTCACCAGCATGTCGATGCCGGCCTTGGCCGCACAGGCATGCGCCTGGCCGGCCATCGCGCGCTGCGCCTGCGGCGCAGTGATGGCGAGCAGGGACGCGCCGGGTTTTTTCAGGTTCGGCAACGCGGCCGAAAACAGGTTGAAGGTTCCGATCAGATCGATCTCGATCACGGTCTTGAAAGCGTTTGCCGACATCTTGGCGGCGGGCACGAAGAAGTTGCCGGCCGCGGCCGCGATCACGACATCGATCTCGCCGTGCTGGCTGTTGAAATCTTGCAGCGCCGCGGCGAGCGCGGCGGATTCGCGCACATCCACCGAATAACCAACGGCGCTGCCGCCGGCCTGCTCGATGAAGGCGATGCTCGAATCGAGCTTGTCCTGCGTGCGGCCGATGATGGCGACCTGCGCGCCGAGCGCGGCGAGATGGCGCGCGATGCCAAGGCCGATGCCGGACGATCCGCCGGAGATCACCACGCGCTTGTTGCTGTAGTCCAACTGTTGCTCAGGCATCGTCGTCTCCTGTGATGGCATTACATGCGAAACACGCCGTAGCGTGGTTCGGCGATCGGTGTGTTGAGCGAAGCCGACAGCGCGATCGCCAGCGCGTTGCGCGTATCGATCGGGTCGAGAATGCCGTCGTCCCAGATTTCCGACGTCGACCAGTACGCGCTGGACGTGCGCTTGAACTCGGCCAGCACCGGATCGCGGATCGCGGCAATTTCTTCGGGTGATAGCGTCTTGTTGTGACGCGCGAGCTGGCGGATCTTCACGTCGGCGAGCGTATTGGCCGCCTGCTCCGCACCCATTACGGCGATCTGGCTGTGCGGCCAGGAAAATAAAAATCGCGAATCAAACGCGCGCCCGCTCATGCCGTAATTGCCGGCGCCGTAGGAGCCATGGCACATCACCGTGAACTTGGGCACCTCGGCATTGGCCATCGCCATGATCATCTTGGCGCCGTCCTTGGTGATGCCGCGGCGCTCATATTCGCGGCCGACCATGAAGCCGGTGATGTTCTGCAAAAACAGCAGCGGCGTGCGGTTGCGGTTGCACAGTTCGATGAAGTGCCCGCCCTTGAGCGAGCTGTCGTTGAACAGCACGCCGTTGTTGGCAAGGATGCCGATCTTGTAGCCCCACAGGTGCGCGTAGCCGCAGATCAGCGTCTTGCCGTAGGCCGGCTGGTATTCGTGAAAGCGCGAGCCGTCGACCAGGCGCGCGATCACTTCGCGCATGTCGAAGGCCTGCTTCATGTCGCGCGGCAGCACGCCGTAGAGTTCCGACGGATCGTAGAACGGCGCTTCCGGTTGCTGCCATTCGACTTGCGCCTTCGCGGTGCGATTGAACTGGCCGACGATGTCGCGCGCAATCGCAATGGCTTCTTCTTCGCTCGACGCCGGATAGTCGGCGGTGCCGGAGACTGAGGTGTGCATGTCGGCGCCGCCCAACTCATCGACGGTGACTTCCTCGCCGGTCGCGGCTTTCACCAGCGGTGGTCCGGCGAGAAAAATCGCGCCGGTGCCGCGCACGATCACGCTGTAGTCCGACAGCGCCGGAATGTAGGCACCGCCGGCGGTGCAATGCCCGAGCACCACCGACACCTGCTGCACACCCATCTTCGACAGCAGGCACTGGTTGCGGAAGATGCGCCCCGCCAGATATTTGTCGGCGAAGAATTCCGACTGCATCGGCAGAAAGCCGCCGGCCGAATCGCAGAGATGCACCACCGGGATGCGGTTCTCGATGGCGATGTCGAGCGCGCGCACGGTCTTCTTGATCGTCAGCGGATACCAGGCGCCGCCCTTGACGCTGGCGTCGCCGGCATTGATCAGCACCTCGCGGCCGCCAACGATCCCCAGGCCGGTGATGCAACCCGCGCCGGGTACGCTGCCGTCGTAGGCCTCGTTGGCGGCGAGCGAAGACAGCTCCAGGAACGGCGTGCCGGGATCGACCAGCAGGTCGATGCGCTCGCGCGCGAGCAACTTGTTCTGCGTGCGCAGCCGGTCGATGTCGCGTTGCGGGCGATCATGTCGCGCGGCGCGCTGCTTCTCGCGGAAATCTTCGGCAACGCGGCGATTGTGCTCGGCGTTGGCGCGGAATTCGGTGGACGCGGTGTTGAGCTGAGATTCGATGCGCTTCATGAGTGCACGTCCTGTGCAAGCCGGCGCCATCCATGGCGCCGTTTTTCAACACATGCGGCAGGGTTAGGTTCAATCCGCATGTTGTAGCTCCAATAACACCGCGTCTCTGTCGAACGTCTGCCCCTTCTCGAAATTCACCGCATGCACCACGCCGTCACGCGGCGCGATGATCGTCGTCTCCATTTTCATGCTCTCCATCACCAGCAAGGTCTGGCCACGAGTGACCGTTTCGCCGACCGTCACCGCCACCGAGATCACGCTGCCCGGCATCGGCGCGCGGATGGCCTCATCCGCGCCGCCGTGCGCCTGCGCGGCGAGACGATCGAGCGGATGCTGGTAGCGCAGCGCGTAAGTCTCGCCATCGAAATGGATGAAAACCTCGTCGCCGCGCGTGGTCATCACCACGTCGAAGGACTGGCCATCGACCGTCAGTCGCGCGTGGCCGTCGAGGGCCTCCACAAGCTTCACTTCGATCGCCTTGTCGTCGTAGTACAGGCGATAAGCCGCGGCGCTGCGGGAGAGTTCGATGCCGTGTTCGGCGTCACCCAAGGCAAATGCGTGATGCATGCGTCAGTTCCTCCAGTCGCCGATCGCGGCATGCAGATCGGGCACGGCGTCGGCGCCATCACGCATGGTGCGCGTCGTCAGGCTGGCGGCTGCGAGCAAGGCGTGTAGCGTGGTTGCGGCAATCTCCGGCTCCGCGGCGATTTGCGGATTGGCGTCGAGAAATCCCGTGTGGACATCACCCGCGATGAAGGCTGGATGCGCAATCAAGCGGCGCAGAAAAGCGGTGTTGGTCTTGCAGCCAAGCAGCACGGTGTCGCGTAGCGCCGCGTCGGCGCGGGCGATGGCTTGGCTGCGATCTTCGCCGCGCACGATCAGCTTGGCGATCATCGGATCGAAGGCCGAGGTGATTTCGCCGCCCTGCAGGATGCCGCTATCCCAGCGCACGCCTTCTCCACGGGGCGGATGCAGAGTCAGCACCGGTCCGGTGGTTGGCGTGTAGCCGCGCGCCGCGTCTTCGGCGTAGATGCGGAATTCGATCGCGTGGCCCTGTGCTTTCACATCGTTCTGCGCGTAGCCAAGCGGCTCACCGGCGGCGATGCGCAGTTGTTCCAGCACCAGATCCTTGCCGGTGATTTCTTCGGTCACTGGATGCTCGACCTGAAGGCGTGTGTTCATCTCCAGAAAAAAGAAATCGACGGCGCCGGAACCGGCGCCTTGGAACTCCCCCTGCTGCCCGAAAATAAATTCCACCGTGCCCGCATTGCGGTACCCGGCCGAGCGCGCGATCCCCGCCGCAGTCTCGCAGATGGTCTCGCGCAGCTCCGGCGTCAGCGCGGGCGAGGGCGTCTCCTCGACGATTTTCTGGAAGCGCCGCTGCACCGAGCATTCGCGCTCGAAGACGTGGACCACATTGCCGTGCGAATCGCCCAGCACCTGCACTTCGATGTGCCGCGGATTCTCGATGTAGCGCTCGACATAGAGACGCCCGTCGCCGAAGTAGCGCTGGCCTTCGCTACGGGCGCGTTCGATCTCGGTATCGAGAATTGCCAGGTCACGCACGATGCGCATGCCCTTGCCGCCGCCGCCGGCGGACGGCTTGATCAGCAGCGGCGTGCCGACGTTGCGCGCGCGCTCGTTGAAGGTAGAAGGATCGTCGTCCTCGATCGCCGAAGGTGCGACCGGGAAGCCGCCTTTTTCGACGAAATTGCGTGCGCGCACCTTGTCGCCCATCAGGGTGATCTGCTCCGGCGTCGGGCCGATGAAGACCAGGCCGGCGGCTTCGATGGCAGTGCAGAAGCCAGCGTTCTCGGAGAGAAATCCGTAGCCCGGATGGATCGCACCGGCGCCGCTGGTTCTGGCCGCGGCGAGAATCTGCGCGCCATCGAGATAAGCTGCCACTGGCGTGCTGCCGGTGATCTCGATGGCCTCGTCCGCCATTTTCACCGCCAGCGTGCCGCGGTCGGCGGCGTGGTAGACGACGATGCCTTTCAGCCCCTGCGCCTGCACCGTGCGCAGCACGCGGACCGCGATTTCGCCGCGGTTGGCGACGAGCACGGATTGGAATGGCCAGGCGCGGGTGTCGTGTCGCGATGTCGATGTCATTTCTTCCCCTTGATCCGCTTGTTCGCCGCGCCGACGACGGCCGGCGCGGCTTCGATGCCGTTGTAGACGATGGCGGTGAGCTGGTCGGCGATGCCGTCGATGTCGAGCTTTCCGCGTCCGCAGACGTAGTTCCAGGTGAGATGCTCGGCGCCGCCATAGACCAGATCGCGCATCAGCGCGGGCACGATGCCGGCGCGGAATTCACCGGCGGCGACGCCTTCCGCGATCACGTCGGTGAGGAAGCGCGTGTAGCGCCGGTTCTTGGCGTCGAGGCCGGAGCGGTGATAGTCCTCGCCGCCGCGCACGTCGCGGAACATCAGGCCGCAGAACAGCGGATAGTCGCGCACGGTGCGCAGGTGGCCGCAGATCACCGCGTGCAGACGGTCGCGGTAAAGCTCGATGCCGATCAGCTCGGCGGCGCGCTCGGCGATGATGTCGTCGTACCAGCGGTCCAGAACCTTGAGCAGCAGCTCGCGCTTGGTGGCGAAGTACTTGAACACCGTGCCCTCGACCACGCCCAGGGCCTGCGCGATTTCCGAAACGGCGGTCTGCTCGAAGCCTTTGCGGCAGAAGATTTCGCGCGCGGTTGCGAGGATCTCGTCGACACGCTGCTCTCGGCCCAGGCGCGGCGCGGCCACGCGGACGGGCTGTCGGACGGGTGATCGGACGGTCTTGCGGGCGGAGGTTCTGGCCATGCGCTGCTGTTGGTTCTAGGCGGCGATGCTCGCCGGGTATTTGCGTCGCGATCAGGTATTGCTAGTATTGGTGAGTCAAACTCACCACGTCAATCCATCGGCCACATTTTGCCGATGCCGATGTCAGACACAAACAATGGAGGAGCGATCCATGGCCGATTCCAGTGGCGGTGCCAGCAGCAACCTGTCGCAGATTTTCTCGGGTCTTTCGGACGGCGAGCAGGAGATTCTCGACCAGGCCGACCACTTCGGGCGCAAGGAGCTGTTGCCGCTTGCGCCGCGCATGGACAACGAGGAATGGTGGCCGACGGAGATTTTTCCGAAGATCGGCGCCACGGGTTATTTCGGCATCACCGCGCCGGAAGCCTACGGCGGCATGGGGCTCGACATCTTCAGCGCCGGGCTGATCCTGCAGGCCTTCTCGCGCTGGAATCACGCTCTGGGCCTGTCCTGGGTTGCGCACGAGAATCTGTGCATGAACAACATTTTGCGCAACGGCAACGATGCGCAGCGTCTCAAGTATCTGCCGGGCTTGAACAAGGGCACGTCAATCGGCGCGCTAGGGCTCACCGAGCCGGGCGCCGGTTCCGATGCGCTGGGCTCGATGCGCACCACCGCGCGTCGCGAGGGCGGCCATTACATCCTCAACGGCACCAAGATCTACATCACCAATGGGCCCGTCGCTGACGTGCTGCTGGTCTACGCCAAGACCGACAAGGAACGCGGCCAGCACGGCATCTCCGCCTTCATCGTCGAGAAGGACATGCCCGGCTTCAAGGTGGCGCAGAAGCTCACCAAGATGGGCTTCCGCGGATCGCAGACGGCCGAGCTGGTGTTTGAGGACTGCCGGGTACCGGCGGAGAACCTGGTCGGCGAAGAAAACCGCGGCGTGAAGATCGTGATGTCCGGCCTGGATCTGGAGCGCGCGATGATCGCGCCGATTTGTCTCGGCGTGGCCGAGCGCGCGCTGGAGCTGTCGATCGACTACGCCAAGCAGCGCCAGCAGTTCGGCCGGCCGATCGCGGACTTCCAGATGATCCAGTCGATGATCGCGCAGATGTACGTGCGCGTGGAGTCGATGCGTCTGTTCGCCTACCAGGTGCTGCGTGCCTGCAATGGGCTGGACGAGAGCCAGGGCGGGCGCGGCGAAATCCACAAGCTCACCGCCGCCGGCATGATGTACGCCGCCGACACGGTGAACCAGGTGCTCAACGACGCGGTGCAGATCCACGGCGGCAGCGGCTACATCTGGGAGGCGGAGATCAACCGGCTGTATCGCTCGATCAAGCTGCTGGAGATCGGCGCGGGCACCACCGAAGTGCGCAAGATGATCATCGCCGGCGATTTGCTCAAGCCCTAACCCTTGCCCGTATCGAAAGGTTCAAGCTTGGCTGCGAACCGCCGTATAGTCGTCGTACCAAGTCAGCGGAGCGCGCCGTCCGACCGGACGGCGGCCGCATCACCAGGGGAGAGAAGGGCATGACACATCTGCAGATTGCGTTCTGGCTGCTCGCGGCCATCGCCGCCGGCGGCGTCTTCATCGCCGCGCTGGTCGGCGCCAAAGTGCGGTTCCCGGAAATACTCGGCATGGGCCACGGCCTGGGCGCGCTCGCGGCGCTCGGCTTCCTGTTCTATGTGAATCTCACCAGCGGCGATGCGACGCCGCCGCGCGCCTGGTGGGCTTTCGGCGTGTTCGCCGCGGGCTTCGTGGGCGGCGTGCTGCTGTTCCGCGTGCTGTTCAAGAACCGCGCGACCCTGCCGCTCGCGCTGGTGCATGGCAGCGCTGGCGCCCTGGGGCTTTATCTGCTTTACGGGGCGGCGTTTTAGGTCACTCAGTAGCGGGTTGTCAGCTCGGTGAGCCAGTCCGGGGAATGGTCGACCAGCCAGGCCTCGAGGCGATGATCGGCACCGCTGAGGATGCCCAGCCCGATCAGCAGGAACAGCAAGCCGAGCAGTTTCTTTGCTGCTTGCGCGCCGTTGCCCAGACGACCGCGCATGCGCAGCAATGTCGGACGCGACAGGCTGCCGAGCACGATCAGCGGCAGCGCGGCGCCGACGCCGAAAACGCTCATCACCGCCGCGGCGCGGCCGATGTCCTGCCCCGCGCTGGCGAGCGTCGCGGCGGCGCCGAGCGTCGGGCCCACGCAGGGCGTCCAGATCGCACCGAGCAGCAGGCCCAGCGCGAACTGCCCGGCCAGACCGTCGCCCTTGATGCGCCCGGCGGCCTGGTTGCCGCGGTTGGAGAAGCCGGCGGCCAGCGCGGCAAAGCGATCCTGCAGGCCTGGCACCAGCAGCATCGCGGCGAAGACCAGCATCAGCGCGCCGGCGATGGTCCTGAAAACGTCGGCGTCCAGGCCGATGGAAATCCCCACCGTCGCGACAAACAGCCCCAGCACGGTGAACGACACCGCCAGCCCCACGCCCAGGGCCACCGCGCCGAACCGGTGCGCCTGCACCGCGCTGCTGATCACGATCGGCAGCAGCGGCAGCACGCAGGGCGACAAAATCGACAGCAGGCCCGACAGCGCTGCGAGCCCCAGGCCGGGTATCCCGGCGGACGACGACATCGCCGAGCCTATGGGCGCGCGGTGTCGAGCAGCTGGCTGATCTGTTCGGGTTCGGTGATGCCGGTGGCGCGCCCGGTTTCGGTGGCGCCCTTGAACACCACCAGCGTGCTCTGGCGTGCCACCTTGAAGTGCTGGCGCACGTCGGCCTGCGCGTCGTAGTCCACCACCAGCACTTCGACGTTCTTGTACGGCTCGTTGTCGATGAGCTTCTTCAGCGCCGGCTGCTGGCGCCGGCAGGTCGGGCACCAGTCGGCGTGGACGTCGAGCACCACGGTCTTGCCCGCAGTCGTCGCGTCCTTGAACGCCTGGTCGGTGTAGGGCGCCAGGCCCGCGCTGCTGGTTTGCGCGAAAGCAAGCAGCGCCGCGCCCAGCAGCCAGCTCGTCAAGTGTTTCATGGAATGCTCCTTTGGTGATTTGATCGCGCCAGTGTAGAGAGGCGGCGTCCGCAGCGAGTCCGCCATTTGCGTCCGCTCGTCCCGCAAGCTTTCGCGCAACCGGCTACCAGACGTGGCAGCGCCTGGCGCTCACCATCGGCTGGCCGGCCTTGCAATCGAAAGCCTGCTGGAACTCCGGCGTGTTCACCATCAGCCCGTTGACCCGGTACCTGCCTGGCGAATGCGGATTCACCTGCGCGTCGAGCCGCATCTTCTCCGGCCGCTTGTTCTCGCAGGCCCACTGCGCGTAGCCGACGAAAAAGCGCTGCTCCGGCGCCAGGCCGTCGCGCGGCTGCAGGACCTGGCCGGCGGTCTCGGCCTTCCAGGCCATCCAGGCGAGCACCAGTCCGCCGAGGTCGGCGATGTCCTCGCCCTCGCTGAGCTTGCTGTTGATCTTGATGTTGTCGATCACGGTGTACCGCGCGTACTGGTCGACGACGCACTTCGCGCGCCTCTCGAAAGCCTTGGCGTCGGCCGGCTGCCACCAGTTTTTGAGATTGCCCTGCGCGTCGAACTGCCGGCCTTCGTCGTCGAAGGCATGCGTCAGCTCATGGCCGATGGTGCTGCCGGTGTTGCCATAGTTGGGCGCGGCGTCCATGCGCGGATCGTACAGCGGCGGCTGCAGCACGCCGGCGGGAAAGTTGATGTCGTTCATCTGCGCGTCGTAGTAGGCATTGACCGTCGGCGGCGTCATCTGCCATTCGCCGCGATCCAGCGGCTTGCCGATCTTGGCAAGATCGCGGCGCGATTCGAACTGCGTGCCGCGCTCGATGTTGCCGGCGAAGTCATCGCGCTTGACCACTAGGCCGTCGTAGTCGCGCCAACGGTCGGGATAGCCGATCTTGTTGATCAGCGTGTCGAGTTTTTCCATTGCCCTGGCCTTGGTCGGCGCGCTCATCCAGTCGAGCTGGCGCAGATCGTCGCGCATCGCCTGTTCGATCCGCGTGGCCATGCGCAGCGTGTCCTGCCTGGTCTGCGCACTGAACGTGCGATCGACGAACACCTTGCCCAGCGCATCGCCGAGCTGCGCGTCGGTCAGCGCCACGCAACGCTTCCAGCGCGGCTTGATCGCGGGCACGCCGAGCAGGGTCTTGCGGAAGAAGGCAAAGTTTTCATCCACCACCGCGGTGCCCAGGTAGGGCGCGCGCGCGTGCAGCAGATGCCAGCGCAGATAGGTCTTGATGTCGGCGAGTGGAGCCTTCCGCCATT
The DNA here is from genome assembly GCA_964246995.1 of uncultured Hydrocarboniphaga sp. Lineage (GTDB taxonomy): Bacteria > Pseudomonadota > Gammaproteobacteria > Nevskiales > Nevskiaceae > Hydrocarboniphaga. The sequence continues at coordinate 37,282 of CAXTSJ010000003.1, forward strand.
GCTGCTCCAGTGCCTGGAAGAACGCCGGCTCCGAGACATTGAAGCGCTCCGCCGACGCCAGCCCCAGCGTCTTGAGATACATGGCCCAGTCGAAGCCGGGCGTGAGCGCCTGCAGCGCGCGCGCATCCATCGGGTGGTAGAGCTTTTTCGGATCTCGCAGCTCGACCTTGGTGAGCGACGCCCTGGCAAGCGCGATCTCTATCGCCAGCACGGTGGCCGCCTGCTGCTGCGCCGCGGCCGGCGCGTCGCCCGCCAGCGTGAACATCCTGACCAGGTGCCGCCGGTACTGGCTGCGCAGGGTCTTGGAGCGCGTGTCGGTCTTGGTGTAGTAGTCGCGATCCGGCAGGCTCAAACCACCGGCACCGGCCTCGGCGATGACTTGCGAGGCGTCGCCGTAGTCCTGGCCCGAGCCGAAGCCGAAGAACGCATCGCTGCCGGTGGCATGCAGTTCGGCCAGCAGCGCCGGCAGCCCTTCCTTGGACTGCAGCGCAGCGATGCGGTCCATCGATTCGCGCAGCGGCGCGAGGCCGGCGCGATCGACCGCGTCCTGGTCCATGCAGGCGGCGTAGTAGTCACCGAGTTGCTGCTGCGCGGCGTCAAGCTGGGGCCGCTGCGCAAGGTCTTCCAGAATGCCGCGCAGGAAGCGCTGGTTGTCATCGAACAGCTTGCCGTAGACGCTCCAGCTCGCCTGGTCCGGCGGAATCGGATTGTTCTTGATCCAGCCGCCGCAGGCGTACTGATAGAAATCCGTGCAGGCCTTGGCGCCGGTGTCCATCGCCGTGAGATCGAGGCTCGGCGTGTAGGGCAGCGCGCTCAGCGCCGCGTCGGTGTCGGCCGCCGTCACCGCACAGGCGGCGCCCAGCAGGCCCGCGGCGGAGAGCCACGCCGCCAGCTTCTTGTTCGGACGAATTCGCATCGGGCTTCCCTTGATTGCGATGGCATCGGGCCATCGCGCAGTACAGCTGGACCGCGGCCGGCATGGCATGGTTCGCGCGACAGGCACGTCCCCTGGCTTTCAGACACTGACACGATGCGTTTGCCGATGCGCCTGGCATTGTGCTTGGGCCTGGCCTTGCTGGCTCAGGCAAGCGCGGCCGCGTCCCTGGTCGATCTGCTGCTGCAGACGCCGCCACCGCCTTCCGACGGACCCACCGCTGCGGCGTGGGTGCGGGACGGGGCCGTCATCGCGCCTGGCTTCCTGGCTTTCGAAGCGCGGCTGCGGCAGGAGCGCGTGGCGGGCGCCGCAGCGGTAACGTCACTCGGCGACGCCGCGTCGGTGCTTGCGGCGGTGCGCGGCTACACGGCATACCGCGCCCAGAACTCGGGTGTTCGGGATCCGCAGCGGGTGCTCGACGCGCGCAGCGCCTGGCTGATCCGCCGATTCGATGGCATCCGCCCCAGTCCGGAGGTGACGATGCTCGCCGATCACAATCTGCTAGACGATGAACTCAAGGCCTGGAACGGGCTGTTCGCCAGCTGGCAGTCCGCGCGCCGCGGCGTCGTCGCGCGCGGCGAGGCCGAGCTGGCCGCCGCCGGCGATCCGGCGACGATCCGCGATGCCGGTCAGGCCGCGGCTCTCAGCGCGTATCGCCTCGCACTGCTGCGCGAGATCGACCTGCAGCTGTCGATCACCCGCAACGCCGTCACGCGCGCCGCCGCCTTGAGTGCGGCGACCCAACCTTGAGGGGGTTCAGGCGTCGCGCAGGCGGATCAGCTTCTTGCCGCGATTGAGGCCGGCGTAGACGTCGACCAGTGCTTGCGGTGCCTGCGCGATGTCGGTTTCGATGTCTTCGTCATAGCGCAGCTTGCCCTCGGCGACCAGGCGCGAAAGTTCGGCGGCGGCGGCATCGAAGCGGGCGATGTGGTCGAAGATCACGAAGCCTTCGATGTGCAAGCGACGCGTCAAGGTTTCGCGCTCGATGCGCGGGCCTTGCGGCGGCGGCGCCCAGGACGCGATCGACACCGTGCCGCACTGCACGACGCGGCCGAAGAAATTCATCTGGCGGATGATGATGTCCGCCAGTTCGCCGGCGACGTTGTCGAAGAAGATGTCGACGCCCTTGGGGCAGGCTTCGCGCAAAGCGGCGTCGACCGGCTTCTTGTAATTCACGTAGGCGTCGTAGCCATAGTCCTTCAGACATTGCTCGCCCTTGTCGTCCGACCCGACGACGGCGACGGTGCGGCAGCCCGCCAGCTTCGCCAGCTGACCGACCAGGCTGCCGACGGCGCCCGCCGCGGCAGTGACGACGATGGTTTCGCCCGGCTTGGGTTTGGCGATGTCCTGCAAGGTCAGATACGCCGTGAGACCGTTGATGCCGAGCAGGCCGGCGCCAGCCGACAGCGGCGCCTGTCGCGGATCGACGCGGCGCAACAGCGATGCCGGCGTTGCCACGCAGTAGTCCTGCCAGCCGAACCAGCCATAAAGAAATTCGCCAATCCTGAAATCGGCGTGTTTGGACTCGATCACCTTGCCCACCGCCATCGCGCGCATCACCGCGTTCAGCGGCACCGGCGGCGCGTAGTTGTTCTCGTCATTGACATAGCCGCGCTGCGCGGGATCGACGGACAGAACAATGTTCTCGACCAGATATTCACCGTGCTTGAGCGCTGGCACCGGCGAGGTCTTGAGCGTGAAGTGCGAGGGCTGCGGCACGCCGACGGGGCGTGAGGTCAGGATGATCTGGCGGTTATCCATGGGACTCGGTCGGTACGTTGAATGAATGCATCGATGCGGCGACGCACCGCGCGCGGCGGATTCTATGTCACTCGGCTCCGCGCGAGTCGCGCCGCGCCCAGGCCCACGACGATCGACGCAATCGTCGCCGGCAGCAGAACCAGCGCCCCGAGCTTGGGAATGCCCTCCGCCAGAATCAGAAAGAACGTGGCGAAGCCGGTCAGGCCGGTGAGGAATCCGCGCAGCGCCAGCAGCAGCGAATCGCGGCCGGCAGTGGCGAGCGTGAAAGCGGGAATCACCGTCGCCGCGACGGGCGCGCCCGAGAGCAGTCCGGTCATCGACGCTCCGATGCGCGCGGCGATCGTCGTTAGGCCGACCACCAGCACCGCCGCCGCGGCCATGCGCGCCAGCAGCTCGATATGCGGCAGGTGAGTCGGTTCGGGCCGCGCTACGGGTTTGGGCAGAACCCTCGTGGCCGCGATCCACAGAACCGGGATGATGGCGACACCCAGCACCGGACTGTGCGCAAAGCCCGAGGCCTCGAGCGCAATGTTGGCGGCGAGATAGCAGGCCCAACCCAACGGGATGAGCAGGTACCAGGGCAGACGCGCGCTGGCGAAGCCGAGCGTCAGCAGATAAACCATCGTCGCCCACACGCCGACCGGTGCGGCCGTCGAGGTCTGGATCGCGATCGCGTCGCCCTGCGTCAGCCACAGCACGAGTACGATCGGCGCGCCCACCAGCGGCAGGCCGCCCATCAACCCGGCCGCCTGCGGTCCCCAGCGTTTGCCGGCGAGGCTGGCCACACCGATCAGCAGGGGCGCGGCGAACAGTTTGAAGACCAGTACCACGCTCACCGCTGTGCTCCAGTGTTGCCGACCCCTCGCCTATGATGCGGGCTCTTCGAGTCGAGCGACGTTGCGGCCGGTGAAAAACACAAGCGTCAAGCCTGATGCGATGCCGCCAGCGGCGGTCCGTCGCCGTGGCCGCCCGACCGCGGAACGGGCGAGCAATCTGCGCGACGACATCCTCAACGCCGCGCTCAAATCTTTTCTGGCGCATGGTTTCGAGGCCGCCAGCATGGAAAGCATCGCGCGCGAGGCGGGTGTCGCGCGGGTGACTTTGTATCGGCATTTCGAGAGCAAGCAGCAGATGTTCGTCGAGGTCGCCAGGCGCGCGCAGTTGAGCGTGCGCGACCGCTTCGGATCGATGGCGGATCGCGGCGCGCCGCTGGCGCAGGTGCTGCGCGAGATCATCGAGAAGCTCTACGACGGCTACACCCAGCCTGAGTACATCGCGGTGATGCGCCTGGTGGTGGCCGAGGCCAACCGTTTCCCCAGGCTGGGGCGCGCGATGCTCAATGATTCCAAGTTCGTTGCGCAGCCGCTGGTGGATTATCTCAGCGTGCTGAAAGCCGCCGGCCAGATCGACATCGAGTCGGCCGAAGACGCGGCCACGCAGATTTGTGGCATGGCCAGCGGAGCGGGGCGCTATGTGCTGGTGCAGCCCTCGCGGCATCCGGCGAGCCGGCGGCATTGGGTGGAGTCGCTGGTCAGCTTGTTCACCCGCGCGTGGAGCGTGCCGGCGAAGCCTTGAAAAGCGCCAGGCTTCATTCTTGTTGCGGAATATTGTTACAGCCCTGGCTTTTTGTTCCCGCGCCAGCGGTCTAGATTCGCGTCGCGCAACTTTGGAGAGAGAGACAAGCATGGCTTACAACTCGGTATTCCGATCGGGCCTGTTCACCGGCCAGGTCGTCCTCGTCACCGGCGGCGGCAGCGGCATCGGCCGCTGCGCGGCGCATGAATTGGCCTCCATCGGCGCCACCGTCGCCATCGTTGGCCGCGACCTGGGCAAGCTCGACGCGGTGAAGGCCGAAGTCGAGGCCGAGGGCGGCAAGCTGACGACGCACGCTTGCGACATCCGCGACGAGGCCCAGGTGATCGCGATGGTCGACGCGGTGCTGGCCACGCACGGCCGCATCGACGGCCTGGTCAACAACGCCGGCGGCCAGTATCGCCAGCCGCTGGAGAAGATCAGCAGCAAGGGCTTCGAAGCGGTGGTGCGCCTGAATCTGTTCGGCGGCTTCATGGTGATGCGCGAGGTCTACAACCGCTGGATGCGCGACAACGGCGGCAGTATCGTCAACATCATTGCCGACATCTGGGGCGGCTGGGCCAATTACGCGCACAGCGGCGCCGCGCGCGGTGCGATGTGGACGCTCACCGAGAGCGCGGCATCGGAATGGGCGCCGTCCGGCGTGCGGGTGAATTGCGTGGCGCCCGGCGGCATCGAGAGTTCCGGCTTCGATACCTACGAGCCGGATGCGCAGGCGGAGATCCTCAAATTTCCACCGACGATCCCGGCGCAGCGCTACGGCAACGTGTCGGAGATGTCGGGCGCGATCGTTTATCTGTTGTCGCCGGTGGCCTCGTTCATCACCGGCTCCTGCATCCGCGTCGATGGCGGCGCGCCCAACGCGCGCTTCTGCTGGAACCCGCCGCAACCACTGAAGGATTCCTTGTCGTCGGACAAGTCCAAACCTTTCGACGGCTTTCATCTGGACGCCAAGCCCAAGCTGCTCATCGAAGGACCGAAGAAGAATTCGGGCCGGTCGAAGAGCTGAACTCAACAGGAGCGGCACCCATGCTCGCGCAACGCAGCGTCTACACCGAAGAACACGAGATGTTCCGCGACGCCGTGCGCGGCTTTGTCAAAACCGAAGTCGCACCGCACTTCGCACGCTGGGAAGAAGCCGGCATCGTCGACCGCAGCTTCTGGACCGCGGGCGGTCGCGCCGGCGTGCTGTGCCCGGGAGTGCCGGAGGCATACGGCGGCGCCGGCGGCAGCTTTAAGCACCACGCGATCGTCGTCGAGGAAATGGCTTATAGCGGCTACACCGGGCCGATGACGAATTACTCGGTGCACAGCGACGTCTGCTGCGGTTACATCCAGAACGCCGGCAGCGAGGAGCAGAAGAAAAAATGGCTGCCGGGCATGGTCAGCGGTGAGGTCGTCTGCGCGGTGGCCATGACCGAACCGGGCACCGGTAGCGACTTGCAGGGCGTGCGGACCCGCGCGGTGCGTGACGGCGATGTGTACCGCATCAGCGGCTCCAAGACGTTCATCTCCAACGGCCAGCACTGCGATCTGGTGATCGTGGTGGCGCGCACCTCCGATGCGCCCGGCTCCAAGGGCATCAGCCTGATTCTGGTGGAGACGGATCGCCCGGGCTTTCGCCGCGGCCGCAACCTGGAAAAGCTCGGCCATTGGTCGGCGGATACTTCCGAGCTTTTTTTCGATGAGGTCGAAGTGCCGGTCAGCAATGTGCTCGGGGTGGAGGGCCGCGGCTTCGTCACCCTGATGACCGAACTGCCGCAGGAGCGGCTGATCATCGGTGTGCAATCCATCGCCGCCGCGCAACGCGCTTTCGATATCACCTGTGCCTATGTGCGCGAGCGTAAGGCTTTCGGCCAGGCCATCGCCGAGTTCCAGAACACGCGCTACAAGCTCGCCGACTTGAAGGCCGACCTGCTGGTGGGCTGGGCCTTCGTCGACCAGTGCCTCGACAAGCACGAGCGCGGTCAGCTCAACGCGACGGACGCTTCGACCGCCAAGTTGTGGTGCTCGGAGATGCAGGGGCGGGTGGTGGACCAGTGCCTGCAACTGCATGGCGGCTACGGCTTCATGCGCGAGTACGAGATCTGCCGGCTGTTCGCCGACGCGCGCGTGATGCGCATCTATGGCGGGACGTCGGAGATCATGCGGGAGTTGATTTCGCGGAATTTGTAAAACGGAAAAAACCCTCTCCCGCTTGCGGGAGAAGGGGCGCGAAGCGCCGGGTGAGGGGCTGTTTGCCCCGAAAGCCCCTCATCCGCCCTTCGGGCACAGGCTCAGCCCGTGATGTCGCGACCGAAGATATTGCGCGCCACCACCCAGCGCTGCACTTCATTGGCGCCTTCGTAGATCTCGCCGATCTTGGCGTCGCGGTAAATCGATTCGAGCGGAAAGTGTTCGCCCGAACCCATCAAGGTCTGCACGAATCCATAGGCCCCACAGGCCTGAATCGCATCGCGCGCCACTTCGACAGCCAGTTCCGAACCCACCACCTTGGCCATCGCCGCCTCGGTCTCGGCGTTGCCGGTCTTGTCGTAGAGGATCGCGGCTTTCTGGTAAAGGCTGCGCGCGGCTTCGATGCGCATGGCGTGGTCGGCGAAACGGAACTGCCAATGCTGGAATGCGGCGATCGGCCTGCCGAAAACCTTGCGCTGGCTGATGTAGTGGGTGGAGAAATCGAACGCCGCTTGCGCCATCGCCACGCCGATCGCGCCGATGCCCATGCGCCCGAGCATCAGCGCGCCCAGCGCCGCGCGCAGTCCGGAGCCCTCGCTGCCGATGACATGATCGTCCGCGACGAAAACGTTCTCGAAGCTGACATCGGCGGTGAGCTGCGCGTAGTTGCCCATCTTGCGATCGGGGTCGCTCACCGAGATGCCCGCAGCGCGCATGTCTGCGAACAGGAAGGTCTGCCGCTCGCCGCTGCGGCAGAGCACCGCGATGTAATCGGCGGCGACCGAGTTGGTGATCCAGCGCTTCTTGCCGCTGATGCGCCAGCCGCCGTCGACCTTGCTCGCGAGCGTCTGCATGTTCTGCGGCGACAGGTCGGTGCTGGCCTCGGGTTCGCTGGTGGCGAAGCTGCCGACGAATTCGCCGCGCACCAGCATCGGCAGATAGCGCATGCGCAGGAACTCGCCCGCGCGGTTGAGCGTCTGCCCGACCAGGATCGCCTGGCCGTCGAACAGCGAGGACGCCAGGCTCGGCGAGTAGTAGCCGATTTCCTCCAGCACGGTGGTCGTGCCCAGTGTCGGGAATTCCAGCCCCAGGCCGCCGACGTCCTTGGGAAAGGGAATGCGATACAGCCCGGCCGCCGCCATCGCGTCGAACATCGCGCGCGGAAAGCTCTCGCGGCTCTCGGGTGTGGTGTTGAGCGCATGCGCGGCGGGGCGCACGACATCATCAGCGAACTGCCGCAGGTCGCGGCGCAGGCACAGGATTTCTTCCGGCAGAAAGACGTCGTTGAACAGCTTGTCAGCGCGGCGAGGTGCGGGCGTCATCGGATCGGGCATGTTGTGGCGGTGGCGTGCGCCGAGTGTAGTCGCGGGCCGGGACGCCGGCCCGGTCCAAATGCGGGCCAGCCCCTTGGCTTGCGGTGCCGGCTTGCACTGATGGCAAAAATTACAGCAGGCTCTGACCATGACCTTGGTCCCGCGCTCGCAAGAGCCCCCCTTTTTTTCTTTTCTACCGGTACATATCGGCGTACTGCGGCAACTCACCGCGCAGGCGCGGCCGCCGGTCAAGCTGATCACGGTCACGGCGCCGACGGGCTATGGCAAGACTGTCCTCCTGTCGGCGCTGATCGAGCACTATCAGGGCGCGGGTGCCGATTGCCGCTGGCTGGCGCTGGACGATCGCGACCAGAGCATCGAGCGCGTGCTCACGCCGCTGGAGGTCACGCTGGTGACCCCGGGTACGCAGATCGACCCGCTGGCGGCGTTGCATCAGGGCGACGAATCCGCCGCCGAGCGCATCGACGCGCTGCTCGAATCGCTCGCCGCGGTGAGCGCGCCGATGGTGCTGGTCATCGACAACCTCAACTACTGCACCGACGAAACCCTGCATCGGCTGCTCGACGCGCTGATCTTCCGCACCCCGGCGGCCGTGCACCTGATCCTGTCGAGCACCGAGGTGCTGCCCTTCAACCAGGCGCGCGCCAAGCTCGAAGGCCTGCTGCGGCCGATCGGCTTCGCCGAGCTGAGCCTCGATCGCGCCGAGATCCGCGAGTTGTTGGGTACTCCCTTGTGCGCGCGGCTGAGCGAGGCGGCGATGGACACCATCCAGGCGCAGACCGAAGGCTGGCCGGCGGCGGTGCGGCTGATGCAGATCATCCTGTCGGCCTCGACCGAGCCCGAGCAGGCGCTGCTGCGTTTTTCCGGCGCCGACGAAGACCTTGCCGCGCTGCTCAACCGCCAGGTGCTGCAGGATCTGGACGCGCCCTTGCGGCAGTTCCTGCTGGAGGTTTCGCTGCTGCGCGTGTTCGGCGTGAACCTCTGCCGCCACGCCACTGGCGACGAGGGCGCGGCCGAGCACATCCAGCGCCTGCTCAAGCGCAACGTCTTCGTGATTCCGCTGGATCGCAACCGCAGCTGGTACCGGCTGCACGCGCTGTTCCGCGAATTTCTGCTGGATGAGGCGCAGCGTCAGATCGAACCGGCGCGGCGCCGCCAGATCCTGGCGCGCGCGGCCGAATGGTGTGAGCACGGCGGGCGCTGGCAGGACGCGATCGACTACGCGCTGGAGTCCGGATCGCTGCCGCTGGCGGCGGCGATCCTGGAACGGCTCGCGCCGATGTTCGTGCGCGATCGCGGCGACCTGCGCCAGTACATCGATTGGGTCGAGCGCTTGCAGGCCGCCGGCGCGAAGCCGGGCTGGGAGGCGCATTTCTGGTATGTCTGGGCGCTGGTATTCCACCGGCGCTACGAATACGCACGCGGGCAGATGGACCGGCTCGGGGTGCGGGTGCGCGACGAGGCGACGGCGGAGATCAGCGAGGCCGACCGCGCGGCTTTCAGCCGCCGCATGGAGGTCATCAGCATCGCCATCGACGTCTATACCGACCGCCTGCAGGACGCCAAGCGCAACGCCTTGCGCTGGCTGGCGGAAGTGTCCGGCGACGATCCTTTCAATGTCGCGACCCTGGCTACGGCTGCGGGCATCGAGCAGGCGAGCGCGTTCAGCCTGGTCGACGCGCGTCAGAGCTTGCGGCTGGCGCAGTCGCACATCACCCAGGCGCAGAGCGATTACGGGCTCGGCTGGGTGACGCTGGCTGCGGCGATGATCACGCTTCACGAGGGCGAATACGCCACCGGCTATCAGGATCTGCAGGCGGCGCTGACCAAGGCGCGGCGGATGCTGGGCGATCACGCGGCGATGGTCGGCACCTTGTCCCTGCTCGCGGCCAAATGCGCGGTGGAACTGGGGCGCGACACCGAGGCTAGCGAACTGCTGGCGGTGGGCATGCGCAAGATCGAATCGCACGGCCTGCTCGACACCGCGGCCTTCGGCCTGGACGCGGCGGTCAAACTCTGGAACGGCGAAGCCGGCAGCCCTTACGCGCCGCCCGCCCTCAAGGAAATCGCGGCGGCGTATCCACCGCGGCTGTCGCTGATGCTGAGCTGTTTTCTGCTGCGCCGGCTGCTGCGTCTGGGACGTGTCGAGGAGGCGCTGGCCGAGGCGCAGCAGGCGGGGCTGGGGGTGGGCGAGCTGCGCGCCGTCAACCTCAGTGTCTTTACCGTCACCGCCTATTCGCGCGATCTGCTGATCGCCGCTGAGATCGATCTGCATGTCGCCGCCGGCCGGCTCAAGCAGGCGGCGAACCTGGTGGCCGAACAGACCCGCGCTGCGCGCCAGCAGGGGCGCTTCGCGCGCCTCGCCGAACTGGCGCTGGACGATGCGGCGATCAGCCTGCGCTCGCCCAACCCGGCACCGACGACGCGTCACCTGACGCGCGCGGTGAGCATCGCCGCGCGTCGCGGTTACCTGCGCCCGTTTCGCGATCGCAGCGAGCTGGTGGCGGCCCTGGTCAACGAGACCAAGTCCAAGGACTGGGGCTTCACCTCCGATGAAGAGCGCCGCTTCTTCGCCGAAGTCTGCCGCGGCCTGCCGATGGCCGAGACGGCGCGCCATCTGACCTTGGACGAGCAAGGCAAGGTCCTCGCCGAAATGCCCACAGCGCGCGAACTCGAACTGCTGAGCCTGGTGGAGGCCGGCTTGTCCAACCAGCAGTTGGCGGATCGGCTCTCGGTGTCGGTGGCCACCGTCAAGTGGCATCTCTACAACCTCTACACCAAGCTCGGCGTCTCCAGCCGCGGTGCCGCGCTGGCGCGGGCCAAAGCGCTCAAGCTGCTGGTGCACTGACTCGCCGCAAGACCACACTATGGGTTGGGCGCCGCCCGCGACGGGTGTCGCAAGCTCCGCCGCGAAAAGACCCGTCCCGGAGCGTGCGATGCTGGATTATCTGAAGTATTCGTTCTCGTCCCTGATGATCGTCGCCTGCGCTTATGGCTTGCTGGTCGGCGGCACCTACAGCTGGCTGGGGTTGGTGGTACTCGCCGGCGTTCTGTTTTTCGATGCCTTCCTGGAGCCCGATCACTCGATCCGCGACCAGCGCTACCCCTGGCTGTACGACGCCATCGTGTCGACCGTGATGACGATGGGCTATGGGCTGATCTTTCTCTACGCCTGGCTGGCCGGGCATGGCCACTTCACCAGCACGCAGTCCGCGCTCGGCGCTTTTCTGAGCATGATGTTCACCCAGTTCGTGGTGACCGCGCCGGCGCTGCACGAGATGTTCCATCGTGAAAACCTGTTCCTGCGCTGGCACGGCCGTATCGGCCAGGTGATGATTTTCGATCCGTGGCGCGAGATCACGCATGTGGTCACCCATCACATGCGCGTGGCGACGCCGGACGACCCCGACTACGCGCGGCGCGGCGACACCGTATACGGCCATGTCGTGCGCAGCCTGTATCGGCAGGTGATCGAGTCCTACCACCTGGAGCGCACCATGTGGACCAAGCGCGGCCGCGCCTGGTGGAATCCGCGCAACGGCTGGGTGCAGCGTGCGGCGATGCTGATCGTGTTCTCCTCGATCCTGTTCGCGCTCGGCGGACTCAAGGGCATGCTGCTGGCGATCGGTGTCTGTCTGGCCGGGCCACGCGCGTTTCTCGAAGTGTTCAACTACTGCAATCACTACGGGCTGATTTCTTCGACGCCCGGCCGCTTCGAGAAGCGTCATACCTGGAACCACCTGACGCCGTTCGTGCGTATCCTGGCGCTGGAGATCACCAACCACGCCGGGCATCACGAGGACAGCTACAAGCCGTTCTACGAACTGGTGCCGGATCGCACCGGCCCCAAGCAACCGCAGTTCCTCCTGTGCGTGCTGCTGGCCTTTGTGCCGCCGCTCTGGTTCATGGCGATCAAGCCGCTGCTCGCGGACTGGGACCGTCGCTACGCCACGCCGCAAGAGCGCGAGATCGCCCGGGCCGAGAATGCCCGCGCCGGTTGGCACGACCTCAACGGTGATGTCACGTCCGAAGAAGTTTTCCACGGCGTGCCGGCGCATTAGCCGCGCGGTGAAGATCGACCCGGTGTTCGAGAGCGTTTTGGCCCCGGGCGCGTCGGCGCCGCAAGCCGGGCAGTGCCGCATCACGGTCAAGGGCGAAAGCGCCGAGCACAGCTTCGACGTCCGCAAGAACGACTTGTTGCTGCTGTCAGCTCTGGCGCAAGGCATCGACTATCCGCACAACTGCCGCGTCGGCACCTGCGGGACTTGCAAGACGCGCCTGATTGGCGGGCGCATCAGCCCGATGGTGGATTTCGCGCTATCGCCGCTGACCAATCAGGAGTTGAAGGACGGCTACGTCCTCGCCTGTCAGGCCAAGGTGCGCAGCAACCTGACGATTGACGTGCGTCTGGGCCAGCATGTGAGCCTGCCGGTGCGGAGTGTGGCGTCACGCGTCGTCGCCTGGCGACGCTTGCCCGGCGACGTGCTCGATCTGCGCCTCAAGCTCGATGAGCCCCTGCAATACAACGCCGGCCAGTACGCGACGCTCGCCGTATCCGGCTCGTTCGTTCGCCGCTCTTATTCCTTCTACGATCGCCCCCCGGCGAGCGACGGGGCAGGTGCAACCGAAGTCGGTTTCCTGGTCAAGCGTCTGCCGGGCGGGCAGCTATCGGAATGGCTATTCGAGCGTGACCGGTCGGGCGCCAAGATCTGGGTCGAGGGGCCTTTCGGTACGATGGGTTTTGACGATCTGGATCAGGACGGTCTGTGTGTTGCCGGCGGCACCGGCCTGGCGCCGATTCTGTCGATCGTCGCCGACCGGCTGGCGCGATCCACCACAGCGCGATTCACCATCGTCTTTGGCGTGCGCAGCGTCCGAGATGCTTTCGCCGAAGTGCCCTTACAGGCACTGCTCGCAGCCTATCCCGCGCGCTTGCGATTGCTGACCATCTTGTCGCATGAGCCCGCAGCGTCGGCCTGGTCCGGACTGCGCGGCCTGGTCACCGAAGCGCTCGATGACAAGCTCGATATCGACTTCGCTCGGTGTCTGGCTTTCGTCTGCGGCAGCTTGCCAATGGTCGAAGCCGTGGAGCGAAAACTCATCGGCCTGGGCATCGGCGCAGAGCGCATCCACGCGGATAAATTTTTGCCGACCGGATACTAGGCGACCGCGCTGAATCTTTTTCCGGGTGGTGTACCGGAGGAACAATTGCGGCTAGAATCCGCGGCCGGAAAGCTGGCATGCATCCAGACAGCGACCATTCACTTGTGAAGTGATTCGATTGGTCCAGAGTCCACAAGACAAGCTTCAAGGATTCGAGATCTTTCCACGGTCCGGCATCGACTTGGAACCGGCAGCGTTGGCGGTCTATTTGCGAATCGCCTTGCTGCTGTAGTAATTTCGCGTACCGGAGTATCGGTACGGTCGTCAGCAGCAAGCTTTGGCAGCAAACGGGTTTGCGCAACGACACACGCGTCAAGACGGAATATCCGCACTGCGTGGAATTATCCGGGCCTGGAGTGCTCCAAGCTCGGCGAACTAGTGAAGGAGGAATGTGCGATGCAGGCGGCTTGCTTAGACCTTGCGACACCAGAATTCGGCCAGCACGGCGCTCGCGCTGCGGTCACGCATTTCTTTCGTGCTTGCTCTCACACGCGTCTCGCCGGTCGGCCCGTAAAGCCGCTCTGCCTTCATCTTTTCGGGATCTGACGGATGGAATTCGGTACCAAGACGGGAACCAGGCGCCGGGCCGGCGGTATCGTGGCCGTGGTCATTTTGCACATCATCTTCGTCTACGCGCTGATCTTTGGTCTGGCTCGAAAAGCGATCGAGTTGCTGCCGGCGCCGATCGAAACCAAGATTCTGGAAGACGCTGCGAAGGAAGACGAGCCACCGCCGCCACCGCCGCCCAAGCTCGATGTGCCACCGCCGGATTTCATTCCACCCCCGGAGATCAGCATCCAGTCGACCGCGCCGCGCCCCAACGCGATCACGACCACCAGCAAGCCGCCGGTCGCGGCCAAGCCCGTCGGCGCCAACAAGCCGCCGGTGGTGAAGGCCAAGAATTGCCGCGAACCCGATTATCCCCCGGTCTCCGAGCGCCTCGGCGAAGTTGGCACGGTGGTGCTGCAGCTCCTGGTCGGTGTCGACGGCAAGGTGACCGATTCGAAGATCGAAACCTCGAGCGGATTCGAGCGCCTCGACAAGGCAGCCGTTGCGGCACTCTCGCGCTGCAAGTTCACGCCGGGTGAGGTCAATGGTCAACCCACCCCAGCCTGGGCGAATTTGAAATACACGTTCCGCAAAGGGAAGTAGTTTGGTTCTCTGGCGGCACGGCTTTAGCTTCTCGTTTCACACGAAGATTTTCTGGTTGCAACACAGGCGGGACCGGGTCCCAACAGACGTGCATGGAGGATACTGAGATGGTCGTGATTCAAGGTTTCAAAACGTGGGCCCTGGCGGCGTTGCTGATGCTGGTGGCAGTCGGCGGTAGTTTCGGATTGTCTTCGACGGCGATGGCTCAGGATGCTGCGGCACCTGCGGCCGAGGCTCCTGCCGCTGAGCCGGCAGCCGATGGAGCTGCTGCAGCGCCATCCAGCGAGGCGGTATCCAACCCCTACGGTATTGACGCTCTCTGGAAGCAGGGTGATTTCGTCGCCCGCGGCGTGCTGATCATTCTGCTGATCATGTCGGGTTCCACCTGGTACCTGATGTTCGTGAAGGTCTACGAGCAGCACAAGATTTTGAGCCAGGCCAAGGCCGCGACTTCGTTCTGGAAAGCGCCCACGGTGTCCCAGGGTCTGAGTTCGCTGACCACGGGTACCCCGTTCTGGTACCTGGCGGACCGCGGCATGTCGGCTGACGAGCATCATGAGGGCACGATGGTCGAGCAGATCGACCGTTCGAGCTGGATCACCATGTCGGTAAACCGCGCGGTCGAAGAGATCCAGTCGCGTCTGCAGGGCGGCCTGGCCGTGCTGGCGACGGTCGGTTCGACCTCTCCTTTCGTTGGCCTGTTCGGTACGGTATGGGGCATCTATCACGCCCTGACCGCCATCGGCATCTCCGGCCAGGCGTCGATCGACAAGGTCGCCGGTCCCGTGGGCGAGGCGTTGATCATGACCGCCCTGGGTCTGGCGGTCGCGGTGCCCGCGGTGCTTGGTTACAACTGGCTGGTGCGTCGGAACAAGGCGGCGATGGAAGCGGTGCGCGGCTTCTCGTCCGATTTGCATTCGGTGCTGCTGTCCGGCACGCGCGTCGGCGACAAGAAAGCCGCTTGAGCCACGTTAGGTATCCCGGAGATTCATCATGGCTATGAACGTAGGCCAGGAGTCGGGTGACGAAGACGAGGTTGTCTCCGCCATCAACACGACGCCCTTGGTGGACGTGATGCTGGTGCTGTTGATCATATTCTTGATCACCATCCCGGTCGTGACTCAAACCGTGGCGCTGAAGCTGCCGGACGATCGCAACCAGGTCACGGTCACCAAGCCCGAAAACATCGTGATCGCGGTCGACCACGAAGGCGAGATGTACTGGAGCACCGCGCGTATTCCCGACACCAACACCTTGTTCGAAAGACTCAAGGTGGAGGCCGTCAAGGTGCCGCAGCCCGAGGTCCATATTCGTGGCGATAGAGACACGCGGTATCAAGCGGTCGGCCGCGTTGTGGTGACCTGCCAGCGAGCAGGTATCGCCAAGATCGGATTCCTTTCCGAGCCTCCGCCCCGCGGCGGCTAGCGGTATCGGTGCAGTAGTGGAGGGCGCAGACCTGTTTGGGTCTGCGCTCCCAATCCTGATGATGGAGGAAGCAGCATGGGAATGAACGTAGGCAGTGAGAAATCCGGCGCGGGAGGTGATCCCGATGTCGTGGTCGATATCAACACGACGCCATTGATTGACGTGATGCTGGTGCTGCTGATCATGCTGATCATCACCATCCCGATCCAGACGCATGCGGTGAAGCTCGACATGCCGAGCCCCGACAGCAATCCGCCCGAACAGACCGAGCCGCCACCCGTGGTGGATCTCGAAATCGACTTCGACGGTACGGTTCTGTGGAACGGCAATCCGCTGGCAGGCAAGGCGGAACTCGAACAGCGTTTCAAGTACGACCTCAAACAGCCTGTGCAGTCGGAGTTCCATATCCGTCCGAATCGCCTGGTCGAGTACAAATATGTGATCGGCGTGCTCGCGTCCGCTCAGCGTTTGGGCGTGACCAAGATCGGGCTGGTCGGCAACGAACAGTTCATGTAGCCATTCAAGTCGCAAGAGAAGATCTAACGATGACGCAGACAAGATTTCGACTGGTAGCCGGCGCAGCGCTGATCCTGGCTGCCGCTCAGGTATCCGCCGCAGAAAAGCAGACGGTGCGTGCCGAGGTTGGCAAGCCCCTGCAGGAGGCGCAGAAGGCGCTCGCCGCGAAGCAATTCGGCGAAGCCACCAGTTCGCTCGCGGAGGCTCAGAAGATCAGCGGCCTGACGCCCTACGAGTCGTACATCATCGCCCGCCTGCAGGCCGCGGCTGCTTTAGGTCAGAACAATTTCAAAGGCGCTGCGGCGGCTTACGAGACGGTGCTGGCATCCCCCGCGCTGCCGCCGGAAGAAAAGCTCAAGACGCTGGAAGGCTATGTCCAGCTGGTCTACGCCTCCAAGGACTACGCGAAGACGGCGACGGCCGTGCAGCAGTATCGCACCGCCGGCGGCAACAAGCCCGAGGTGCTGAACCTGCTGCCGCAGGCGCTGTACTTGAGCGGCAAATTCAAGGAGGCCGGTGTCGAGCTGACCAAGCAGGTCGATGACCTGGAGCGGGCCGGCAAGCAGCCCACCGCGGTGCAGTTGCAGCTTCTGGCCAGCACCGCGCTCAAGCAGAACGACATGGTGGCCTACACCGCCGCGCTCGAGCGCATTGTCGCCGTGTCGCCGAAAAAGGAATACTGGCTCGACCTGATCGTCCGCACCGCGCAGCGGCCTGGATTCTCGGATCGTCTTTCCATCGACGTGTACCGCCTGCGACGCGCCACTGGCACTCTGGACAAGGCCAACGACTATTCCGAAGCCGCCCAGCTGGCTTTGCAAGCCGGCTTCCCGGGCGAGGCGCAGACATTCGTTAATGAGGGCTACGAGAAGAAGCTGCTGGGCACCGGTCCGGACGCAGCTCGACACACGCGGCTCAAGGATCTCGTCACCAAGAAGGTGACCGAGGACAAGGCTACTTTGGCCGAAGGTGAGAAAGCTGCCGCCGGCCAAGCCACAGGTGACGCCCTGGTCGCGACCGGTTTCAACCTGGTGGCCTATGGCGACGCCAAGGGTCTGGCGCTGATCGAACAGGGCATCAAAAAGGGCGGCTTGAAGTATCCCGAGCATGCCAAGCTGCATCTGGGCTACGCACAGTTGCTCGCCGGCAAGAAAGATCTGGCGACCAAGACGTTCAGCACCGTCCAGGGCACCGACGGCGCCAAGAACCTGGCGCGGCTTTGGAATCTCCAGTCTCGCTCTGGCACATCGGTAGCTGCGACGGCCAAGACGTCGTAGGCCGGATCATGCCCTTCGGGGTGTGATCATCGCGGGGACCTGACCATGGCCCGTGCACACTCCTCCCGGAGAGCGTGCACGGGTTTTTTAATGCACTTCTGCTGGCCGGGGATCGAAGCTCGATGAGTACGGTCCCCGCCGAAACCACCCCTCGCCCAAGCCTGGCGCCGACGTCGCCCTGGTCTCCCTTGCGGCTGCCGGCTTACCGCTGGTTCTGGCTCGCCTGCTTCGCCTCCTACGTAGGCCTGTGGATGCAGAACGTCGGCGCCGCGTGGCTGATGGCGACCTTGACCCGATCGCCGCTGATGATATCGGCGGTGCAGTTCGCCACCAGCTTGCCGGTATTCCTCTTCAGTCTGCCCGCCGGCGTGCTGGCCGACTCGCAAGATCGTCCGCGTCTGATCCTGGTGACGTACGTATGGATGCTTGGCGTGGCGCTGGCCACGAGCATCGCCACGTTTAGCGGCCACATCGGCCCGATCACCCTGCTGATCGCCACCGCCCTGCTGGGCATGGGAAGCGCGATGTCCGGCCCCGCCTTGCAGGCGAGCGTCGCCGACCTGGTGCCGCGAACCGAACTGTCAAAGGCGGTGATGCTCGGCGGTGTCGCGTTCAATACCGCGCGGTCGGTGGGCCCGGCGCTGGCCGGCGCGATTCTGGTTTCGCTGTCGCCGGCCTGGGTGTTCGTCGCCAGCAGCCTGAGTGTCATCGGCATGCTGCGCCTGGTGCGCACGCTCCCGCACCGTCCACCGCAGACCGGACCGACCGAACGATTGCTCAGCGGCATGCGCGCGGGGCTGCGTTATGCGCGCAACGCGCCGGGTGCGATGGCGCCGCTGGTCCGCAGCGCGGGCTTCGGTCTTTGCGCATCGGCGCTATGGGCCCTGCTGCCCCTGCTCATCGCGCGCGACGGCGCCGGCAGCGCTGGCGGCTTCGGTCTGCTCGTCGGCTGTCTGGGAGGCGGCGCCGTGCTGTCGGCGTTCGTCGCCACCCGGCTCAAGGTGGTGGCGGACTCGCTCACCTTCCGCGCCTCCCTGCTCTACGCCGCGGTCATGACCCTGGCGGCGTGGACGCCCTGGGTGCCGGTACTCTGCGGCCTGATGGTGGCAGCCGGCGCGGGATGGGCGCTCACCCTCAATACCGCGTATGCCAGCCTGCAATCCGGCCTGCCGGCGTGGGTGCGGGCCCGCGCGTTGGCGCTGTATGCGCTGCTGCTTCAGGGCAGCATGGCGATCGGCAGCCTGCTCTGGGGCGCGGTGGCCGAAAGCCTGGGCGTGCCGGCGGCGCTGATGATCGCCGCCCTGTCGATGACCGCCATCGCCTACTACACCCGCTGGCGCTTCCGCCTGGTGGCGGGCACGGAGGCGCAGGTGACGCCGATGGCGCCCTGGATCGAATTCTCGGTGGCCGGCGATCTCGACCCCGACGAGGGGCCGGTGGCGGTGGAGATCGAATACCGGATCGACCCGCAGCGCAGCCCGGAATTCATCGCCGCCAGCCGAGCGGTGAGCCGCGCCCGCAAGCGCGCGGGCGCGACGGCCTGGCGCCTGTATCGCGACCTGGAAATGCCCGGCTGTTTTCGCGAGCGTTTCATCGTCGACTCCTGGGCCGAATATCTGCGCAGCCGCAGTCGCGCCACCGTCGCCGACCGCGAGCGCGAACAGGTGCTCCGCGGCCTGCACGCGGGCGAGCGGCCGCCGCGCGTCACCCATTCCATCGGCGCCCGCTAAAGCGAGCCGACCACTGCGTTCCAAAAGGGGACGGTCACAAACGAGCAAGCGATGCCGACGCTGATCATCGCGTTCGACGCGTCGGGTTGCAGCCGGTATTCGCGCGCGATGATGCCGGCGGTGATCATCGGCGCCATTCCCATCTGCAGGATGCCGACGGTGATCGGCAGCCCCTGCAGGTGCAGCGAGCGCGCCACGCCCCACAGCAGCAGGGGCACGATCAGCAGCTTCCAGCCGGCACCGATGGCGATCAGGCCGCGATACCTCCATGCCGAGCCCGGGTGGAACTGCAGGCCCACCGAGAACAGTGCGAGCGGCGTCAGCGTATCGGCCAGGCGCCGCAGCACGGTTTCCATCAGCGGCGGCCAGCCGCCCAGCAGCGCCGCGAGCACTGCGGGGAACAAGGCTAGGAAGGGCGTGAACCTGAGGACCTTCAATATCAGCTCACGCGGATGCGCCTTTCCGCCGCCGTACCAGGCCGCCAGCGGAATGCCGATCAGATTGACCACGAAGAAAGTCGACTGGTCGGCGATCACCGCGGCCCCCAGGGCGGGCGGACCGATGATGGCCAGCAGCAACGGAAAGCCGACGAACGAGGTGTTGCCCAGGCCCCAGCACAAGGTCATCGCGCCCTGCGTCGCGCGGTCCCATTTCAGGCGCGGACCCAGCCAGGCCATCAGTGCGACGGTCGAAAGCATCAGGGCCCAGGGCACCGCGGCGGGGAATAGCAAGCGAGCGTCGAAATGCAGACGCGGAATCTGTTCGAGGATCACGGCCGGAAGCGCGATGCGCAGCAGCCAGGCGTTGATGGTCTCGGGCGCGTTCGCCGGCATCCAGCCGCGCTTTGCCGACAGCATGCCCAGTAGGGGGCACAGCGCCAGCAACAGAAATGCGCTCACTGGCGCAGCTTGTCGCTGGGAAAGCGGTGGATGTATTTCCGTGAGCCGAAGCGCGCCTCCCGCGCCCCGGTTGGGTTTACGCGGGACTGACTCAATGTCAGTCCCGCGCTGGGACCCAACCGCGCTTCGCGCAAGCACCGTGTCGGCGCGCTCATGCCAACAGCAGTTGATCGAAGCCGAAGCTGCGCGGGTTGAGGATGTTGCGGGGATCGTGGCGCCGCTTGAGCGCCAGCACTTTCGCCAGTTCGGCGGCGTCGGTGCGTCGCCGGTATTCGTCGGCCCACTTGGAGCCGATGCCGTGTTCGGCGCTGAACGACCCGCCATGCGCCAGCGTCACCTCGATCACGCGCGCGGTGAGCGCGGCGCTGCGAGGCGCCACCGGTTGCGCCGCGCTGCCGATCAGATGCAGATGAGCGCCGCCGACGCCGGCGTGTCCGAAGGCGATCAGCTCGACTTCGGGTGCTTCTTGCGCCAGCGACAGGCGCAACGCGTCGAGGTAGTCACCGAAGACTCGAAGGGGCGTCACTGTGTCGAAGCTCAGCCGGCCACCGCCGAGCCTGCGCATGCGCGCGTTGCTGGCCTCGGTGATCGAATGCCGGATTTTCTTCAGCGCCGGCAGCGGCGCGTAGCCGATGTGCTCGTCGGGCAGGGCCAGCTCACCGGCAAGAAATTCGTAGAGCTGGCCGGCCAGGTCCACATCGGCGTCTGCGGATTTGATCTGCAGCAGCAGGTACAGCGGGCTGTCCACGGCCTGGGCGAAGGGCAGGCGAAAGCTCTTGCCCTGCAGCTGCCGCACCAGATCCATTGCCGAAGACGAGATGAATTCGAACTCCTCGACATCGCCGCCAAAACGCGTGCGCGCGATGCTTAGCACTCGCATCGCTTGCCCCATGTCGCCCGCCGGCAGCAGCGCCGCTTCGCGCTGCGCGGGGATCGGATAGGTCCGCAGACACAGTCGCGTGATCAGCCCGAACGCGCCCTGTGATCCGATCAGCCCCCAGGCCGGATCGATGTGCGCGGAGTTGATCGCGAAGCGCTGCGGATCGGGCGGTTGCCAGACCGCCGCCCGACACGGCCCTGCCTCGGTTCCATCGCCCCAGAAGCCCCAGGCCGCATCGGTCATGTGCGCGGCGGTGCCGTAGCACAGCGCGTTGGCGCCGGCCGACGCGTTGGCCGCGCAGGCGCCAACGCTGGCGGCGCTCGACGAGCCCATCTCCATGGGGAACATCAGCTTCAGTGGCCTCAGCAGATCGTTGAGAGCATCCACCGCCAGCGCGGCCTGGACGACGATGCGCGCGCCGGTGGTGTCCGGCCGGCCGACGTGTTCCCACCAGCGCAGCAGCGCGTCGCGCGCCTCGTCGCCATCCATGGCGTCGAAGGCAAAGGAGCGGCCGTCGCCGAGAATGAATTCCAGCGGCCGCTTCAGGCGCTCCAGGCTCAGCACCGGTTCGCCAAGCGGACGCTGCGCTTCCACCAGCCCGGTGCGGCCGCCACTGATGACCAGAGGCGTTGGGTTCGCATTGCACAGCCGCAGGATCTCGCCGACCTCGGCTTCCGACTCCGGCAGCAGCAGCAGATGGGTGTGCCCGCGCGGACCACGTTCGAGCGTCTGATACGGTTCCAGGCGCGCCGGCTCTTCAACGCAGCGATCGCCGAGCAGATGTTTGAGGCCGGGCGCCGCGGGTGCAGAAGAGATCACGGGGAAACCTTCGTCGGGAAGGGTCGTCGGAAAGGCCGGCATTTTAGTCCGTGCGCGAGGTCAGGGGGCCTTAACGGGACTCAGGCACGCTACGTGGATAAACCGACTGATAGGCTGTGCTCGGGTCGGCGTGCATTCAACCAACAAAAAGGCAAAAGAACATCGTGAAGGCATTGGTCATCGGTGGCGCCGGTTACATCGGCAGTCACATGGTCCGGGCGCTGACGCGCGGCGGGCACGACACCGCGATATTCGACAACTTTTCCACCGGCCACCGGCAGGCCGTGAACGGTCTGCCGGTGTTCGAAGGCGATCTGCTCAAGCCCGCCGACCTCGACGCTGCGCTGACGCGCTTCGCACCCGATCTGGTGTTGCACTTCGCTGCGCGTTCGCTGGTGGCCGAATCGATGGCCGACCCGGCGCTGTACTACGGCAATAACGTTTGCGGCGTGCACAACCTGCTTCAGGCGATGCGCCGACACGGCTGTGCGCGCCTGGTTTTCAGCTCCACCGCGTCGGTTTATGGCGTGCCGATCAGCCGCCGCATCGACGAGACTCATCCGACGCAGCCGATCAATCCCTATGGCTGGAGCAAGCTGTTCGCCGAACGCATGATCGAGGATCACTGCCGTGCCTACGGCCTGCGCGCGGCGGTGCTGCGCTACTTCAATGCCGCGGGCGCCGACGAGTCCGGCGACATCGGCGAGGCGCACGAGCCGGAGACGCATCTGCTGCCGAACATCCTGCGCGTCGCCGCCGGCCGTGCGTCCAAGCTGATGCTGTTCGGCGACACGCA
The DNA here is from genome assembly GCA_964246995.1 of uncultured Hydrocarboniphaga sp. Lineage (GTDB taxonomy): Bacteria > Pseudomonadota > Gammaproteobacteria > Nevskiales > Nevskiaceae > Hydrocarboniphaga. Next base: position 59,736 of record CAXTSJ010000003.1, read on the forward strand.
TGACACCCACGACGGTTACTGCGTGCGCGACTTCGTCCATGTCACCGACCTGTGCGACGCGCACCTGCTGGCGGCCGGTGCACTCGAAGACGCAGCCAAGCCCGCCTTCCGGTTTTACAACCTGGGCAATGGACAGGGTTTCAGCGTGCTCGAAGTATTGCGCGCGGCCGAAGCGGTGGTAGGCCGCGAGATTCCTTCGGAGCTGGCGCCGCCGCGCGCGGGCGATCCGGCGGTGCTGGTGGCCGCGGCCGATCGGGCGCGCGGCGAACTCCAATGGACCCCGCGACTCCCCGCGCTCGAACAGATGATCGCCTCGGCCTGGCGCTGGCATCAGTCGCAGTCCTACTGACCTTGCGCGTCGGCCTGATCTCCGACACCCACGGGCTGCTGCGCCCGCAGGCGCTGGCCGCGCTGGACGGCTGCGATCATCTGATCCACGCCGGTGACATCGGCAGCGTCGCGGTGCTGCGCGCTCTGGTCGCGCTGGCGCCGATGACGGCGGTGCGCGGCAACAACGACGTCGGCGCGGACTACCAAGCCATTCCCGAACACGTGTTTCTGACACTTGCTGGCGTGCGCATCCTGGTGGTCCACGATGTGAAGCAGGCGCCCGCCCTGCTAACTGACGAGCAGGCCGACGTGGTGGTCAGCGGGCACTCGCACAAGCCATTGATCGAGCATCGCGACGGCCGCTTGTACGTGAATCCCGGCAGCGCAGGGCCGCGGCGATTCCGCCTGCCGATCACGCTCGCGGATTTGCACCTGGGTCCGTCCGGCCTCGATGCGCGGATCAGGCCCTTGGCGATCTAGGGTCTGCATCTTCGTGGTGGCTTGTTGCGTAGACTGCACTGCCAACAAAAACCTAACCAAAAAGAGAGAACATGATCGCGACGACTGCCGTGCTGTACTACGCCGCCTGGACCCTGGCGCTGGCCCTGCTCTATGCGCTGCCGCGCGTGCCGCAGGTGCTCACCGGCGCCAAGTCCGCGGATGCTTGGGCACGCGGCAACGCGCCGGTGGACCCGCCGATCCTGGTGCGCGCGCATCACGCGCATCTCAACGCCCTGGAAAATTTCCCGGTGTTCGCCGGCGTCGTCGCTATGGCTTTGCTGATGAGCCGCGCGCCCGTGGTGGATGCGCTGGCGGCCTATGTGTTCTACGCGCGCGTCGCGCAGTCGCTGATCCATCTCGTCGGCACGTCTTTCATTCTCGTACTGATACGCGCCACCCTGTTTCTCACCCAGGTGGCTCTGGTGGGTTTCATGATCTGGCAGTTGCTGCACGGCGCGGCGTAGAAGCTCATTCCCACGCGCTGCATGGGTCGGCGAAAGCATTCAATCGCCGGCCTGCTGTGCGGCGCAGCTTGCTTGTGCGCCGCGCCGGCATTCGCATCCGGGCCGTCCTACATTCCCGGCAGCGACACGGCGGTGCTCGAAACCCTGCCGGCGCAACGCGATCCGGCGGTGCGCGATCTGCATGCGATGCGCGCGCGACTGGCGGCGGCGCCGGGCGACCCGGCGCTGGCAGCGGCTTACGCGCGACGCGCCATCGAGATCGGTCGCGCGCTGGGCGATCCGCGCTACCACGGCTACGCCTCGTCGGCTTTGGCGCGCTGGACCGATCCGGCGCAGACGCCGACTGAAATCGCCTGGCTGCAGGCGGTGCTGCAACAGCAGCGGCACGAATTTGACGGGGCACTCTCGGCACTCGATGCCTTGATCGCGCGCGGTGACTACGCGCCGGCGCGCCTCACGCGGGCCGCGCTGCTGACCGTCCAGGGGCGCCCGCAGGACGCGCTGCGAGACTGCGCGGCGCTGGCGCGCAGCAACCTGATCGCGGCGACGGTGTGCGGCGCCAACGTCGGCAGCCTCAGTGGCCGCGGGCAGGGCGCGCTGCAGGCGATCGATTCGATCCAGCCGCGCCTGGAGTCGTCCACCGAAGAGCAGCTCTGGGCGCTGACGCTGGCCGCGGAAATCGCCGCGCGCCTGGAGCGCAGCGATGCCCAGGCGCGCTTCGACCAGGCGCTCGCGGTGATGGACCAGGCCGGCCAGCGCGATCCGTATCTGCTGGCCGCTTACGCCGACTTCGAACTCGACCGCCGGCAGCCGCAGTCGGTGATCGAGCGTCTGCGCGGGCTCGAACGGATCGACAATCTGCTGCTGCGCCTGGCGCTGGCCGAACAGTTGCTGGACCTGCCCCTGGCGGCGACGCATCGCGTGGAATTGCAGGCGCGCTTCGCCGCGGTCCGCGCGCGCAAGGAAACCACGCATGGACGCGAAGAAACCCTGTTCACGCTGCGGATGAGCAAAGACCCGAAGGCGGCATTGGTGCTGGCCCAGGCCAACTGGGGCGTGCAGCGCGAGCCGTTCGACGCGCGGCTGCTGCTGGAGTCCGCCATCGCCGCCAAGGACACGGCCGCCGCGGCGCCGGTGCGCGACTGGATGCGCCGCACCGGCATCGAAGATCCGCTGTTGCATCGCCTGGCGGCTCAACTGGAACCGCGGCCATGAGTCGGCTGATGTTCGCGCTGTTGCTGCTCCTGCCTGCCGTGGCCGGTGCGCATTCCGCGAGCACCAGCTTCCTGTCCCTGAACATCGACGGCGCCAACGTCACCGGCGAATGGGACATCGCCCTGCGCGACCTGGAAGAAGCCGTGGGCCTGGACGCCGACAGCGACGGCCAGCTGACCTGGGGCGAAGTGCGCGGCGCGCGGGCGCGCATCGACAGCTACGCGATGTCGCGGCTGCGGCTGTCGGACGGCAGCACCGACTGCCCGCTGCAGGTGCGCGAGCTGCGCGTCGCCGATCATCTCGACGGGCGCTATGCGGCGCTGCAGCTGGTGGGCACCTGCGCAGCCGCGCCAACGCGGCTGCGCCTGCGCTACGACCTGCTGTTCGATCTCGACGCCCTGCATCGCGGCCTGCTGCGCTTCGATCTGGACGGCGAGCAGAGCAGCGACGTGTTCTCGCCGCAGCGGCGCGAGATCAATCTGGAAACCGCGTCGGTGATGAGCGTGTTCCGCAGTTATCTGCATGAGGGCATCTGGCACGTGTGGACCGGATGGGATCACCTGCTGTTTCTCGCCGCGCTGTTTCTGCCGGCGGCGGCACGGCGCACGCGCCAGGGCTGGCAGGTCGCGGAGCGTCTGCGAGTGCCGCTGTGGGAATCGGCGCGCGTGGTCACCGCCTTCACCATCGCCCACGCGGCAACGCTGAGCCTGGCCGCGCTGGGCTGGGTGCAGTGGCCGACGCGCTGGGTGGAGTCGGCGGTGGCGGCGACGGTGGTGTTCGCGGCATTCAACAATCTGGCCCCGCTGGTTTCATCGCGCTGGCTGCCGATGCTGGCGATCTTCTTCGGACTGATCCACGGTTCTGCCATCGCCGGCGCACTGCTGGAACTGGGCCTGCCGGTGCGCGGACGGGTGTGGGCGCTGCTGGCCTTCAACCTGGGCGTGGAATGCGCGCAGCTGGCGCTCGTGGTCTGCGTGGTGCCGCTGGGCTTCGTGCTGCGGCGTTCGGCGTTCTATCGCTGGGGCCTGCTGACGGGCGGCTCGCTGCTGGTGATGGCCATCGGCCTGGTGTGGATGGTGCAGCGGATGTTCGGCCTGAACCTGCTGGCGATGCTGCGCTAGGGCAACGCGTCGCGGTGCCTCATCGCAACGCGACCAGCACCGCGCCGCTGCCGATCAGCGCGATACCAAGCCAGTTCCTCGCCGACAGATGCTCGCCGAGAAACGCGACGCTGATGATCGCCACGATGACGACGCTGAGTTTGTCGATGGGCGCCACGCGCGCCGCGTCGCCGATCTTCAGGGCACGGAAATAGCACAGCCAGGACGCCCCCGTCGCCAGGCCGGAGAGCGTCAGGAACACCCAGCTCCGGGCGCTGATCTCGCCCAGCGGCTGGAACTGCCGCGTCGCGGCGAGGATCGCGCCGAGCACCGCGACGATGATGATCGTGCGGAAGAACGTCGCGAGATCGGAGTTCATATTGCCGATGCCGACTTTGGCAAACACTGCGGTGAGCGCCGCGAACAGCGCCGACAGCAGTGCCCAGAACAGCCAGGTTTGCGATGCGGATGTCGTCATGGTTCGCCAGCCATCTTTGTCAGGGCCAAGAAAAAACCCCGCCGGAGCGGGGTCAATGGAAAGAGGGCGCAAGGGGGCGCGCCCTCTGTCGCAACATGCTTAGGTGCAGCCCGGATCCACCAGAGCCACATCGACGGCAGCATCGCTGTCGGTGATGGTCAGGGTGTTGATGTCCTGCGGGAGTTTGGTCTCGCAGGTCATGGTCCTGATCTGCTGCACGGCAAGATCGTTGGCGGTGGTCGACGAAGACGGCGTGTCGTCGTCGTTGTTGTTGCCGTTATGGCAACCGGCCAAAGCCATCGCGAGCAGAACCGCGCCGCATACCCATTTCAGTCTCGGAAGAGAGGACATTGCGCAGGCTCCTTACGGTGCGACCGCGGTGGTCGAACCCGGGATCGGCGTGTTCAAGTAGGGGAAGACGACCAAGTAATCAGCAGGGTTGGGACGTGCGCCGTCGTTGACCACGACGCCCGGGTTTTTTACCGCCGCTCCTGCAGCACTGCTCAGGTCGCAGGTCTGCACGCCGTTGAGGCCAGAAAGCGCACCTTCGACGACGGTTAGCTCGATGTCGACGACGTCGTCGATCGGGCGGCGACCGTTGGGGAAGCCTGCAAGATCGCAGTCGAGGAAGCCCAGATCCTTCTGCGACCCAGCCGGAGTTGCCGGGATGGCCGTGTTTAAGCGTTCCATCTCGCCGCCCACCGTCTGGTTGGCCGGCGCCGTGTACTTGAAGCTAGCCGGAGTCTGGGTCGCGCCCGTGGTGACACCGGTAACGAAGACAGCGAGCAAATCGTTGCGCGGCACCGGCGGTACCGTTGTGGCTCCCGGGAACAGGATATTCACCAGCACCGGCAGCGTCGGATACAGCACGTAGGTGCCGAAGTTGGCCACGTCGTCCTTGGGCTGGCTGGCGTTGAACTTGTCCTTGTCGTTGAGGCCGATCACGACCTCGTTGACCAGCGGATGGCCGAGACGCGAGACCTGAGTCCAGGCGCCACCTTCAACTGTCGGCCCCTTGGCCGTGGCGGTCGCCGCCGGGCCAGTCGGGGATGGATTGAGAACACGCGACTGGCGCAGGCTGGCGGTGGTCCAGGCACCGATCACAGGGTCAGCGCCGGCGGTCAGGCAGGCTGCGGGCACTTCCAGCGCCAGCGACGTGATGTTCTTGTCGCTGATGATGTTCTTCGCGGAGTTGCGTGCGCCCAGCGGATTGAGGTTCACCAGGTCGAACACCTGGCCGAGGTTGACCACGAAACCTTCGCGACGCTGGCCGACAAAGACCTTGGAGCCGGCGCCCGCGCTGCAACCGGGAAAGTTGAAGCTCTTGATGAAACCGTTGGCGTAAGCCGCGTAGTCGGGAATCGACTTGGTGCCGATGTTGTCGGCCGGCTTGGGGAATTTGGTGGCGCCGGCGCTATCGGTCACCTGGCTGACGTTTGTGCTAGTGCGGCGGTCGCCGCGGACCACGGTCAGGGTGTAGCTCTGCTCGACGTTGAGGGCGGCGCCGGCGGCGTCGATCGCACCGATGTTGGTGAGCGGAACGCCGACATTGCCGCTAGGCGCGCCGGTGGGGATCGCGAGACCCTTGTAGGTGTTGGTGAAGCGGAACTGGAAGGTGATGTCTTCCTTGGAGTCGCCGCTGTTGTCGATGTGGATCTCGTAGAGCGCGTCGGGATCCATCGTGAAGTAGTTCGGGCCGCCGTACGGGTCCTGCAGCGGCTGGTAGTTGGCGATCAGGGTGACGAAGCCGGTGCGGCCGGTCTCGTAGGAATTGAACATGTAGAGGTCGGTGCCGTCGACCTTGGGTGTCTCGGTGATCAGCGGCGCTTCGCGATGGCTCGAAGCCCAGACCGCGGACGAGGAGCAGAGGGCGGCGATGACCAGCGGCTTGAGTGTGAAGCGCATACGGAACTCTCCCTGTGAAGAAACTTGTGACCGGTTGCAGTGGGCTTAACTACGGCGCTGTGTTGACCATGGATGCAAAGCTAAATTCACTCCGTACGTTGTCGCACACAAAAAAGCCCGCCGGGCTCGAAAGCCGGGCGGGCCGGGTGCGTCGAGCCCGATTTACTTGGCGTGATAGCCGGTCACGCGCGCCACTTCGTTCTTCGATCCGAGAATCACCGGCACCCGCTGGTGCAGCTTGCTCGGTACCAGGTCGAGGATGCGCTCGGTGCCAGTGGTGGCCATGCCGCCCGCTTGCTCGACGAGCATCGCCATCGGGTTGGCCTCGTAGAGCAAGCGCAGCTTGCCGCCTTGGGCGCGCGTCTTGGTGTCGATCGGATACATGAAGATGCCGCCACGGGTGATGATGCGATGCACGTCGGTGACCATCGACGCCACCCAGCGCATGTTGAAGTCCTTGCCGCGCGGCCCGTCCTTGCCGGCGACGCATTCGTCGATGTAGCGCGTCACCGGCGCTTCCCAGAAGCGCGCATTCGACATGTTGATGGCGAACTCCTGCGTGTCCTCGGGAATCTTCATGTCGCGCTGGCACAGCATGAAGCTGCCCAGTTCGCGATCGAGCGTGAATTGATGCACGCCGTTGCCGATGGTGAGGATCAGGGTCGTGCTCGGGCCATAGACGCAGTAGCCGGCCGCGACCTGCTGCGTGCCCGGTTGCAGAAAAGCGTCCTCGCTCGGCGTCTCGACGCCCTCGGGCACCCGCAGCACTGAAAAGATGGTGCCGACGGAGACGTTGACGTCGATGTTGCTCGACCCGTCTAGCGGATCGAACAGCAAGAGGTAACCACCTCTCGGATACTGGTCCGGAATCTGGTGCGGATGGTCCATCTCCTCCGAAGCCAGCGCGGCCAGATGTCCGCCCCACTCGTTGGCCTCCAGCAGGATCTCGTTGCTGAGAACGTCGAGTTTTTTCTGCGCCTCGCCCTGCACATTGTCGGTGCCGGCGTTGCCGAGTACGCCGCCGAGCGCGCCCTTGCCCACCGCGATCGAAATACGCTTGCAGGCGCGCGCCACCACTTCCAGCAGCAGACGCAGGTCGGGCTTGATATGGCCGGCGGAGCGCTGTTCCTGGATCAGGAATTGAGTGAGGAAGACGGGTTTGGTGGTTGGTGTCATCGGTTATTCAAGGCCGCGTGGACGGCGCAGTTCGGGAGTGGAGTGCGCTGCTAGTTTATCCCGTGCAGCCGGAACCTCACTCTTCAAACACCGCGGGCCGATGTGTAGACTCGCGCCCCTATGACAAGGACGTTCCTCGCTGCTGGCCTCATCGCCCTGCACTGTTGCGCCTGGGCCGAGGACGGCGAGCGCCAGCAGTACATCTCCGACGACATCACGCTGACCTTGCGCGCCGAACCGCGCAACGAGGCCGCCTCGGTCGGCGCCGTCAGCAGCGGCATGCGCGTGACCGTGCTCGAGACGCTCGGCGAACAGAGCTTCGCGCGCGTCCGCACCGCCGATGGCCGCAGCGGCTGGATCACGTCGCGCTTCCTGAGCGCCCAGCCCGCCGCCAAGGACCGGCTCAAGGATTTGCAGACGCAGCTCGCGACCAGTCGAGACCAGCTCAAATCGCTGCAGAACGAACTCGACAGCGCCCACGGCCGGCTGGACCAGGCGCGGCCGGCGATGGAAGTGGCCGCCGAAAACGAACGCCTGCGGCAGGAGGTCGCCGACGCCCGCCAGCAATATCAGTCGGCGACGATCAAGAGCGACGAGGAGCGCGCGCGCCGTCGCACGCTGCTGATGGGCGGCGGCTTGGTGTTCGGCGGCGTCGTGCTGGGCCTGCTGCTGCCGATCCTGGGCCGCGCACGGCGCCGTCGCCGCAGCGACTTTTAGGACGCGCCGAGAAAATCGCGCTTGCCCAACTCCACGCCGTTGTGTCGCAGGATGTTGTAGGCGGTGGCGACGTGGAAATGCACGTTGGGCAGCACGAAGTGCAGCAGGTATTGCAGGCCGGAGAAACGCACTTCGCCAAAGGGGGTCTTGAGCACGATCTCGCGTCCCTCGCTGCCGTCGATCTGCGCCGGATTGAAGCTCTTGATGTAAGCGGCCGTCTTTTCGATGCGTTCGCCAAGCAGGGCGAAGCTGGTTTCCGTGTCCTCATAGCGCGGTGCTTCATCGCCAGCCAGACGCGCCGCGCAGCCCTTGGCCATGTCGCAGGCGATCTGCACCTGGCGCGACAGCGGCAACATGTCCGGGAACAGCCGCAGGGCCAGAAACACCGGCTCGTCGACCTTGCGCGCCTGCGCGTGCGCCGAGGCCTTGGCGAGAATCCCGTTGAGGTTGTCGAGCATGCGCACCAGCGCCGGAACCGAAGCTTGGTACATCGAAATCTGTGTGGTGTCGCTCATCGGTGAACTCCTGTGGTTTTAGCTTGCATGATCGCCGCCGTTATAGTGCCGCGATTGATCATAATGTCCGTCCGCGGCGTTGAGCGTACTCGCCCAGCACCGCCGCGGCGCCCAGTCTCCTCAACTCAAAGGACTGCCTGATGACGATCGCTCGAACTGCCCGGCTCCCGCGCTGCTCCCTGGCTCTGCTGACGTCGGCCATGCTCCTGGTGCATCTGCCGGCGCAAGCCTGGCTTGAGAATCAGCCCACGCCGGAGAATCGCAACCTGCTGCAGGTGGGCGTGTTCCACATCAACAATACCGGCGAGGCTGACGAGCTGCGCACCAGCCTCAAGCCCGGCGCGCTGCAGGCACTCGGCGTGCAGCCGGACTTCACCTCCGCCGGCACCGGCGGCACCGTCAGCACCGAAGTCACCCTGGCGCTGATCTATTCGTACTTCCTGACCGACAACCTGCTGGTCAAGGTCGAGGGCGGCATCCCGGCGCGGTTCGGTCTCATGGGCAAAGGCCGCGTGCAGCCCACCGGTGCGCTGGGCGCAGTCGCCGCCGTCGACCTGGGTGAAGACGGCAACAATCCGCTCGCCAAAGTCACGCAGTACAGCCCGGTGCTGCTGGTCCAGTACATATTCCGCGATCCAAGCAAACGACTGCGGCCCTATGCGGGTGTGGGCGTCACTTACACCATCTTCGGCAACATCAAGGTCAACAAGGATTTTGAAACCCAGCTCAACAACCGCTTCGGCGCGACCCTGTCGACCGCCAATCTGAAAACCGGCGCCACCAAGGTCGACGCCAACGCCAGCGACGATATCGCGCCGGTGTTCAATATCGGGCTCAACTACGACGTCACCCGGCAATGGAGCCTGGCGACATCGGCGTCCTACAGCCTGCTGGAAACCACCGCCAACATCACCATCGATGCGGCGGACGGCGAACGCCTTTCCACCAGTCGCACCCATGTCGATCTGCATCCGGTGGTGTTCTCGGTGCTGGTGGGCTACCGCTTCGATCTCTAGAGCGCAGCCAGCGCGGCGCTCAGCGTCGCGCCGGCCGGCTGCTCGAGCTTGAGGCTGAGCAGCGCATCGGCCCGGGTACGCCCGAGGTTGACCGCCGCGATCGGCAGGCCGGCCGCGGCGGCGGCCTGGGCGAATCGATAACCCGAATACACCATCAGCGATGAACCCACCACCAGAAGGGCGTCGGCCCGGCTCAGGGCGGCGAAGGCGCTCTCGACGCGTTCACGCGGCACGTTCTCGCCGAAGAACACCACGTCGGGACGCAGCAGCGCACCGCACACGCCGCAGTCGGGCACGCGGAAGTTCTCGAAGTCGGCTTCGATATCGGCGTCGCCATCGGGCGCGGTGTCGGCCCGCAGATCGGCCCAGCTAGCGTTGAGCGCCAGCATCTGCGACTGGAACGCCGATCGGTGGACATGCGCGCCGCAAGCAACGCAGACGACGCGATCGATGCGGCCGTGCAGATCGATCACGCCTTGGCTGCCCGCGGCCTGATGCAGACCATCGACGTTCTGCGTCACCAGCGTCTCCACCGTGCCGCGGGATTCGAGCGTGGCGAGCGCGCGGTGCGCGGCATTGGGCCGCGCCTCTGCGATGTGCGGCCAGCCCAGCTGGCTGCGCGCCCAGTAGCGTCGACGCGCCGCGGCGTCGTGCAGGAACAGCTGGCCGGTGATCGGCGGACGCCGCTTCCAGCCGCCGTGTGCGTCGCGATAGTCCGGAATGCCCGATTCGGTGCTGCAACCGGCACCACTGATCACCAGCAGCCGGCGATGCGAAGAGATGAAGGCGGCCAGCGCGGCGCCGGCTGCTGTCGCCGCATCGCTTGCGGCCGGTGTAGGGTAGGCGTCCTCGAACATGCGATGAGCATAACGGACCGTGCCCGAACAACGACTCGTGGAACTGGAGATGCGCCTGGCCTATCAGGAAGCCGCGCTGGAAACCCTGAGCGGCGAGATGGCGCGGCAGCAGCGCGTGGTCGAGCAGATGCAGATCGCGCTCAAGCGCATCGCCGCGCGCCTGCCCGACGACCCGCAAGGCGCCGGTCGCGGTTCGGCGGAAGACGAGATGCCGCCGCACTACTAGAGCATCTAGAACGGAACGCGGCTGGTCCATGCCGGTCAGTCATGCAGACGGCTTCGCTCATATCATTGGAGGCAACATGGGTTCCCTATTCGGCAACAGCGGTTTGAAGATCAGCCCGCGCGATTTTCCGACACCCGCGGTCGACGAGCCGCGAGCAGAAACATCGGGCCGGCGGCTCGCCGTGTTCGCCGGCGGCTGCTTCTGGTGCGTCGAGGCGGTGTATCGCGAACTCTCCGGCGTGTTCGAAGTGGTCAGCGGTTATTCCGGCGGCAGCGCGGCGACGGCGGACTACGAGAGTGTCTGTACCGGCCGCACCGACCACGCCGAAGTGGTGCAGATCGCCTACGACCCGTCGCGCAACAGCTACGGCGCGCTGCTGCGGATCTTCTTCGCGGTGGCGCATGACCCGACGCAGCTCGACCGCCAGGGCAACGATGTCGGTCCGCAGTACCGCTCGGCCATTTTCTATGCGGACGACGAGCAGAAGCGCATCGCCGAGGCCTACATCCAGCAGATCGACAGCGCCGGTGTATTTGGCAGCCGCATCGTCACGCGCCTGGAAAAGCTCGACGATTTTTTCGAAGCCGAGCGCTATCACCAAAACTATGCGGCGCTCAATCCCAGGCAGGGTTACATCGCCGCGGTGTCGACCCCCAAAGTCGACAAGCTGCGCCGCTATTTCGGCGAGCATCTGAAAGACGCCTGAGCATCGCCGCGACGCCCGTGGCGCGCTCATATTCGATTCATCGGCCATCGGCAAACTCCGCCGGCGGGTGGAGTTCGCCTGAACCCCAGCTAGTGGTCAAGGCCGGACGCTCGCGTCATTCAAACCAATGGAGAGTGTCATGCCGGCCGACGATAGCGCCCCCAGCCCCAAGCCCGATTCCAAACCCTTCCTGACCGACGTCAAGACCATTCGCGAACGCGCGCGTCAGCACATCGGCGACGGTGCGGTGACCCAGGGTTACAGCGCGGACCGTGAGAAAGTCATCTCGATCCTCAACGAAGCGCTGGCCACCGAAATCGTGTGCACGCTGCGCTATCGCTATCACTACTACATGGCCTCTGGCATCCACGCCAAGGCCGTCGCCGCCGAATTCCTGGAGCACGCGCAGGAAGAACAGCAGCACGCCGATTCGATCGCCGAGCGCATCACCCAGCTCGGCGGCAAGCCCAACTTCAATCCCGAAGGCCTGGCCGCGCGCAGCCACGCCGAATATGTCGAAGGCGAGAATCTGGTCGAGATGATCGAAGAGAATCTGGTGGCCGAGCGCATCGCCATCGATACCTATCGCGAGATCGCCCACTACTTCGGCACTGCGGACCCGACCTCGCGCCGATTGATCGAATCGATCCTCGCCGTCGAGGAGGAGCACGCCGAGGACATGTCGACTTTGCTGGAAGAACTCGGCAAAAAAGGCGAACCGGCGGAGTCTGCCAACCGCGCCAGCCGTTGATGCTGGAGCGTTGATCGCAGCCATAAAAAAGCCCGCATCGCGGGCTTTTCTATGGCTTCCGTCCGTGGACGTCGCTTCTATTCCAGCGTCTGGATCACCAAGCGGTGATATTTCTGCGCCAGCCGGAATGGCTGCTTGCGGATCTCTTTCATCAGTCGCTCGGTATCGTCATCTGACGGCGCCTTGACCATCAGAAAATGGCAGCCCTCGCTGGCTAGGCGATGATGCAGTTCCACCATCTTCAACGACGAGCCCATCGCCGCGATCAGCCCCGCGGTGTCCAAGCCGCGCTGCGACGATGCCTGCATCTGCTTGTCGGTGAATCGGCGGATTTCCTTGAATCCAGCCTGCGTCAGCGCGTCATAGGCGGTCTGCGCCTGTTCGGCGGTGTCGAACGCCAGCACGATGTGATGCGTCGGGTAGAAATTGCCGAGGTCGTTTCCGTCCTCTTGCTGCTCGTTCAAGCTCTTGTTTTCTGTTTGGGTCATGCTGATCCTCCTTGTTTCCGGGACAACGAGCTCATCGGTCACGCCTGCCTGTCGATGATCTCAATCAGGTCAGCCTAGCGATGTCTGACCACCTCAATCCTGAAGCGCCGCTGGTTAATGACTGCTTCATTGCCATGCTTCCATGCTGCGCGACCAAGGGCTCAAGGACGAGAACACGATGAACGACATGACCGCTCCACGCAACGTCGAAGCGCCAAGAGACGCGGATGATTTTGCGCACCTGCGCACACTGGTCGACAAGGCCAAGAACACGATGTTCACCACGCTCGACGGCGAAGGCGGTCTGCGATCCAGGCCGATGCACACGCTGCAGATGGATGATGACGGCGCCCTCTGGTTTGTGGTCTCCGCCAGCTCGCCCAAGGCCGACGAGGTTCGCGAGCACGAGGGCCATGTCTGCCTGGCCTATGTCAATTCATCCGACCAGGAATACGTGTCGATCAGCGGCCACGCGATGCTGGTGAGCGACCACGCGAAGAAGAAGGCACTGTGGAACAAGATGATCGACATCTGGTTCCCCGGTGGCGATGACCGCGATGACATCAGCCTGCTCAAAGTCGTCCCCGAGCGCGCGGAATTCTGGGACGGCCCGGGCAACGTCGTCACCAAGCTCTACGCCTTTACCAAGGCCATGGCGACCGGCAAGACCGACGCCTTCGGCGAGAATGCCAAGCTCACATTCTGATCGTTGGCAGAGATGGTGGCCGTGGGCGCGACGCGCGCTCACGGCCTTTTTCTTTATTGCGCTGGTGGCGCTGCTCACGCAGCGCATCGGCTCGATCAACTGGACGCAAGTCGGCCACTCGCTGTCGCTTTATCGTCCGCCCGCGCTGATCGGTGCCGGCCTGCTGGCGGTACTCAGTTATCTGCTTTACGCCAGCTTCGATCTCATCGGACGGCACTACACGCACCATGGCCTCGGTACGCGCTCGGTGATGCGCACGGCCTTGATCAGCTATGCCTTCAATCTCAATCTCGGCGCGCTGGTCGGCGGTATCGGCTTCCGCTATCGCTTGTATTCGCGCAGCGGACTGCATCGCGGCACCATCACCCGGGTACTGCTGCTGTCGATGGTGAGCAACTGGTCCGGTTATGGATTTCTTCTCGGACTCTCCCTGCTCGCAGGCGGCGTGGCACCGACGCATGTCGATGCCTGGGCGGTGCCAGCGCTGCGCATCGTCGGGGCCCTGCTGTTGTTGCCGGCACCGGCCTACATTGCCTGGTGCACTTGGTCACGGCGGCGCACGCGTGTGCTGCGCGGCCTGAGCATCGCATTGCCGACCGGTGGCGTGGCGCTGCTGCAGGTCTGTCTGTCGATGCTCAACTGGGCGACCATCGCCGGCATCATCTGGGTGTTGCTGGGACTGGATATCGCCTACCCCGAGGTCGTGGCCGCCTTGCTGCTGGCGGCGGTGGCGGGCGCGCTGACGCATGTGCCGGCGGGCCTTGGCGTGCTCGAGGCGGTGTTTCTCACGCTGCTCGCCGGCACCATGGCCGAGGCGCCCCTGCTGGCGGCGCTGCTGGTCTATCGCGCGCTGTACTACTGGCTGCCGCTGGCGATCGCGCTGCCGGTGTACTTGAGCATCGAAGCGCGCTTGCGGCCGCGCGCGGCTGCCGCCTGATCAGACGCCCCAGGTGACGCTGCGCTTCTTCGCCGCGGCACGTTCCAGCATGTCGATCAGCGGATAGGCCCGGCGCCCCAGGTCGACGTCCTGTTCGCGGCGCTCGCGCTCGTCGTCATTGTCGGTGTCCTCCGGCCGCGCGTGCCGCGGCGCGTCGCGCTCGATGGCGCTGCGCAGCGCGCTCAGTGCCGCCGGAATCTCGTCCGGCTCGATCACGCCGCGCGCGCCGCGACTTTTGCCGATGTTGTCGAGCAAGGCGCCGGCGTGTTCGTCGAGCATGCTCACATCGCCCGCGGCCTCGGAAGAAAATTTGATCACGTGGATTCTCCTGCTTGCGTTCGCAGTGCGCAGCTTGAACGTTCGCCGCCAAGCCGATTCTGAACAAGCGCTTGTGGATTGGATGCCTGCGGCATAATGCCGCCAGGCATCGTAAAAGCATCGAAAGCCGATCTTGATCACGGGGACAAGGACAGTGCCGATGGCGGCGATGGCCGCCGCCGATCTGTTTGCCGGCAGCGGCGAACTGAGCGCGCGCATGCGCGCCATCGACTGGTCGGCCACGGCGCTGGGCCCGGTGGAAAGCTGGCCACTCAGCCTCAAGACCTGCGTGCGAATTTTGCTCACCAGTCGCCAGCCGATGTTCGTCTGGTGGGGCGACTCGCTGATCAATTTCTACAACGACGCCTACATTTCCATCGTCGGCGGCAAGCATCCCTGGGCACTGGGCCAGCCGGCGCAGCTCGTCTGGGCGGAAATCTGGGACAGCATCGGCCCGCGCGCGATGTCGGCGATGCGTGACGACCGCGGCACCTACGATGAAAATCTGCTGCTGATCATGGAGCGCAACGGCTATCCGGAGGAGACCTACTACACCTTCTCCTACAGCCCCGTGCCCAATTCCGATGGTGGCGCCGGCGGCATCCTGTGCGCCAATAGCGACGAGACCCTGGGCGTCATCGGCGAGCGCCGCCTGGCGACGTTGCGCGATCTGGCCGAGCGCACGGCCGCCGCGCGCGGTTTCGAGCTGGCCTGCGAAAACGCGATGCAGGCGCTCGCCGGGAACCCGCGCGACTTTCCTTTCGCGCTGCTCTACGGCGCCCAGGCCGACGCGTCGCAGGCGCAGTTGCTCGGCACCGCCGGCATCGCCTCCGGCCACGCGCTGGCGCCGCCGCTGCTCGTCGCCGGCGATCGCGCGGCGGTATGGCCGCTGGGCGAGCCGGGAGCGCCCCAGCCGGTCTGCGAGCTGGCGGTGGCGTCCCATCCACCTGCCGGTGCCTGGACGCTGGCGCCGCAGCAGGCGGTGGTGCTGCCGATCGTGGCCGGCGGCCGGCGCCTGTGGCTGGTGGCCGCGCTCAACCCGCACCGGCTGTTCGATGCGAGCTTCCAGGACTTCGTCGATCTGCTCGGCGTGCAGATCGCCGCAGCCGTCAACAACGCCCAGGCTTTCGAAGACGAGCGCCGCCGCGCCGAGGCGCTGGCCGAGATCGACCTCGCCAAGACGCGCTTTTTCTCCAACATCAGCCACGAGCTGCGCACGCCGCTGACGCTCATGCTCGGCCCGCTGGAAGACCTGCTCGACCGCCGCCGCAACGATCTGATCCCCGAGGCGCGCGAAGCGCTCGATACCGTGCACCGCAACGGCCTGCGCTTGCTGCGGCTGGTCAACACCCTGCTGGATTTCTCGCGCCTGGAAGCTGGCGCGGTGCTGGCGCGGCCGGTGGCGGTGGACCTCGCCTCGCTCACCCGCGATCTGGCGAGCCTGTTCCGCTCGGCGATGGAAAAAGCCGGCCTGGACTTCGAGGTCGACTGTCCGCCGCTGCCGCGCGCGGTGCTGGTGGATCGCGAGCATTGGGAAAAAATCGTCTTCAACCTGCTGTCCAACGCCTTCAAATACACTTTCGAAGGGGGTGTTTATCTGAGCCTTGCGGCCACTGAAAACGACGTGCGCCTGAGCGTGCGCGACACCGGCACCGGCATTCCGCCGGCCGATCTGGCGCGCGTGTTCGAGCGCTTCCATCGCGTCGAGAATGCGCGCGGACGCACCCATGAGGGCACCGGCATCGGCCTGGCGCTGGTAAGCGAACTGGCGCGTCTGCAGGGCGGCCGCGTGAGCGTCGACAGCGCTCTGGGCGTCGGTAGCACCTTCACGGTGACGCTGCCGCTACTGCCGTTTGAGGCCGCGGCCGGGATCGTGCCGACGGCCGTCGCCCAGATCGGCGCTTCGGCACAGCTCGCCGACGAGGCGCTGCGCTGGTTGCCCGAGCCGGCGCAGGCGGCGCGCGCGCCGGTCGCCGAGGCGGCCGAGCGCGCCTGCATCCTGGTCGCCGACGACAACGCCGACATGCGCACCTATCTGCAAGGCCTGCTCGGCGGCAGCTACCGCGTGGTCGCGGTGGCCGACGGCGAAGCGGCGCTGCAGGCCATCGCCGAAGGCGCGCCCGATCTGCTGATCACCGACGTGATGATGCCGCGCCTCGATGGCTTCGGCCTGCTGCGCGCCCTGCGCGCCGATCCGTCCACCGCGGCATTGCCGCTGGTGATGCTCTCCGCGCGCGCCGGCGAGGAGGCGCGCATCGAAGCCCTGGAAGCCGGTGCCGACGACTACCTGGTCAAGCCGTTCGCCGCGCGCGGGCTGCTGGCGCGCGTCGCCACCCAGCTGTCGATGGCGCGCTTGCGCAGCGAGGCGCTCGCGCGCCTGCGCGCCGAGGCCGCGCTGGCGCTGGCTGCGAGCGAGCTGCGCGACAGCGAGCAGCGCTTCCGCCAGATGGCCGACCACGCGCCGATGATGGTCTGGGTGTCCGCGCCGGACGGGCAGCTCACCTACGCCAGCCGCAGCTGGTTCGAATTCACCGGCGCCAGGCCCGGCGCCGGCGCGCTCGCGGAAACCTACCGGTACGTCCACCCGGACGATCTGGACCGGGTGGCGTCGGCGCTGGCCCAGGCGCACGCCGATCACCAGCCGCTGCGATTCGACTACCGGCTGCGACATGCCGATGGCGACTACCGCTTCATGCTCAACATCGGCACGCCGCGGCATGGCGAGAGCGGCGAATTCCTCGGCTTCGTCGGCTCGGTGGTCGATGTCACCCGCGAGCGCCAGCGCGAGGAAGAAGCGCGCAACAGCGCGCAGCTGTATCGCGCCATCGGCGAATCGATCGACTACGGCATCTGGATCGCCGACCGGCGCGGCCAGGACGAATACATCAGCGAATCGATGCTGCGCCTCACCGGCATGACACTCGCCCAGTACCGCAACCAGGGCTGGCTCGACGCGATCCATCCGGACGACCGCGAGCGCTGCCGCGTCCACGTGCAGGAGAGCATCGAGAGCGGCCGCCAGATCGACATCGAATACCGCATGCGCGGCGCCGACGGCCAGTGGCATCCGCTGCTCGGGCGCGGCGTCGCGGTGCGCGACGAGGCCGGCCAGGTCCGCGGTTGGGCCGGCATCAATCTCGACATCGGCCGGCTCAAGCGCGTCGAGGACGAGCTGCGCGCCGCCGACAATCGCAAGAACGAGTTCCTGGCGGTGCTGGCCCACGAGCTGCGCAATCCGCTGGCGCCGATCCGCAACGGCCTGGAGGTGCTGCGCATGGCCCCCGGCAACGAGGCCGTGACCGCGCCGATCCGCCAGATGATGGAACGCCAGCTCGGCCACATGGTACGGCTGATCGATGACCTGCTGGACCTTTCGCGCATCACCCAGAACAAGATCGAGCTGCGGCGCGCGCGGGTGGATCTGGCCGACGTGATCAACAGCGCGCTGGAGACCAGCCGGCCGCTGATCGACCAGTCCGGCCACCAGCTGCTCGTCAGCCTGCCGTCGCAGCCGGTGCTGGTCGAAGCCGATACCACACGCCTGGCGCAGGTGTTCGCGAACCTGCTCAACAACGCCGCCAAGTACACCCGCCAGGGCGGGCGCATCAGCCTCACGGTGCGCCGGCAGGGCGCGAGCGCTGTGGTCAGCGTCGAGGACGATGGTGTGGGGATACCGGTGCACATGCTGCCCCACGTCTTCGAAATGTTCACCCAGGTCGACCGTTCACTGGAACGCGCAACCGGCGGCCTGGGCATCGGCCTTTCAATCTCCAGACGCCTGGTGGAGATGCATGGCGGCGCCATCGAGGTGCGCAGCCAGGGCGATGGCAAGGGCAGCGAATTCCTGGTGACCCTGCCGATCCTCTCGCCGGCGGCCGCCCAGGCCGATGCCGCGATGGCGCTCGCCGCAGGGCCCGAGCCGACGGGCCTGCGCATCCTGGTGGTGGACGACAACGCCGATTCGGCCGCCAGCATGGCGATCATCTGCGAAGTCATCGGCAATCAGGTGCGCGCGGCGCACGACGGCCTGCAGGCGATCCAGGCCGCGGAGAGCTTCCGGCCGCAGGTGATCCTGATGGACATCGGCATGCCGCGGCTCAACGGCTACGAGGCCTGCCGCCGCCTGCGCGAAACCGACTGGGGCCGCACCATGACCATCGTCGCGCTCACCGGCTGGGGCCAGGACGAAGACCGGCGCCAGTCTGCCGAGGCCGGCTTCGACCACCACCTGGTCAAGCCGGTGTCCTTCGACAAGATCAAGAACCTGCTGGCCGAAGTGTCCGAGACCGCGCGCCCGGTCTGACGATGCCAGCGCGCTAACGCGCCAGCGCCGGCAGTGCATGCGACAGGATCGCGCGCACCTTGGCCATGCCCTGTTCGACGGATTGTTCGATCTCGTCGTGGATGCCGCCGCTGCCCAGGCCCGCGCCCCAGTTCACCGACACCGCGAGGCAGGCGTAGTCGATGCCCAGCTCGCGTGCCAGTGGTGCCTCGGGGAAGCTGGTCATGCCGACGATGTCGCAGCCGTCGCGCTGCAGGCGGCGGATTTCGGCCGGCGTCTCCAGCCGCGGGCCCTGGGTCACGCCCATCACGCCGTGCTCGGCGACTTCCAGGTTGGCGGACCGCGCGGCCTCGATCAGCGTGCGGCGCAGGCGCGGGCTGTAGGGTTCGCTCATCTCCACGTGATGCAGGGTCCAGCGGTCGCTGCCGTCGGAGTAGGTGTGCTCGCGGCCCGCGGTGTAGTCGATCGCGTCGTCCGGCACGCCAACCGCGCCCGGCGGATACCAGTGGGTAATGCCGCCCACCGCGGCAATCGCGACGATGCTCCGGACGCCGGCCTCGCGCAGCGCCCACAGATTGGCGCGGTAGTTGATCTGGTGCGGCGGAATTTTGTGGCCCTCGCCATGCCGCGCCAGAAAGCAGGCCGGCACGCCGTAGACGCGGCCGAGCAGCAGCGGCGCGGACGCCGGGCCGTAAGGCGTGGCGATGACCAGCCTCTGGTCGATCTCGAGCCCCGGCCAGACGTTCATGCCGGTGCCGCCGATGACGGCGACGATCGGCGCGCTCATGTTTTCCCCACCGCGTAGATCGCCGGTAGCTGGCGCCAGTACTGCTTGTAGTCCATGCCGCAGCCGAAGACGTAGCGGTCTTCCACGGTCAGGCCGATGTATTCGGCGTTGGCGCCGGCCGCGCGCCGGCCATGCAGCTTCTCGCAGAGCGCCGCGACCGCCAGGCTGGCCGGGTCGAACTGCATCAGCGCCGTGCGGATCGCGAGCAGGGTGTAGCCCTCGTCGAGGATGTCGTCGATCACCAGCACGTGGCGCCCGGCGATGCGCGCCGGCTCGGGCTGGCGCTTCCACAGCAGGCCGCCGCCCTTGGTGGAGCCGCGATAGCGCGAGGCGTGCAGGTAGTCCTGCTCCAGCGGGAAGTCCAGGCGCGAGATGATCTCCGCTGTCGGCACCAGGCCGCCGTTCATCACCGTGAGGATCATCGGGTTGAGATCGGCGTAGCGTGCGGTGACATCGGCCGCGATGCGGTCGTAGGCGGCCTGGACGGCGGGCGCGTCGTGCAGGCAGTCGGCGCGCTCCAGCACGTCGCGCGCCTCGGCGAGCAACTGGGTTCGAGGGTGTTCGGTCACGGCATCTCCTGTCGGTACAGCGTTTGCAGACGGCGGCTGCGGGCCGGGCGCGGCCGGATGTCCTTGAGCGCGTCGAGCAGGCCGGCGCAGCCGGGGCGGTCGTTGCAGACCGGCAGCATGTCGCAGCCGGCGCCGAGCGCCAGCCGGGCGCGATCCTCCAGCGACCCGACGACGGCGGCGCCGTGCATCGACAGATCGTCGCAGAACACCGCGCCGAGATAGCCGAGCTTGCGCCGCAGCAGGCCGGCGATCCACTTGCGCGACAGCGAGGCCGGCGTGGCGTCGAACGCGGTGTAGCGCACATGCGCCATCATCAGCGATTCGATGCCGTCGTCGATCAGCGCACGGAACGGCGCCAGGTCCAGCGCCTCGATCTCGCGCATCGCGCGGCGGTCGACGGGCAGCTCCAGATGCGAGTCGGCGGCGACATTGCCGTGCCCGGGAAAATGCTTGCCGGTGGCGGCCAGGCCGGCGCTGTTCAAGCCGGCGCGGAAGGCGCGCGCCAGCGCGACGATCACCGGCGCATCGCCGGCGAACGCGCGGTCGCCGATGATCTGGCTCAGCCCGATGTCGACGTCGAGCACCGGCGCGAAGCACAGGTCGATGCCGAAACCCGAAAGCTCAAGGCCGATGGTGGCGCCCCAGTGGCGCGCCTCTTCAAGGGCGCGGGCGGCGTCCTCGGCATGCAGGCGGCCGAGCGCGCCCATCGCTGGCACGCGCGAGAAGCCAACGCGGAAGCGCTGCACCCGTCCGCCCTCGTGATCCACCGCCAGCAGCAGCCGCGGCGACTTCAGCGCCAGCAGCGCCTTGCACAGCGCGGCGAGCTGCGCCGGATCGCGGTAGTTGCGGGTGAACAGGATCACGCCGCCGACCAGCGGATGGCGCAGCAGTTCGCGGTCCTCGTCGGTGAGTTCCAGGCCAGGGATGTCGGCCATGATCGGGCCGATGAGCGGAGTGCGGGACGACATGGTGTGGGCGCGGATTTATTCGTGCAGCAGGACGCGCGTGCCGGTGGGCACGCGATCGAACAGGTCGATGATGTCGTCGCTGCCCAGGCGCACGCAGCCATGCGACGCCGGCACGCCGAGCGCCTGATCGGGCGGCGTGCCGTGCAGGTAGATGTAGCGGCGGAACGTGTCGACGCAACCCAGGCGATTGCGCCCGCGCTCCAGGCCCGACAGCCAGAGGATGCGCGACAGGATCCAGTCGCGCCGCGGATGCGCGGCGTGCAGCGCCGGCGACCAGATCTCGCCGGTCGGCCGGCGGCCGCGGAACACCGCGCCGCTCGCCGCACCGGCGCCGATGCGCGCGCGCACCACATGCCAGCCGCGCGGGGTCATGCCCGACCCGCCGATTTCGCCGACGCCATTGGCACCGGTGGAGACCGGGTATTCGCGCAGCAGGCGATCGCCTTGGAGCAGCCTGAGCCGCTGCTGCGACAGGTCGATGCGCAATTGCAACGCGGCCTCACACGTCATCGCCCGCGGCCCAAGTGTTGTACGGAAAACTCGCCAGCGCGTTGTTGTAGTAGCGCTGCGACAGCGTCACTTCGCGGCCCAGCCAGTCCGGGCGCTCGAAGGCCTCGTCCTCGCTGACCAGTTCGATTTCCGCCACCACCAGGCCGGCGTTGTCGGCTTCGAACTCGTCGACCTCCCACAAGTGCCCGGCATGATTGACGTAGTGCCGGGTCTTGAGGATCAGGCCGCGGCACAGCGTGGCGATCATCTGCTCGGCGTGTTCGGCCGGGATGCTGTACTCGTATTCGGCACGGCTGCTGCCGACGATGGCCTGCTTGACGTTGAGCTTGCCGATGTCGCCCTCCACCCGCACGCGCACCGAGGCCGGCGAATCCAGCGGCGTGAGGTATCCGTGGCGCATGGCGATGCGCTGGTGGGAGCAGGCGCGCCAGGCGTCGCCGATGACGAGGAACTTGCGCTCTATTTCCAGCGGCATGAAAGCCGGCTCGGCCGGGAGGGCGCTCATTGTAAGGCCTGGCCATGGCACCTCGTGTTGCAGAGGGCTGCATCGGGCCGGTTCACCTGGCTTTCACCAGTGCCGGTCGAGCATCGCGGATGTCGCGCCGACGTTTTCGCATCCCCGGACCGCTGCGCGGCGTATGGCTTGACTCAATCATCAGGAGAAGGACTTTGAAAAAACTCGTGCTAGCAGGTTTGACGGCGCTGTCCCTGGCCGCGTCGATCGCATCCGCCAACCCCATCGTCGGCGGCAGCGAGATGTTTCCGAACAAGGACATCATCGACAACGCGGTGAATTCGCAGGATCACACCACGCTGGTCGCCGCCGTCAAAGCCGCTGGCCTGGTGGAGACGCTGAAGGGCCCGGGCCCGTTTACCGTGTTTGCCCCCGTCAACTCGGCATTCGCCACGCTGCCCGCAGGTACCGTCGATTCCCTGCTGCTGCCGGAGAACAAGGACAAGCTCACCAAGGTCCTGACCTATCACGTCGTGTCCGGTCGCATGGACTACAACACGCTGATGGCCGCGATCAGGGACGGCAAGGGCAAGGCCACGCTGACCACGGTCCAAGGCGGCACGCTGACGGCGTCGATGGCGGGCTCGTTCATGATGCTGACCGACGCCAACGGCGGCAAAGCCAAGGTCCGTCAGGCCGACATCTTCCAGTCCAATGGCGTGATCCATTCGATCGACAAGGTGCTGCTGCCCAAGTGATCGCTGCGCGGCGGGTTTGAGTTCAGTTGCGATACCGGTCGTAGAAGCGGCTGCCCGCCGCCAGCGCCTGCCACGCCAATTGTTCCGGCGTCGCGAAGACCTTGTAAGCCGGGCCGCTGATGGCGCCCGGCTGCAAGGCGTCGAAAGCGTCGACCATCGCCATCGCCGAGGCGGTCTGTAAGGGCAGTCGGGCCGCTGCGATCCGCTGCGGCGGCGGCGCGATCACCGGGTTGGTGTTGATCTCCCAGACCTGCATGCGGCCGCCGCGAAAGCCGTAGTCGATGCGCCCGTACTCCAGCCCCGCGATGCGGAATACCTCGTCGACCTGGCGCGCGTGCGGGAAGTCTTCGCAGAACGCGGTCTCTTCCCGCACGGTGTCGTGGTTGACGATGTCGGGACTTTTCTGGACCCACTGATCGGCGCTGAAAAACACGTGGCGCGGAATCAGCCGGTTGCCGATTTTCATCGCCGAATATTTGCGGTACAGCCCGTCGGCGCCGCGCATGTCGAGCTGCTCCACGATCATCAGATAACGCCGCAGTAATCGGCGCCGCCGGTTGGCACCCGTCTGCTCGCGGATCTGCCGGCGCAGATCGCTCATCGTATGAATCGGCCCTCCCAGGCTGCCGGTGTGCTCATGCTCCAGGCGCAGGAAAACCGGGAAGCGCAGAGCCGCGCCGACTGCGTCCAGCTCATCCGCCCGGTAGGCGCGATAGTCGTTGAGCCCGCGCTCGGACAGCGCCCGCAGCAGACCGAAGCGTCCGCACCAGCGAGCCGGATCGCTCACTGTTTGATAGCTGTCGGGGTGGGCGCGCAAACGCGCGCCGAGGCGGCGGACGAACGCCTGTTCCGGCCGCAGCAGGCGCTCGAAATCGGTGAACAGGTGCAAGCCCGGCGGCACCGGCTCGCCCAGGCGCAGGAGGTCGTAACCGACCGGCTGGATGTCGGCCGCGCGCGTCGGCGCCCAATCGCGGATGAAGTCCGCAATCGTCCAGACGTAGTGCCTCGCGGCGTAGAAATAAATCATGCAGGGCTGCCGGGCGCCATGGAGAAATGCGTGTGGAGCGCCTTCAGGCCATCGGCTTCGGACAGCAGGATCGTCGCGCGTCCGCTGCGTGCATAACAGGTGCCGTCGCCCAGCACGCCGGTCGACGACCAGGTGCTGATGACGAGGTTGAGATCGCCGTCCATCCAGTACAAGGCAGCGGCGAGATCGAAGCTGAAATCCGCGGTGCGCTCCCACACCGGTCGCCACTGCTGCAGCGTCAGCTCCCTGACGCCCTGCGATTGCGGGCTGACCGTTCCGAAAGAAACCACCTGGTCATGGAACAGCGCGACGGCGGCGTCGTAGTCCCGGCTGCGAACCGCTGCCGAAAAATCCAGCAGCCAGCGTTGCAGCGCTGGTTTTTCCCCGATGTTCCGTGCGCACCCTTGCATGGCGGCAAAGTCTAGTCGCGTTCGAACAGCGCCATGCTCTCGACATGCGCGGTGTGCGCGAACATGTCCATCACGCCGATCCGCGACAGGCGATAGCCCTGCTCGTGCACCAGCACGCCGGCGTCGCGCGCCAGCGTGCCGGGGTGGCAGGAGACATAGAGGATGCGGCGGGTGCCGAGCGCGCCGAGCAGCGGCAGGATCTGCAGCGCGCCGGCACGCGGCGGGTCCAGCAGCACGGCGTCGTAGCGTCGTTGCAGCCAGGCATCGTCCGCCGACGGCGCAAACAGATCGGCCTTATGAAACTCGATGGCGAGGCCCAGGCGCGCCGCGTTGTCGCGCGCGCGCTGCACCAGGCTGGCGTCGCCTTCCAGGGCCACCACGCGTGCACCGCGGCGTGCCAGCGGGATGGAGAAATTGCCGATGCCGCAGAACAGTTCCAGCACGTTTTCGCCCGGCTCGATCGCCAGCCAGTCGAGCGCCTGCTGCACGCCCGCCTGGCTGATGTCGCCGTTGATCTGGATGAAATCGGTAGGGCGGAAGTGCAGGCGATCCGGCCCCCGCAGCGGCGCGTAGCTCAGCTGCCGGACGCTGTCGAGGTCGAGCGCGCTGACAGTGTCGGGCCCGCCGGGCTGCAGGTAGAAATCGACGTCATGCTCGACGGCGAAGACCCGCAGCGCTTGCAGATCGGCTTCCGTGGGCGCGGCCATCACCCGCAGCACCAGGGCCACCGGATCGGCGCAGGCAACTTCGATCTGCGGCAGTTGCGCGCGCAGGCTCAGGCCGCCGACGAGTGTCCCGAGCGCGCGCAGCTTGAGCCCGACGCGCGGGTCGAGCACCGCGCAGTGATCGAGCGCCGCCAGGAAAGAACTCTCGCGTTCGCGGAAGCCCACCAGCACCGTCTCGCGCTTGACCACGTACTTGACGCCGAGTCGCGCGCGCCGGCGGTAGCCCCAGACCGGCCCGGTGATCGGTGCCTCGATGTGTTCGGGCGCCAGCTTGCCGATGCGCGCCAGGGCCTCGATCACCTGCTTCTGCTTGAAGCGGATCTGCGCTTCCGGCGCGAGGTGCTGCAGCGCGCAGCCGCCGCACACGCCGAAGTGCTTGCAGGGCGGGTTGACCCGATCGGGCGAGGCCTGTTCCACCGCCAGCATCTGGCCTTCGTCGACATCGCGCGCGGTCCGCAGATAGCGGAAGCGCACGCGCTCGCCCGGCAGCGCGTCGGCGACGAAGGTGACCTTGCCGTCGACCCGCGCGACGCCGCGGCCGTCCTCCGCCAGGTCGATGATGTCGGCGAAGAAATCGCCCTCCGGTGGCGGCTTGCGGCGCCGCCGCGCGTGCCAGCCCATCAGTCCACGCCCCAGGCCACGGCGAATTCCGCCCAGTGCGCTTCATCCGAGCCGGCGAGGAAATCGCGCGCGCGATTCAGTTCGTCGGTCAGCTCCTCGGCCGAGAGATGGCCGCGCATGCGCTGGAAGCGCAGGTACACCAGCCAGGTGTTCATCACGTCGGTCTCGCAGTAGGCGCGGATGTCGCCGATGCCGCCCGCGCGCCAGGCATCGAACACCTTGGAACCATCCATGCCGAGCTTGCCGGGAAAGCCGAGCAGTACCGCGATCTCGTGCAGCGGCGCGTTGTTGCGGCCGCTGTAGAGCGCGAGCACGTCCATCAGGTCGGTGTGCTTGAACTCGTAGCGCTTGAGGTAGTTGTTCCACTTGGCGTCGCGGTCGAACACGCCGGTGTCCCAGTAGCCCTTGGCCTGGACGCCGTGAATCAGCCCGCGGTAGTGCAGTACCGGCAGGTCGAAGCCGCCGCCGTTCCAGGAGACCAGCGTGGGTTTGTAGCGCTCGACGCCGTCGAAGAAGCGCTGCACCAGCTCGCCCTCGCCCGTGGCCTCGTCGCCAAGCGACCAGACATTGAGACTGGACGGCGTGCGCAGCACGCAGGAGATGGCGACGATGCGCTGCAGATGCGCGGGCTGGAAGTCGTTGCCGCGTGCCGCCCAGCGCTGGGCGCGCAGCGCGATCCAGACCTGCTCGTCGTCGGCGTCGGGCAGTTCGAGCAGGCGGCGCGCGCCGTCGATGTCGGGGATGGTCTCGATGTCGAAGACCAGGATGTTGTCGGTCAAGGCAGTCTCGTCACTGGGCAGGCCAGGCCCGCAGCTCGTCGTTAGTCCGGGAAGACGCCGGTCGAGATGTAGCGATCGCCGCGGTCGCAGATGATGCAGACCACGGTGGCGTCGGTGACGTCGCGACACACCTGCAGGGCCGCCCACACCGATCCGCCGGACGACGGGCCGCAGAACAGCCCCTCCTTGCGCGCAAGCTCGTGCATCGTCGCTTCGGCCTGTTCCGCGGTGGCTTCGATCACGCGGTCGACCCGCGCGCGGTCGAAGATTTTCGGCAGGTATTCCTCGGGCCATTTGCGGATGCCGGGGATCGAGGACTCGCCCTTGGGATGCACGCCGACGATCTCGATGGCGGCGTTCCGCTCTTTCAGGAAACGCCCGGTGCCCATGATGGTGCCGGTGGTGCCCATGGTGGCGACGAAGTGGGTGATCGCGCCCTGGGTGTCGCGCCAGATTTCCGGGCCGGTGCCCTCGTAGTGCGCGCGTGGATTGTCAGGGTTGGCGAACTGGTCGAGCACGCGGCCCTGACCTTCGCGCTGCATCTTCTCGGCGAGATCGCGGGCGCCCTCCATGCCTTCTTCCTTGCTCACCAGCACGATCTCGGCGCCGAAGGCTTTCATCGAGGCGCGGCGCTCGGCGCTCATGTGCGCCGGCATGATCAGCACCATGCGATAGCCGCGCATCGCCGCGGCCATGGCCAGAGCGATGCCGGTGTTGCCGGAGGTGGCTTCGATCAGGGTGTCGCCGGGCTTGATCTCGCCGCGTTCTTCGGCGCGGCGGATCATCGAGTAGGCCGGCCGGTCCTTGACCGAACCCGCCGGGTTGTTGCCCTCGAGCTTGGCAAGCAGGCGGTTGCGGCCGATGCCCGGGAGGCGCTTGAGTTCGACCAGCGGCGTATTGCCGATGGAATCGGCGAGGGTGGGGTAGGTCATGACCCCGGCAGTTTAGCCGCTACCGCGCCTTGGCTGGCACCACGGCCTTGGACTGCGTCGACTCGACTTCGCGCAGCAGCGCCACACAGTCGTTGTCCTCGCCCAGGCCCAGCTGGATCGTCGGGATCAGCGCCGCGAGCGGCGTGAACAGCGCGCCCAGCACCACCGCCGCACCGCCGCGTGCGGCGAGCTGGCCGATGCGCGGACGGATGCTCGGGCTCGCCAGCGGCCCGGTGATGTCGATGGGCGCGGCCAGCGACCCGACATTGAGCCGCTTGGGCTCGGTATGGATCTTGTAGTCGATCTGCTCCTGCTTCAGATCGATGCGGCCGCTGCCGATGATGTTGGCTTCGGTGGTGTCGGCGAGCAGCAGCCGGGTGTCGACCTGGCCCTTGTCCAGGCTCATGTCGACGACCATGCAGCGCAGC
Source organism: uncultured Hydrocarboniphaga sp. (assembly GCA_964246995.1). Lineage (GTDB taxonomy): Bacteria > Pseudomonadota > Gammaproteobacteria > Nevskiales > Nevskiaceae > Hydrocarboniphaga. The sequence continues at coordinate 87,392 of CAXTSJ010000003.1, forward strand.
TTGGCGCGGCTGGGCAGGCCCAGCGCCGAGACCAGGGAATTGCCCAGGTCGAGACCCGCCAGATTCACCAGCAGCGCGCTGATGTCGCCTCCGGCCATGAACAGCTTGAGATCGCCGTTGCCGCCGCCGAGCATCGCCGCCACCGAGTTGCCATGCGCATCGAGCCGCGCACTGCCGCCGACGGTGCCGGTGCCGCGGAAGACGCTGAGCTTGTCGACGATCTTGCTGAAGTCGAGTTTGCGGAAGTCGATGTCCGCCACGGTGTGGACCACCTCCTTGCGGCCGTCCATCTCGATGTTGGCGACGATGCTGCCGGCGCCCACGCCGAGCTTGAGCGGCTTGACCCGGATCAAACCGTCCTCGGTGGTCAGCGTGACTTCGAGCTTGTCCACCGGCGTGATGTCGCTTTCGATGCGCGTGACCTTGTAGTGCACGTTGAGGTCGGCGGCGCGGATGCGCGGCAGTTCGATGGGCGTCTCCGGCAACAGCTTGCCACCGGCTTTTGTCTTGGCGCGCTCGGTTTTCTGCTCGGCGGTTTCGGTGGGCGCGTCCTTGTCGCCGGGCGTGCCGCCGACGAAGCCCGACAGATCGCTCCACACGACTTTTTCGGAATGCGCGTCGAGCGTGATGCGCCGGCGGGCGTCGCCGGCCGGATCCACCGACAGGTCGCCGGCGATATCGCTCTGGCCGTAGACGCCGGAGAAATCGTGGAAGCGGAACTTGCCATCCTTGTAGTCGAACATGCCGCCGATGCGATACGGCGGTGACGGCGGCAGCGGCACGCCGGTGAGCGGGAACAGGTCGGCCAGGTTGTTGCCCTTGAAGTCCAGGCGCAGCCTGGCGCCGCCCAGGCGAATCGGGTCGATGACCGTGCCGACGAGGGTGACTTCGGTGTCGCCGTTCTTGGCGCGCAGGTCCACCGCGTAGGGCTTTGCCGGATCGCGCAGCGACAGCACCGATCCGCCGACGAACCGGCCGCTGATGTCGGCGTCGGCATAGCGGCCGTTGACGTCGACGCGGATGCTGGGCTCACCTTTTTTGTTGTCCTCGGTGCGGATCTTGAGCCTGAAATCGGATTTGTACGCCGGCTCGACGAAGTGCACATCGCCGCCGGCGATCGCCAGCTGGCCGATGTCGATCTGCAGCGGCTCGCTCTTGTCCTGGTCGTCGCTCTTGGGCAGATCGAACAGGTAGTTCGGCTTGCCCGACGGGCCCGGGCGCAGATCGCCGACCGGGCGGTCGACTTCGATCTCCATCAAGTTGAGGCGGCCGCGGAACAAGGCCCAGGGATTGATGCGGATCGCCAGGCGCTCGACCGTGGCCAGATGGCTGCCGGCGGGAAATTCGTCGGGGTTGGCGACCGCGATGCCATCGGCGATCACCTTGGGGTGCAGCCCCATGTCGATATCGAAATGGCGCAGCGTCACCTCGCGATTGATGGCGGCGGACGCCTGCTTCTCCACCAGCGGCCGGAACCAGTTCCAGTCCCAGAGCAGGATCACCACCAGCAGGATCAGCGCCACGGCGCCCAGCACGAAAAGTCCCCGGTGCCGGCGCGCGGATGTGTTCATGACCATGTCCTTGGTGCGGGCTGATGCCCTCTTATTCAGCGGCCATGGTCGGCGTTGCCGCTGACGCTGCGCTGACCGGACTGGCCTGCATCGCGTGGCTGAGGGCAAGATGCGCCACCATCGATCCGCCGAGAAGCCCTTGCTCATCACCAACGCCCGCATCGTCAACGAAGGCCGCGAATTCCACGGCGACGTCCTGGTACGCAATGGCCGCATCGAAAAAATCGCCGGCAGCATCAGCGGCCAGACCGGCGTGGTAGTCGACGCCCAGGGCAAGCTGCTGATCCCCGGCATGATCGACGACCAGGTGCACTTCCGCGAGCCGGGCCTTACGCACAAGGGCGATCTGGTGACCGAGACTTCGGCGGCGGTCGCCGGCGGCGTCACCAGCGTGATGGAGATGCCCAACACCAATCCGACCACCACCACGCGGACGCGCCTCGCCGAGAAATACGCACTGGCCGCCGGCCGGGCGCGCGCCAACTACGCCTTCTACTTCGGCGCCGCCAACGACAACGCCGAAGAGATCGCGCGCGTGGTGCCCGACGAGGCCTGCGCGGTGAAGATCTTCATGGGCGCCTCCACCGGCAACATGCTGGTAGACGATCCCGAAACCCTGGAGCGGATCTTCGCCACTGCGCAGATCCCGGTGGTGACCCATTGCGAGGACACGCCAACGATCAAGCGCAACGAGGATCTGGCGCGCGCGCGCTGGGGTGACGCCATCCCCGCCTCGGAGCATCCGCGCATCCGCTCCCACGAGGCATGTTACCTGTCGACCCGGCTCGCGGTCGGGCTGGCCAGGCGACATGGCACCAGCCTGCACGTGCTGCATTTGACGACCGCGCGCGAGCTGGCGTTCTTCACCCCGGGGCCGGTGCTGGGCAAGCAGATCACGGTGGAAGCCTGCGTCCATCATCTGGTGTTCGACGACGCCGACTACGCGTCGCTGGGCAACCTGATCAAGTGCAACCCGGCGATCAAGACCGCGGCCGACCGGCGCGCGCTGGTCGCCGCGGTGATGGAAGACCGCATCGACGTCATCGCCACCGACCACGCGCCGCATACCGCGCAGGAGAAGGCGAGCCCGTCCTACTTCAAGGCGCCGTCGGGTCTGCCGCTGGTGCAGCACGCGCTGCTGGCGCTGCTGGATCTCGTCGCCCGCGGCGAGCTGGACCTGCACACCCTGGTGCGCAAGACCAGCCACGCGGTGGCGCAGCGCTTCGGCGTGGTCGATCGCGGCTTCATCCGCGAAGGCTGCTGGGCCGATCTCACGCTCATCGACACCGACACGCCGACGCGGGTCGTCAAACAGGACCTGTATTACAAGTGCCGCTGGTCGCCGTTCGAAGGGCGCGTCTTCCCGGCACGCATCGACACCACCTGGGTCAATGGCGACATCGCCTATCGGCAGGGCCGGGTGGCGACGCAGCCGCTGGGCCGGCGGCTGCGTTTCTCCCGCCGTTGATGGCCACGGCGGACGACGGCCTGGTCCGCTGCCCCTGGTCGCTCGGGTCGGCCGCGTACCGTCGCTACCATGACGAGGAGTGGGGTGTCCCTTGTCGTGATTCGGGAACGCTTTTCGAGTTCCTGATTCTGGAAGGTGCGCAGGCGGGGCTGTCGTGGAGCACAATCCTGGCCAAGCGAGCGCATTACCGCGTGGCGCTCGATGGCTTCGACCCCGAGCGCATCGCCGCCTACGACGATGCGCGGATCGATGCGCTAATGAACGATCCCGGCATCGTCCGCAACCGCCTCAAACTGCAGGCTACCCGCACCAATGCGCGCGCCTGGCTCGCCATGCAGGCGCAGGAAGGCGCATTCGCCGACTGGTTGTGGGCGCAGATCGGCGGCGCACCCATCGTCAACCGTTTTGCCGTCGCGAGCGACGTGCCGGCGCGCACGCCGCTGTCGGACGCCATCTCGAAGGCCCTGCTGCAGCGCGGCTTCAAGTTCGTCGGCTCGACCATCGTCTACGCGTATCTGCAGGCGATGGGGCTGGTCAATGACCATCTGCTCGGCTGTCATCGGCACCCTGCAAACGCAGCTTGAACCTCGCGTCGACATTGCGTCCAAAGCTAAGCTTGGAACGAAATGCGTCAATGAAGACCGCGCTATTCCCGTGACGGCACGCTTTCTGCGAAAGTGACATCGTGCTGACACATCGATACCGCGATCGCGATGGCCCCCGCTGCCTCTCGGGTCGTAATCAATCCTTATCGTCGACGTCGTCAGCCCCGTTCTTTAGCCCGCTCGCAAGTGCGTACCGTTGATGCGGGATATTCCGTACATCGAGCGGTCCCAGGTCTACGCCGCGCGTGATTTGCACGGCATGCTGGTGTCGTCAGGTGTGCAGTCGTCGAACGCCGTTCGGCGCAGCTCGCAATCCGAGATGATGGGTAACGTGGAGAAACGATCATGGGTTTGCTGAACAGTTTTCGCGAGCAGTATCTGAAAGCCCGGGAAGAAGAGCTGTCGCTCGAGGAATACCTGGGCCTGTGCAAGCGCGATCCACTGGCCTACGCCACGCCGGCCGAGCGCATGCTCGCCGCCATCGGCGCGCCCGAGGTGGTGGACACGCGCAATGATCCGCGCCTGTCGCGCTTGTTTTCCAACCGCGTGATCCGGCGCTATCCGGCCTTCCGCGAGTTCTTCGGCATGGAGGACGTGATCGCCCAGGTCGTGGCGTTCTTCAAGCACGCGGCGCAGGGGCTGGAGGAGCGCAAGCAGGTGCTCTATCTGCTCGGCCCGGTCGGCGGCGGCAAGTCGTCCATCGCCGAGCGCCTCAAGTCGCTGATGGAGGCCTATCCGATCTACGCGATCAAGGGCTCGCCGATCAACGAGTCGCCGCTGGGCCTGTTCAACCCGGACCGCGACGGCCCGACGCTGGAAGCCGAATACGGCATCCCGCGGCGCGTGCTCAGCGGCATCGCCTCGCCCTGGGCGCTCAAGCGCATGGCGGAGTTCGAAGGCGATCTGTCGCAGTTCCGGGTGGTGCGCATCCAGCCCTCGGTGCTCAAGCAGCTGGCGATCGCCAAGACCGAGCCTGGGGATGAGAACAACCAGGACATCAGCTCGCTGGTCGGCAAGGTCGATATCCGCAAGCTGGAGGCTTTCAGCCAGGACGACCCGGATGCCTACAGCTACTCCGGCGGCCTGTGCCAGGCCAATCAGGGCCTGCTCGAATTCGTCGAGATGTTCAAGGCGCCGATCAAGATGCTGCACCCGCTGCTGACCGCGACGCAGGAGGGCAACTTCAAGGGCACCGAAGGTTTTTCCGCCATCCCGTTCAACGGCGTGATCCTGGCGCACTCCAACGAGAGCGAGTGGCAGACCTTCCGCAACAACAAGCACAACGAGGCCTTCCTTGACCGCGTCTACATCGTCAAGGTGCCGTACTGCCTGCAGGTGTCCGAGGAGGTCAGGATCTACGAGAAGCTGATGCGCAACAGCTCGCTGTCGGCGGCGCCCTGCGCGCCCGGCACCCTGGAGATGATGGCGCAGTTCTCGGTGCTCACCCGCCTCAAGGACCCGGAGAATTCCAGCATCTACGCCAAGATGCGCGTCTACGACGGCGAGAGCCTGAAGGACACTGACCCGGGTGCCAAGTCCTACCAGGAATATCGCGACTACGCCGGTATCGACGAGGGCATGAACGGCACCTCGACGCGCTTTGCCTACAAGGTGCTGTCGGCAGTGTTCAATTACGACCAGACCGAAGTCGCGGCCAATCCGGTGCACCTGATGTACGTTTTGGAGCAGCGCATCCTGCGGGAGCAATTGCCCGAAGAAAACCAGCGGCGCTATCTGGAGTTCATCAAGGCCTGGCTTGCGGCGCGCTACGCGGAATTCATCGGCAAGGAAATCCAGACCGCGTACTTGGAGAGCTATTCTGAATACGGACAGAACATCTTCGATCGCTACGTGACTTTCGCCGACTACTGGATCCAGAACGAGGACTATCGCGACCCCGAGACCGGCGAGTCTTTCGACCGCGCCTCGCTCAACTCCGAGCTGGAGAAGATCGAGAAGCCCGCGGGCATCGCCAACCCCAAGGACTTCCGCAACGAGATCGTCAACTTCGTGCTGCGCGCGCGCAGCCAGCACGGCGGCAAGAATCCGAAGTGGACCAGCTACGAGAAACTGCGCGAGGTGATCGAGAAAAAGATGTTCTCTTCCACCGAAGAGCTGCTGCCGGTGATCTCATTCAACGCCAAGGCGTCGGTGGAGGACAAGAAGAAGCACGAGAGCTTCGTCACGCGCATGGTCACCAAGGGCTATACCGAGAAGCAGGTGCGCCTGCTGTCCGAGTGGTATCTGCGGGTCCGCAAGTCCGCCTGATCGGAGAGTCGCAATGTCGATCGTGATCGATCGCCGGCTGAATGATCGCAACAAGAGCGCCGTCAACCGCGAGCGGTTTCTGCGGCGCTACAAGGAGCAGATCCGCAAGTCGGTGGGCGATCTGATTTCCAAGCGCTCGATCACCGACATGGATCGCGGCGGCGACGTCAACATTCCGGCCAAGGACATCTCCGAGCCGACGTTCCACCACGGCCAGGGCGGTGATCGCGAGATGGTGCTGCCGGGCAATCGCAAGTTCAATCCCGGCGACAAGATCAAGCGTCCCGATGGTGGTGGAGGCGGCGGCGGTGGATCGGGCGAAGGCGACGGCGACTCGTCGGAAGACAACTTCGTGTTCTCGCTGTCGCGCGAAGAATTCATGAACCTGTTTTTCGACGATCTGGAGCTGCCGCACCTGATCCGCAACGTTGTCGGCGACGTGCAGGAGTACAAAATGCAGCGCGCCGGCTACACGCCGCGCGGCGTGCCGGCGAACCTGTCGGTGACGCGCTCGCTGCGTCAGGCGATGGCGCGGCGCATCGCCATCGGCGCGCCGCTGCGGCGGGAGATCCACGCGCTTCAGGCCGAAGAGATTCCGCCCGACGACGAGATCGCGGAGCTGCAGCGACGTCTCGACCGCATCCCTTTTCTGGACGAATTCGATCTGCGATTCCGTCATCGCATCAAGGTGCCGCAGCCGATTTCGCGCGCGGTGATGTTCTGCCTGATGGACGTCTCGGCCTCGATGACCGAGAACAAGAAAGATCTAGCCAAGCGTTTCTTCACGCTGCTGTACATGTTCCTGTCGCGCAAGTACCAGCAAGTGGAACTGGTGTTCATCCGCCACACCGATAACGCGCAGGAGGTCGACGAGCACGCCTTCTTCCACGACACCCAGAGCGGCGGCACCGTGGTGCTCTCGGCGCTCAAGCTGATGGAAGAGATCGCGCTCGCGCGTTATCCCTCGGACGCCTGGAACATCTACGGCGCCCAGGTTTCGGACGGCGACGCGTTCGGCGCCGACCCGGAGAAGAGCCGCGCGTTCCTGTCGGAGCAGTTGCTGCCGCTGTCGCGCTACTTCGCCTACATTGAGGTGCCCGACGACAGCATGCGTACCAGCCCGCTGTCCTACGCCTACCAGCGTATCGACAACGACAAGTTCGCGATGTCGGCGGTCACCCATCACGGCGAGGTGTATCCGGTGCTGCGCGAGCTGTTCAAAAAGGAAGCAGCATGAACACCCCACAAAGTAAAAAGCTACTTTGCGGGGACCCTGCATGAGCACCCCAAAAAGCAAACAGCTACATTTTGGGGACCCCGCATGAGCACCCCAAAAAGTGAACAGCTACTTTTTGGGGACCCCGCATGAGCACCCTGCTGTCGTCCGGCTCGGAGTGGTCGTTCGAACTGCTGCAGGAATACGACCACGCACTGGCCGAAATCGCGATCGGCGAATACAAGCTCGACATCTATCGCAACCAGATCGAGGTGATCGCCTCCGAGCAGATGCTCGACGCCTATGCATCTCTTGGCCTGCCGATCGGCTATCCGCATTGGAGCTATGGCAAGGAATTCATCCGCAACGAGCAGATGTATCGCAAGGGCCAGCGCGGGCTGGCCTATGAGATCGTCATCAATTCCAATCCTTGCATCGCCTATCTGATGGAGGAGAACAGCCTGCCGATGCAGGCGCTGGTGATCGCGCACGCCTGCTACGGCCACAACTCCTTTTTCAAGGGCAATTACCTGTTCCGGCAGTGGACCAATGCCGACGGCATCATCGATTACATGGTGTTCGCACGGAACTATGTCATGCAGTGCGAGGAGCGCCACGGCCACGCGGCGGTGGAAGACGTGCTCGACTCCTGCCACGCGCTGATGAGCCACGGCGTGGATCGCTATCGCCAGCCCAACCCGCTGTCGGCGGACGAGGAGCGCGTGCGCCAGCGCGAACGCGAGGAATATGCCTGGAAGCAGTACGACGAAATCTGGCGGACCCTGCCGTCCAAAGGTGCCGCCGCCGCCAAGCCCGATGCGCGCGGCAACTATCCGCCGGAGCCGCAGGAAAACCTGCTGTACTTCATCGAAAAGCACGCGCCCAAGCTTGAGCCCTGGCAGCTCGAACTGGTGCGCATCACGCGCAAGATGGCGCAGTATTTTTATCCGCAGGGCCTGACCAAGGTGATGAACGAGGGCTGGGCCACGTTCTGGCATTACACCCTGCTCAACCGCCTGTTCGACAAGGGCCTGGTGGACGACGGCTTCATGCTGGAGGTGCTGTCGTCGCACACCAACGTCATCGCCCAACGCGGCTTCGATCAGCGCGGCTATGGCGGCATCAATCCCTACGCGCTGGGCTTCGCGATGATGACCGACATTCGCCGCATCTGCGAAAAACCCACGTCCGAGGATCGCGAATGGTTCCCCGACATCGCCGGCGGCGACTGGCTCAAGGTGCTGGACTTTGCGATGCGCAACTACAAGGACGAGTCCTTCATCGGCCAGTTCCTGTCGCCGCATCTGATCCGCGATCTGCACCTGTTCGCCATTGCCGATCACGAGGACGAGGCGCATCTGTCGGTGGACTCGATTCACAACGAGCAGGGCTATCGTCGCGTCCGCCAACTGCTGTCGGCGCAGTACAACCGCGACGGCCAGGTGCCCGACATCCAGGTCACACGCTACGACCATCGCGGCGACCGCTCACTGACGCTCAACCATCGCCAGCATCGCGGCCGTCCGCTGTCGGGTGATGCCGATCAGGTGCTCAAGCATCTGGCCCGGCTGTGGGGTTTCACCGTCCGTCTGCAAACCGTGGACGAGCGCGGCAAAGTCACGGCGACCCAGGAAATGCGCGCGGGCTAGTCCCTAGAACCGATCTCAAAATCTGCTGCGCTCGACATCTTGCGTGCCGGCGGTGCTCGGAATGCTCATGTGCTACAGCACACTCCGCTTCCTGCGCTCCGGCGGCACGCAAGCTGTCATCGCTCGCGACGATTTTGAGATAGGCTCTAGTTGACTCGCGTGATGCGATTGACCGGCCCCGGCGCGATCGGCGACTTCGCGGCGAAGTAGACATTGAGCGCATCCAGATCGATCGCGCCGCCGAGCTGGTTGGTGCCCTGCTTGAGGATCGCGAAGCCGTCGCCGCCGGTGGCGAGAAAGTTGTTGACGGTGATGCGATAGGTCGCCGCCGGGTCCACCACCACGCCGTTGATGCGAATGGTCGACGCATCCACCTTGGCGTTCGCCGGGCCGCTGGCGTCGTAGGTGTAGGTGAAGCCAGCGGAGACCTGCAGCAGGCGCGGCGCGGTCTGCGTTGGCGGGAACTGCTGCTCCAGCAAGGTATCCAGCTGCGCACCAGTAACGGTGAGCGTGGTCAGGGTGTTGCCGAAGGGCTGCACGGTGAAGGCCTCGCCGAAAGTAATCTGCCCGGCGCCTTCGCCGCTGCTGATCTGGCCGCGGAGGAAATCGGCGCGGATGCCGCCCGGATTCATGAAGGCGACCACCGCGCCGCCGAATTCCGGCGCGCTGGTCGCCGCCAACTGGGCGTCGGCGATCACGTCGCCAAGGCTGGTTTCACCGGAGCTGGGTCCCGTGCGCGTGAGATCGGCGGTGATGCTGCCGACGATCTGCCCCGCCAGCGGCGCGACCAGCGCGTTGTAGACGTTGAGGATGGCGGTCTGCTCGGGATCCTTGGCCAGTGCCGGGAATGCGGTCGGTGCGGGATTGGCCGCCGTGTCGTTGACGACGATGCGGTTGTCGACGCGGTCGACCGTCACGTCCTTGGTGGTGCGATCCAGCTTCAGATCCATGTCCGTCAGCACGCGGCCGAAAGAGCTGGCACTGGTGAGCACGCGGCCGTTGCGCACGCAGTTGTAGGCGTTGTGGGTGTGGCCGCTGATGACCACATCGATCGCCGGATCCAGCCGGTCGACGATCGGCAGGATGTCGCCGGATAGGCCCGGGCAGGTCTTGTCGTTGAACAGGCCGGTGGTGGCGCCGCCCTCGTGGATCAGCACGACGATAGCCTCGACACCGGCGGCCTTGATCTCCGGGATCAGCGCGTTGGCGGCGGTGGCTTCGTCCTGGAAGGTCAGGCCGGCGACGCCGGTGGGCGTGACGATGAGGGGCGTATTGCGCAATACCAGGCCAATGAAGGCGACGCCGATCTGCTGGCCGCCACCGACGTCGAAGCGCTTGATCGCGTATCCCGGAAACAGCGGCCGGTTGGTGGCGTTGTTGATGACGTTGGCCGCCAGGTACTTGAACGCCGCACCGGGGAAGCTGCCGCCGTTCTGGCAGGTAGTGTTGCCGCCGCCCGCCAGGCAGCCGCCGTTCTGCACGCGCTGCAGCTCGGTGCTGCCGTCGTCGAACTCGTGGTTGCCCACCGAGCTGAACTCCAGCCCGAGCTTGTTCATGGTTTCGATCGCCGGCTCGTCGTGGAACAGCGCCGACACCAGCGGGCTCGCGCCGATCAGATCGCCCGCCGCGACCACGGTGGTGCGCGCGTTCTGCGCCTTGAGCTGCTTGACCAGAGTCGCCAGATATTCGACACCGCCAGCCGGCAGGTCCACGGTCTTGGTCGCGTCCGCCGGATTCACCGCGCGGATGGTGCTGCCCGGCGGGTTGAGATTGCCGTGGAAGTCGTTGAACGAGAGCAGCTTGATCGTCACTGGCTCGTTGTCGCCGATGGTGACGGTCGTGGCGTTGACGGCGCCCAGCGTGACGCCGCCGGTGGGCGCCGACAGGGTGAGAGCGAACGTCTCGTCGTCCTCGGCAGCGCTGTCATCGGTGATCGCGATGGTGATGGTCTTGTCGGCGCTGTCGCCGTCGGCCCAGGTGAGGGTGCCGGTGGACGCGGCATAGTCCGTCGCCGATGTGGCGGTGGCATCCGTGCTGGCGTAGGCCACCGAAACGGCGCCGTCGTTGCCGCCGGTACGGCTCACCGTGATCGCGACGTTCGGCGTGCCTTCGGTGACGCGCGCGGCGGCGGCGGTGAACGCCACGCTGCCCGGTTCCGAGGACTTGTCATCGTGGCTGCACGCGGCCAGCCCTACAGTGGCCGTCAACAGCAAACCGATCTGGAATTGTTTGCGCATGCCACTCTCCTTGTGCCCGCGATGAACGCCTGCCGGCAGCCTAGGGCGGCTCTGTTGCGGCGCCGTGTCACCGCGATGGCAGTCGCGCTGTTGCTCGGCGGCGCGCCGTTCCCAGCGCCCGGTGCCGATGCGCCGACGCGCCAGGCGCTGGAGCGCGGCCGCGACGCCGTCGCCGCCTGCAAGACGCTGATCGAGCATGACGCCCTCGAACTGCTGCCCTGCATCGATTACCACGCGGGCCAGGCCCAGGACCGGTCGCGGATGGATGCGCTGCAACGCCTCGGCGCGTACTTCTCGGGATGGGTGATGGCCGACTCGGCGGCCGCTTTCGACGTCGAAGGCGCGGCCGCCGCATCCCGCGCGCTGGCGGCGCGGCTCGCGGTTTTGCAGAAACGTCTGGCGGTCAGTGACAAGACACTTTGCGCACTGGTCGATGTGCCCTGCGCGCAGATGCGCAACCGGCGCCTGGAGCTGTCGCGGCGCCGCTGAAAACTTCAAACAGCGCTGACGCGCCAGCGCGTGCCCTGCGGGCCGTCCTCGATCAGCACGCCCTGGTCCGCAAGCTCGAGGCGGATGCGATCGGCCTCGGCGAAGTTCTTGGCCTTGCGAGCGGCGATGCGATCGGCGATGCGCTGCTCGATGTGCGCGCTGTCGATGCTCGAGTCGTCGCGTGTCTGCGAAAACCAGGCCGCCGGTTCGTGCTTGAGAATGCCCAGCAGATCGCCGGCGTCGAGCAGTTGCGCCTTGAGCCGGGATTTCTCCGCCGCGTCCTCGGCCTTGTTGGCGGCGCGCACCAGCTCGAACAATTCGGCCAGCGCCATCGGCGTGTTGAGATCGTCTTCCAGCGCGGCGATGAAGGCTTCCGGCGCGCGGACATCCGGCGCGGCCGCAACGTCCGCCAGATCGCGCAGCGCCAGATAGATGCGATCGAGCTTCTTGCGTGCATCGGCAGCGACCTCGTCGTTCCAGTCCAGCGGCTGGCGGTAGTGGCCGGTGAGCAGCACCAGGCGGATCACCTCGCCCGGCAAGGTCTTGAGCAGATCGCGCACCAGCAGGACGTTGCCGATCGACTTGCTCATCTTCTCGTGGTTGACGTTGACGAAGCCGTTGTGCAGCCAGAAGCGTGCGTAGAGAGCGCCGCCGTGCGCGCAGGTCGATTGCGCGATCTCGTTCTCGTGATGCGGAAAGATCAGGTCGTGCCCGCCGCCGTGGATGTCGATGCTGGCCCCGAGCACCGACTCGGCCATCGCCGAACATTCGATATGCCAGCCCGGACGCCCGCGGCCCCAGGGCGATTCCCAGCCCGGTTGCTCAGGCGTAGACGGCTTCCACAAGATGAAGTCGCCGGCGTGCCGCTTGTAGGGCGCCACCTCCACGCGCGCGCCGGCCATCAGCGCCTGCTCGTCGCGGCCCGAGAGCTTGCCGTAGTCGGCGAAGCTCAGCGTATGAAACAGCACATGCCCTTCGGCCGCATAGGCGTGGCCAGAGGCGATGAGTTTTTCGATCATCGCGATGATCTGCGGCAGATGCTCGGTGACCCGCGGCTCGTGGTCCGTTGGCGCCACGCCCAGCGCCGCAAGGTCGGCGTGATAAGCCGCCGCATAACGATCGGTGATGACGCGGATGTCGACGCCCTCCTTGACCGCCGCGGCGTTGATCTTGTCGTCGATGTCAGTGATGTTGCGTGCATAGATCACGCTCGGATAACGCCGCCGCAGCACCCGCGCCAGCGTGTCAAACACCACCGGCGGCCGGTAATTGCCGATGTGCGCATAGGAATAAACCGTCGGCCCGCAGACATACATCGTCACCCGCTGCGGATCGAGCGGGGTGAAGGTTTCTTTGAGCCCGGTGAGGGTGTTATGCAGTTGCATGGAAGCGGCGCGGTCTGGTGAAGACGCGCAAGGATAACGACGAAGCCCGGGCTCAGATACTCCAGCCGAGCAACTCAGTGGTCGTCCAGGTTTCCGCCGGCAGCGCCAGGGCGCCGAAATTCTCGCCCGGCCCGAAGCTGCGGCAATCGAGGTAGCGCTCGCCGCTGGGTTGCGAGAACTGCTCCAGTTGCCGCTGGCGGATGTCGACGATCCAGACCTCGGCCACGCCGTGGCGCGCGTACATGGCGAGCTTCGCGCCGCGATCGAAAGCCAGCGAGGAATCGGCGACTTCGATCAGCCAGAGGATGTCCTGCGGGCCGGGGTGGGCGGCAGCGTAGTAGTCGGAATCGAAGCGCAGAACGGCGATGTCAGGTTGCGGCTCTGAGAAATCCGAAAGACGCACCGGGTGCTGAGACTGGACCAAGGCGCGCTTGCCCAAGCGCTGCGTAAGCTTACTAAGCAGCCGCAAGTGGCTGGACCCATGAGAAACCCCGATCGGCGGCATATCGACAATCTCCCCTTCGACCAGCTCCACCCGCGCATCGGGCGCGAGGATGCCGGTCTCTGCCATGAGGTAGTACTCACTGACATTGAAGCGGTGCGGCTGGCGTTCGAGGACGGCGTTCATGCGCAGAACCTTACCGAGCAGACCCGCTCAGGTCCAGTCGGTGACCGCGCCCCTCTCGGCACCGCTGACTAGGCGCGCGAACTTGCCGAGCACCCCGGTGGTGTGACGCGCGGCAGGCGGTTTCCACAGCTCGCGGCGACGCGCCAGCTCTTCATCCGGAACATTGATCTGGATCAACTGGTGCTTGGCGTCGATGGTGATCGAGTCACCCTCTTCGATCAGCGCGATCGGCCCGCCGACAAACGCTTCCGGCGCGACATGCCCCACGACCATGCCCCAGGTGCCGCCGGAAAAGCGGCCGTCGGTGATGAAGCCGGTGCTCTCGCCCAGACCGCGGCCGATGATGGCGCTGGTCGGCGCCAGCATCTCGCGCATGCCGGGGCCGCCCTTGGGCCCTTCGTAGCGGATGATCAGCACGTCGCCGGCCTTGATCTTGTCGGCGAGGATCGCTTCCATCGCAGCGTCCTCGGAATCGAACACGCGCGCCGGGCCGGTGATGCTCGGGTTCTTCAGGCCGGTGATCTTCGCCACTGCGCCGAGCGGCGCGAGATTGCCTTTGAGGATCGCGAGATGCCCTTGGGCGTACATGGGTTTATCGAACGGCCGGATCACGTCCTGATCCGCACGCGGCTCGGCCGGAATCTGCTCCAGTTCCTGCGCCATGGTCTTGCCGGTGATGGTCATGCAGTCGCCGTTGATCAGGCCCCTGACCAGCAGCATCTTCAGCACCTGCGGCACGCCGCCGGCCTTGTGGAAATCCACCGCCACGTATTGGCCCGAAGGCTTGAGATTGCACAGCACCGGCGTCTTCAGACGCACGCGCTCGAAATCCTCCAGCTTCCATTCCACGCCGGCCGCGTGCGCGATGGCGAGGAAGTGCAGCACCGCGTTGGTCGAGCCACCGGTCGCCATCACCAGCGCGATCGCGTTCTCGATGCTCTCGCGCGTGATGATGTCGCGCGGCCGCAGATTGTTCTTGATGGCATTGACCAGCACCTCCGCCGAATGCGCAACCGAATCCGCTTTCTCCGGATCGGGATTCGCCATCTGCGATGACCCAAGCAAGCTCATGCCGAGCGCCTCGAACGCGCTCGACATGGTGTTGGCGGTGAACATGCCGCCGCAGGCACCGAAGCTCGGACAGGCATTGCGTTCGATGCCCTCGAAATCCTCCTTCGCCATGTTGCCGGCGGCGTAGGCACCGACCGCTTCGAACGAAGAAACAACGGTCAGATCCTGCCCCTTCCACTTGCCCGGCTTGATGGTGCCGCCGTAGCAGAACAGCCCTGGGACGTTCATGCGGGCGAGGGAGATCATCACGCCCGGCATGTTCTTGTCGCAGCCGCCAATGGCGAGCACGCCGTCGAGGAACTGCGACTGCGTGGCGGTCTCGATGGCATCGGCAATCACCTCGCGCGACACCAGCGAAAACTTCATGCCCTCGGTGCCCATCGAGATGCCGTCGGTGACGGTGGGGAAGCCGAAGCTTTGCGGCATCGCACCCGCAGCCTTGATCGCGATCTCGGCGCGCTTGGCCAGCGGATCGAGGCCGGCGTTGCAGGGGTTCATCGTCGAATGGCCGTTGGCGATGCCGACGATGGGTTTTTCCCAGTCGCCGTCGCCGAAACCCACCGCGCGCAGCATGGCGCGATTCGGGCTGCGGGCGATGCCGGCAGTGATGGTCTGGCTGCGACGATTTGCGCGAGGGTCGGCGGCTTGGCTCATGGCGGTGCGAAGACCGTAAAAAACGGGCGCGCAGGATACACCAGGGTGCGGCCGTTTCGACCTGGCGGCTAATGCTCGACGTGCAGCCCGCACTCGCGGTCGTCTTCGCCCTTGGTGGGATCGAAGTAGTCGAAGTTGTTCGGCAGGTCGTGTCGTTTGAGGTATTGGTGCAGCTGCTTCGAGGTCCAGCCCAGCAGCGGCGCCACCTTGACGATGCCGTCCGGGTTCATCGAGATCGCCTGCATGCGCGCGCGTTCCGCGGTTTCCTCGGCGCGCACGCCGGTGAACCAGACCCTCGGTGCGAGAGCCTGCATGGCGCGCTCGAACGGCTCGAGCTTGACCTCGCGGGTGAAGGCTTCGTGTCGTGGATCGCCGACCCTGGGTATCGGCCCGTTGACGGCTTCGCGATGGGCACGCGAGCGGTGCGGATGGATGATGCGCAGATTCAAGCGCAGACGGCGTGTCAGCGCGTCGGCGTAGCGATAGGTTTCGCGCGTGTTGTAGCCGTTGTCCATCCACAGCACGGGCATGTCGGGCTGCGCCTGCGTCACCAGGTGCAGGATGACGCCGGAGAACGGGCCGAAGCTGGTGGTCGCCACCGCCGTCCCGCCCAGACCGCAGCCCCAGGCGACCAGTGACTCCGGCTGTGCGCGGAGATCATGGTTGAGCGTGTCCAGCGAGGCTTGCGGCAAGGGTTCATGCGATGACATGGGTCATATCAGCGTGGAGGTCAGGCACCCATGATGGAGATCGTTCGTGGTCCTTCAATGAACGAGCCTCGCCGGCCCCTGGTTCAGCGTCCGAGGCGACGCAGGCAGTAGGATGCCGCGAACTTTCCTGGTGGACCCCTGATGACCCTGAGCCGTTGGCTGGCGCTGCTGATCCTCCCGGCGATCGTGATCGCCTTCTACGCTCTGGGTCTGCAACACGCCTTGAGCCTGGAAAACGCCAAGGCGCAGCAGGCGACACTGCTCGCCTTCCGCGATCTGCATCCATTGCTGACGGTCACGCTGTTTGCGCTGGCCTACGGCGTGATCGGGGTGATCCCGCTGCCGCTGGCCGCACTGATGGCGCTGCTCGGCGGAGCGCTGTTCGGCCTGGTCGGTGGATTCACTCTTGTCGCGCTGTGCGCTCCGGTCGGCGCCTGCACCGGGTTTCTGGGATCGCGCTATCTGCTGCGCGACGCGATCCAGACGCGCTATGGCAAACAGGTCGCGCGCATCAATGACGGCGTGCGGCGCGACGGCATGCTGTTTCTGTTGTCAGTACGACTGGTTCCGGTGTTGCCGTTCTTCATGGTGAATCTGTTATTTGGACTTTCCAGCATGCCGCTGCGCACTTTCTTCATCGGCGGGCTGCTAGGGATGGCGCCGGGCGCGCTGGTGCTGGCCAATGCCGGGCGGCAATTGGCGCGCATCCAGAGCATGGACGATCTGCTGTCGCGCGGCATCGTGCTGAGCCTGATCGCGGTGGCGGCTCTGCCCTGGGTGTTGAAACTGATCACCCGCGTGCTGCGCAAGCGGAGCGCGGCATGACCGGGCGCATCGCTGGAGCGCTGTTGCTGCTCGCGGCGCTGTTGCCCGCACAACGCGCATTCGCCGCGGCCGGCAGCGCGACGGTGCAGACCTTCGACGCCGACGGCAACAGCGTGACGGTGCGCATCGAAGGACTCGATGGCAACCATCTGCGTCTGTCGAGCCAGCAATTCCCCGAGGCCTACCTGGTGTGGCGCAACGGCCGCGCCTACAGCGTGATCCAGTTCGGCAGCCTGCCGCTGGTGATGGACACCAACGAGATGGCCGCGCAGATGGGCGCGGACCGCATGCCCGCCGCGCCGGCACCCGCCGACGATATCCGCACCCTGGTTTCGCTGACGCCGACCGGATGCAAGGAGACCGTCGCCGGCATCGTCGGCGAGATCGTTCTGCTCAAGTATGTCGACGGCACGCAGACGCCGCGGGAAGAGCAGATCGTCGTCGCCAAGGATCAGCTGCTGCACGACCTGAGCCTGGCGCTTTACGAGCTGGGCAAGGTGCTGAGCGGCGCTGCCGGCATCAGGCCTCCCGACGGCAGCGAGCGTCTGGCGCGCGAGCTCAGCCTCAAGGGACTGGGCCTGCTGCGGATGGGCACGCGGCTGCAGCTTCTTGCGCTCGATCGCAGCGCGCCGCCGGCGTCGCGTTTCGAGCTGCCGGCCGAGCCGATGCAGGCTTTTCCGCCACTGGGCCGGTAGCGGCCGCGGAGCATAATGGCGCATGCGTAATCACTCCCTGTTGTCCGGCTCCTTGTGGCTGGCCTGCGGCATCCTGTTCTGGACCAACTCGGCGCCGGCGCGGCTGGCCGATGCGCCGCAAGACCCGAAGGATCGCAGCGTCCAGCCTGCGCCGCCGGCGCAAGCCGCGCCGCCAGAGCCCGCGCCATTTTTCCCCGGCATCCTCATGGAAGGTGAAAAGCTGCCCACCCCCGCGGCCATTCGCGCCAAGCAGAAGGCCGACGCCGACAAGGCTGATCTGGACGCGGCGCTCAAGGAGTCGATGAATATCGCCATCCGCATCGGCGCCTTCGCGGTCAAGTTGCTGGTGGCGATCATCATCGCCTCGCTGTGCGGCCTGACCGGCGCGATTGCCTTTACCGCGATCAGGGGCCGGCACAAGCAGCTGATGTCGGGCAAGGTATCGCTGCGGATGAAAAAACCGGACTGAGACTGTCGGCGCGCCGTTGGTGTCACCAAGCCGTCATCTGACTTTCACTCGGGTGACGTGCTACTTCCGCACAATTGGATATCAACCGTATTCCGAGCAGGCCGTCATGGCCCGAGACCAGCAGCGCAGCCGTCGTTACCGCACGATCTGGATTTCCGACGTGCATCTTGGAACCTCCGGCTGCAAGGCCGCGCACCTGGTCGACTTCCTCAAGTACAACGATTGCGACACGCTGTACCTGGTCGGTGACATCATCGATGGCTGGAAGCTCAAGAAGGGCTGGTACTGGCCGCAGGAGCACACCAACGTCATCCGCAAAGTGCTGACCAAGGCCAAGCGCGGCACCAAGGTCATCTACGTCACTGGCAACCACGACGAGTTTTTGCGCAAGTTCGTCGACCATCGCGTCGAGATGGGGAACATCCGCATGGTCAACGAGCATGTGCATCGCACGGCGGACGGTCGCCGCCTGCTGGTGATGCACGGCGATTTGTTCGACGTGATCACGCGCTACCACCGATGGCTGGCGTTGGCCGGCGATCTGGTCTACGAGATGACCATGAGCGCCAACGAGCATCTCAACCGCATGCGGTCCTTGCTCGGCATGCGCTACTGGTCGCTGTCGGCATTCGCCAAGAAAAGCGTTAAGAACGCGGTGGCGATCATCTCCGAGTACGAGGACAGCGTGGCGCGCGAATGCAAGCGTCGCGGCCTCGACGGCGTGGTCTGCGGCCATATCCATCACGCCGAGATCCGCGACATCCACGGCATTCGCTATCACAACTGTGGCGACTGGGTGGAAAGCTGCACCGCCTTGGGTGAACACGCCGACGGCCGGATCGAAGTCATTCGCTGGTTCGAAATCGGCCATCTGCATGCCACCGCTTCGCCGGTGACTCCGATCCGGCGCGCCTCGGTCAAGCAGAAACCGCTGGCGGCCTAAAAAGCCGCGAGCCCGGCCCGCGACCTGCGGGCAAAACTCCTCGTTCTTGAACTCGTCGGGCGCACGCCTGTTTTGCTTTATCACTTTTATAGCGAATTATTATCATTTAGACTACGACCTCGATCAGAGTGACGTGTGCCGCGAAGCCTTTCCCTTCCGGTTGCGTCAACACCGTGGACAGGGACATGAAGAGCGATTTGCGAAGTGCCGGATGGCTACCATGCGCCGCCCTCGGTGCCTTGACGCTGCTGGTCAGCGCCTGCAACGGTGGCAGCGGCGACGCCGCGCTGCCCGCCGCGGCCGCGGTGCCGCAAGCGCTGTCGTCGGCGGCGACGGTGGGCAAGAAAATCTTCTTCGATCCGTCCTTGTCGGCGTCGGGCCAGCTGGCTTGCGCGAGTTGCCACAATCCTTCACGCGCGCACGCCGGAAATGACGGCCTGGCGGTGCCTGTGGGTGGCGCCGACCAAGTCACGACCGGCTTTCGCAACACGCCGTCGTTGCGCTATTTGGAGCGCAACCCGGCTTTTTTCTTCGACAGCGAGGGCACGCCCACCGGCGGCTTCAACCTCGATGGCCGCGCCGATACTTTCGCGGTGCAAGCGCACCGGCCGCTGCTGGCCGCGCACGAGATGGCCAACGGCAGTGCCGCGGCGTTCGCCGACAAGCTGCGACGCGCCAGCTACGTGGCGGAGTTCACCCGGCTCTACGGCGCAGATGTTTTCGACGACCCCGACCGCGCCATCGACCGCGCCACGCTCGCCATGCAGGCCTTCGAACAGCAGGACAGCGCGTTCCATCCGTACAGCAGCAAGTTCGACGACTTCCTGCGCGGCAGCCAGGTGTTGAGTGACCAGGAGCTACGCGGCCTGGCGCTGTTCAACAGTCCCGCGAAGGGCAATTGCGGCGCCTGCCATGTGAGCGGCGTGGTGGATGGCGCGCTGCCGCTGTTCACCGATTTCACGTACGACAACCTCGGCATTCCGCGCAACCCGGACATCGCCGCCAACGCCGATCCGGACTATTTCGACCTCGGTCTCTGCGGCCCTGATCGCAGCGATCTGGTCGCCGATCACGCCGACCTCTGCGGCGCGTTCAAGGTGCCGACCTTGCGCAACGTCGCAGTTACCGCTCCATATTTTCACAACGGCCTTTTCGCCACGCTCAAAGAGGCACTGCGCTTCTACGTGCGCCGCGATACCAATCCCGAAGAGTGGTATCCGGCCACCGCCGCCGGCGTGCAGAAGTTCGACGATCTGCCGCCGCAGTACCGGCGCAACGTCAACACCACCGAGGCGCCCTACAACCGCCGGTTGGGCGATCAGCCGGCGCTGACCGATGCCGAGATCGACGACGTCATCGCCTTCCTCAACACCCTCACCGACGCCGACCTCGCGGCGCCGCACTAAAGACCTCCATGCCCCAGCCACGCACGATTCCGATGATCATCGCCTCACGCCTGTCCTGGGCGGCCCTTGGCCTCGGTGCCGCGCTGTCGGCGGCGCCGGCACGCGCGGCTGACGCCGATGAACTCGCCAGGAAGCTGGAGGCGCTGAGCGCGCAGGTGCAGGCGATGCAAAAGCAGATCGCCGATCTCAAGGCGCAGAACGAAGCGCTCGCCGCGCAGCAGGAGGGCGCCCCGCCGGCGAACGGTCCGGCAACCGCCGAAACCGCGCAGAACGCGCACGCCGGCGCGGCAGCCACCGCTGACGCCGACAGCGGCCAGCTCTCCGTGTACGGCTACGGCGAGATCAACTACAACCGCTACGAGGAGGACAGCCGCACCCAGGCCGACGTGCGTCGCGCGGTCTTCGGCTTCGGCTACCGCTTCAACCCTGATACTCACTTTGTATCCGAATTCGAGTTCGAGCACGCCATCGTGTCGGCGGACGATTCCGGCGAAGCCGAGGTCGAGCAGTTCTATGTCGACCACCGGCTGGCCGACTTCGCCAGCGTCAAGGGCGGCCTGTTCCTGATTCCCTCGGGCCTGCTCAACACCTCGCACGAGCCAACGCGCTACTTCGGCGTGGAGCGCAATTTCGTCGAGACCGCGATCATCCCGACCACCTGGCGCGAGGGCGGTATCGGCCTCTATGGCAGCAATGACATCGGCCTGTCCTGGGACATCGGTCTGACCACCGGCTTCAAGCTCGCCAACTGGGATTTCGCCTCGACCGAAGGCCGCGAATCGCCGCTGGGTGCGATTCACCAGGAGCTGCAGTTGGCGTCGGCTTCGGACCTGTCGCAATACCTCGCTCTGGACTATGCCGGCGTGCGCGGCCTGAGAGTCGGGGCGTCGGTGTTCACCGGCGAAGTCGACCAGAGCCAGCCCGGTATCGACGGCAGCCCGCGAGTCACGCTGGCGGAAGGCCACGCACGCTATCTGCGCGGCCCGCTCGATCTCTCCGCGCTCTACGCCAGCGGCCATATCAGCAAGACCGGCGCGCTCAACCTCGCCAACGCCGGCCAGGCCGGGGCGATTCCTCAGCGCTTCTACGGCTGGTATCTGCAGGGTGCGGTCAACCTGTGGAAGAGCGGCACCTACGCGCTCACGCCTTTCGTGCGTTACGAGCGCTTCAACACCGGCGCCGACTTTGCCGATCAAGCGCCCGGGCTTGGAGCCGCCGCCACGCCGCTGGAGACGGTCCAGACCATCGGCCTGAGTTTCTTCCTCGATCCCAACGTGGTGATCAAGGCGGACTACCAGGACTTCGATCAGGAGGACAGCGACCGCTTCAACCTCGGCCTCGGCCTGACGTTCTAAAAGCATGAGACGGCGCAGCCTGTTGCTGTTGATGCTCGCACCCTGGCCGGTGCGGGCGAGCGACACCGTGCTCGATCCGGAGACGTTTCTCGCCCGCGCATTCGACGGCGCCAAACCGCCGGAACAGACGCTGTGGCTGGACGCTGCGCTACAACAGCAGCTGCGGCCGATCTTCCACCACAACTATCCGCAGGCGCGGCTGCGCTACTGGCGCCAGGGGCCGCGCGGCGCCTGGATTCTCGACGACATCGGCAAGGAGTTTCCGATCACCGCCGGCTTCGTCGTTGCGGCCGGGCAGATCGAACGCGCGCAGCTGCTGATCTATCGCGAGAGCCGCGGCGGCGAGATCCGTTTCCCCTCTTTCCTCAAGCAGTTCGCCGGCCAGCGTCTGGAAACCGGACGGCTTGCGCCCGACGTCGACGGCATCAGCGGCGCCACGCTGTCGGTGGAGGCCATGCGCCGCATGGCGCGCGCCGCGCTCATCCTCGACGCCGCGAGCATCGCCGCGCCGGCTTGAGGGCGAGCAGGCGGCCTACGGTATTCTGGCGCCTGTCCTGATCACCCGCTGGCCTGGCCGTATGACGGTTCTCAAGTGCGAAATCATTCCGGTCACCCCCTTTCAGCAGAACTGCTCGCTGATGTGGGACCCGACGACGATGCTCGGCACCCTGGTCGACGCCGGCGGTGACATCGAGCGTCTGCTCGAGCGCGTGCGCCATCACGGCGTGCGGCTTGAAAAATTGCTGGTCACGCATGGCCATCTCGATCATGCGGGCGGCGTGAAGGATCTTGCCGACCGCTTCGGCCTGCCGATCGAAGGGCCGCACCACGACGACGAATTCTGGATCGAGGGCATGCCGGCCGCCGGCCGCCAGTACGGCTTTCCGCCACTGCGCAGTTTCGTGCCCGATCGCTGGCTGCAAGACGGCGATACCGTTACCGTCGGCTCGATGACGCTCGATGTCATCCACTGCCCCGGCCACACGCCGGGGCACGTCGTGTTCTATCACCCGCAGTCGAAAGCGGCTTTCGTCGGCGACGTGATCTTCCAGAACTCGATCGGCCGCACCGATTTTCCGCGCGGCAACCACTCGCATTTGATCCGCTCGATCCGCGACAAGCTGTTTCCGCTGGGCGACGACATCACCTTCGTCCCCGGCCACGGCCCGCTGTCGACCTTCGGCGCCGAGCGACAGGCCAATCCCTTCGTCGGCGACGACGCCGTCCGCTAAGGCCCTGATGGACTTCGACGCCGTCATCATCGGCGGCGGCGCCGCGGGGCTGTTCTGCGCGTCGCGTGCCGGCCAGCGCGGACTGCGCGTGCAGGTGGTCGAGCACGCCAACAAGCCCGGCAAGAAGATCCTCATGTCCGGTGGCGGGCGCTGCAATTTCACCAATCTCGACGTGCGGCCGGATCGCTATCTCTCGGCCAATCCGCACTTCTGCAAATCCGCTCTGGCGCGCTACCGGCCGGAACATTTCATCGACCTGGTGAATCGCCACGGCATCGCCTGGCATGAGAAGGAACTCGGGCAATTGTTCTGCGACGAGTCGTCCAAGCTCATCCTGCGCATGCTGCTGGCGGAATGCGAAGCGGCCGGCGCGCGCATCCGGACCTCGACCAGCGTGCAGCGCGTGAACAAAACCGGCGACGGCTTCGCAATCGCCACCAGTGCTGGCGTGCTGACCACGCGCAAGCTGGTGGTCGCCACGGGCGGGCTGTCGATTCCGTCGATGGGCGCGACCGGTTTCGGCTACGAGATCGCGCGACAGTTCGGCCACGAGCTGTTGCCGACGCGTGCCGGCCTGGTGCCGCTGACGCTGTCGGGAAAACCGCTGGAGCAGTTCCAGGATCTGAGCGGCCTGTCGTTCGGCGTGGAAGCGAGCTGCGGCGCCGCGCGCTTCACCAGCCCGATGCTGATCACCCATCGCGGACTCAGCGGCCCCGCGATTCTGCAAATCTCCTCGTACTGGCAGCCCGGCGCGCCGCTGCGCATCGACCTGATGCCCGGCGACGATGCGCTTGCACATCTGCAAAGCGCACGCCGCGAACGCCCCGCCATCTCGCTGCAAAGCGCGCTGTCGCCGCCCTTGCCCAAGCGCTTCGCGCAGCGCCTGTGCGAGACCTCGCTTGCGCCGCAGAACTTGCAGCGGCCGCTGCGCCAGTACAGTGATGCGGAGTTCAAAGTCGTCGCCGCACACCTCGCCGCCTGGCCGATCACGCCCAGCGGCACCGAGGGCTATCGCACTGCCGAGGTGACCTTGGGCGGCGTTCATACCGACGGCCTATCCTCCTCGACCATGGAATCGCGAGTCGTCCCTGGCCTGTTCTTCATCGGCGAAGTGGTCGACGTCACCGGCTGGCTCGGCGGCTACAACTTCCAGTGGGCCTGGGCGTCCGCGCACGCCGCGGCGCAAGCGCTCTGAAGCACGGCATGCGTCAGTCCCTGATCACCGCGGTAGGCGAACTGTTGGCTCAAGCGGCCCGAGAGATCGTGCTGCCGCGCTTCCGCTCGCTGCAGGCGTCGGAGGTGTCGGAAAAGTCGCCAGGCGAGATCGTCACCGTCGTTGATCGTGCAGTCGAAGCGATGCTGATCCCACGGCTGATGGCCCTGCTGCCGGACTCGCGTGTCGTCGGGGAAGAAGGCGTCTCCGACAACCCGGCGCTCCTGGACGGGCTCGATCGCGGCGATGTCTGGCTGGTCGATCCCATCGACGGCACCAGCAATTTCGTCGCCGGCCGCGAAGACTTCGGCATCATGGTGGCGCTGTTGCGCGACGGCACAACGCGGATGTCGTGGATCCAGTTTCCGTTGACCTCGGCACTCGCCATCGCCGAGCTTGGGGAGGGCGCTTATCTTGACGGCTCGCGTCTGCGCTTGAGTCCGCGAGCACCGCAACGTCCGCTCGCTTTGCAGGGCGTGGTCAAAACCGGCTTCATGCCGGAGCCCTTGCGCAGCCAAGTCGACGGGCGCGCGGCTCGACACATCGCAGAGTGCGTGCCGGGTACGCAAAGCGCGGCGGGCGACTATCTGGCCTATGTCAACGGCGCGCCGGACTTCGGTCTGTACTGGCGCATGCTGCCCTGGGATCACGCGCCGGGCACGCTGCTGCTGACCGAGGCCGGCGGCCATGTGGCGCGCTTCGACGGCCAAGCCTACCGAGCGCACGAAACCGGCAAGGGCCTGCTCGTCGCCCGCAGCTTCGAAGTCTGGGAGCAGGCCCGGCGCGGTCTGCTGGACTCAGAATAGCGCCGCGTCCAGATTCATCAGCACGTCGGAACCGGCGCGCGCCTGGCGGATGGTGCCGGCCGTTTCCGGCAGCAGCTTGGCGAAGTAGAAACGCGCGGTGGCGAGCTTGGCCTTGTAGAAACCAGCGTCCGCAGCGTCCTGCTTGTCGAGCGCGACCTTGGCCATCTGCGCCCAGAAATAGGCGAATACCAAGTGCCCGACGACGCGCAGATACGGCGTCGCGGCGGCGGTGGCTTCTTCAGGGTTCTCGCGCGACTTCATCGCGATTTCGCCAGTGAGCTTGGTGACCTTGTCGCCGATGTCCATCAGCGGCTCGATGAATTCCTTCATCGCCGGATTGCCGGCGTTGGCCGCGACGAATGCACCGATGAGCTTGCCGAAGCGGTTGAGCTTGGCGCCGCCGTCGGCCATCACCTTGCGCGCCAGCAGATCGAGCGCCTGGATCGCGTTGGTGCCTTCGTAAATCAGGTTGATGCGCGTGTCGCGCACGAACTGCTCCATGCCCCATTCCTTGATGAAGCCGTGGCCGCCGAAACATTGCAGCGCATGGTTGGTGCATTCCAGGGCGTTGTCGCTGAGGAAGGCCTTGACGATCGGCGTGAGCAGCGCGACCAGATCGGCCGATTCCTTGCGCACTTTCTCGTCCGGATGCGACAACTCGATATCGATGTTGAGCGCCAGCCAATACGAGAACGCGCGGCCGGCTTCGATGTACGCCTTCTGCGTGAGCAGCATGCGGCGCACGTCGGCATGGTTGATGATCGGATCGGCCTGCTTGCCCGGATTCACCGGGCCCTTGGCGGCACGGAACTGGATGCGGTCCTTGGCGTAGATCAGCGCGTTCTGGTAGGCGACTTCGGACTGTCCGAGCGACTGCATGCCGACACCGAGGCGCGCGCCGTTCATCATCACGAACATCGCATTGAGCCCGCGGTTGGCCTCGCCGACCAGCCAGCCTTTGGCGCCGTCTAGATTGATCACCGCGGTGGCGTTGGCGCGGATGCCCATCTTGTGTTCGATCGACCCGCACTTGACGCCGTTGCGTGCGCCGACAGCGCCGGCTGCGTCGGACAAGAACTTGGGCACGACGAACAACGAGATGCCCTTGGTGCCCTCCGGCGCGCCGGGCAGGCGCGCGAGGACCAGATGGATGATGTTGTCCGCCAGATCGTGCTCGCCGGAGCTGATGAAGATCTTGGTGCCGGAAAGCTGATAGCTCCCATCACCCATCGGCTCAGCTTTGCTGCGCAGCATGCCCAGATCGGACCCGCAATGCGGCTCGGTCAGGCACATCGTCGCGGTCCATTCGCCCGACGTAAGCTTGGGCAGGTAGGCCGCTTTCAATTCCGCCGAGCCGTGCGCATGCACGGCTTCGTAGGCGCCGTGGGTCAGGCCCGGATACATGGTCCAGGCCTGGTTGGCGGCGTTGAGCATTTCGTAGAAAGCGTTGTTGACCAGATGCGGCAGGCCCTGGCCGCCGTACTCGGCGTGCGCCGCCAGCGCCGGCCAGCCGGCCTCGACGTATTGCGCGTACGCCTGCTTGAAACCCTTGGGCGTGTGGACAACGCCGTCGCCGACATAGGTGCAGGCCTCTTCGTCGCCGCTCTGGTTGAGCGGCGCGATCACCTGGGAAGCGAACTTGGCGCCTTCTTCCAGGATCGAATTGATGGTGTCGGCATCGACCTCGGCGTGATCCGGCAGGGTCTTGAGGACCTTGCCGACATCGAGCAGCTCGTGCAATACGAACTGCATGTCGCGGATCGGGGCGGTATAGCTGGGCATCGCGCTCACTCCAACGGTCGAAGAGGGAATATCTCGACGAGGAGACTACGCGTACGCAGGCGTATGGTGATTGGCCGCAGCGCCGCTCAAGGCGCGGTCGCGCTGCGCTTCACCACTTGAGGAACGGCGGGGGACTCACCGGGTGCCTGGAAAACCAGCTGCCCGCCAATTGCCCCAGTTTCTTGTGGAAGCCCTGGTTGGGGAACTGCTCCCTAATGCTCTTGATGGTGCTCTTGGGCAGGCCGAATTTCACCATCCCCAAAGACACATCGATCAGATCGGCCTTGCGGAACACTTCCACCAGCGGCGACGGCCCACCCTGGTAGCGCATGAGCTTGTGGTGCAGGTCGATCATCAGCCCGACCTCCTCGCTCCAGGCTTCGAGACCGTTGCGCTTCAGATAATCCATCGCCAGCGCGACCGAGGGCGGCAGATAGTCGACGGTTGAGTCCGACCAGATGCCCAGGTCGTGAAAGGCCGCGGCGATGATGATCTTCTGCGGCGCCGGCTCGTCGCAATCATGCAGGGCGAAGCAGAAATGGATCACGCGGTAGCAGTGGTTGCGGTAGGCCGCGTGATCCGATCCCATCTTGGCCCTCCAGGAATCGAGGATGGTTTCCAGCAAGGGGATACGCGTTTCGATCGCCATGGTCTTCCGGTTCAATAAGTGATTTCAGGCCGGAATTATTTGGCCGTCCGGTTGTGGACCATGAGTGGCCCGACTGACAAATTCCGCTAGCATCGGGCCACAAAATCCGCAGCCGACCGCGAACCTCGTGCCGCCTCCCGTCATTGCCGTCATTGCCGTCATCGCCTTCGACCGCATCAGCCCGTTCCATCTGGCGGTGCCCTGCGTGGTGTTCGGCGATGCCCACCCCGGCGCTCCCGCGTTCCGCTTCCTGGTTTGCGCCGCCGAAGACGGGCCGCTGATGACGACCGCGGGTTTCAGCATCGGTGTGCAACACGGACTGGACGCTCTTGACCAGGCGCAGACCATCATCGTCCCCAGTTGGCGCGATCCCGCTGAGCGGCCGCCGCAGGCGCTGCTCGATGCGCTGATCGCCGCCCATGAGCGTGGCGCGCAGATCGTCGGGCTTTGCCTGGGCGCCTACGTGCTAGCCGAAGCCGGGCTGCTCGACGGCCGCAGGGCGACGACCCACTGGGGCTTCGCCCAGGATTTCGCGCGGCGCTATCCGCAGGTGCACCTCGACGCCGACGTGCTCTACATCGACGACGGTCGCATCCTCACCTCCGCCGGCACCGCCGCCGGCATCGACTGCTGTCTGCACCTGCTGCGCCGCGACCACGGCGCCGAGGCGGCCATACACGTGGCGCGCCGGCTGGTGGTGCCGCCGCACCGGCAGGGCGGGCAGGCGCAGTTCATCGAGCAGCTGTTGCCGGCCACCGCGCGCGACTCGCACCTCACCGATCTCATCGACTGGGTGCGCGCCAACCTGTCGCAAGCGCACAGCCTCGACAGCTTGGCGGCGAAGTCGCTGATGAGCCGGCGCACGTTCACCCGCGCCTTCCGCCAGCTCACCGGCACCACCGTGGGCCAGTGGTTGCTGAGCGAACGTCTGGCGTTCACCCAGCGCCTGCTGGAGACCACCGACCAGAGCGTGGAGCGCATCGCCGCGCTCGCCGGCTTCGGCTCGCCGGTGTCCCTGCGCCATCATTTCCGCAGCAGCTTCCGGGTGTCGCCGATGGCGTGGCGGCAGACGTTCAAGGGCGTTTGAGCGGGCGCTCAGATCGATTCGGGTTCGACGTTCTGGTAGCAGCGCGCCAGCAGATCGGCGAGCGCCGCGTCCTCGGCGAAACGCCGATCGTCGATGGCGATGATCGGCACGCCGACGCGGTTGGAGTTGCACAGGAACGCGGCGCGGAAAGCGCCCAGATCGTCCAGATGCAGTTCGCGCGTGGCGCACGGCACGCCGGCCTGGCTCAGGCCCGTCTGCAACAGCCGCATCGATACGCCTTCGAGCATCGCCGCCTGCGGCCAGACGATCTGTGCGCCGTCCCAGAAGCCAAGATTCCAGACGCTACCTTCGGACACGCGTCCCAGCCGGTCGACGAACAACGCATCATCGAAGCCCGCGAGCTGGGCCAGGCGGCGCTGGAACATCAGCCCGAAGGTGGCGACATGCTTGACCTGCGGCAGCTCGCGCTCATAGGGCTGCGCTCGCACCCGCACCGCGCTGCGTTCCGCTGAAGGCGGCGGGCCGACGCTGATCATCACGTCCAACGGCACGCTGCGATGCGGCTGCTCGCGATCGAAGTGCGACGAGAACACGGTGACCCGCACCGAGGCCGCGCCATCGGTCTGATGCAGCGCCTTGCGCAGCAACTCGCGCACCGGTTCGGGCGGCAGCGGGGTGCCGAACAGGCAGCGGCTGCCTTGATCCAGACGCTGCAGATGCAGGCCCAGACCGCGCACGCGGCGTGCATGCACCTGCATCGTGGTGTAGCTGGCGTAATTCACCGCGACCAATGACGCGAGCTGCGCCGCGCCGGCGGGCGCGCCGTTGATTTCGAGACGTGGCGTGGTCATCGGATCTGCTCCCGGTCAGGATGCTTCGAGCTGTTCCATGCTGTCGATCCAGCGCGCCTCGATATCGTCGAGCCTGGATTGGAGCTGGCGCTGCTCCTCGGTGAGCTTGTCGAGATCTTTTTTGCGCGCGGCTTCGTAGAGCGCTGCATTGCCCAGCTGGTCGGCGATCTCGCCGAGCCGCGCCTGCGCCTTGTTCATCTGCGACTCCAGCTTGCCCACCGAATCCCGCAGCGCGCGCTGCTGCGCCTTGGCGGCGGCGTCGAGCACCTTGGCTTCGGGCTTGTCGCCGGTGGAACTGCCGCGACCGGTGAGCCAGCGCGCGTAGTCCTCCAGATCGCCATCGAAAGTCTCGCAACGGCCATCGGCGACTCTCCACAAGGTGTCGCAGGTGCTGGCGAGCAGATGGCGGTCGTGCGACACCAGCAGCATCGCTCCGGCGTATTCCTGCAGGGCCAGTTCGAGCGCGTGGCGCATGTCGAGATCGAGATGGTTGGTCGGCTCGTCGAGCAGCAGCAGGTTCGGCTGCGGGTACACCACCAGCGCCAGCGCGAGCCGCGCCTTCTCGCCGCCGGAGAAAGGCTCGATCGCCTCATAGACGCGATCGCCGCGGAAGTTAAAGCCGCCCAGGTAATCGCGCAGGGCCTGTTCGGTGGCCTCTGGATCGAGACGCTTCAGATGCAGGATCGGCGAAGCCGTGGCATCGAGACTTTCGAGCTGATGCTGCTCGAAGTAGCCGATCTTCAGATCCGGCGAGCGTTTCACCTCGCCGGCCAGCGGCGACAGCGCGCCGGCGATGAGCTTGATCAACGTCGACTTGCCCGCGCCATTGGGGCCGAGCAGGCCGATGCGATCGCCCGGCTCGATGCCCAGCTTCAAGCCCGAGAGCTGCGGCCTGTCGGCGTAGCCGACCGCGACGCGATCGAGCCGCAACATCGGGCTGGGCAGCTTGAGCGGCTTGCGGAAGCTGAAGTCGAATTCGCTGTCCGCATGCGCCGCGCCGACGAGCTGGATGCGCTCGATCATCTTCAGCCGCGACTGCGCCTGGCGCGCCTTGGTCGCCTGCGCGCGGAAGCGATCGACGAAAGCCTGCAAATGCGCCAGCTGCCGCACTTGTTGTTCGCGCACCGCCGCCTGCTGCGCCATGCGCTCGGCGCGCAGGCGTTCGAACTGCGAGTAGTTGCCGGTGTAGAGCGTCGCGGTCTCGGTGTGCAGATGCAGCGTGTGCGTGGTGATCGCGTCGAGGAATTCGCGATCGTGCGAGATCATGAACAAGGTGCCGCCATAGGCGGCTAGCCAGTCCTGCAGCCAGATCACCGCGTCGAGATCGAGATGGTTGGTGGGCTCGTCGAGCAGCAGCAGATCGGAGCGGCACATCAGCGCGCGCGCCAGATTCAGGCGCATGCGCCAGCCGCCGGAGAAGCTCGATACCGGCCGCGCCTGGGCCTCCTGCGAGAACCCCAGACCGTCGAGCAGCTTGGCGGCGCGCGAACGTGCCGCATAACCGCCGATGACGTTGAGCCGGTCGTGAATGCGCGCGATGCGCGCGACGTCGTGCTTGGCTTCGGCGATCAGCAGATCGGCTTCGAGCCGGCGCAGCTCGGTGTCGCCGTCGAGCGCGAACTCGATCGCGGGCAAGGGCAGCGCCGGCGTCTCCTGCGCCACCGATGCGATCTCGAGGCCACGCGGCAGCTGCACTTCGCCGGTGTCCGGCGCCAGTTCGTTCAGCACCATCGCGAACAGGCTGGACTTGCCGGTGCCGTTGCGGCCCACGAGTCCGACACGCCAGCCGGGATGGACGGTGAAGGAGGCACGCTCCAGCAGCTTGCGCGGACCGCGGCGAAGAGTGACGTTGGCGAAAGTCAGCATGCGGCGCGCAGTTTACGCGGGGCGGCTCGCGGCCGGCTCGCCGGCGCGTCTGGACAGTGCCACGGCCAAACCGCAATCTAGCGCCGGGAGATGCGCGCGATGTCGGCGAATGGTGCCGTCGCAAAGGGGGATCGATGATCGCAGGAGTCAAGCTCCATCCGCTGCAAGTCCATGCCGACGCGCGCGGAAGTTTCACCGAAGTCTACAGTGACAATTGGAGCCTGCCGATCGCGCCCCGGCAGTGGTCCATCGTGCAGTCTCGTGCCGGCAGCTTGCGCGGCATGCACGTCCACCTGCGGCACGACGAGAGCCTCATGGTGATCTTCGGCAGCATGTTCGTCGGTCTCTACGACATGCGCCCGGATTCGCCGACACAGGGCGAGTCGATGATGATCGAGCTGACCACGCAGGCATCGGCGCATCTGGTGTTCCCGCGCGGCCTGGTGCATGGCTGGTACTTCCCGGAGGACTGCACGCATCTGCAGGGAGTATCCGAGCCACACAGCCAGTATGGTGGTGACGACAACCACGGCTGCCACTTCGCCGATCCCGAACTGGGTTTGCAGTGGCCGGCGGAGCCGCGCTGGGTCAGTGAGCGCGCGCTGGCTTTCCCCCGGCTGGGCGAGCTGCGGGAAAAACTGCTGGGCGCCGTCGCCGCTTAGGCCGCGTGATCGGCGGCGACTGACCGCAGCGCTTCTGTCGACCAGGCGACGGCAGTCGCAAGACTCTCGGCGTCGACGCTCGCGGCGCGGATCTCCGCACGCCAGTTGCAGCGCAGGGTCGGCATCAGATCGACGCGCAGGCGATGCAGCGATTCTTCGATCTGCCCGGATCGGTTGGACGTGCAGAAGCTGAGCCGCTGGATCGGTCCGCCCGACGCGCAGCGCGTCTGCTGCAGGTTGAGATGGAAATGTCCGGCGACGCCGAAGCAATCGAATCGCATCAGTTCTTCGACACCCACATAGGCGGAAAGCCCGACGCCCTCGTTGCCGTCGAAGCGCAGCCAATACGCTTCCATTTCCAGAGGCCCGAATTGCCGGTATTGCACCGAGCTGGTACTGGGCAGAACCGATCGGCGCAGCATGCGGCTGCCAGCGCGGGCTTCGCGCCAGAAGGACGTCCGCTTGCGCCGGCGCAGCAGCTCGAGGGGGCGCCGGAGAAGCTGCACGATGCGCGTCCTCATCCGCGCCGCAGCCCCAGAAGGTCGACGCCGTGAGGGACGCGCCGCGCGAACGGATAGACCCGTGCGGCCCAGCGCGGGCGCCACCAGAACCACGAGCGCAAGGCATGCTGCAGGCGACTGGGAGATCGCTCGAGCCGCGCCAGTTGATCGGCGCGAAAAGCATTCAAGGCCGCCACGTCGGGCAGGCGCTGCACCCACAGCGCAAGCTCCGCATGCCGCAGCGCGGTGGACAGGCCGGGGTGCGAGCCGCGGTTGAAATACAGCACCGTGGGCCACTGGATGCTGCGCGTATGGATGCTGGGGTCCGACAGGAACTGCATCCACATGTAGCGATCGGTGGCGATGCCGGCCGGAGTTTCGCGCCAGCCCCAGGGCAGTCGACGGTACGCCGCAAGCGTGTGCCCGACGCACGAAAGGCCGATGCAGCATTCTCGTTCGACGATATGCGCGCGCTGACGCGAATTCGCCAGATCGCAGTTGATGCTGAGAATGCAGGGCGCCGTCGGATGCGCGGTCATGCTCAGGCGGCGCGTATGCGCCCAGTCGGCATCCGCCAGCGCCTCGCCCAGGCGCTGGAGATGATCGGGCAGCCACAGATCGCGATCGCAGCTGTAGGCGACATTGCGTCCGCGCGCCTCGGCGAGGGCCTGGTGCCGATAGGGTTCGCCGCGCCGCGGATGCTTGGGGTGATCGAAGAAGCGGATGCGCGCGTCATCCGCGCAGAGCTTGCGCGCGACCTGTCGCGTATCGGCATGAACACCGTCACCGATGATGAAAAGCTCCCAGTCGCGCTCGCGCTGCATCTGCATGTGCTTGACGACCAGGGGCAGCAGCAGCCCGCGGTCCTTGGTCGTCGGCAGGATGATGGTGAACTGGCGGGTCGCCGGAATCATCGCGTCGTGCCTGCCATGCGCCGCAGCCCGTCGATGATCGTCACCACGCTTTGCCCGTACTGCAGATCCGAGCGCGGTGGCTGCCCACCGCGCAGAAATTTCAGCCACTGCGCAAGCTGGCGACGCAGCGCGGTCTCGGTCTCCAGCGGCAGGGTCTGCACCACGGCCGCCTCCAGGCGCGCGTCGGCCGCGCCGGCATAGGCGCGCAACACGGGCTCGACGCCGTCGTAGACCCACACGCCGTCGGCGCAGTGCAGACGGATCTCGCGCCGGCGCCGCTCGAAGCGATTGGACACCTCGGAAACCATCCACGGCGAAGCCGTCGAACCCCAATGGCTCCACAGGCTGCGGATGTTCCCGTCCACCCATTCGGCTTGCGCCGCGACCGGCTGCGGTATCGCGCCGAAGATCTGCAGGTAGATCGAAACTTCATGCGGCGCCAGGTTCCAGACGGTGTCGACGTCGGTCCGCGGACTGGTCCAGTTGGCGCGCGTCAGACGCAGGCCGAGCGCTGCGCCCAAGGCGCCACCCAAGGCGAGATGGCCCAGTTGCTCAACCGCCGGATGATGCCGCCAGACGTCCATCAGATGCAGCGGACCATGCAGGCAGGCGGCGATGGCGTCTGCTTCGGCGATGTCCGCGCATAGCGGCTTCTCGCACAGTATGGGCGTGGAGCCGAGCGCGGCGATTTGCCCAATCACCGACGCATGCGTCGTCGCTGGCGTCGCGACGATCCAGCCGTCGACTTCTGCTGCGGCCGCCGGCGAGACTTGCGCGGAAGCTGCGCCCATCCCCAGCGCGTGCTGACGCGCGGCGGGATCGATGTCGACGACGACGGTCCGCGCGTCGAGCGCCAGCAGGTCGCGCAGAATGTTGCGCCCCCAGACGCCGCAGCCGACCAGTGCAATATTCATGCGACGGAGTTTGGCAAACCGCGGAGCGTCGGGCCAGCGACACAGCAGCGCCGTCGGCCGCGGCGTCGCACGCCGGCGCGGCTATGCTGTGACGCTTCGGGTCGGAGTTTCGATGCGCGCCTTGTTCTGGTTTCTGGTGGTGATCGTCCACTTGCTTGCGCTGGCGGGCTGTGCCGGCGATGGCCGCGCACCGCGTGACGCCATCGATGGCGCGGACGCCACCGATGAGGCCGCGAGCGCGCAAGCCGAGATCGTTGGCGCCCTGCGTCAGGCCTTGTCGCAAGGCACGTCATCGGCGATCGCGCAGCTCGGCCGTACCGACGGCTTCTGGTCCGATCCGCAGCTGCGTCTTCCACTGCCGGATTTCATTGCGCGTTATGAAAAGCCGGCGCGGCTGATGGGCTACGGCAAGGTTCTCAACCAGTTCCAGCTTTCGTTGAATCGCGCGGCCGAGCAGGCGGCGCCGCAACTGGCATCGATCTTCGACGACGCCATCGCCCGCATGGCGGTCACCGATGCCGCCCGCATCCTGCATGGCGGCAGTGACGCGGCAACGCGGTTCTTCCGCCAGGCCTCGGGCAAGACGCTATACACGCGAGCATTGCCGATGGTGACCCAGGCCACCGAACAGGCCGGTGTGACGCAGCAGTACAAGAAGCTGGCCGCCAGGGCCGGTCCGATCCTGCGACTGTCCGGCGACAGCCTGCCGGAAGACCTGGACGATTTCGTCACTCAAAAGACTCTCGATGGCATCTTCTTCAAGATCGCGAAAGAAGAGGCGCGTATCCGCGCTGACGCAATGGCGCACGACACGGAGCTTCTGAAAAAAGTGTTCGGCGAATGAATCGTGACGCCGGTCAGGCCGCCTTGGTGCGGCGGCGCAACCATTTCTTGCGGCCGGTCGGCTTGCTGCTGTTGTTTTCGCTCTGCAGCTTCCACAGCGACGCATAGACACCGCCGGCGGCGCTGAGCACATCCGGCGCGCCGTCTTCGGCGATGCGACCGTCGATCAGCACCAGGATGCGGTCGAAGTTCGACACCGTCGACAGGCGATGCGCAACCGCCAGCACCGTGCGGCCGCGCATCAGGTGTTCGAGCGCGTTCTGGATCTCGATTTCGGAATGCGTGTCCAGCGCCGAGGTCGCTTCGTCCAGCACCAGGATCGGCGCGTTCTTGAGAAACGCCCGCGCGATGCCCAGACGCTGGCGCTGCCCGCCGGAGAGCATCACGCCGCGCTCGCCGACCTCGGTCTCCCAGCCGTTCTGCAGGCCGAGCACGAACTCTTCGCAATACGCCTGGCGCGCGGCTTCGAACACTTCTTCTTCGGTAGCGTCGGGGCGGCCGTAGCGAATGTTCTCGAAGATCGAGCGACTGAACAGCGCGATCTCCTGCGGCACCACCGCGATCTTGGATCGCAACGAATCCTGGGTGACGGTGCGCAGATCCTGGCCGTCGATCTGGATGGCGCCGTTCTGCACGTCGTCGAGGCGCTGGATCAGCGCGATCAGGGTCGACTTGCCGCCGCCTGAAGGGCCGACGATGCCCACGCGCTGGCCGGCCGGAATCGCGAGGTCGAAGTTGCGGAACACTTCCTGCCCGCCGCTGTGCGCATAGCGCACCTGGTCGAACTCGATCGACCCCGCCAGCGGCTTGAACTTGCGGCCATCGTCGGGATCGCGCACCTCGTGCGGCTGGCCGATCACCTTGAGGCTTTCGGCGATGCTGCCGAACTGCTGCGAGGTGTTGATCAGCGAAAACGCCAGATCGCGCGAGCCGTGGAGAATGCGGAAGGTGAGCGCGCTGATCACCACCACGTCGCCCGGCGTGATGTGCCCCGAGCGCCAGGCCATCACCGACCACAGCAGCATCGAGCTGGCCATCAGCCACAGGCTGGCG
Organism: uncultured Hydrocarboniphaga sp.; assembly: GCA_964246995.1. Taxonomy (GTDB): domain Bacteria; phylum Pseudomonadota; class Gammaproteobacteria; order Nevskiales; family Nevskiaceae; genus Hydrocarboniphaga. The sequence continues at coordinate 123,369 of CAXTSJ010000003.1, forward strand.
TCATGCATCAGCCGGGTTTTTTCGACGAACATCCAGCTGCGCGTCTGTGCACGTGCTTCCTTGCCCAGTTCGTCCGCGAGGCGCTCGCGTTCGCTGCCGCGCGCGGAGAAGGCTTTCACGGTCCAGACATTGGCGACGACATCGACCAGGCGGCCGTTGGTGCGCGCGCCTTCTTCGGCGAAGCGCTGGTGCAGCGGCCGGCCGCGCGCGCCGAAAGTAAGGATCACCGTGGCGACGACACCGACGAACACCACTAGCGCGCCCGCCATGCGCACGTCGATCACGCTGAGCACGACGATGGCACCGATGAAATCGATCACCGGCGGCAGGATGTTCCAGGTGAGCGCGCTGAAGATCAGGTTGGTGGCGGTGGCGGTCTGGGTGATGCGGTTGCCGAGCGCACCCGAGTAATGCTCGGCGAAGTAACGCATCGGATGGCCGGTGAGATGCTGGAACAGGTCCAGCCGCAGATCGACGCCGGTGGCGACGATGGTGCGGCAGCCGAGCCAGCCGCCGAATCGCCACAGCACGTTCTCCGTGGCGATCAGGGTGAGGAACAGCCCAAGGGGGAACCAAACCGCGGCCTTCTCGCGATCGGGCATGTTCATCGCGTCGACGATCAGCTTCATGCCGAACTGCACGCCCACCGCACAAGACGCAGCGCCCACGACGATGGCGATCAACGCGGCGAAATTGAGCCGCCGCAGGCGCACATAGCGCATGAGAAACGGCACCGGCCGGTTGGGGAACGGCGCCTGCGGCGAGGCGCCATCCGTCGCCGGTGCCGCGTTCACGCGACCGACTCCAGCCCGGCTTGCACGGTGCGCGCGCGCTGGTCGCCGTCCGGCACCGCGACAGCGGGCTGCGCCAGCAGCTGCGCCAGACGCGCCTTTTGCAACGCGAGCATCGCCGCCAGTTCGGTGCAGACCGGTCGCTGTCCATGGCTGTCGGCGAAACCAAGGAGCCCGGTCTCGCAATGGCGGTTGTTGGTCCAGCCCGGGTAGTCGAGCACCGGATACAGGCAGATGCCCTCGACGGGAAGACCTACGGCCATCGCCGCGAACACCTCGTCGCAGACATACGACAGCCAGCCCGCGCGCGCGGCGCCCTCGGCGCCGGTTTCGGCGATGAACAGCGGCCTGGCATAGCGCGCGTGGGTCTCGCGCAGCAGGTCGGACAGGGGCCGGTAGGCCGCGTTGGTGCGTTTGATGGTGGCGCCGTTCAAGTACCACTGGTTGTCGGAGTAGTAGTTGGCGCCGATCAGATCCAGGCAGTGATCATCGCCACCCAGCCCCGGCTCCATGCGGCCGGTGAGCATGTCCCAGGCCTCGTATTGCCCCAGCCGCATCTCCTCTGCGCGCTTGTGGCTGGCGGCCGAAGTCGACGAGGGATTGACTTGGATCACCGGGTCGGCGAAGGCGATGAGCGCGCGCGGGTCGGCTTCGCGGATCGCCGCCACTGCGGCGATCGCCGCGCGCGCCAGCTGGCGCTTGAGTTCCGCGCCGCGGCGGCGTGCCAACGGCCAGAAGCGCGCGTTGTCGCCGCCGGCCCAGGCCCAGTAGCTGATCTCGTTGATCGGGCAGTACAGCGGCGCCGGTCCGCCTTCGTCGCGGACCAGCCTGGCCACCGCGCCGGCGAAAGCGGCGAAGCGCTCGACGAACGCCGGGCGCCAGATCTCCAGATCGTCCGGCCAGCCGTAATGGCACAGGTCCCATATCACCTGCCCACCGGCCGCGTTGGCGGCGCGGAGCATCGGCAGGAAGCTCGACCAGTCGTAGTGGCCGGGCCTGGTCTCGATCAGATGCCAGCGCAAGCCGTCGCGAAAGCTGCGGATGCCATGCTGCTGCAGCACGCGATAGTCATCGTCGACGAGCCGGTCGTGCTGGGTGGAGCCGAGCAGATCGAGTCGGCGGCCGTCGCCGCGGCGCATCGTCGAGCAGTCGAAACCGCCCATGAAAAAACTGTCGAACACCGTCGGCTGATGCATGGGCAGCTCCATCTCAACCGGCGAGCACGCGCACCGGTTCGGTTGCGTCGGTCTCGGTGCCCATCAGCTTGTTGAACAGGGTCAGTGCCTGACCGACCACCTGGTCCATGTTGTAGTAGCGATAGGTGCCGAGCCGGCCAACGAAGCTCACGCCGGGCGTGGCGTCGGCCAGTTCGCGGTAGCGGCGATACAGCAGCTGATTCTCGTCACGCGGGATCGGGTAGTAGGGATCGCCTTCGGCGGCGGGATATTCGTAGGTGAGACTGGTTTGCTCGTGGTGCTGGCCGGTGAGGTGCTTGTATTCGGTGATGCGCGTGTAGGGTACGTTCTCGCTCGGGTAATTGACCACCGCAGTCTTCTGGAACCACTCGCGATCGACATTGAGATGTTCGAAACGCAGCGACCGATAGGGCAGTTTGCCGAAGCGGAATCCGAAGTACTCGTCGATCGGCCCGGAGTAGATCAGGTGATCGTAGTGCACGTCGTTGCGGATGTCCTCGAAGTCGGTGTTGGTCATGATGCGGATGTTCGGATGGTCGAGCATGTTCTCGAACATGCGCGTGTAGCCGTGCAAGGGCATGAACTGATGACTGTCGCCGAAGTAGCGGTCGTCGGTGTTGGTGCGCGTCGGCACGCGCGCGGTCACCGCCTTGTCGAGCTGGCTCGGGTCCAGCCCCCACTGCTTGCGCGTGTAGCCGCGGAAGAATTTTTCATACAGCTCGCGGCCGACCTGGCTGATCACCACGTCTTCGCTGGTGAGGATCTGCGGCAAGCTCTCGGCGCGTGCCGCCAGAAACGCGGCGGCACCGGCTTCGTCCAGATTCAAACCGTAGAGCTGGTTGAGCGTGGTGAGATTGATCGGGATCGGCACCTGCTGGCCGTCGACGTCGGCAAGCACGCGATGCTCATAGGGCCGCCAGCGCGTGAACTGCGACAGGTGATCGAAGATGCGTTGCGCGTTGGTATGGAAGATGTGCGGGCCGTAGCGATGGATCAGCAGGCCGTGATCGTCGTAGCAATCGTAGGCGTTACCGGCGATGTGCGGCCGCCGGTCGATCACCAGCACGCGCTTGTTGGCCTGGCTCGCGAGGCGCTCGGCGAGCACCGATCCAGCGAAGCCGGCGCCCACGATCAGGTAATCGAATCCGGCCTTGCGCGCGCCCGGCAGGCTGCGCGCGCGCGGCGCGGCGGCGGGCCGGCGCAGCGCGGAGACTTTGGCCAGGCGCTGATCTTCGATCAGGCGGCTCATCTGCGAGATGTTGCGGTCCCAGGACATGTCGCCCAGCACCGCATCGGCGTCAGCGAGGAAGCGCTCGCGATCACGCGACTGCACCAGCGCGGTTTCAACGGCGACGATGAAATCTGGTGTACTGCCGGCGATGTGCACCACGCCGCTGCCGCCATAGCTGCGTTCGACGTCGCGGATCGGCGTCGACACCGCTGGCACGCCGCCCGCCAGATATTCCGGCGTCTTGGTGGGGCTGATGTAGCGCGTTGATTCGTTGAGCGCGAAGGGCAGCAGCGCCACGTCCCAGCCCGCCAGATAGTGCGGCAGCACGTCGTAGACCTTCGGGCCCAGGTAGTGCAGGTTGGCCGCCTGCGGCAGGGTGGACTCGTCGATCTTCACCACCGGGCCGATCAGCACGATCTGCCAGTCCGGCCTCGCAGCGGCGAGTTCCGCGATCAGCGGCAGGTCAAAACGCTCGTCGATCACGCCGTAGAAACCCAGCCGCGGGTAGGGCAGCGACGACTGGTCGCCGGGTTCGAACAGCGCGCCGCGCGCCTGCGCGAAGTGCGCGATGTCGACGCTGCTTGGAAACGCATGCACCTGCGCGTGGCGATCGCGCTTGGCCTCGTACAGGCTGTGGCCGCCGGTGAACACCAGGTCGGCGCGCTCCAGCAGCTCGGCTTCGCAAGCGAGCAGTTCCGGCGGCGCGCCGAGGAAGGCCGACAGCTCGTCCATGCAGTCGTACACCGTCAGCGAGGCTTTCAGGTGCCGCGTGAACGATAGGCTCATCGGAGTGTAGTACCAGAGCAGCAGATCCTCGGAGCGGATCTGCGCGTCGGCCAGATACTGGTCGAGCAAGGCCACCAATGCCGCGTCGACGTCGGCGGCCGGCAGCTTCACCGGCAAGAAGGGCACCAGCACTTCGACGCCTTCTTCCAGGCGAATCTCCAGCTCGGGCTCGTCGACCGCGCCGCGTACCGGTTCTTCGAAGTACAGCACGCGGTGATCGCGCGCAAAGCGGGTCATCAGATGCTGCGGCCGCTGGTAAACGAAGTTCCAGCGCAAGTGCGACAGGCACAGCAGCGTCGGCGGCACCCGGCCGCCGCGACGGCGGATGAAACGCGCGGTGTTGGGATTGAGAGTGGGTTTGATGCCGGCGGATTTGCCGATCGGTGTCTGAAATGGGCCTGCCCAGCTCATGATGTCCCTCTCATGGTGCGGTGATGTGGCGGAGAGTTATGCCCGCGTCGGGGCATCGCTCCGGTAGCACACACGCCTGGGCCCCGCCGCGAAATGACCATCGAAAAGCGCGGAAAGAGGTCCTATGACTGGGGTCCCCACGCGTCCTTGCAAGATCGCATCACGTCACGGGCCTTCCTTGGCGAACGTGGCACAGCGACAAGATGCCGAGGTGGCGATTAGCTTGGCCTGAACACTGCCGGTTCGAGGCGCTTTTAGTCCTTCGGACCCGTGTTGCCGATGGCGTCCGGCGCCATCAGCGTCGGCCGTCGCGCGATCAGCGGATGCAGCAACACCACCGCCAGCACGAGGCTCACGCCCAGATAGAAGCGCGGCCCGAGTTCGCGCTGCTCGCCCAGCAACAGCGCGGCCAGGGCGATGGTGTAGAGCGGCTCCAGATTGATCGCGAGTTGCGAGGAGAACGCGGACAGCTGGCGCAGCGCGTGCAGCGACAGCGTGAACGGCAGCAGGGTGCAGCCCAGGCCAAGCACCAGCAGCAGCGCGGCGTCGCGCGCGCCGGGCAGGCGCAGCAGCGAGTCCCATCCGCCCTCGGTCAGCGGCGCCAGCGCGGTGAGCAGCAGCAGGCCCGCGCCCAGTTCGATCGCGGTGACCACCTGCGGATCGGCGTGTTCGATATGGCGCTTGTTGAGTGCCACGAAAAAGGCCACCAGCAGCGCCGACAGTGCGCCGACCGCGACGCCGAGCCGCATTCCGTGGGGAATGCCGCCGACCACCAGCCCCACGCCCGGGATCACCGCGATGCCCAGCAGCAGCTCGCGCCAGTCGAAAGCGCGGCGGGCGATCGGCGGTTCAATCACCGCGAGAAACACTGTCGCCAGCGCCAGGCAAGTCACCGCGACGGAAGCGTTCGCCAGCTTGATGGCGGCGTAAAAACTCAGCCAGTGCAGCGTGACCAGGCAGCCGATGCCGGCGTAGATCGCGATGCGTCGCGGCGGCAGGCGCCGCAGCGCAGACCAGGTTCGCGGCAGCAGCGCCAGGCTCAGCACCACGATCAGCAGCCGCCACCACACCAGCTCCAGAGCCGGCAGGCTGATGAGCTTGCCGAGGATCGCGGTGAAGCCCCACAGCAGCACGCAGAAGTGCAGCTGCCAGCGGGCTTTGGCGCCGCTCAGCATCGGTCGACCCGTGGCCGCTGCGATCGGGTGTCGATGCGGCAGCGTCGCGCGCTACTGCTGCAGCAGCAGCGAATACAGCACGCGCGAGCCGCGGTAGTCGAGCACCAGCCCGTCCTGCGCGATCTCGTCCAGACGCGGTCCGGCGGCGAGGGTGTCGCCTTCGCGATAGCGATGGCCGTTGACCATCACGAAGCGCCGGCCCGGTTCGGAATCCCAGACATGCACCTCGATGGTCATCGCCGGAAATTCCGCGCGATAGGCGCTGGGCATCTGGTCGAGTGGCGTCGCCGCGCCATCCACCGGGCTGCTGGCCGCGGCCCTGGGCGCATCGGACGCGCTCGGCGGCCGTGCCGGCGCGTCAGCGGTACGCGGCTGGGAAGGGGGCACCGCCTGGGAAGGTTCGGTGGCCGGCGCTGCGACCGTCGCGGTCGGCGCGTCGTCCGACGCGGCGGCCAGATCGTCCAGCGAAGACAGCGAGCCGTCGTCGACCAGCGCGGGCGTCCCGGCTTCTGCGAGGCGTGTCGGAGCGGCGGCCGGCGCCGTCAACGGCGCCGGGCCGCGAACGCTGGCGGTGACCACGCCCGGCGGTGCCACCCTGGGCGCTGCCTGCGGCGGCGATGAACGCGGCAGCAGCCAATATGCGGCGGCGGCGATCGCCAGTGCCAGCAGCGCCGCGACGACGGCGAGCCTGCCGCGGTGCAAACCGGCAGGCGCGACTGCGGGCGCGGGAGGCGCCAGCGCCACGTCCTGCATGCGCGGCGTCTGGCCCAGGCTGCGATCGCGCTCCGCTTTGCGCAGGGCGTCGAGAATGAAGCTCATGGCGTCACCAGGGTCGGCGTGCCACTGAGACCATCGCCCAGCGCGACCAGGGTCCGCACGCCGACCAGGCCGTCGGAATCCAGTCCGCGCGTGGTCTGGAAGCGCTTCAGATCTTGGGACAGCGCGGCGTCGAAACGGTCCGAAAGCGGTTTCGCCAGCGGCGTGCCGGTGAGTTCGGCGAGCCGCCGGCGCACCCACAGCACCGAAGGGCCGCGCGCGCCGGGCGCGAGATGAAGATCCGGCGTCTCGTGCTTCCACAACAGCAGAAATTCACCGGTCCACAGCGCGTCGAGCTGTTCCAGCGGGACCGCCAGCGGCCCATGCGCGGTTTCGATGGTCGCCTGGGTGGCGGCGAGGCCGCGCAGCAGCACGTGCTGCACTTCGCCGCGGCCGGTGGTCAGCGACAGCACCGCGGGACGGTTGAGGGTGCGCAGGTCGGCCCATTCGCCGGTCGACTTGTAGCATTCCAGCGCATGAGCCGACAGCTTGCGGCAAACGTTGTCCGCGCGTGTCAGCACCAGCTGCGAATCCCACAGCCGGATCAGGCCGCTCATCACCGAAGCCAGCGGTTCTGCCGCCTGCAGCAGAGTGGTGAGATCGGCGGCGGGTGGCGGGGCGCTCGCCGCGTCCGGCACCAAAACCGTGGCTTGCGGCTCCGCAGCCGCAACCGGTGCGCGCAGCGGAGCGGACGTCACCGCCGGCGCCTTGGGTGTCTCAGCCGGCGTCAGAAATGTTTGATATGCCAGGACCATCGCCAGCAGCAAGGCGGCGACCGTCAGGCCGGTTTCCAGCCAGAACCGACGCCAGCGCCCGAGCCCGCCAAAGCGTGTCGGCGATTGCGCCGTAGACGATGCACCAAAGGATTCGCCCGCCGCCTTGGCGACGATCTCGGGCGTAATTCTTCGCAGATTCTGGCCGTAGGC